>NZ_JBVJMF010000004.1:0-486959 GCF_055584345.1 Streptomyces sp. NPDC104106
ATCGAGAAGACCCTGGCCACCGCGGCCGAGGAAGGCGTCGGGGACGCCCGCCAACTCGAACAACTCCTCGCCCGCGCCGTGGCGAACTGGGCGTTTCGCACCCACCGCCGCAAGCCCCTCGTCATCCCCGTCATCATCGACGCCTGAGCCACACCCGGGCAGGCGTCCGGGGGCGGTCGCCGATGTGCACGAGGTGAAACCCGGCGACGAGTCGGTCCTGATGTCCAGCCTCATCACCGGCCCACCGGGTCGGCCCGGGCGGCCCGGTGGCGAGCGCTGCGCCGGGTATCCCGCAGCTGACCTGCCGCCCGAGCAGCAACATGACGGCCACGGGGGACCAGAAACGCGGACAGCCCGGTGTACCGGCCAGAGGAGGAGAGAAAGTCCGTCAGACATGACGCTCATTTGGCGCTCCGGCCGCCTCACAGCCCGCGCCCAAGGCAGGAAAACCCCATGTGATCTGCAGATTCTCCTCCCGTCCACACGCCTTGTGACGTGTTTCCGATGACGCATCACGTGGAGTGCGTGGCGATTCTGGAGCCTGCGGGCAAGGGCGCCTGACCTCGGGTGCGTGAGCCAGGCGCTTGTAATAATCAGGCGGCGACGAGCTCCTGCTCACGGTCCGGCGTCTTGACCTCGGGCTTCTTGTTCGGCAGCGAGAGCCGGAAGACCTTGCGCCACGCGGAGAACACCTGTTTGGGCAGCGGTCCGGTGACGTACTCCAGCTCGTATTTCTCGAACAGCGCGCGCACCTTCACCGCGACCTCGGCGTACCGGTTGCTCGGCAGGTCCGGGAACAGGTGGTGCTCGATCTGGTGCGACAGGTTGCCGGTCATGAAGTGCACGGCCCTGCTGCCGCTGATGTTCGCCGAGCCCATCATCTGGCGCAGGTACCACTGGCCGCGCGTCTCGTCCTTGATCGACCGGCGCTCGAAGACCTGTACGCCCTCGGGGAAGTGCCCGCACATGATCACCGAGTGGGACCAGATGTTGCGGACCAGGTTCGCGGTGAACGTGGCGGTGAGCGTGGTGAGGAACGAGGGGCCCGACAGCAGCGGGTGGATCACGTAGTCCTTGAGTACCTGCTTGCGGATCTTGCGGCCCACAGCCTTGGCCCGCGCGCGGAACTCCGGGTTCTTGCGGCGGCGCTTGTGCAGGTTCTTGCCGAGCTCCAGGTCGTAGGCGGCGATGCCGTACTCGAAGAAGCAGGCGTTGATGAAGTTCCACAGCGGCTGGCCGAGGTGGAACGGGTGCCACTCCTGGTCCTCGTCGACGCGCATGATGCCGTAGCCGAGGTCGTTGTCCTTGCCGATCACGTTGGTGTAGGTGTGGTGCAGCTCGTTGTGCGAGTGCTTCCACTGGTCGGCCGGCGAGACGTGATCCCACTCCCAGGTCGTGGAGTGGATCTTCGGGTCCCGCATCCAGTCCCACTGGCCGTGCAGGATGTTGTGGCCGATCTCCATGTTGTCCATGATCTTCGCCACGGACAGCCCGGCGGTGCCGAGCAGCCACGCCGGCGGGAACATCGAGAACAGCAGCACGCCCCTGCTGACCAGCTCGAGCTTGCGCTGCGCCGAGATGACCCTACGGATGTAGGCGGCGTCTTTCTCGCCGCGGCTGGCGATCACCTCGTCGCGGATCGCGTCCAGCTCGTGGCCGAGCTCCTCGATCTGCTCCGCCGTCAGATGGGCGGTGGGGTCGATGGCGGTCAAGGTGCTCCTACCGTTCGATGTCGCAAGGGCCCGCCGCGGCGGACACACAGGTCTGGATGAGGACGCCCGGCTCGGCCTCGGTGATCTCGCCGGTACGCAGGTCTCGGACGGCGCCCGCCTTGAGCGGCGTGACGCAGCCGAAGCAGATGCCCATGCGGCACCCGGACGGCATGAGCACGCCGGCCTCCTCGCCGACGTCCAGCAACGGCGTAGCGCCGTCCGCGTCGACGGTCTTGCCGGTGGCGCTGAACGTGACCTCGCCGCCGCCGCATCCGTCGCCGGCGACGACGATGCCGGGGCGGAAGCGTTCGGTGTGCAGGCGCTCTTGGACGCCGTGCCCGCTCCAGTGCTCTTCGGCGGCGTCGAGCAGGCCCGTGGGCCCGCAAGCCCAGGTCTCGCGCTCGGCCCAGTCGGGCACGAGTTCGTCGAGACGGGCGATGTCGAGCATGCCGTCTGTGGCGGTGTGCACCTCGATGAGCCGCAGCTTCTTGTCCGCGACCAGATCGTGCAGTTCGTTGCGGAAGATCACGTCCTGCGGCCGTGGCGCGCAGTGGACCATGACGACGTCGTCGAACTCGGTGTCGCGCAGCATGCCCATCACGGGCGTGATGCCGCTGCCGGCCGTCAGGTAGAGCACCTTGGCGGGCTTGGCCTGCGGCAGCACGAAGTCACCCGCCGCCTGGTCGAGCTGGATCAACGTGCCCGATTTCGCCCTGCGGACCAGGTGGTTGCTGACCTTGCCGTCCGGGATCGCCTTCACGGTGATCGTGACGCGGCCGTCCTGGCGGTTCGTCGGCGAGGTGATGGAGTAGGCACGCCACAGGCGCACCCCGTCGACGTCGACCCCGATCCGCACGTACTGACCGGCTGTGTGGCCGCGCCAGCCCCGTCCCGGCCTGATCACGACAGTCGCGGCGTCATCCGTCTCGGGGTGCACGGCCTCGATGCGCCCCCGCAGATCGGTGCCCGCACGCAGTGGGCTGACCAGGTCGAGGTAGTCCGACGGCAGCAGCGGCGTCGTGACCATCTCCAGCAGTTTCCACGCCCTGCCGCGGAGGGCCGCACTCATCATGACTCCAGCTTGCTGCGCCTCAGGGCGTAAAGTCCTGACCGCAGGACGTGAATCTGGTCGGTTGAATTGTTCGCAGGGAACAAAGACGTGAGCCATGCAATCCGGAGGGCCAGCGAACTGGCCCTGGATGAGACGACGGTCACCGCACTGAGGGCCGCGCTGAAGACCACCGCCGACGAGGTCGTCCAGGCGATCATCGACGAGGTCCCTCCCTACGCCAACGCCCTTTCGGGCAGCATGGGCGGCACCATCCGCCGAGCCGTTCGCACCGCCCTCGGGCACTACCTCGACCTCGCGAGCGGGAACGCCGCGGGCGGCGACGGCGGTGACGCGGCCTACGAGCTGGGCCGCGGCGAGGTGCGCGACGGCCGTTCGATGGACGCCCTGCTCAGCGCCTACCGCGTCGGCGCCCGCGTGGCCTGGCGATGCCTGGCAGCGGGCGCCGTGTCCGCAGGTCTGCCCGCCGCCGAGGTCGCCAAGTTCGCCGAGCTGACCTTCGCCTACATCGACGAGCTCTCCGCCGCGAGCGCCGCCGGCCACGCCGACGAACTGGCCGCCCGGGGCAGGGCCCACGAACGCCACCTGGAACACCTGGCCCGCGACCTCCTCGCCGGCGCGAGCCCGGAGGTGCTGCTGGCCTCTGCTCAACGGGTCGGATGGCAGCCTCCGGTTACGCTGACCGCGGTCCTGCTGCCTGCCGCCCAGGCCCGGCCTGCCTACCGCGCGCTCGACCCGAGCACCCTCGTCCTCGACGATCTGCCGGACGCCACCGGGGTGCTGTTCGTCCCCGATGCCGACCGATCACATCTCTTGCGGCAGCTGACCGGCCGCACCGCCGTGGTCGGGCCGGCCCGGCCATGGACTCGTGCGTCCTCCTCGTACGCACGAGCCGTACGCGCGCGCTCCCTCTCCTCTGATATTCGCGACACCGAGGACCACCTGCCCGAGCTGGTGCTGAGCGCCGACGTGGACGCGTTCGCAGACCTGCGTGACCGAGCCCTCGCACCGTTGCGGACCTTGCCTGTCGCGACCGCACGGCGGCTGGAGGAGACGTTGCGGGCGTGGTTGCTGCACCAGGGCAGGCGGGACGAGGTGGCGGCGGCGTTGTTCGTCCATCCCCAGACCGTCCGGTACCGGATGTCGCAGCTGCGGGAGCTGTTTCCGGATCTCGCATCGCCACACCGGGTCCTTGAACTGACGCTGGCGGTCGGTCTTCGGGCCAGTTGACGCGTACTTCGACCGTCCACGAACTCCCGGCGGATCCCGGCATCGTGCTCGGTGTCTACCTGGACGCCCTTGCAGCCGGGACGGTTCGGGTGAGCGACGCGATCAAGGTGCAGCAGGTCGGCTGACAGGGAGCGTTCCACCACGAGTCGCCCACCTGCCGATCCGCCAGGCCCGCGTCCGGCACGACCAGCCACACCCGGTCGCGACTGAGCGGGAGTTGGCCGAGGAGGACGCCGGTCGCGTCGAGCAGGGTGGTGGCGAAGGCTGGAGCGACCGGGTGGAAAGGGCGGACTGTCGGCCGTGAGGCCCGTTTGACTCCCTGGGCACCCACATGCATGGCGATGGGCCACGAAATGGGATCTGACCTCGGGTTTTCCGAAGATCCTCCTGAACTGCGGTTGTAGGCGCACAATGTGCGGTGCGGGCGTTCAGTAGGTGGGACCGTAAGGGCTCCAGTGCCCGAGGAAGGGTTTCAGGTCGTCGGCCCGTGGGTTGGGAATGTCGGGCAGCCGGGGCGGTGTGTTCAATGGGTCGAGGCGCTCCACGGTGGCTGCTGCCCAGCTGATCCATTCCTCGGCGTCGGTTCTGGCCTGGCCCGGAGGCATGTCCTCGACTCGCGTGTGTACGGTGCTCACGTATTGGGTCAGTCGGGTGGCGTGGCGCCATGCCGCTTCCTGGGCTTCGAGGTGCCGGACCCGGTACGCCTCCGCGTACCGGGTGCGGGCTTGTTCCATGGCGGCTTCCCAGCGGATGCGTTTCTGGCGTGCCGCTTCGGCTTCGTCCTGGCGTCTGCGTTCGGCGGCTTCGCCGCGGAGGGTGACCTCCTGTGCGATCTCGGCGAGCTGCTCTTCGAGGGGGCGGCCGGGTGTGTCGGCCCATTCGCTCGCTCGGTGTGGCTGGCCGCCGCTGAGGATGATACGGAGGCGTTCGGAGGGGGTGTAGTCGAAGCGGGGGATTCTGACCCAGGAGTGCTTCTTGGCGTCGGTGAGTTCCTTCTCGGTGGCGACGTGCTCGGCTCGGTCCTGTTCCTGGAGTACGAGAAACCCCACGGGCTGGCCCTGTGCGGTGATGGTGAAGTGAGGATGTGCCCTGCGGCGGCGATGAGACGGGGGTGCGGAGCCGGTCTGCCCCGCCGAGCAGGTGTGTCCTTCGGCCTCGGCGGCGGTGATCAGTGCCTGGATGAGCCGGAGAGCGCGTCCTTGGACGGGCTTGGTCAGGCCCAGCGGCTGGCGTTCGTTCTGCATGGCCCGGATAACGGTGTGCGGCCGAGTGAGGCGCGAGGGCACGGAGACGGGGTCGAGGACGGCAAGGCGCCAGGCGGGGATGTCGACGAGCTTGATCTCGTACCCGTCGCGGCACCAGTTTCCGTACAGCTCCTTCGTCTCCGGAACCCTTCCGGACCTGCGTGCGGCGGCGACGCGGGACGGCCACTTCTCCAAGCCGGGACCGCTGCCGCTCTTGACGATCCTGCCGCCGGCCTCCGCGAGCTCCTGTAACAGCTGCTCCGTGAGCGTCACACGAGGATGTGAGGGAGGGCTTGGCTTCCGCTCGGTGGCCGGAGTTTCCTGCCCTCGGGTGGACTTAGGTCGTGGACCGGCGGCCTGGGTCTTCCGCGGGCGTGATCCGCGGGGAGGGTACGTGCCGTGCGCCAGGTAGTGCCGACCGGCGCTTGTCAGGGCGACGCTCCACTGCCCGCTCTTCCGGGAGACCGCCACCAGGCCACGGTTGTGGAGTGCCTGGCAGGTGGTCTTGTAGGAGCTTGTGTTCCATACGCCTGCAGGGCACCCGGCTCCCACCCACTGCAACACCGACAGCTGCCGCTCATTGACCCGCCGTTCCAATGGTCCGCCTTCGACTCGAAGTGACGCACGACGGCGGCATGGTGCCAGTTCCGGTGGCAGGCGACCGGTGCTTCGAGTCAATTCGCTCGAACGAGCGGGCTGACGTGGCTGGAGGCCGGCTGGGCCGAGAACCGTAGGTGCGTGCCTGTCCTACGGCGGGGTCTGACTCCTGAGATCCCTGACCGCGGTGTCCTGATCACACTGTGTCGACCGCCGGCCACGGGACAGCGCGCTGTTGGTCTCGGGCTGATGGACGTGTCTCGATAGGGGCTTGCCGGTAAGGCGTCATCACGATTCTGACCGTCTGCACGGCCCGCTGCCGGCTACGCGATAGGCCGTCGAGCCTGAAAGGGAACGAGCATGACCGGCACGTCCACCGCTTCGCGTCCTCGTCGGCGTCGGCCGACGGGGGAGGTGGTCCTGGGAGTGGACACGCACTGGGATGCCCATGTGGCCGCTGTGCTCTCCCCGGTGGGGGAGGTGATCGGCACCGAGGAGTTCCCGGCCAGCGCGGCCGGCTACCGCAACCTGCTGGGGTGGGCGAGGGCGTCGGGTACGGTGCGGCGGGCCGGAGTGGAAGGGACCGGTTCCTTCGGGGCGGCCCTGTCCCGCTACCTGCTGGCCCAGGACGTGGCCGTTTTCGATGTGAACCGGTTCGACCGGGCCGACCGCCGTCGGCTCGGCAAGTCGGACCCGCTCGATGCCGAGAACGGCTCGGGCGGTGCTGAGCGGGCGGGCGCGCGCCCAGGCCAAGGGGGCGACGGGCCGGTGGAGATCGCCCGGATGTACAAGCTGGCCAAGGACTCGGCGGTCAAGGCCCGCACCCAGGCGATCAACCAGCTCAAGGCCGTCCTCATCCGTGCCGATCCGCAGCTGAGGGAGGAACTTGCCGGGATGGGCAACGCAGAGCTCTTCCGCACCTGCGCAGGGCTCGTCGACGACAGCCTGCACCACGAGGCCGACGAGGGGGCGGTGCTCCACGCCACCCACGTCACTCTGGGGCTCCTGGAGCGGCGCATCAGGCAACTCAGCGATGAGGTCCAGGACCTGGAAGGCCGCCTGACCCGGCTGGTGGAACGCCACGCTCCCCAGTTGCTTGAGGTGGTGGGCGTCGGTCCGGACACGGCCGTCACTTTGCTGATCACGATCGGGGACAACCCGGAACGCCTGGGCAGTGAGGCGTCCTTCGCGGCGCTGTGCGGGGTCAGCCCGGTCGAGCGTTCCTCGGGCAGTCGGCGGTACCGTCGTCTCAACCGGGGCGGCGACCGGCAAGCGAACGCGGCCCTGCACCGGATCGAACTCATCCGGCGAACCGCGCGCACCGGCCGAAGGGCAGCCGAACTCCTGCTGATTTACGCGACATGGTGCCTCTTCGGTACGGCACTGAACGGAGCCATCGACCGTCAGAACCGCGGGTCGGTTTAGGCGCTGAAATGTGGGGCCTTGACCCAAGGCCGGGAAGTTAGCGTTTTCGCAGGTCCTGCAAAGCCGTTGGGGGTTCGAGGCGTAAGCACAACGGAGCTCGTTGGTACAGGCAGTCGACCAAGACAGCTTGTTACGTGAGGAGCTCCGTTGCGGGTTCATTTTGTCCTGCCGTCCGCGCTGGCGGCCATCACCCGTACGGTGCCCGTGGCGGCGGGCCGGTTTGCGCCGGGGCATCTGGGAGAGCTGACCGTCGTGGTGCCGTTCGAGCTGGTGGACGCGGTGCTGGCGGAGACGCGGACGGTGCAGCGGCGGTTGCGTGATCTGCCGTCTCGGGTCGGGGTCTACTTCCTGCTGGCGATGTGCCTGTTCCCCGAGGTCGGCTGCCGGCTGGTGTGGGACAAGCTCACCGCAGGTCTGGCCGGGATGCCGGTGGCCTCGCCGAGCGCGAAGGCCCTGCGGGACCTGCGCCGTAGGCTGGGGGCCGCACCGGTGCGGTCACTGTGCGAGGTGCTCGCCGGTCCCCTGGCCCGCCCGACGACGCCGGGAGTGCGGTTCGGTGCCTACCGGACGGTGTCCTTCGACGGCTGCAGTTCGCTGCGGGTGCCCGATTCGCCCGGCAACCGGGCCTGGCTCGGGCGGACGGCTCATCACGGCTATCCCACGCTAGAGTTGATGACGCTGGTCGAGACCGGGACGAGAGCGCTGATCGGGGCGGTGTTCGGCCCCACCGACGAGGGCGAGATCGCCTACGCCCTCCGGCTGCTGCACCTGCTCAGGCCGGACATGCTGGTGCGGTGGGACAAGGGCTTCGACGCCAACGGCTTCCTCGCCCAGGTGACCGCGACCGGCGCGAAGGTGCTGGGCCGGCTCCGCAGCAACCGGCGCACCCCGGTCCTGGCCCGTCTCGACGACGGCTCCTACCTGTCGGTGATCGGCACCGTCAACGTCCGGATCATCGACGCCGAGATCACGGTGACCTGCAGCGACGGCACCGTCTTCACCGGCTCCTACCGGCTGGTCACGACCTTGACTGATGCCCGCCGACACTCAGCCAGGGCGCTGATCAACCTCTACCACGAGCGCTGGGAACACGAGAGTTCGTACTTCGCGCTCCGCCACACGATCCTGGCCGGCCGGAACCTCCGCTCGGGCGACCGGGTCGGCCTCGAACAGGAGATGTGAGCCCTGCTCACGCTCTACCAGGCCCTACGGGCCGTGATGGTCGAGGCCGCCGAGTCCGTCCCCGGCACCGACCCCGACCGCTGCTGCTTCACCATCGCCCTGCAGACCGCCCGTGACCAGCTCATTCAGGCCGCCGGGATCGTCTCCGACGAGCCAGGCTCCCTTGGGCTGATCGGCTGGCGGGTGCTGGCCCGACTCCTCGCACCCCGCCGGCACCGGACCAGCACCCGCAAGGTCAAGTCCCCAATGTCCCGCTACAGCGAGCGACGCGACGACGGCCGTCCCGATCACAGCCGCACCATCACCGACCTCACCGTCAGCGTCCTCGAACCCGACCCCGAACAGCCGCCTTTGCCCAGGGCTTCCCGCGACGACCGCTACACCGCCCCAGCCCAGCGCCGACGACACCGGATTCTCGCCCTGCTGCAAGACGACCCGACCCGCCTGTGGAGACCCGCGGAAATCGCCGCCCACTTCGGTGACATCACCTTGCACACCATGTATCGGCAGCTGTCCCGATGGGCCGACACCGGGCTCATCCACAAACTCGGGCCCGGCCTCTACGCAGCCACTGCCTGGACCTCAACCCCCTTGCCACCAGCACAAACAGGCTAACTTCCCGGCCTTGGGTCAAGGCCCCTGGAGCGCTTTCCCGACCGGGTGTTCGCGTTCGACGAGTTCAGGCCGCTCGGCATCCGTCCCACCGCCGGATCTGGCTGGGCCACCGCCGGACACCCCGAGCGGCACCCCGCGACCTACCACCGCACCCACGGAGTCCGCTACTTCCACGGCTGCTACGCCATCGGCGACGACACGCTCTGGGGCGTCAACCGCCGCAAGAAGGGTGCCGCGAACACGCTGGCTGCGCTCAGGTCGATCCGCGCGGCCCGCCCGGACGGCGCCCCGATCTACGTCATCTTGGACAACCTCTCCGCCCACAAGGGCGAGCAAATCCGGCGCTGGGCGAAGAAGAACCGCGTCGAGCTGTGCTTCACCCCGACCTACCCGTCCTGGGCCAACCCGATCGAGGCCCACTTCGGCCCGCTGCGGCAGTTCACCGTCGCCAACTCCCACCACCGCAACCACACCGTCCAGACCCGGGCCCTGCACGCCTACCTGCGCTGGCGCAACACCAACGCCCGCCACCCCGACGTCCTCGCCGCCCAGCGACGCGAACGCGCCCGCATCCGCAGCGAGAAAGGCATCCGCTGGGGCGGACGCCCTCTCGCTGCTGCAGCCTGACCTGCGCCGCTGACAAGATTTCTCTGGTCGTGCTGTCGATTCTGTCTCCGGCCATTCGTCATATCTGCGCAACCAACCCGATGCATGAGGAGCGCACCGTGAAGTACTTGCTGCTGATCAACACCGCGTCGCCGGACTCCACCGAAGAGCGACCGGCCGAAGGACCGACCGTGGAAGAGTTCATGGCGTTCGAGAAGGCCGTCTCCGGTGCTGGCGTCAAGCTCGACGGCAACGCCCTGGACACCTCGAACGCGACCACCGTACGCGTCCGCGTGAATGGTGAGCGTGTCGTGACCGACGGGCCGTTCGCCGAGACCCGGGAGATCGTCGGCGGCTATTACTTGATCGATGTTCCCGACCTCGACGCCGCGCTCGACTGGGCGGCTCGGTGCCCCGGGGCCCGGCACGGCACCGTCGAGGTCCGCACGGTCTGGGAGCCGGATCAGTCGTGAACGAGCAGCGAGCGGCCCGCTCCGTGGAGGCGGTGTTCCGCGAAGACCGGAGTCGGCTGCTCGCCCTGCTCGCTGCCCGGTCGCAGACCTCGACCTTGCCGAGGAGACCGCCTCCGACGCGATCGAGGCCGCGCTGGAGCGGTGGCCGGTCGACGGAGTGCCGGACAAAACCACTGGCATGGTTGCTCACCACCGCACGCCGCAAGGCCATCGACCGGATCCGACGCGACCGCACATACGTGGAACGGCTGGCGGTGCTGCAGGTGGAAAGCGACCGGGCCGCCGCTGCGGTCCCCGCAGAGTCCGGCTTCGACGACATCCCCGACGAACGGCTGCAACTGTTCTTCACCTGCTGCCACCCCGCCCTCACCGGAGGCACAGACCGCGCTGACCCTGCGCCTTCTCGCGGGCCTGACCACACCCGAGGTCGCCCGGGCATTCTTGGTGCCCACCGCGACGATGGCCCAGCGCATCGTGCGCGCGAAACGCAAGATCCGCAATGCGCGCACCCCCTTCCGCGTCCCAGAGCCGGACGAACTGCCCGCGCGGCTGCAGCGTGCTCCGGGTCATCTACCTCATCTTCACCGAGGGGTACGCCGCCAGCTTTGGCAACGACCTCCTCCGCCCCGACCTGGCTGACGAAGCCATCCGGCTCGCTCGGATCCTGCGCCGGCTGCTCCCCCGAGAGCGAGAGACGACGGGGCTACTCGCGCTACTCCTTCTCACCGACGCCCGGCGCGCGGCCAGGATCGACGCGGCGGGAAGCCAGGTGCTGCTCGAAGACCAGGACCGCGCACTCTGGGACGCCGACCTCATCGCCGAAGGGCACCGGCTCGTCGTGCCGGCCCTGACCGGTCCCGGCGTCGGACCATACGCGGTGCAAGCGGCGATCGCGGCGCTGCACGACGAGGCGTCCGGCTTCGAGACAACCGACTGGCCGCAGATCGTCGCGCTCTATGACGTGCTGCTCCAGATCGAGCCATCCCCGCTCGTCGCACTGAACCGGGCCGTGGCCATCGCCATGCGCGACGGGCCCGAGGCGGGCCTCACCCTGCTGGACGACCTGACCGGGGCCGAGGAACTGCGCGGCTACCACCTGCTTCCCGCGGCACGGGCCGACCTGCTGAGAAGACTGGGCCGCACCAGCGAGGCAGCCACTGCCTATCGGGCTGCCCTCGAACTCGTCGGCAACGAACTAGAGCGTGCCACGCTCGCCCGCAGACTCGCGGAACTCACCGATCGGTGACCGGCCCTTGTGCCTCACGCGCACGAGATCCCGCTGATCCGCAGCGAGAAGGGCATCCGCCCGTGGCGGACGCCCTCTCGAAGCTGCCTCCTGAGCCACCCCGGCGAACCTATGCGGTCACAGCACTAGCAGTGGGCGGTGAAGAAAGGCTGGTCCGACCTGCGGCTTCGCCGAAATTGGTAAATGTTTCAACGGTTTTGCTGCTCGCTTGGACATGCCGGTCCGCCGCGCTCGGGCCAGCCTGGATGCGCGAGCCGTCCCGAATGGCCGACTCACTCCCAGGGGGGAACTCCGACCAGTCCAGGAGACCCACATGAGCGTCACCCGAAGCCATCACACCACCCGTGCGCTTGCCGCCGGCGCCCTGTCCGCCGCCCTACTGTCGACTGGTACGGCCGGAGCGGTCGCAGCGACCGGGACGCTGGCCCCCAAGCCCACCATGACCCGCACCGGCATGCCGAGCGTGAAGCCGTCGCGGACACCGACCGCGATGGGCTCGATCACCGTCTCGGCCAACCGCAAGGCCGTCAAGGTGGGCAACACCGTCGTGTTCACCGGCCGGGTCAAAGGCATCAAGGCCGGTTCCATACTGGTGCTCCAGCACAGGCACAACGGCAAGTGGACCACGCTGAAGACCACCGCCGTCGTCAACAAGAACGGCACCTACACGATCAAGCGGACGTTCACCAAGAAGGGCACCGAGCAGGTGCGGGTGGCGACCAAGTCCGGTACGTTCCACTCCGCGCCGCTCACCGTTCAGGTCAGTTGACGGCGAGCTGGGGCGGAGCTGCAGCCGATCGTGGCGCAGCCGGACTCGAGCGGGGCTGGGCAGCATCGACCCGTCCGGCCCCGCTGGCGTGTCAGCGCGCGGATGGTGGGCATGCGCTTTGTGAATTGCGGGTGAAAACGTCAGTCATTCGGCCTGTTCCGGTGCCGTCTGCCCTTCTGGAGAAGGTGCTTGAGGTGGCGGGAAAAGAAGATCCTCCAGCGCGGACGTCCCGAACAGAATGAGGATGAGCGCCACCGGGACGAGCAGAGCTATCACGGTCACGACGCCTCCCTGCTGCAGCGATCACAGCCGTTGCTTGGCGGCAACCTGGTCACGCTCACCTTGCGGCCGAACGGGGTACGCCGCACATCGGCGCGGGAGCCGTGTAGGCCGATCGGGTGACGTCTGGTCGTGCAGGTGCGCTAGGGGATAGTGGTGGTGATCGTTGAGGGGAGGCACCGCCGGGAGGGGGACGCTGAACCACAACCCGCGGCTGCGGCGACGCACCGCCTCGTCAACACCGGATTGCAATCCCAGCTGGCGCGTCTGCTCCCTGCGAGCGATCGGATGGACGCGGTCGCTGCCCGTCAGCAGCGGCGTGAAAGCCGCCCGGGCCTGTACCCGGACGCACCTGGCCGCCCTGGGCTGGGAGCGGTCCGCACCGGATTTCGTGGACTCGATGGTGCTCACGGTGTCCGAACAACGCCCATCTCCATGCCCGTAGCACCGCACAGTTCATCCTCACCTGGGACGAGGAATGCCTGCATGTCACCGCGCATGACGCTTCGACCTTCCTGAGGGACGTTAGGCCAGTGACAGTGCCCTCGGCGGGCGGGGGCCATTCCTGGTCGAAGCCCTGTCCGATCGCTGGCAGGCCCGCCGCTGCCCACGCGGCAAAGACGTCACTGCCTGCTTCCGACCACCCATGACCGTCCTGCCGTCATGAGTCGCTGCGCTCTGAGGTCGGGAGCGAGGACGCACTCTGGAGGTCGCGCCGGTTCCCGTCGCGCGTGCCCATCTCGCCCCCGACTGCAACTTTCCTACCCTGTTTACCTTTTGGGACTCCTTTGTCGGGTGCTTCGCAGCGCCTTCACGGGGCGTGCTCCGTACCCGCTCCCCAGGCATGCCGACAGGGCCCGAGCCGAGACGGCCGGGCCCTGCTGGGTGGATGCGCGCTCAGGTCACCATCGATACCAGCGGCCACGGCCACCACCGGCACTGGTGGAGCGCATGACGAAGCCGAGCAGCCATACGACCAGCACGGCGAGGGCCACCCACCAAAGGATCTTGATGGCGAACCCGGCGCCGAAAAGGATGACCGCGAGAAGCAGGACCAGAAGCAGGGGAACCATAGTTATCGACCTCCTGCCAGCCCGCCTTCCCTGCCATTCCCTCAATATTCGGCGTCCTGGTCTTGTTTGTAGAGGCAAAGCAGGGGCACGAGCCGGTTACCGCAGCCGCGGTCCTGAAGCTATGAGGAGGCGTTGTTCTGTGACTGCCAACGAGAAGGCGAAGGCGAAGACCGAGCAGGCCAAGGGCAAGGCCAAGGAGGCCCTGGGAAGCGCCCTGGGCAACGACCGTATGGCCGCCGAAGGCCAGGCGGAGAAGAGCACCGGGGACGTCCGTGAAGCCAAGGAAAAGGCAAAGGACGCCTTCAAGCACTGACTCGCCACCACTCCCGGAAGGGCCCCCTTACCAGGGGGCCCTTCCGGGAGTGGTCGGGGCCGCCGGTTCGTCGCCCGCGCGGGTGACAGCGACTTCCACGGGCGAATCCAGCGGTAGGCGCATGCCCTGCCGGCCAAAGGCTCGGACAGTAATCTCTATCATCGGCACTTGGTAACCGGGCGATGATGCGGAGGCAGTCAAGGGTGCTCTCGGTGGAGGTCAGGCCGACGTCTTGGGCATGTGTGTTCACGCTGCGCGGGGAGATCGACTACGAGAGTGCCGTCCAGCTGCAGGACGCAGCCGATCAGGTCCTCGCTGATGCTCCCCGGGCCGCTCTGGTGGTGGTCGACTGCACCGGGCTCGTGTTCTGCGACTCCTCCGGCATCAGCTGCCTCGTCCGGATGCACCAGGGGCTTTCCGCGCTGGGAGGCGTGCTAAGGGCTCGCAGAGAATCAAGGTGTTGCTTCGCGTGATGCGGCTCGTTGTTGTGATATGAGCGTCTCCGATGAGGTCCGTGGTCAACTCGCCGTGAAGTTCGGGGCGTTGTTCCCACACCTGGACGAGCGGCAGCGGCTGCTGCTGCTGGGGGCCGAGGCCAGGATCCTGGGGCATGGTGGTATCCGGGTGGTCGCACGGGCGGCCCAGGTCAGCGAGACGACGGTCCGCAAGGGCGTGGACGAGCTGGAGGCCGGCGAGGAGCCGACAGTCAGGTTCCGCACCCCCGCTGACGTCACCGCGTTCCTCGCGACCCGCAGCCCCGCGGAGATCAAATCAGCATGTTGATTCTCTGCGAGCCCTAAGACTCGCGGCAGTGCCCGCCTCCGTCGCGTGGGTGTTCGCCCTGACGGGACTGGAGCAAGCCATTGGGGTACACGCCCCCCTGCACCAGGCCATGAGCGCCGGCAGCACGGTTCGAGAGCATGGCAGCGGGGACAGTCCGTCGTTGCGTGCGGCCAGTGGAAGGTAGTGGGCGATGAGCCACGTTTCGGAGCAGCAACCTGCAGGCTTCGACGAGCCAGACACGGGGGATGCCGAACACGATCTACGGGCCTTGTTCGGCCAGTCCAATGCCGTGTTCGCGTCCCTGGCCGGTCCAGCGCACATGGTGGAGGCGGCCAATGCCGCCTGCGAGGGTCCGCTGCTCGGCATCACCCCAAACCCTCACCTGGAGACCCATCGTCTCTCCCTCGACCCGACGAGAGTCTGTTGCTCTACACCGACGGCCTCACCGAGGCCCGCAACCAGCATGGGGAGCAGTTCGGCGAAGACCGCCTCACGCTGGCCACCCTCTCTCGTCCTGACGGCCGCCCCAGCCGCCCAGTAAGCCGCCAAAGGAGTAATAGCGTCACAGCGGGTAGGCGAATACAGGAAAGAGCTACTGCACGTAAACAAAAGCCAAAGGAAACCGCACGGGATTCTCCATGACTACCACGCTCAGTAAACAGACCCTGGAAGAGCAGAGGTCGAGGGTGCCCTGGCGCTACGGCGCTGCTTGGGGCAGCAGGGGTGCGTACATCGCCGACGCCCGCCACGCAGTGCGTCAGCTGCTGGCACGGGCTGGGCATCATCCGCGCGAGCGGCCCAGCCAGAACGCCCAGCTTGTCGTCAGTGAATTGGTCACCAACGCCGTCCGTCACGCACCCGGCCCGAGTGAACTCACGCTCTAAGTCACTCTGGATGCCGCCCAGTTGCGGATCAGCGTCCGTGACAGCTCCCCGCTCCCGCCCCGCCTCCAGGTGCCTGACGCCGGCCGCATCGGCGGACACGGACTGCATCTGGTAACCCGGCTCTGCGAACAGGTGCGCACCATCGCCCTGGACACCGGCAAACGAGCCGTCGCACACCTGCCCTTGCACCAACCTGCCGGCTGACCCTCGCGAGAGTTGCACCGAGAGTGGGCCTGGCACTCCTGCCGGGCAGGGCGTCAGGCCGAAGGGTGGGGGTCAAGGAGAAGGCGGGCGGTCACCCGTTTCCCGGCCCCCTCGGGCAGAACAGTGAGGTCGGCCGCAATGGCCTTCACGATCTCCAGACCGTGCTGGCCCACCCTGTAAGGGTCCGCCTGCCGAGCCGTCGGAATCTCGGGGTGACTGTCCCACACCTCCACCTCCACCGCCTCATCCGCCAGACGCAGCCGCAGCCGGATGGGGCCGGGTGCGTGCTTGCAGGCGTTGGTGACCAGCTCGCTGACCACGAGCTGAGCCAAGCCCACGAGGTGCCCCGTCACCTTCGTTGGACGGTTGGCGGCTGCGTCCCCGGTGAAGAAGGCGCCAGTTCGGTGACGGGCTTCGGCGATGCAGGAGCCGTCTCCCGACAGCGCGATGGTCTCCTCGACCGCCGTGGAGTTCGGTCCGTGGCAACACTCACGTTCCGGGTCCGCGCCCATCAGTCCTGTCACTCCCGCCCCGCTCGCGTACGCCGTTCCTCCCGGGCGGGTACCGCGCACGCGCAACATGTACCTGTGGGTGGCAGGGCCATCCGGGTGCAGTACCAGTACCATGCGCGAGCAGATCCACATCAAGGAAGTGCTGGGTACGGCGGCACCGACACTTGCTGAGGGACTGTGGCGGACAACCGTTCTGCAGGAAATGCGCGTCTGTCGATCAACCTGAGCCATACCAGTGGCGTCCGGGTGGTCACGGCGTGCGGCGAGATCGATCTCGACAGTGCTCCGCAACTGCTGAATGCCCTGACCGCTGATGACGCTGCCGCTCAGGTGACGGTGGTGGATCTCAGCGGCGTCACCTTCATGGACTCCAGCGGCATCAACGCTCTCATCGCCGCGCATCACGCCGCGCAGCGCCACGGCGGTCGGCTGCGACTCGCCGCACCGAGCCGCGCTGTCTCCGAGACCCTCGGGATCGTCGGTATCCCCGAGGTCATCCCCTGCCACCCGACTCTGCGCGACGCACTTGCCGTCTGCCCTCCGCCAGCCGGACGAACTGAGCATGGCTGATGCCCGCCACGGCCATGGCGGGCATCAAGAGGGGTACCGCTAATAGGCTCAGCCGGTCGTGAGCATGCCTTCGCGCAGCCGGGCCAGGCACCGGGAGAGCAGTCGCGAGACGTGCATCTGCGAGACATCCAGGCGTTCGCCGATCTGGGCCTGGGTGAGTTCCTCCACGAACCGCATGTGGATGATCTGCCGGTCTCGCTCGTCGAGCTCGGCGATCATGGGTGCCAGGGCATGGAAGTCCTCCACCAGCTCCAGAGCCGTGTCCTCGGTCCCGATGAAGTCCTGGAGCGCAGCCTCGCCGTCCTCGCTCCCGTTGAGCGTGGCGTCCAGGGAGGCGGAGGTGTAGCCGTTGGAGGCCAAGCGGGCCTCGCGGACCTCTTCCTCGGGCAGGCTCATCAGCTCCGACAGCTCCGTGACCGTCGGGTCACGGTCGAGACGGCTGCGCAGTTCCTCGGTCGCCTTGGCGAGTTGGACGCGGGCCTCCTGCAGCCGGCGCGGCACGTGCACGGCCCAGGTGGTGTCGCGGAAGAAGCGCTTGATCTCGCCGACGATGTAGGGGATGGCGAAGGAGGTGAACTCCACCTCGCGCGACAGCTCGAACCGGTCGATGGCCTTGATCAGGCCGATCATGCCGACCTGGACGATGTCCTCCATCTCCTCCGGCCCCCGGCTGCGGAACCGGCCGGCCGCGTAGCGGACCAGGGACATGTTCATCTCGATCAGCGTGTTACGGGCATAGCTGTACTCGGGTGTGCCCTCTTCCAGCAGCGCCAGCTGCTGGAAGAAGAGCTTGGACAGCTCACGAGCGTCCTTGGGCGCCACCTGGCAAGGATCGGTTACCTCCGGCAACTCGGCCGTCCGGGTGTGCGTTGCCAGCGTGCTGGGCGCCATGCTGAGACCCTCCCACGATTGATCTCGCCGTTGCTGCCTGCCGAAACGGCCGACGACAGCGCGCATACCCCGCGATCCTGCACCCATGCCTGCTCCCTGAGTGAACGGTTGATCGGACTCTGCCAAGGCACCAGGACGCATGGCGGGGCGGTCCCCCTGAGCCGACAGCGGTCGTTGTGCAGACCCTGTCGGCTGCCTGTCCGAACGTCATGGTTGACCTGTTCGCAGTCGCTGGCGCTGCTCGGCGAAGTGGCTTTTGGCGAGCGCTGAGAGGCGTCAGGAGACAGGGCCGGGACTGGCAGCGGGACCGTGCTGTGGGCGCAGTACGAACACGGCGTCGAGGCCCGTGATCGCAAGCACGCGAAGCAGAACCGGCTTGACGCCGGTCAGAGCGAATTCCGTCCCGGCCTGTAAGGCGCCGTCTCTGGCCGCCACCAAGGCCGTGAGGCCGGCTGCGTCGCAGAACGATACTCCGGATAGGTCCAGCAGCAGTCGGACCGGCCGTTGATCTAGACATTCAGCCAGGGCAGGGCACAGTTCCGGACCGGTGAACTGGTCCAGTTCACCGAAGACGCCCACCACCGCCGTGTCGCCGTCGTAGACAACCAGGGTGGTGATGCCTCCCGCGCCGCTCATCCCGCGTCTCCCTCGATCGCTGTGATACAAGCGTGCGGGCACATCAGTCGGGTTCCAAGGACGCACCGGCACAGCGCGCTGACGAGCCTGTGCGTGTCTCTGAACGGTCTGGTGGTGCGCATGGGCCTGTCCATGCGCACCACCTGCCCCGGAACATGAGCCTGCCCTCGGCGCCAACGGTATCGGCGCCCGTGAGAAGTGTCTCTCGAACCAGCTCAGGGAGCCGATACCGACTGACAGCTGCCGACTGCTTACGGACCCGTCGCCGGGAGGAGCATGCACGAGGGCGTCTCGACGACGGCCGAACCCTGGCTCTGCCAAGATTTCCGTGAAACCGATCATGCTCCCGTGCGCCGGTGACACGCCGGCACCGGCGGCGTGACAATGGCCGAGTGTGAGGAGCTGCTGAAGACCGTGTTACCGCATCTGGGCGGGGTGCTGGTGGAGCAAGTTATGTGGTACAGGTCTGAACGGCTGATCCCGCACACCGGCAACGGCCCGACGGTTCCAGGACAACGCCTGCTGAATCGCGTCAGGATGGTGCACAGCAGCCGAGGAGCCGAAGAAGCGCTCGAAAGACGTCACACCGGCAGCAGGCCGGCAAGACCCTGGCGCTGCTGAGCGCCATCAGCCTGGGCTTTGTGGAAGTGCTCGTCCTCCACAGCGCCCCCGCCGCTGAACGATTGGTGATCAGCGGCGTGCTGCTCGCCGCCGCCCTCCTCGCCTTCGCCCTGACAACCATGGTGGTGTACCGGCGAAGGAAGACCGCCAACGCCAGAGCGCGTCAGTCCATACGGGACGCGCTCCACTGATTTGGATCGCTGCAGGAGACCAGGAGGGCTTTCCCATGGAAGCGATCCCCCCGATGCTCCTTGGATCGCACGCACCCAGTCTGGACCGGCTGTACCTCGCCTGGATCTTCGCTAAATTCCTTGACCAGCGCCGGTTTGTGACAGCGAAGGTCGACCGCTGCAGGCCACCGGGCCAAGGCGTAGCCGTGCCCCGTGCCGAACCCCGGCCCGGGCCCGGGCCCGCACAGGACAGATGCTGATCGCTGGGTTGACGTGGAGTCATGCGCGTGGCGCGGACAGTGCTACGGTTCCGGTAGGCGAAGTGCGGCGTCGGAACGCTTCGCCAGTCACTGCGGTGGCCCTGAGGCGCGAGTACCGGAACGCATCCGGTCGAGGTTGAGCGCTCTGTGGCACTGCGTTGCACATCAGCCGGGCTGTAGCCCGCTCCTGGCCGTCTCGCGGGCGGCCGACGTGCCTGTGCTCACCCTCGCCGGTGCTGATCTTGCGAGAGGAAGCACATCATGACCACTCTGGTCCTCGGAGCCCGAGGCGGCGTCGGCCGCCATGTCGTCGACCTGCTCGCTGCCGGCGAACCAGTGCGTGCCTCGGTGCGCGACCCGCGGTCCGGAGCCGACCTGCCCGCCGCGGCCGAAGTAGTCGCCGCCGACCTCACCGAACCCGACACGCTGCGTCCCGCACTCGACGGGGTACGCAGGGTGTTTCTCTACGCCCCGCCGGCCAACCGAAAGCTTTGCCACGGTGGCCGCCGAGGCGGACCTTGAACGCGTCGTGCTGCTCTCCTCCGGCAGTGTTCTGCTGCCGGGCATGGAGCACAACGCGATCGCCCAGGAGCATCGTGCGGTCGAGGCCGCACTGTCGGCCGTCGGCCCGCCCTGGACGCCGGTGCGGCCCCTGGTCCTGGCTAGCAACAGCCTGCGCTGGGCGGAGTCGATCAGGTCGAGCGGCACAGTGCGGCTGGTCCACCCCGACGCCGTCACGGCGCCGGTCCACGAACGCGACGTCGCCGCCGTCGCGGTCACGGCACTGGGTCTCGGTGCCGAGGACGCGGTGGCGACCGATCCATCGACCGCGGCCGTGCTGACAGGACCCGAACTGATCTCGCAGCGCCGCCAGGTGGAACAGATCGGGCAGGCGGTCGGCAGGACGCTGCGTATCGAGGAACTGTCCCCGGACCAGGCCCGCGAGCACTACGGCCGCTTCTCCGACCCGGCCACTGTCGAGGCGATCTTACAGTTCCTTTCCCTGGCCGCGACCGGCGAGTCGCCGTGCACGCCGACCGTGCAGCGTGTGCTGGGCCGACCCGGCCGCAGCTTCGCGCAGTGGGTCCGCGACCACGCAAAGGACTTCGGCTGAGGACCCACGGCCGTTGAATCCCCGGGTTGCTGGGCATACCGCAGCGAAGAACCTTGACCAGTGTCGGCTTGTGACAGCGAAGGTTGACCGTTGCAGGTCACCGGGCCGGGGCGCAGCCGTGTCCGGTCCCGAACCAGCGCGCCTTGGCACCGCACAGGACAGGTGCTGAACCTTGGCTGCACGGACTTCTCGGGGTGCGCCGGGACGCCAAAGACGTCCGCACTGCCTCGGCGTGATCGTCGAGCACGGCAGGTCGGCTTGCGGCACGTGGGAGCCCGCCTGCCGTCGGTTTCCACTGGAGGAGCGCGTCCGCGGGGTGGCCGCCCTCCAAGCCTCTTCAAGCTGTCACCGTCACTGGTGGTGTCACGGAGTGACACCACCAGTGACGGATCAGGGGTCAGAGTCCGGTTGCCGTCCACAGATCGGTGGAGTCGTCCTGCCTGCACCTGTGTCGGGGCGGGCGGAGGATGAGGCGGCGGGGCGCCAGGCGATCCAAAGCGCGGGTATGTTGATGCGCGGACGTTGCTTTGGTCCGGACCGCTTCGGCTCAGTGTGCCGGGCGGTAGGTTGCGATGATCACCCCGCTGCTCGTCGGCTGGGCGCTGACCAGTTCCAGCTTCTTCAGCGGGGCGTGGTCGGTGAAGAGCTTCCTGCGGCCCTCGCCGGCCACCACCGGGTGGATCAGCAGCACCAGTTCGTCCAGCAGATCCTGCTCCAGCAGCGAGCGCACCAGCGTCGGGCTGCCCGCGACGGTGATGTCCTTGCCCTCGCCCGCTTTGAGATCCTTGACCGCGGTCGCAAGGTCGCCGCTGATCAGGGTGCTGTTCGCCCAGTCCTCGACGCTGTCGAGCGTCGAGGAGACGACGTACTTCGGTGACTCGTTGATCCACTTGGCGAAGCCGGCGTCCTCACCGCTGGTCACCGTCGGCCAGTATCCGGCCCATTCGGTGAACGTCACCCGGCCCAGCAGGATCGTGTCGGCGGTCTCCATCGTGCGGGCCAGCGCCGCACCCATCTCCTCGTCGAACGTGAACTGCCACTGGTCCGGCGACTGAGCGACACCGTCGAGCGAGACGAACAGACCCGATACGACCTTACGCATGATTCCTCCCTAAATGATTCCCGGGCTCTTCCGCTCGCCCCGGCCCAGCCAGCCGACCCCGTCGGCTGCGTCACAAACACTAGAAAGGCGCCGCAGGTCAGGTCTTGTACAGAAGCGACAGCGGCTCCGACGCGTCCCGGGCGCTCAGCTGAGTCGCGGTCCGCCCGACATACCGCTTCAAGGACCGGGCCAGGTGCGGCTGGTCGAAGTATCCCAGCCGGTGCACGACCTGCTGGGCCGGCACTCCCTCCTGGAGGAGCACGGCCGCCTGGCGGGCGCGGTGGATCTGCCGGATGGAGCCCTGGGGCAGGCCGGTCGCCGCGACGAAACGCCGTTGGAGGGTGCGGTCGCAGACGTCCGGGCGGCCGCCGTCGAGCACCGCGGGCACGACCGGGTCCACATCCACGATGCCCTCGCGCACCATCCGCAGCACGAACGCCTCTGCGTTGTCGTAGTCGGGAACGTGCCAGGAAGACCCCTTCAGCCACACCGAACGCCGCGTCACGTCGGGGATTGCCGCGCTGCCGCCTACCAGCGTGCTGACCGGGATGTGCGGCATCGACGTACCCAGCGCGAAACTGATCCCGAAGAAGACGGCATCCCCCGGGACCGGCGCCTGGCTCGCCTTCGGCTCGGGACCCAGCACAGCCGCCTGCACCTGGCCGCGGTGCTCCCAGAACACCAGCTCCCAGTGCGACGTCGCGACCGACATCATCCGGCTGACGTCTTCGCTGCGGCTGCGCCACACCCGCTCGATGTACGCCAGCTCCGACGGCCGGCTCTCGATCGACAAACCCAACCCGGTCCCCCCATACAGCCACGTCCCCCCCCACCCTCCCATGGCCGAGGGAGGTACGACTACGGCGCTCCGTTGAACGTGGCGAAGCACCGTCTCTCGCATGGATCCATGTAGCACTTGCGGGGTCTGACCGCGTGATCGCAGACCCTCTGCAGGGGTGCGCAGACCGTCGTGGCGTCCACGCGGTGCGGGCCGCAGTATGGGAAGCGGATCAGCGGCCGGATACGGGCCGGTCCGGGCTCGTGCACGACCGGATCGGGAAGGTGGTCGGCGGTGGCTCGCGGGCGTCTGCGTGTGTATCTGGGGGCTGCCCCGGGTGTGGGGAAGTCCTACGCCATGCTGGCCGAGGGCCAGCGCCGCCGGGGGCGTGGGACCGATGTGGTCATCGGGCTGGTGGAGCCACATGGGCGGCGCCTGACGGCGCAGATGGCGGAGGGTCTGGAACTGGTGCCCCGCCGCACCCTGGTCTACCGGGGGCATGAGTTCACGGAGATGGACCTGGACGCCGTGCTTGCGCGCCGGCCCCAGGTCGCCCTCGTCGACGAACTGGCCCATACGAACGTGCCCGGGTGCCGTAACGAGAAGCGCTGGCAGGACGTCGAGGAGCTGCTGGAGGCGGGGATCGACGTGGTGAGCACGCTGAACATCCAGCACCTGCTGTCGCTGGCGGACGTGGTGGAGGAGATCACCGGGGTCAGGCAGGCGGAGACGATCCCGGACGAGGTGGTGCGGCGCGCCGAGCAGGTGGAGCTGGTCGACATGACCCCCGAGGCGCTCAGGCGCCGTATGGTCCACGGCAATGTCTATCCACCGGATCGTGTCGAGGTGGCCCTCACCCACTACTTCCGGCCCGGCAACCTCACCGCGCTGCGGGAGCTGGCGCTGCTGTGGGTGGCGGACCGGGTCGAGGAGGGATTGCAGCGTTACCGCGCGGAGCACGGCATCATCGCGCCCTGGGAGACGAAGGAGCGGATCGTCGTCGCGCTGTCCGGCAAGCGGGACGAGGAGGCGCTGATCCGACGTGCGGTACGGATCGCGGGCCGGACCCCGGGCAGTGACCTGCTGGCGGTGCACGTGGCGCGCGACGACGGCCGGGTGGGGGCCGATCCGGTGGTGCTGGCCGGGCACCGGGCCTTGGTGGAGTCGCTGGGCGGCAGCTACCACCAAGTGGTGGACGCGGACGTCGCTGAGGCCCTGCTGGAGTTCGCGCGTGCGGAGAACGCCACGCAGATCGTGCTGGGCGGGACCGGCCGTCCGCTGCATGAGCTGCTGGGTGAGCGTGTGGCGGCCCGGGTGACCCGGCGGGCGGGCGGCCTCGACGTGCACGTCCTGACGCACCAGCGCAGCAAGCGCGCCAACGTGCCGGCCCTGCCTCCGCTGACGGGTGGTCTCGGCCGGGGCCGGTTCTGGTGGGGGCTGGTGCTGGGGACGGTACTGCTGCCCGTCCTGACCGTGACACTGACCGCCGTACGGGGGTTCGGGCTGGCCGGTGAGCTGCTGCTGTATCTGATGGCCGTGGTGGGCGTCGCGGTGGTGGGCGGCCTGTATCCGGCGCTGGCCGCCGCACTGGGGGCCGGTGCGCTGGCCGACTACTTCTTCGTCCAGCCGATCCACACGCTCACCGTGGCCCGCGTCGGCGACGCAGCCGTCCTGATGCTGTTCGTCGTCGTTGCCGCCGTGGTCAGTGCGGCCGTCGAACGGTCGGCCCGGCGGGCCCGTCGGCACGCGCGGGCTTCGGCCGAGGCGGGGGCCCTCGCGGATCTAGCGACGTCGGCGCTGCGCGACCGGGACGACCTGCCCGCCCTGCTGGAACGTGTCCGCACGACCTTCGGCCTTGAGGCGCTCAGCCTGCTCCAGCGGGACGGCTCGGCCGATGGACGGTGGTTCGTCACCGCCAGTTCAGGGGCCCGCCCGCCCGAGCGGCCCGAGCAGGCGGACACAGAAGTGTCGGTGACGGACGAGCTGATGCTGGCCGCGCGCGGCGGGCCGCTCGACGCGGACGACCGGCGTGTTCTGCACGGCTGCGCGGCGCAGGTGGCGGCCTCCTGGGAAAGCCGGCGCAACCGTCGCCAGGCCGAGGCCCTGGGCGAGCGTGCCGTCGCCGACCGGCGCCGTGCCGAGGCACTGCAGGCGGCCGCGAGCGACCTGGAGACGGAGGTCGCGGCGGCGTACGGGGCGCTGGAGCGGTTGCGGGAGCGCCGGACGCCCGCGACCGCCGCGCAGTGGGCCGCGCTGTGCGACCGGTCCCAGCAGGCCGTCCGCCGGATCGGGGCGCTCGTCGGCGATGTGCTGGACCTGAGCCGGGTGCACGCCGGAGCCCTGGACGTACATCTGCGGCCGGTGGACATGGACGAGGTCATGGCGGTCGCTCTTGGCGACCTCGGTCCGGGCGGGCACACCCTGACGCTGGAGATGACCGAGGACCTCCCGGACGTGATCGCGGATGCCACCATGCTCACCCGGGTGGTGACCGACCTGGCGGCCCATGCACTACGTCGCAGCCCCGACGGCGCGCCGCCCGCCGTGGCCGTGGGGACGACCGACGGCCGTGTCGAGATCCGGCTGGCCGATCACGGCCCGCTCGACATCGAGGCGAGGGAGGCCGTCGGTGTCCCGGCCCCGGTCACCGGTCTGGTCCCGCGCCTGTGCGCGGACCTCACGCAGCTGATCGGTGGCGACCTGCGGTGGGAAGCCACGGCCGGTGGCGGCCTGACCGCCGTGCTGAGCCTGCCCGCGGCCGCCGAGAGCGGGAACGCGGCGGATTGAGTTCCCGTACGTGGTCTTGACAGCAGCTCATCAGGATCTACGCAGCAGGGCTTGCATATGCTCGAAATGAACGCGTTCGTAGTCAGGCTTCCCGGCGGTGACGGTCATGCGCGGCCGACTGCATCTGTATCTGGGCACTGCCCCGGGGGTCGGCAAGACGTGCGCGTTGCTGGCGGAAGGCCGCCGCCTCACCGCGCTGGGCGACGACGTCGTGGTGGGGCTGGCCGAGACCCATGACCGCCGGGACACCGCGGCCGGTCTGGACGACCTGGAGGTCATGCCACGCAAGCCGGTCGCCCATCGCGGTACCCGGTTCGGTGAAATGGACGTCCAAGCGATTCTCGCGCGTCACCCGCGGACCGTTCTCGTCGACGAACTCGCCCACACCAATGCGCCCGGCAGCCGCCACGACAAGAGGTGGCAGGACGTCGAGGAACTGCTGGACGCGGGGATGGACGTGGTCTCCGCACTGAACGTCCAGCACCTGCAGAGCCTCAGCGACCAGGTGGAGGCGCTCACCGGTGTGCCCGTCCACGAGACGGTTCCCGACGCGGTCGCCGCCGCGGCCGACCGCGTGGATGTCATCGACCTGGACCCTGAGGCCCTGCGCCGCAGGCTGACCCGGATCTACCCGCCCGGCCCGGCCGAGTGGGCACTGGCCGGGTTCTTCCGCCCAGGCAACATCACGGTGCTGCGTGAGCTGGCAGACCAGTGGATCCGCGAACATGCCCACGACCACGCCGGCGGCGGGGGCAGCGCGACCGTCCGACCCGGTTCGCGGATCGTCGCCGCGCTGACCGGCGAGACAGAGGGCGAGCGCGTCCTCCACCGGGCCGCGCAACTGGCCGCCGCAACAGGGGCCGAACTCGTCGGCGTCCACGCCCGCAACCCCAGTGGCCTGACAGAGCCCGACCCGCCCTGGCTGAACGGCCAGCGTCGGCTGCTCGCGGAGCTCGGGGGACGGTCGAGCTCGGGGGACGGTACGCCCAGGTCGCCGGCGAGGACGTGGCCCGTACGGTCCTCGACTTCACACGCGCCGAACACGCGAGCCAGCTAGTCCTGGGCGCCAGCCGCCGCAGCCACGGCTACCAGATGCTGTACGGCTCCGTGATCAACCGCGTCGTCCGGGCGGCCGGACCGGTCGAGGTCCACGTCATCCCGCCACACAGGCCCCCCAAACACCCGCTGACCGCCCGGCTGCCTCGCCTCGCCCGTCCCATGCACAGGGGCCGGGTACCTCTG
Organism: Streptomyces sp. NPDC104106; assembly: GCF_055584345.1. Taxonomy (NCBI): domain Bacteria; kingdom Bacillati; phylum Actinomycetota; class Actinomycetes; order Kitasatosporales; family Streptomycetaceae; genus Streptomyces; species Streptomyces sp. NPDC104106. The sequence continues at coordinate 26,388 of NZ_JBVJMF010000004.1, forward strand.
CCGGTCCGACGCACCGCGATCGGCTGGACCCTGTCGGTGCTCGCTCCTCCGGCGGTGACGGCGCTACTGCTCCCTGCCCGGGGCAGTCTTGGCCTGGCGGGAGCGCTGCTGTGCACGCTCCTCACCGTCGTTCTGGCGGCCGTCGTCGGTGGTCTCGGGCCGGCTGCCCTGGCGACAGTGACAGGCTTTCTGGCCGCCGACTTCCTCTACACCCGCCCCTACTACAGCCTGCGCGTCGATCGGCCGATCGATCTCGTCGGCCTGTTCGTCTTCGCCGTCGTCGGCGTGACCGTAGGCCTCCTCGTCGACAGCCTGGCCAGACGGGCACTCCAGATGACCCGTGCGCAGGCGGAAGCCGAAAGCCTCGCCCGCCTGGTGGCCGACGTGCTCGCGGCCGGGACGATGGCACCCGTAGACCTCGTCGACTCTCTGCGTCGCACCTTCGATCTGGAGGGCGTCGCACTCCTGCGGCAGACGGACGGCGGATGGGAGGCCGAAGCGGGGGCAGGCCCCTCTCCACCGGCCGCCCCCGAAGACGCACCCTTCTCCGTCGCTCTGGCCGGCGGCCGCAACCTGGCGTTGGCAGGCAGCCGTCTCAGCGCCGAGGACGCCCGGCTGCTGCGGGTATTCACCGGCCAGCTCCGCATCGACCAGGAGAGGCGGCAACTGGAGCATATCGGCGGCGACGCTCACGGCGGCCGGCACGAGCACGACCGGGATGATGAAGCTGCTCCGTAAGGGGCGACGCACCCGTACGAGTGATGAGCCAGGATTACGGCGCGGTGAGGCCGACCAGCACCACAGCGAGCAGGAGCACGAGCGTTCCGGCAGCGATGAACCCGTAGTCCAACAGGCGTCGTTCGCGGCTGTGGACGACGATGGTGCCCGGGTCGGCCGGGTCATAGGTGATCAGCAGTGTGTCGCCGTCGTGCAGTGGCCGCCGTCGCGTTGCGGGTACGGGGCTGCCGATCTCCACTACTTGACCGGCCTCCGTGCTGAACTGGAGCAGTGGTCGCGGCGACGACGGATCCCCGCCACGCGCCCCGGGGTTGCGCTTGACCAGTGCCCAGGCCCTGACACCGATCCGCTCGATCCTGCGGGTCTGACGCAGGCCGGAGAGTCCGGCGAGCGCCATCACGCAACCACCGCAGGCGGCGAAGACCGCCATGACGACGGTGTCTCCCACGCTCACCGTGCCGTGCCTCCGCCGGGTTCGAAGCGGTAGCCCATGTGGGGCTCGGTGATCAGGTAACGCGGATGGGCCGGGTCGGGTTCGAGTTTGTGGCGCAGGCCCGAGATATAGATGCGCAGGTAGTTGGAGTGCTCGTCGTGGTCCGGCCCCCAGATGTCGCGCAGCAGTTGGTGGCCCGTGACCAGCCGTCCCGGATTGCGCAGCAGGGGGGTGAGAAGCCGCCATTCCGTGGGTGAGAGGTGGACGGGCTCGCCGCGGCCCGCTTCGCCCACCACGGTGCGGGCGGTCAGGTCCACGGCGTAGTCGCCGACGCTGACCGTCGCCGGTCCGCCACCGCGGTCCGTGCGACGCAGCACGGCACGCAACCGGGCCAGCAGCTCCTCCATGGCGAACGGCTTGGTCACGTAGTCGTCGGCGCCCGCGTCCAGTACCTCGACGACGTCGGCGGGTGCGGCATGCTCCGACAGCGCGATGACCGGCGTGGACGACCAGGACCGCAGGCCGGTGATGAGATCGGTGCCGTCGGCGTCCGACGGGGCGAGATCGTCGAGGTCGACGATGACCGCGTCCGGCGGCTTGCCGGCGGCCAGGCGCAGGGCGCCGGCCACGTCGGGCGCCGTGGCGACGGCGTAGCTCTGCGCAGTGAGACTGACATCCAGGGCACGCAACAGCTGCGGCTCGTGGTCGACGACCAGCACGTGTCGCGTCATCTCTGTCCCTTCTGTCCTTCTCCTTGTGCAGGAAGGTGCCTCGCGCCAGGGTTCATCGTTACTTCAAAGCGGCCAGACCGTGGTTGAGCCGGACGACATTGACACTTTCCTGACCCAGGAAGCCCAGTTGGCGGCCACTGACCTGCGCGGCAACGAGCTTGCGGACCGTGGCCGGGTCCAGCCCCCGGGTCTTCGCCACCCGGTTCACCTGCTCGTAGGCGTACGCGGGCGAGACGTCCGGGTCGAGCCCAGAGCCGGAAGCGGTGACCGCATCGGCAGGAACTCGGCTGGGTGCAACGCCGTCGAACGCCGCCACCGCGGCACGGCGCTCGGCGATCGTCCTGACCAGCGTGGCGTTGTTGGGGCCGAGGTTGGAGGCGCCGGAGCTGGTCGGGTCGTAGCCGGTGCCTCCCGCCGCGGACGGGCGGGGCTGGAACCACTTGGGGTCGGGCGCAGGCGTGGTCTGGCCTGTGCGCGGCGGGAGGTCGAAGTTCTGGCCGATAAGGGCGGAGGCGACCGGATGCCCGGTGTCCTTGATCACGGATCCGTTGGCCTGGTAAGGAAAGAGGCCCTGGGCGATGCCGGTGACGACCAGCGGGTAGACGATGCCGGTGATCACGGTGAACACCAGCAGCATGCGCAGCGCCGCCAGGTGCTGGCGCACCACGTGGGCGAGAGAGCCGGGCATGAGGGCCTTCCTCCTTGTGGGTCAGTGCAGTCCGGGGACGAACTGGACGATGAGGTCGATGGCCTTGATGCCGAGGAAGGGCAGCACCAGGCCGCCGAGGCCGTAGATCCAGATGTTGCGGCTGAGCAGCGCGGCCGCCGAGGACGGCCGGTAGCGGACGCCGCGCAGGGCCAGCGGGATCAGCGCGATGATGATCAACGCGTTGAAGATGATCGCAGAGGAGATCGCCGAGGTCGGGCTGTGCAGGCCCATGATGTTGAGACGGTGCAGCCCCGGGTAGACGCTGGCGAACATCGCAGGGATGATCGCGAAGTACTTGGCTATGTCGTTGGCGATGGAGAACGTGGTCAAGGAGCCCCGGGTGATGAGGAGTTGTTTGCCGATCTCGACGATCTCGATGAGCTTGGTCGGGTTGGAGTCGAGGTCGACCATGTTGCCGGCCTCCTTGGCGGCCGACGTGCCGGTGTTCATCGCCACGCCGACGTCCGCCTGGGCGAGCGCGGGCGCGTCGTTCGTGCCGTCACCGGTCATCGCGACCAGCTTGCCGCCCGCCTGCTCCCGCTTGATGAGGGCCATCTTGTCCTCGGGGGTGGCCTCGGCGAGGAAGTCGTCCACGCCGGCTTCCCCGGCGATGGCCTTCGCGGTGAGTGGGTTGTCACCCGTGATCATCACCGTGCGGATGCCCATGCGGCGCAGCTCGTCGAAACGCTCGCGCATACCGTGCTTGACCACGTCCTTGAGGTGGATGACCCCGAGGATCCGGGCGCTCTCAGCCCCTGCTCGCCGTACCACCTCGCCGACGACCAGCGGCGTGCCTCCGGTGGCGGAGATGCCGTCGACGAGCGGGCCGACCTCGTCTGTGGGGTGGCCGCCGTGGTCGCGGACCCAGCGCATGACCGCGGTGGCCGCGCCCTTACGGAGGGAACGGTTGTCCAGCTCGTCGCTGAGGTCCACCCCCGACATCCGGGTCTGTGCGGTGAACGGGACGAACGCGGCGTGCGCCAGCTCGCCCTCGTTCCGTGCGCGCAGCGCGTGACGTTCCTTGGCGAGGACCACGATCGAGCGCCCTTCCGGTGTCTCGTCGGCGAGCGAGGACAGCTGGGCGGCGTCCGCGAGGGTCGCGAGATCGACGTCGCTGACGGGCAGGAATTCGGCGGCCTGCCGGTTGCCCAGGGTGATGGTGCCGGTCTTGTCCAGCAGCAGGGTGTTGATGTCGCCTGCGGCTTCCACGGCGCGGCCGGACATGGCCAGTACGTTGCGCTGCACCAGCCGGTCCATGCCTGCGATGCCGATCGCGGAGAGCAGCGCGCCGATCGTGGTCGGGATCAGGGCGACGACCAGCGCCACGAGGATGACGATGGACTGCTCGGCGCCGGCGAAGATGGCGAACGGCTGCAGGGTCACCACAGCTATCAGGAAGACGATGGTCAGCGAGGCCAGGACGATGTTCAGCGCGATCTCGTTCGGTGTCTTCTGCCGGGCCGCACCTTCAACCAGCGCGATCATCCGGTCGATGAAGGTCTCCCCAGGCTTCGAGGTGATCCGCACCACGATCCGGTCGGAGAGCACCTTCGTCCCGCCCGTCACGGCGGAGCGGTCGCCGCCCGACTCGCGGATCACCGGCGCCGACTCACCCGTGATCGCCGACTCGTCCACGCTCGCGATGCCCTCGACCACGTCGCCGTCACCGGGGATGACCTCGCCGGCCTCGACCACGACGTGATCGCCGAGCCGAAGTTCGGTGCCCATGACCTCCTCGGTGACCTCCGGTGCCCCGGGCTGCCGGTCACGGATGACACGGCGGGCCATGGTGTCCTTCTTCGTCCGGCGCAGCGTCTCCGCCTGAGCCTTGCCGCGTCCTTCCGCGACCGCCTCCGAGAGGTTGGCGAAGACCACGGTCAGCCAGAGCCACACGGTGATAACCCAGGCGAAGACGCTCGGGTCCCTGATCGCCGACAGCGTGGTCAGCACAGCCCCCACCTCGACGACGAACATCACGGGGTTCTTGACCATCACGCGCGGGTCGAGCTTGCGCAGCGCGCCGGGGACAGAGGCGCGTAGCAGCCTCGGGTCCAGCATTCCCGCGGAGACGCGATGTGATTCGGCCTCCGGTGGGCCCTTCGGTGGCTTGGCTTCCAAGGTGGTGGTGGGCATCAGCGCAGCCCTTCCGCGAGCGGCCCCAGCGCGAGTGCGGGCAGGTAGGTGAGGCCGACGACGATGAGGATCACGGCGGACAGCAGGCCGACGAACTGCGGCCGGTGGGTGGGCAGCGTGCCCGCGGTGACGGGCACCGGCTGCTGCTCGGCGAGCGATCCGGCCAGCGCCAGTACGAACACCATCGGTACGAACCGGCCCAGGAGCATCGCGAGCCCGAGCGCGGTGTTGTACCAGGCGGTGTCCGCACTCAGCCCGGCGAACGCGGAGCCGTTGTTGTTGGCGGCCGAAGTGAAGGCGTACAGCACCTCGGAGAAGCCGTGCGGACCGTGGTTGAGCATCGCCGCCCGCTCGCCCGGCAGGGCCATCGCGATGCCGGTGCCGACCAGCACGATCGCCGGGGTGGTGAGGATGTACAGCGAGGCGTACTTCATCTCCCGGCCGCGCAGCTTCTTGCCCAGGTACTCCGGTGTACGGCCGACCATGAGACCCGCGATGAAGACCGCCACGACGGCCAGGATCAGGATTCCGTACAGGCCGGATCCGGTGCCGCCGGGCGCGATCTCGCCGAGCATCATGTTGAAGATCGTCAGACCGCCGCCGCCCGGCGTGTACGAGTCGTGGAAGGAGTTGACCGCCCCGCACGAGGTCAGCGTGGTGGACACGGCGAACAGGGCGGAGGCCCAGATCCCGAACCGCTGCTCCTTGCCCTCCATCATCCCGCCGGCCGCATGTCCGGCCGAACTGCTCACAGCGTGCAACTCGTTGGCGGTGACGATGGCCACCGAGGCGGCCCAGATCAGCGCCATCACGGCGACGATCGCGTAGCCCTGCCGCTTGTCACCGACCATCTTCCCGAAGGTCCGTGGCAGAGCGAAACCGATCACCAGCAGCAGGTAGACCTCCAGCCAGTTGGTGAACGGGTTGGGGTTCTCGAAAGGATGGGCGGAGTTCGCGTTGTAGAAGCCGCCGCCGTTGGTGCCGAGCTCCTTGATGGCTTCCTGGGAGGCGACCGGGCCACCGGGGATCGACTGGTGCTGCCCGGCGATGGTGGTGATCGACTCGAAGCCGTGGAAGTTCTCGACCGTGCCCGCGGCGACCAGCACGACTGCCATGACCAGCGAGATCGGCAGCAGAACCCGCAGCACGACCCGGGTGAGGTCCTGCCAGAAATTGCCGACCCGGTCGGTCTTCTTCCGGGCGAACCCGCGGATCAGGGCGGCGACCACGGCGATCCCGACCGCCGCCGAGACGAAGTTCTGCACCGCCAGGCCCGCCATCTGCACCAGATGGCCCAGGGCCGACTCACCCGAGTACGCCTGCCAGTTGGTGTTGGTGACGAAGGAAGCGGCGGTGTTGAAGGACAGGTCGGGAGCGACCGGCTTCGTGCCGAGGGAGAGCAGCAGATGGTTCTGCAGCCGCAGGAAGCCGTACAGGAACAGCACTGAGACCACGGAGAACGCGAGCACGCTGCGCAGATAGCCGGGCCACGTCTGCTCGGCGTCCGGGTGCACGCCGCCGACCCGGTAGACCAGGCGCTCCGCCCGCCAGTGACGGGGGGAGGTCAGGACGTGGGCCATGTAGTCGCCGAGCGGGCGGAAGGTCAGGGCCAGCGCACCGACCAGGGCGATGACCTGCAGCCAGCCTGCGAGAGTGGCGTTCATGGAGAACCTCTCCAGCCACGGCCCATACGGGACGCAGCTAGAACCTCTCGGGGAAGATCAGGCACAGGACCAGGTAGATCACCAGACAGACGGCGACAACCAGGCCGACCACGTTGTCCACGCTCACAGCCGACTCACTCCCTTGGCGATCACACCGATCAGGGTGAACGTGGCGATGACGAGAACGATGAATCCGAGATCCGACATGTATGACACCCCCGTAGCGACGACGGGAAGGAAATGCTCCCGGGCGACATGCGGACGAAGGAAGAAGAGAACATCGGAGGACATCAACCCATTTAGTACAGATCCACGTCAGCCGCTTGATTAGCCCCATTAGCGGAGTTATAACGCCATAGGACATTTCCTTAAGGGCTTCTTGACGCACGAGGCAGGGGCTCACTCCTACGGGGTCCACTCGGCCCACCGCAGGTGGTCCCGTACGCCGTGCCGTGCGTCCTGTTCATGTCTTCCGAGGCGGAGCTCCGGCGGGCGGAACGTCGGGCCCCGCTCCACCTGGGGCGCCGTCGTGTTCACATCGTGACTCTCCCGCCTTCCGGCACGTCTGGCTTCGGTGGCGTCGACGATGAGGTGCGCGGCATCGGAGGGAAGAGCCAGGTTCCTTTCCAGCCATGCCGCACTCATCCCTCGGGGGTGCTGGGCCAGAACCCAAGCGGCATACAGACGATCGAGCGAGGGCGCGTCCGGCCCCTTCAGAGTCGTGCGGACCGCCTCCGCGGGAAAGCCGTCCAAGGAGTGCGCGGCAAACCACGACGTGTCCATCCGCACGACGTCCTGCGCTTCTGTACGCCGCTTCGGCGGCCGGTCGAGGGCCTGGCGCACCCTCACCCCGACGACCAGGGCGACAAAAGCTACGGCAAGCACGGCCGCGGCCACGCCAACACGATCGGCGGCCGGAAGTCTGGTCCAGACCGGCGGCAGAAAAGCCACCGTGTGACTGCCGTACTGCGGGTAAGACAGATTCCGCATCACGGCCTCCCTCGTGCCGCTGCGCAGCCACGTGATTGCGGCGAGCAGCCAGATCGCCACAGTGCGCGCTACTGCTGTCCAACCAAGGAGAGCACCGGAGACCTCTCACTGAAAGTAGCCACTGAGTGGACGAGTGCCAAGGCACTGAACCAGGCCGCTGAAGTCCTCCCAGGGTGCGGACCGAACCGGCCCCCACCGCAGCGGGCAACGCCCCGGACCCGGTCGGAGAGTCGTCCGCCCGCAGGGTGGCGCGGCCGCCAACCGGCTCAGTCATGGTGGAACACCCTCCATCGATCTATACGGATCCGATGCCGGCTTTTCCACCATCCGCGTCGACCCATAATGCGGCCATAGGCCGTACGGGAAGCGTCATGGCCCGTTCGGCCCAGTCGATGCCGAATCCGCCGCACGGTTCTCCCGTCGTCGCACGGGTTCTGGAAGATCTTGCCGACAGAGGCGGTGCTGGGCTCACTTCGAGGATGAGGACGGCGCGGAAGCTCGCCATCGGGGCCACCGATTGCCCGGGACAGCCGCCGAGGTGCTCGCCAGTCGCAAACAGTGGCACGGGCCCCTCATCCGGCTGGGATGGGGAGGCAGCTGGCCTCGCGCTCGGATGCGGAGCGGGCCACGGATGCTCGTGGGCCCGCATCCGGGCATCGGCGCCTCGCTCGCGAGGCTGAAGCCTCACTATCAGCCGAGTCTTAACCGCGCGTGAGTACAGAAAACCCTGCCGCGAATGATCTTGTTGGACCTTGAGGGGCGCCGGTACGGGTGCCAGTAACGAACGTGTCGTGAGTCCCACACGAGATGTGGACGTCGGGTATCACCTGCGGCCTTGAGCCGGCATCTGGCGGAGATGGACTGAGCAGGTCGAGTACTGGACGGTGCTCGATGACGACACGGTGCTCGTGGCGGGGAAGCAGGGCGCGGCTGGGGTTCGCGCTGCTGCTGAAGTACTACACCCGGCACGGCCGGTTCCGACGGGCCGGGTGGACTGGCGACTCGCTCACGGCGGGCCGCGCATCGGCTGCTTTGCCGGTCATGCGATCTGGGCCTCATCCGAGCCGTTCGCGGCTGCGGTATCGGCCGTGAACAGGTCGTAGGCTCCCGTGATCTCCAGGAGGCGCGCGGGCTGGGGCTGGAGTCCGGTGACGGCCAGGCTGCCGCCCTCGGCATGCAGGCGCCGACGCAGCAGCACGAGCAGGTTCAGCCCGCTGGAGTCCATGAAGGACACGCCCGCCAGATCCAGGTACAGTGGCTTGCCGACCAGGGGGATGACGAAGGCGGCCTGTGCCAGCTGCGGACAGGTCTGCATGTCTATCTCCCCGCGCACGGTGATCACGGTGCGGTCGGGGTGTTGCTGTGTCTCGACGGTGAAGTTGCTCACGGTTCGCCCCTCGCATTTCGGGGTCGAGCCCATCACGCCCTCCGTGGGGAGAGGGCATCAAGCACGCGACGTTGGGGCCGCGTACAGCCGAGCAAGACAACCCGTACCGCGCCCCGGTCACCGAGAAAATGACCTTTGAGGGCGGCGCGGGGCCTCTCACCAGACCAGGCTGGTTTGTCCTGGCAGCGTCGCACACACGGGTCAGCGCCCGCCAGCCCCGCTTGTGCGTGCTGCCGGGCGCGGTGGGCAGGGGTCTCTTATGCGACCTCCCCCACGCCGGCACGGCGGCTCCGGAGTACAGGAAACGGGCACAGCCCCGCCCGACGGTGCACCCCACATAGCGGCCGCCACCGGCACTGACGGCCTGACGCCGACCGCAGCTGCTGCACTCCTCGCGGGCGGGTGACGGCCGGGCTCCCTGGTGCGAACATGCTGTGTCCTGCCTCCAGCCTGGACGCCCGGCCGCTTTCCGCACATCCGGCAACTGTCGGGTCCACCCCCGCCGAGTGGCTGGAGAAGACCAGCCTGGGGTAGGAGCCGCCGGGGCCGCGCGGCGGACGCGCCGCAAGCATGGCAGCACCGCATGACATCGCAGCACCGCCTGACACGACAGCACCGCCCGGCATCAACTCCGCATGGCGGCGGCCTGTGAGTCCGGCTCGTCGGTCCCCGGGAAGCCCGGAGCGCCGGCAGCCGACGGGGGCGGGCCGGTCAGGGACCGGGCGATGACCACCGAGCCGCCGCCGTGGAGCACAACGCTGCCCAGCACCGTCAGGGTCATGGCATACAGGGCGGTGTCGGCGTACAGCCCGTCCGGCAGACCGTTGAACGCGAGCAGGCCGAACACGATGGAGGTGGTGCCGCGTGGTCCGAGTGCGCCGACCCTGAGCCTCTCTCGCCAGGTGAACGTCGAGCCGAGGAAGGCGAGCATGATCGGAAGGATGCGCACGACGGTGAGCGCGGCGACGCAGAGCACGACGGTTAGGCCAGTGGACGCCCTCGCCCACGGCGAGCACCACGGCATTGCCGAAGAAGAACCACATGCACATCGTCATCATCGAGTTGGTGTCCTCGATGAGCTGGAAGTCCGAGACGTGCGGAGCCGGAGCGCCCCGTCGGCGGACCGGCGCCTGCCGGACGTAGCGGAAGGCGATCCCGCACACGAACGAGGCCACGAAGCCGTTGGCGTTCATCGCCACGGTCACGGTGTAGGCGAGCAGCGGTGTGACCAGCACGACGATCCGCCGGGACTGCTCCGTCATCCACTGCGCGCGGTCGGCCCGGTTGATCAGCCATGCCACCAGCGCCCCCACCACGAAGCCGACCACGAGGGCCTTCAGTGCGAACGGCACGGCCGTGCCGAGGGCCTGCGCGGGCGTGTGGGTGACGGATTTGGTGCCGACGAGGATCAGTGCGAACAGGAAGAGGGGCGAGACGATGCCGTCGTTGTAGCCGCTCTCCACGTTGAGCACGCTGCGCACCCTCGCCGGAATACGCCGGTCGCGGACCAGTGCCTCGGCCGGTGCGAAGTCGGTCGGGATGATGATGCACGCGATGAGCAGCAGCAGCGCCACCGGCAGCCCGGGCAGCAGCAGCGTTCCCAGCAGCACCATCGTGATCAGGCTCAGCGGCAGGGCCACCAGCAGTGCCCGCGCGGCGGAGCCGGGGTCGTTGCCGAACAGCCGCCCGCCCGGCAGCTCGGTTGCGTCGACGAACAGCAGGACGGCCAGGATGACCTCAGCCACATGCTGAGCGACCTCGGAGGCTGCCCCGCCGCTGTCACTACCTGCGGCGGTGTCGCACGTTCGAGGGGCGGTCTCCGTGAGACCGCCCCTGCACGTTCGCAGTCCCGCTACACTCCAGCCACCCAGCGAAACCCGCAGGTCAGACACCGAAATCCTGCTGGAGTACTAGTACTCCAGCCGGACTTCTGTATTTCTGCTGGTCAACGGCTTGAGGGTGGGGAGTGTAGCGGGGGCGCGGCATGCGTGGGACGGTCTTGGAGGGGTCGTCCCACCAACGTGTGTCCGCGCCGCATGTAGTGACAGTGTCGGGCACGTGCCTGGTGACGGCGGCGCCATCGTGACCAGTTCAGCACATCGCGGCGTGCAGGACGGTGGCGGGGTTGAGTTGCCAGCAGACGACGGATCTCGGCTGGTGTGAGGTCCACAAGGTCGGGTGTGTCGGCCTCGGCACCCCCTTTTCACGCTCCTGCACGGCCATCACCGCGAGGAACGCGTGGGCGAGCATGGCGAGCGTGATGTGCCGGTGCCAGCCCACGTAGCGGCGGACTTCGTACTGGTCCAGGCCGCACTCGTTCTTCGCGCTCTGGAAACACTCCTCGATCTTCCAGCGGCAGCCGGCGACGCGGACCAGGTCGGCGATGGTTGCGTCCAGTGGGACACAGGCGAGGTAGTAGGCGATCTCGTCGGGCCTGCTGATGCTTCGGCGGGCCAGCACCCACCTCTGTCGTGTCGGCTCGTCGGCGCCGGATTCGGTCCTGGCGGGCAGGCGGGCGGCGGCCCAGTCGTAGAACCGTTCGCCTTTGGCTCCCGGCCCCGCCGACAGACGCTGCCACGCCTCGGGCGGGGCCTGGGCGATGAGAAGGTCGACGCGCAAGCTGTTGACCTGCTGTGACTTGGGGACGGCGACCACGTAGGAAAGCTCGGCATCCTCCAGGAAGCGCCGGAAGTGCGAGTCCTGTCCGTAGGCGGAATCCGCCGTCACCCAGGCGATGGGGAGCGGGGAGGCCAGAGCGCGCAGGATCATGTCGCGGGCCAGTTCGCCCTTGGTGGCGAAGATGCGCTCGTCGGGGATGCGGGCCGCTTGGCAGCGTTTCCGGTCCTCGGTCCAGGACTTGGGCAGGTAGAGCTCGCGGTCGACCAGGGCGTGGCCACGGGTAGTGGCGTAGGCGGCAAATACCCCGATCTGGCAATTCTCTGTCCGTCCGGCCGTGCCGGAGTACTGGCGCTGCACCCCTGCGGAGGTGATGCCTTTCTTCACGAAGCCGGTGTCGTCGAGGATCAACACGCCATTCGGCGTGCCGAGTTGTTCTGCGATGTATGCCTGAAGGTCGTCGCGCAGGCCGTCAGCGTCCCACCGGCTGTGGGAAAGCAGATGCTGCAGGCCGTGTGGGGTGGCATTGCCGGCGTACTCGGCGAGCTGCCAGCTGTTCTTTCGGCCGACCGGGCCGAGCAGTCCGCGGACATAGTCCCGCATCCGCCGCCGGGACTCCACCCGGGAGAAGCGGGCTCCGGTCCGCAGGAAGAGTTCTTCGAGTTCCAGGTCCCAAGCATTCGTTGGTACGTCATGGATCACAAGAACGGACTGCTCGTCGCGCTGTCACTACATGCGGCGCGGACACACGTTGGTGGGACGACCCCTCCAAGACCGTCCCACGCATGCCGCGCCCCCGCTACACTCCCCACCCTCAAGCCGTTGACCAGCAGAAATACAGAAGTCCGACTGGAGTACTAGCGCCGCTACCGCGAAGTCAACGCGCACATTGCTATGCACCCCGGAGCCTCAACTCGGCAAGCTGCCACAGCCGTCGGCATCTCCCTGCGAGCTGTAGCCCAAAACCTGGACCGCCTTACCGCCGACGGGCTGCTGGTGCTGGTCGCCGACCCGGTGCTTCGGTCCTACCGACTGGCTTCCTGACACGTGCCGAACCGGAGAGCGAATGCCCGGCCTTTGTCGTGCAGGGCGATACATAGCAGACGATCCCCGGTTACCGAAACCGGGAATCGTGCGGAGCATTAGTGGTGTTCGCATTCGGCTGTGTATGGCGGTGGGGCCGTAGCGAACACAGCAGGGGTGCCGCAAAAGAAGCGAGGAGGTATCGAGCGGCACCGCTCTGCTGATGCCGTGAATCGCCGAAGCGCTGCTCGTTGTAGTGCAGTGAGGCCCTTGGGCGAGTGACGATGGACTGTCAACGGCGCCGAGAAGTCGGAGTCTTTCCTTACCAAGGGACTTGCAGAGAGCCGCCGCGCCAAGCTGATGACGGCTGCTCGCGACGGTGAGCCGTTTGATCCTCGGACGGGTCTGCCGGCTTCCGAGCTGGGTGCCCTGAAGCAACGCACCACCTGGTACATCCTGGCACGCGATTACATCGAGCAGCGTTGCGACCGTACCCCGGGAAATTCTCGCTGCACACTCGCAGACGCTCTGGCCACCATCACCCCGGCCCTTGTCGAGCCGGGAGCCGTCTACCGGTCACCCTGTGTACTGCGGCGTGCCCTCTATTCATGGGCGTTCAACAAGAAGGCATGGGCTTCCGAGCCGGGGGAGGAGTGGCAGGCGGCACTGGACTGGCTGGAACGGCACTCCCTACCAGTCAGCGAGTTGGAGGAGCCCGATGTCCTGCGTCGTGGGCTTGACGCCTTGTGCCGCAAGGTCGACGGGAGCCCTGCAGCCGCCAAGACGGTGAAGCGCAAGAAGGCGGCCATCAACGAGGTGTTCGGCGTTGCAGTCGAGCGGGGCTACTTCGGCCAGAACCCCGTTGCAGGACTGCGCTGGACCGCTCCGGAGGTCGCCGACGAAGTCGACCCGGAATGCGTACCGAACCCCACGCAGGTCGCGCGCCTGCTGACGGGGGGTCAAGGCACTTCCCGGTCGTGGTCCTCACCTGTACGCCTTCTTCGGCTGCATGTACTACGCAGCGATGCGCCCCGCCGAAGTCATCCACCTGCAGAAGTCCCAGTGCCGCCTCCCCGCCACTGGGTGGGGTCTGCTGAACCTGAAAGGCGGCGTCGTCACGGCCGGCAAGGAATGGACCGATGACGGTGCCGTCCATGAGGTCCACTCCCTGAAGCGGCGTGCGGCCAAGGCCACACGGCCGGTGCCGATCCCACCTGTCCTGGTCCGCATGCTGCGCGAACACATGGAGTGCTTCGGCGTAGCACCGGATGGACGCATATTTCGCAACGCGGCCGGTAACTACATCGACGCTGCGGCGGACGGCATCACATGGCGCCGGGCACGTGAGGCGACGCTCACCCTCGACGAGCTTGCCCTTGAACTGGCGCAGCGCCCCTACGACCTGCGCCACGCGGGCATCTCCTTCTGGCTGGCCTCCGGCGTCGACCCGGCCGAGTGTGCCCGCAGGGCAGGGCAGAGCATCCAGGTGCCCTTCCGCTACTACGCCAAGTTCCTCGCTGAAGCACGTCATCACGCGAACCGTCTGATTGAGGACTCCATGCGTCGGTGGGACGAGTACGAGGACGCGGCCGAGGGCGCGTGAGTCCGGGCTTGGCCCGGAACTGCCCCGGAACAGCTGGTCAGAGGTGGGATACGGGTGGGCTGAATCGGGAGTAAGGGTGAATTTTGCCTGACCCCTTTGATGTTGCGAAGGAAGGGCGCCCGCTGGGTACCTGCCCTGGTCAGGCGCCCTTTATCGTGCCCCTAGAAGAAGCCGAGCTTCTTCGGCGAGTACGAGACGAGGAGGTTCTTGGTCTCCTTGTGGTACACGACCTCACCCGCTTCTGACCTGCGGCAACGGGTGGAATCGCCCGATGCGAAGCCGAATTGGTCCGCAACTGGTCCGGATCTGGGGATGTGGTGCCAGCGGGGGAGTTTCCCAGCAGCAGGGCCTGATCCGCCATCTCGGGGTCAGCAACGCCACCGCGGAGCAGGTCACCGAGGCGCGGAGCATCGCGCCGATCATGTGCGTGCAGAGCATGTACAACCTCGCCCACCGCCATGACGACGAGCTCATCGACCCACACCTGCGCGAGAACATCGCCGGCGCGGACTCTCCCTCTCTCATGAGGACTTGACCGAGCTGGACGACATCGGCCGCTGAATGCCCCAGAGCTGAACGGATCACAAGCCACGACCAAAGCCACCGCTCAAGTTCCGGCCCCGGTCACCTTCGCGTGACCGGGGCTGAAGCAGGATGAGCCGCCCTCACCTGGATGACTTCAGATCATCACCCGTCAGGAACTCGTATCATACCGGCGGTGGCAGCTCACCCCGCGTCGGTGGCCGGGTAGGCGTCGAGGTCTCCCGAGGACGGGGATTCCTACACCAAGCCCATCCGGAAGACTTCGACGTTGTACGACGCTACGCCTGAGGCGCGCTTCGCCCGCGCTGACATGAATGCGTTCTGCCGCCTTGCCGAGCTCGGGCTCGAAGTCACCGGTCAGCGACTCGCCCCGGATCGTGCGGTTCTCGCGTGCCGGGTCGTCGAGTCCGATTAGTGGTGCCGCCGCTGCGGTTGCGAAGGCACACCGCGTGACACCGTGACCCGGCGACTGGCGCACGAGCCACTCGGATGGCGGCCCACGATCCTGACGTCACGATCCGACGCTACCGCTGCATGGACTGTGGGCACGGGTGGCGGCAAGACACCGCCAGGGCGGCTGAGCCGCGGGCGAAGCTCTCGCGTCGCGGGCTGCGGTGGGCGCTTGAAGCCATCGTCTGCCAGCACCTCACTGTCGCCCGTGTCGCCGAAGGGCTCGGGGTCGCCTGGAACACCGCCAACGACGCCGTCCTGGCCGAGGGCAAGCGCGTCCTCATCGACGGCACCGGCCGGTTCGACGACGTCACCGCGATCGGCGTCGACGAGACGAGCACGTGTGGCGCCACACCAGGCGTGGCGACAAGTACGTCCCTGATCATTGACCTGACCGACATCCGCGACGGCACCGGCCCTGCCCGGCTGCTCGGCATGAGCGAGCCACCGACGTGCGGGCCTACTTCGAACGCCCAGGCACGTCTACTGTAACGGACCGCCCGAGGCCATCAACGGACGGCTTCATCACCTTCGCGGCTCCGCCCTCGGATTCCGCAACCTCACCAACTCCATCGCCAGATCCCTGCTGGAAACCGGCGGCGTCAGGCCACGACTACACCCTGGATTGTGAAGAGCCCCTCTGCGGCTTCGGGCAGTGAAAGCTTCCTGTAAGGAAGGAGTCCCGACACTTGCGCCCACATGTCGCTTCTGCAGTCTGGGGCCTGATGCCGTGAACGCCGTCACACGTTTTTGTCTGGATCACAAGCGCCTGGTCGTACTCGCCTGGCTGGTGCTGACAGTGATCGGTGCCATGACCGTCGGACAGGCCACCGGGCGTCTGACACACACCTTCGCCACCCCCGCCACCAAGGGCTACGATGCCAACCTGCACCTGCTGCAGAAGTTCGGCATCGACGGCAATGAGCAGCCGTCCATCGGCGTCCTTACACTCCCCGCGGGCAAGGGCATGGACACCGCGGCCGGCCAGGACATCGCCGCGCGCACCTTCGCAGCCGCGAACAAAGCGGGCCACCTGGCTGTCGCCGACTGGGCCAACACCCACGACCCCAGGCTCGTCTCCGCGGACAAGCGCACGACCTGGGCGATCTTCAACATGCCCAATCCCGACACCCCGAGCGGCGCCGGGGTGATGGATCGCATCGAGCCGGCGGTCAGGGCCGCGGCGCCCGCAGGCGCCGCCGTTTCGGTGACCGGCTTCGAGCAGATCCAGACCACCACCCAGGGCTCCGCGGGCGGCGGCCCCGGTGTGCTGGTGGAAACGCTGATCGGAGTCGCCGGAGCACTGGCCGTCCTGCTCTTCGTCTACGGCTCCGCGCTGGCCCTCGTTCCGCTGCTGATCGCCGTGCCCGCGATCCTGACGACCTTCCTCCTGGTCCTGGGTCTCACCCACACCATGGACGTGAGCTTCCTGGTGGAGTACCTGATCGCCGTCATGGGGCTCGGTATCGCCGTCGACTACTCACTGCTGCTCATCACCCGCTGGCGCGAGGAACGCGAGGCCGGGCGGAGCAACGAGGAGGCGATCGTGGCCGCCGGCCCGACCGCCGGACGCGCCGTGGTGCTCAGTGGCCTCACCGTCGCCGCGGGTCTGCTCTCCCTGATCATCCTGCCGGTGCCGTTCCTGCGCAGTATCGGTGTCGGCGGCATGCTCATCCCACTGGTGGCCATCGCCGCCGCGGTCACCCTGCTGCCGGTGATCCTCGCCGCATGGGGTCCGGCCCTGGACAAGCACCGCATCCGCAAGGGGTCGACGACGTTCAGCCGGGGCTGGGAGCGCTGGGCCCGTGTGGTGGTGCGCCACCGCTGGGCGGCGGGCATCGCCGGACTGGTCATCGTCGTCGGCCTGGCGATCCCGGGACTGTTCATGAACACGGGACAGCCTCGTGCCAACTCCTTGGGGGGCAAGAGCCAGGCCGCGGTCACCCTGCACGCCCTGGAGAGGCAGGGGGTGCCCAGCGGGGTGGTCTTCCCCGTCCAGGTCCTCGCCCACGGCGGACCCGGCGCCGCCCAGGAAGCCGCACGGATCGCAGAGAAGACGCCCGGGATCTACACGGTTCTCGCGCCCGCGACGCCTTCCTTCCGGCAGACAGGCGACTCCCTCATCACCGCCATCCCCTACGACGAGGGCAATACTTCCGCCGGAACGGCCACCGTGGCTCGGGTGCGTGCGGCACTCGCCAACCTCCCAGGAGGAGTCGAGGTCGGCGGCAACACCGCACAGAACGTCGACTTCAACCGCGCGGTGTACGGCAATTTCCCGCTGATGCTCGCGGTGATCTCGCTGCTCGCCTTCCTGCTGCTGGCCCGGGAATTCCGCTCCGCAGTACTGGCCGTCAAGGCCGTGGTGGTGAACCTGGTGTCGCTCGGCGCCTCGTTCGGTTTCCTGGTGCTCTTCTGGCAGAACGGCCTCGGGTCCCAGGCGGTCTACGGGATTGCGGCCACCGGATCGATCCGCAACTGGATCCCCATCATCACCTTCGCGTTCCTCTTCGGGCTGTCCATGGACTACGAGGTCTTCATCCTGGCCCGCATGCGTGAGGAATACGACCGCACCCACGCCACCCAGCAGGCCATCGTCGGTGCGCTGGCCCGTACCGGACGCCTCGTCACCTGCGCAGCGGTGATCCTCGCCATCTCCTTCGCGTCGCTGTCCAGCGCTCCCGACGTGGTGGTGGAGATGATCGCCACCGGGCTGGGCGTCGGCATCTTCGTCGACGCCGTCGTCGTCCGGACCCTGCTGGTGCCCGCCCTGGTGGCGATCATGGGCCGGTGGAACTGGTGGCTCCCGGAGAGGCTCGCCCGGCTCCTGCGCGTTCCCCAGGCCGGTGGTGACGACGGGATCAGTTCTCCAGTCCCGGTGAACGCCGGCCTCGACTGAGAGTGCGGGCGACAGGGCCCGCCGAGGGCTTCCGATGCCCTGGCTGCGAAGGGCCGCCGCCCGCTCCTGGGCGGCGGCCCCGTGCCGTCTGACGCGTGAAAGCCGCTCGTAAGCATGCGGCTTGTAGCCTCCGAGGCGAGCTGCTACCGACTCTTGCGAGGAAACCATGGAAGCGCTGAGCAGGTGGGCGGTCCGACACCGGTTGACCGTGTTCGCGGCCTGGCCGGCCGTCACCGTGGTGGGCGTCCAGGTCGCGCCGAGCGTCTCGAGCCGGCTGCAGCCCTGCACACGGGTCTCGATGGACTACGAGGTCACCGTCCGTGAGATCGTCGCCGGTCTGGCGGCCGGGGTGCTGCTCGACGCCGTCGTGGTGCGGATGCTCCTGCTGCCCGCGCTGGTCTCGCTCTTCGGCGAGCTGAACTGTTGGATGCCCCCGCGCACGGCCCGGCTGCTGCGGATCAAACCCGGCCCAATGCAATCGCTGGACGAGCGGGAGCGAGAGCCCGTGCCGGTCGGGGATGCTGGATAGATGCGCGTGCTGATGGTTGAGGACGACAGGGACATGGCCGATTCACTCGCCTGGGGACTCAAGGCCGAGGGTTACGTCGTGGACGTGGCGGACAACGGCGTGGACGGGCTGTGGAAGGCCCGCGAGACCTCTCCCGACGTGATCATCCTGGACGTGATGCTGCCGGGGATGAACGGCTATCGAGTCTGCCGCACCCTGCGCGAGCAGGGCCTGTGGATGCCGATCCTGATGCTGACCGCAATGGACGAGGACCTCGACCACGCCGAGGGGCTGGACAGCGGGGCCGACGACTACCTGGCCAAACCGTTCTCCTACACGGTGCTGCTCGCGCACCTGCGCTCCTTGACCCGGCGGGGGCTCAACGCCCGGCCGGCGGTGCTCACCGCAGCCGGCCTGATGCTGGACCCGGCCAGCCGCACAGTGACCCGCGACGGCCAGGAACTGGAGCTCACCACCAGGGAGCTGTCCGTCCTGGAGCACCTGATGCGGTGCAAGGGACGCGTGGTGTCCAAGTCCGAGCTGCTGGACCACTGTTGGGACGTGAACTTCGACGGCGGCCCGTCCGTGGTCGAGGTCCATGTGCACCGGCTGCGACGGAAGATAGAGACTCCGGGCGGTGCGGCGGTGATCGAGACGATCCGAGGCGAGGGCTACCTGATCCGGGAGGACAGGCCGTGAGCAGCCGACGCCTCGGCCACCGGGTCGGCATGCGCACCGTGCGTGCCAGGGTCACCGTCGTCGCCGGGCTCGCGCTCACGGCGGCGGTGACCCTCGGCCTGGTCATCCTGTACCTCCTCCAGGTCGGATCCGCCCACCGGACCGCCGACGACCAACTGCGCACCTACGCAGCACAGGTCGAGCAGTCCGCGCGCGGTGGCAGCTGGCCGCACCCGCTGCCCTCATCCGCCCTGGACCCCAACGCCCAGGCCCAGGTGCTCACCACGGACGGCACCGTCCTTGCCGCCACCCCGGTCCTGCAGGGGCAGCGCGCCGTCTACACCCTGCCCCCCGGTTCCCAGACCCCCGTGCGGCAGAAAGGCGCAGACACGGTGGTGAACGGCGAGGTACGCGTTCACGGCAGCCGGGCCACCGTCGGCGGCAGACCGGTGACGATCATCACCCTCACCACCACCGACCTGCTCAGCCAGGTCAACGAGACCTTCGCCCGGCTGCTGCTGGTGGGCGTGCCCTGCATCCTGCTGCTGGCCTGCGGCACCGTATGGCTGGTCGTGGGCCGGGCCCTGCGCCCGGTTGAGCGCATCCGCCGCTCGGTCACCGAGATCACGGCCGCGGATCTGTCGCGGCGTGTTCCGCAGCCGGACACCCACGACGAGATCGGTGACCTCGCGCGCACGATGAACGACATGCTCACCCGGCTCGACCACTCCGCGGCGCGGCAGCGGCGCTTTACCGCCGACGCCTCGCACGAGCTGCGCAGCCCGCTGGCGGCGATCCGCACCGCACTGGAGGTCGGACTCGCCCACCCGGAGACCGCGCCCTGGCCGGAGATCGCCCGGCGCGCGGTACGTCAGTCCGAACGCCTGGAGACGCTGGTGCACGAGCTTCTCGTCCTTGCCAGGAGCGACGACCGCCAGCTCGTGACGCGACGGCGTCGGGTCGATCTCGGCAAGCTGGTCGAGGAGGTACGCGCGACCAGTGCCGCCCCGCAGGTGCCCGTCGGCATCGACCACGTGAGGACCGGCGTGATGGTCGTCGGCGACGCCGAGCACCTGAGCCGTATGGTGCGCAACGTCCTCGACAACGCCATCCGTCACGCCCGGCACACGGTCCAGGTGTCGGTCCTGGACGCGCCGCTCGATCAGGTGCGGATCGAGATCGCCGACGACGGTCCCGGCGTCCCGCCCGAGGAACGCGAGCGCGTCTTCGACCGCTTCGTCCGGCTGGACGCCAGCCGCGAACGCACCAGCGGATCGAGCGGTCTCGGCCTTGCCATCGCCAAGGAGATCGCGACCGCGCACGGCGGCCACATCACGCTCGACGAGGCCCCAGGCGGCGGTGCACTCGTCCTGATCACCCTGCCACGCGCCGCCGCTGGGTGAGCGTCGTAGTGGGCTGAGGCGCGGCTCCCTTCCACCAAGAGGGTTCTCAGTGCCGGACGCGGCGCAACTCGAGCAGCTTCCGGATGCTGAAGTCGGCGGACCCCGACCACCCCACGACGTTCCGCTCTTCCTCTTGGATCAGTTCGGCCTTCTCCGTGATCCGGGGCAGTGCCTCGGCGGGGATCTGGAGGACTCCGTGTTCGTCGCCGTGCAGGATGCCGCCGGTCCGCACAGCCATCCCGGCCACGTGACCGGGCCGCCCACCTCGAGCAGGGCGCTCCCGCCGCGAGGAGCCTTCACTCGCGATACGGACTCGTTCAGGGCGGCCATCAGGTCGAAAAGCTCTCCCAGTGCTGCCGACGGTTCAGCGCTGCTTACGGGTATCAACGGATCGCTGCGCTCGTGAGCGGGCGGCTCGTAGGTTGTGTCCTTCGGAGCTCTTTGGTCCGCGGCTGGTCCGGCGGGAACTCCCTTGGATGCCAGACTGTAGCTTTAAGAACCCAATTGATTACACCGGGTACCTTTCATGTCGGGTTGCCTGGAGTGCAACGATGCCTCCAGGCAACCGACTTCAGGCTCTAGAAGAAGCCAAGCTTCTGAGGGCTGTAGGAACAAAGAATGTTCTTCGTCTGCTGGTGGTACACGACTGCGGTCCCTTTGACCTGCGGATATGGGCGTCAGGGTGAGCTTCGGTTGGCGGCTGGTCCGGGAATGGTCCGGGCCTTGGTGATGGGCCTTGGGCCCGGGCCCCCGGTCGATGGCCATCACTTCTGCGCGTTCGACGGAGTTTCCAGGGCTGGCAGCCAGCGCTGCGGACTGCCCTCGCTGCGCAGGAGGGTGCCGATCCGGACCGTCTCCCTCACCACGCCGGACCATGGGCTGCTGTCGGCGATCGTGAGAAGGTACCGCGCTGTGTCGTCGGTGCGGTGGCGGATGCCACTGCGGATCAGCACGCGCAGGAGTTCCACCGGGCCGTCCCACACACCTTCGACGAGTTCCCTCCACTGCTCCGGGCTGGCCCGTTCGGCAAGGCGCGAGAGGGGTCTCTGCCAGCGCTGCGCCAGCGTCGTCACCTTGCCCGTGGACAGCGTGCGCAGTTTCCTGGCAGCCGCGTTGACCACCGTCACCGCCTCCTGCGGCGCGGCGTCGGCCAGGCGTTCGAGGAGTCGTCCGAGCACCGTCACGTCACCGACCTGCGTGGCCGTCGCCAGGTGGCGCAACGCCCCGTTGCGTGCCCGGCTGACCTCCGCCTGCGTGGTGAGCGGGTAGTGGCGGCACAGCAGGCCCGTCATACACCGGCGGGCCGCGGCCTGCACCAGCTCACGCTCGCCCTGGCCGGTACGCCCCTCGACGTAGTCGGCGGCCGCGAAGTGATGCAGGTCCTCTTCCTCCAGTTGCTGCCACTCCGGAGTGTTTAGAGAGCCGTTCGGACTGTGCTCGACCACGGTCTCCACCAGCTGCAGCGCGGCGCCGACATGGCGCGGATGACCGCGCCTGCCCAGCATCTCCCGGAGCCGGGTCAGGGCAGGGGGGCCGAGGACGCCCAGGGCGATGAGCCTGCCGCGCACGTGCAAGGCGGTCCTGGCGTTGTCCGCGCCGTATTCATGCGTAACGGCGAGATCGCACACCTCCTCGAGTGCGGTGCGATGCCGACGTAGGGCGGCCGCCAGCCGGCGGTCGATGTCCGTCCCGGCTTGAGGCAGCACCGCGTTCAGCCACGCCGGATCGAGCCGGGGATCCACGGCCCCTCCGGCGAACAACTCGTCCAGCAGCTCGGGATGCTCCGCTACCAGCACCTGCAGCGAGCCGGAGATCTTCTTGTCCGTCTGGGTCACACCGGTGCCCCTGCCAGGCCCCGTGACGTGGCCCTTGCCCGCCCGTTCGGTGCGCCACAGCCGCAGGGCCGTCCGAGCCTGAGCCTGTCCCGCCGCGGCGGCGGCGACCAGCAGAACGGCCACGTCTGGATCGGTCAGCCAGATCCGGTGCAACTCCGCTTCCGCACCGCATCTGCCTCCGCTATCAGGCTGCTGGCCCGCGGCGCCCTCCGGCCACGCTTCGCCGACCAACCGGGCCGTGGTGGCCACGTCCAGGCTGCGTTTCCAGGTCTCTGCCGCCAACTGGTGGGTGGCGTCGGCGGGAGCGGCCCGGTTCTGGGTCCGCAGTCTCAGCGCCAGCCAGCTGCGCACGGCTTTGGTGGCGGCTGGCTCCGGTCCGCGGGCACGGCTCGGCAGGGTGTCGCCGCCGAGCGTGTCCGAGGCGCGGGTGGCGGTCAGCAACGGCAGCAGCAGGCAGGTCGACAGCAGAGTCAGCGACGTCGGCGCGGCGACCTCCTCCAGCACGTCGAGTAGGTGGCCGACCTCCTCGGGGGACGCCTGCCGCGCCATCCGCGCCACGGCGTGTACTTGCACGTACGACGTGAATTCCTTGGGATGCCGGGCAGCGGCCCTCAGGACGGAGTCCAGCGGCGGCTGTCGGCCGCTGGACAGCCAGTTGCCGGCGATCAATTGTCCCAGTGCCGCCTGGACCTGTACATCGCTGTTGTTGAACCTGGCGCCGTGGCCCCATCGGTGGCGCACGATATGCCGGACCGCGGAGAACGGCCTTTCCCATTCCGGCCATTCGAGCGGCCGGGCCACCAGCCGCAGGCAGCGGGCCACCGTCAGTAGGTCGCGCCGCGGATCCGTCACCACCATGCGCAGCCGATGCCACACCCAGCCGGCGTTCTCCAGCGCGAGCGCCTCGAGAACCCCGAGGAACTTGTGCATCTCGGAGTTATGCAGAGTCAGCAACCAAGCCCACACGCAGTTCCTGGGATCACAGCGCGGGCCTTTGCAGGCGCCCCCTCGGGACCCGTTGGACGGGCAGCTCCGGTCGAAGACGGTGATCACGCTCTTGGGCAGCGTCTCCGCGAACCACTTCAGAGCGATGAGCACCGGCTGCCTCAACTCCTCGGAGTCGCTGCGCCACAAGGCCAGCAACTCATCGACGATTCGGTCACCGTCCTTGTGCAGGGTTGTCGGCAGTGCCCCTAGGTAGACCCGCGCCAGGTCGGGATCCAGCGTGGCGATCAGCGACGTGAAATGACAACGCAGGGCGGCATCGGGCTGTGGCAGTCTGGCGTAAACCCGCAGCTGCATCGCGCGCAGCGAGTGTGTGTCCGCCGTGCCGGCGTCCCAGGTGTCGGCGAGCGTGCCGGTCAGCAGTGCTGTGCACGCCTCGGCGGCCTGGTTGCCGCCCCTGCCGGCCTGGACGAGCGCCTGCTCGGCGACCGCGAGCCGGAACTGGTCCCCGGGATGCTCTTTCAGCCAGCCCAGCAGCTCACCCAGCAGTGACGGGACGTCGGACGCGGCAGTCCGGGAGAGCCGGCGGCCCGCCGCGTACTCGAACAGTGTCTGGTGGAAGTAGGTGTAGCGCTCCGTGGTGCCGGCACCCTGGCGTTCGACCACGCCCCGCGCCACGAGCCCTTGGAGGCCGCGCTCCAGTCCAGGGCGGCCGGAGGGTGAGCGATCGGCGAGCACCTCCGCGCCCGAGATGTCGAGCCTGCCTTCCCCCAGCATTAACTGGGCCAGTTCCTCACCGGCCCCGGTGAGATCGGGCAGCGGCCCCGTGCCGGTCGCGGGGGCATCTCCTGCTCGCTGGTCCTGGCTGACACGGTGGCTCCAGTACCGGTCGTACAGGATCGCGGTGTCGATGTCCTGCACTTGGGGCGGTTGGGGGGCGAACGTCTCGAACAGCATGCGCAGTGTCAGGGGAGCCTCGCAGACCTTACGCATCGGCAGCCCCTTCACCGCCGCGTTGGCGATGTCCCGGCACACCTTGTCCACGGAGACCTCGGCCTCTCCCTCGTAGAAGTACCGCGCGTGCGACCGGATGGCCGCTTCCTGCTCCCGCGGGCTGTAGGGGCCCAGCACGCGCTGCTGGACGCCGAAGTCCTCCACCTGCGACTGCAGGACGTTCCACTCCTCCTTCCTGCACGTCATGAGGACCCGTACGGAGTTGTCCGCGGCGATCGTGAGCAGTTCCTGTAGCACATGGAAGCCCGTCGCGTCCGACACCAGCAGGTCCGCGGTGTCGAAGAGGAAGACCGCGGGATCCGTCAGGGAACGACAGGCGGCGCGCAGCGTCTCCAGGGCGAGTCCGGCACCGGACGCCGTGTTCCGGAGGTCGCCGGCCCGCAGGAAGTACGGCCGGGGGCCCAACGGGTCAGCCGAGAGCTCCTGGTGCAGCCGCCACAGCAGCGTCGTCTTCCCGCTCCCCGGATCCCCGACCACGCAGATCGGCTGCCCCATGCCGAGCAGCTTGAGCAGGTCTCTCTCCAGATCCCGAGGGACAGCGAGCGCCGTGAGGTCCAGGGGCTGCGCCTGCATACCGGACGCACCCTGGTGGCCCGCCGCAGCGACGGCGGTGTGGCTGTACGCTTCCAGTTCGCGGAGCTCCTCCGACCGATCCGTGGTCGCTCCCCGGGACACGGACGCGGCCCGCACCGCGCGGTCCGCCGCTGCGGCGGCGCCGGTCCACCGCTCCGGCGGAACCGCTGTACCGCACGGCACGTACCGCCCGGCCGGTTCCGGTCCCGTGATCGTCACGCCCGGCGGAATCGGGGTGCCCAACCGCTGCAGCAGCTCACCTCCGGCGCGCGCCGCCAGCCTGAAATTCCACCACCGGCCGCCGTCGCCCATGTTCTCGTAGGTGCTGCCCCGCAGACCGGTCACGATCAGGGAGAGCAGGAACTGGCGGTGCCACAGGTCGTACAGGCCGCCCGCGAAGATCTCCTCGCAAGTGTCCCGCACTGTCTGCACGATGTCTTTCGTCGCCGGCTTGATCTGGCGCAGGGAATCTTCGTGGGGTCGCACCAGATAGTGCAGCAGGGCATCGCCTTCCTCCGTCGGCTGTTCCCGGACGGTCGGTTCCACGGCGGATAGGAGCAGCGTGGCTACGTCCCGCGACAACGGGGCGTTCTGCGAGAACGTCGCCAGGTCGATGAGTTGGAACTTCTCGAACCGGGCCCTGCCTTCCCGGACGGGCACCAGGACGTTGTGCAGGTGCAGGTCGCCGTGCGCCCGTCCCCGCATGACGTCCAGCTTCGGGTGCCCGGCGTCCGCCTGGGCCAGCGCCAGAGGGTTCGGCAGGTCCAGGCCGTTGATTTTGATCCACGGCGTGTCCGCCTCCAGGCCCCCGATCCGTGATCCGTAGGCGAGTGCCGAGCCACCGCGGGAGACAAGCGCTCCGAGTTCCTGGCGCAGCAACTCACCGACAGGCAGGTGGTCGGACGTGCCGCCCCCCGGGCCGTTGTTCCATTCCGTCAGCAGCCACCTCGTGAGGTACGCGCAACCGGCAGGCAGGTCGTTCCCCAGGGACGCCATGGCGCACAAGTCGTCCAGGCTGCCGGTCGCGGGGGACTGGAACGTCAGTACGCGCCCGTCCTCCACCGGCCATGAACCGTGCAACGTCGGCACATGGTTCTGAGCCGTCTTGCGGGCCTCCGCGTGGGGATGCCCCTCGCCTCCCTGGCCGTGGGGGGACACCTTGACCACCATGACCCCCGGTCCCCGGCTGGCCACCACGGCCGTCAGCCCGGCACCGCTGGCACCCTGGCCCAACGGTCGCCACCGGGGCACGTGGGGCCGAACCAGGCCCCGATGCACCTTGTGGGCCCAGGCGACCAGCGCTTTGGACGCCAGCTCGTCGTTATCGAACAGAGAGGCGAGGCTGTCCGCGTTCTCCACCGTGCTTTCCCCTGATCCGTGTCCCGTTCGCGCGCGATCCACTCCAGCCGGACGCCGGCCGGTCAGCCAGGCTGGGGCGTCCGGCGGGCGACGAGACGTTCCACGTCGTCCATGGCGGCCTGGAAATCGGCCCGGTCCGTGCTCTTGAAGCGGCGGAAGAACCAGTCCGGCACGCGCGTGTACCGCTGCCGCGAATGGAAGATCACGTCCTGCACCTGCCGGGCGAGACCCATCAGTGCGCCGGTGTCACCGCCCGCGGCGACCCTGGCCTCCAGTAGCTCCATCACCCGCTCCCGTTCTGCGGCGACCTGCCACTGGGTGCGGCACACTTCCAGACCCATCATCGCCGCGCCGAGCGACGGCACGTACCACAGCAGCACCAGGTCGAGCACCTCCATACGCATCGTCAGGCCGACGACGAGACCGCCACCCAGCCAGAGCAGGACTGCTGCCAGCACCGTCCGCGCGTAACGGCGGCGGACCCGCGCCCCCCACCCGAGATTTTGCAGTTGGCAGGCGACCACGTCATAAGGGTGCGGAAGTTCGGGGATCTCGTAGTAGTCACGTAGCTCCGCCTCCTCACCCGAGTAACGCCGGCTGAGACTGCTGATCAGGTGTGACGCGGGCGGGGAGCCCACCATGGCGCTGTTCCACTCCAGGTGGAACAGCCGAACGTCGAACGACTCCTGCAACAACGCTGCGCGACGGGCCTCGCTGCTCTCCCACTGTGTGAGCCCGACCGAGTGCGCCACCGCCCACACCCCGCCCACCACCGTGACGGAATCGCTGACATGCGGCACGAAGACGGTGACGAGGCCGGACACGGCCAGGAGAACCGATACCCCCATGCGCGCATTGGCCAGGCGCTGGGCCCTGCGGTGGGACACCGTCATGGCCCGCAGCCGGTGCAGTGCCGCCTCTCCGTTCTGTTCCGACAGGATGCGGGAGCCCCCGAGCGGCTCGCTGCCCATGACGTTCCCCCTCGTCCTCGCCGTGCCCATACTCTGCCCGCCAGCCCCAACCCCGTACACAGGCGCCACAGTTCACGTCTCGCCGTCGGTCAGCGTTTCCGCTGCTTTGCGCCATGCGCCGGCAGAGCTTCGCTCGGCGTGACCGGAGCTGTTTCCGCAGGTGATAGACGGGTGGTCACGCGTCGCGTGAGGGCTGGCGGAGAGGGCCACGGTGAACGGCTTGGGAGCTTGGAAGGGTGTTCGCCCAGCTGAGTCGCCTCAGGCTCGCTGTACCGTGATCGGCCTGACGGTGTGGGCCTTCCTGGCCTGATGGCGACTCGGTTCTTCAGGGCTCCTTCCCCGTCAGTAGGATCACCGGCAGCGTAGGGCGGGAGGCGCACGGGGTGGGGAGCAGCGGTATGGCAGCGGGGGCTGGCGACCGTCTCGCTGGACTTGAAATCTTCCGGGCAGCTTCTCTCGCCGGGCGGACAGTTGGCGGTGTCCCCGAATCGGTCGCCGCCCCCGTCAGCCATGCCGGAACCCGATGTGGAGCCCCATGAACTCGACGACGAGGTCGCGCGGGGGCGGCTCGGCCGTTGTCTCGAGCCGGTCCCAGGAAGTCCTGGACTCGCGGCGCTCATGAGCGGGCGGCTCGTGGGGTGATGTCCCTCGGCGCCGTTTGGTCCACGACTGGTCCGGGCGAGACTCCCTTGGGTGTCAGAAAGTAGCGCGAACAGCCAGCTCAGCACAGTGTGTAGCCCGTTATTTCGGGTTGCCTGGAGTGCAACGATGCCTCCAGGCAACCGACTTCAGGCTCTAGAAGAAGCCAAGCTTCTGAGGGCTGTAGGAACAAAGAATGTTCTTCGTCTGCTGGTAGTGCTCCAGCATCATCTTGTGCGTCTCGCGGCCGATCCCGGACTGCTTGTAGCCGCCGAACGCCGCGTGCGCCGGGTAGGCGTGGTAGCAGTTGGTCCACACGCGGCCCGCCTGGATCGCGCGGCCCGCCCGGTAGGCGGTGTTGGCGTCCCGCGTCCACACCCCCGCGCCGAGCCCGTAGAGGGTGTCGTTCGCCATCTTGATGGCGTCGTCGAAGTCGTCGAACGAGGCCACCGAGACGACCGGGCCGAAGATCTCCTCCTGGAAGATCCGCATCCGGTTGTCGCCCTCGAAGATGGTCGGCTGGACGTAGTAACCGCCCTTCAGCTCGCCGTCGTGCTCGACGCGCTCCCCACCCGTGAGTACCCTGGCGCCCTCCTGCCGGCCGATGTCCAGGTAGGAGAGGATCTTCTCCAGCTGGTCGTTGGAGGCCTGGGCACCGATCATCGTGTCGGTGTCGAGCGGATGCCCCGGCTTGATCTGCCGCGTGCGGGCGACCGCCGCGTCGAGGAAGTCCGCGTAGTGACCGCGCTGGATGAGCGCCCGCGACGGACAGGTGCACACCTCGCCCTGGTTGAGCGCGAACATGGTGAAGCCTTCGAGCGCCTTGTCGCGGAAGTCGTCGTCGTGCGCCCACACGTCGTCGAAGAAGATGTTCGGCGACTTGCCGCCCAGTTCGAGCGTGACCGGCTTGATGTTCTCCGAGGCGTACTGCATGATCAGCCGCCCGGTCGTGGTCTCCCCGGTGAACGCGACCTTCGCCACCCGCGGGCTGGACGCCAGCGGCTTGCCCGCCTCGACGCCGAAGCCGTTGACGATGTTCAGCACGCCCGGCGGCAGCAGGTCCGCGATCAGGCTCACCCAGTAGTGGATGGACGCCGGTGTCTGCTCCGCCGGCTTCAGGACGACCGCGTTGCCCGCGGCGAGCGCCGGCGCCAGCTTCCAGGCGGCCATCAGGATCGGGAAGTTCCACGGGATGATCTGCGCGACCACCCCGAGCGGCTCGTGGAAGTGGTACGCCACCGTGTCGTCGTCGATCTCGCTGAGCGAGCCCTCCTGCGCCCGGATCGCACCGGCGAAGTACCGGAAGTGGTCGATCGCCAGCGGGATGTCGGCCGCCAGCGTTTCCCGGACCGGCTTGCCGTTCTCCCAGCTCTCGGCCACCGCCAATGGCTCCAGACGGGCGGCCATCCGGTCGGCGATCTTCAGCAGGATGTCGCTGCGCTCCGCCGCCGACGTACGGCCCCAGCCGGGCGCGGCCTCGTGCGCCGCGTCCAGCGCCCGCTCCACGTCGTCCGCCGTACCGCGCGCGATCTCCGTGAACGGCTGCCCGTTGACCGGCGACGGATTCTCGAAGTACTGCCCGCGCACCGGCGGCACGTACTCCCCGCCGATGAAGTGGTCGTAGCGCGCTTGGTAGGAGACGATCGCGCCCTCGGTGCCCGGCGCCGCGTAACGAGTCATGCTGGTCTGCCTCCCGGTGCAGCGCTGCCCGCCGTTGGGCAGCTGTCGGGCGCGAGGCTAGGCGGGCCGACGTTGCGAGTACGTTGCACCGCGGGCCGGTGGGGGCAGCAGGCCGGCCGGAGCCGTCAGTTCGGCCTCCAGCGCGGCGAGCCGGGACCGCACCGGGGCCGTGGGCCGCACCGCGGCGAGCGCTCGCCACACCGCCACGTCGTCCTCGCCCCACGGCGCGTGCGCCCAGTCCGCCAGCAGGTCCGGGTCGCGGTGCGCGATCAGCGCCGTGCGCAGCCCGTCGGCGAGCCGTTCCCGTAGCCGAACGATCGCGGGCGCCTGCGAACCGGGCAGCAGCGGGCCCGAGTACGCTTCCGTCGCCACCGTCAGAGCCCCCGCCTCCAGACGCCGCTCCACCACGGTCACGTCCGACTCGACCGCGGCCGATAGCCGGTAGGGCCGTGAGGCGAGCAATCCCGGCCCCAACAGCCTGCGCAACCGCGCCAGTTCGGCCCGCAGCGTCACCGGGGTCACCGACTCGTCCGCGTACAGCGCGCACAGCAGCTCGTCCCCGCTCAGGCCCTCCGGATGCCGGGAGAGCAGGACGACTATCTCGCTGTGCCGTCGGCTGAGCCGGATCCGGCGGCCGTCCAGGGCCAGTTCCGCCTCGTCCCGGCCGAGCGCGCTGAGCATCGGCGTGTCCGTGGTGCTCCGTGGCGGCGCGAGCAGCGCGAGCTGTGCCTCCGCCGCCCGCGCCACCGCGTGCACGAATCCCAGGCTGTGTGGATGCGCCAGCCCGTCACCACCGGTGATGTCCACGGCGCCCAGCACCCGGCCGGTCCGCGGATCGTGGACCGGCGCGGCGGCGCAGGTCCACGGCTGCACCCGGCGTATGAAGTGCTCCGCGGCGAACACCTGCACCGGCCGGTCCACGGCGACCGCGGTGCCCGGCGCGTTGGTGCCGACCGCCGCCTCCGACCAGCGCGCGCCCGGCACGAAGTTCATCCCGTCCGCCCGGCGCCGGGTCGCCCGGTGCCCCTCGACCCACAGCAGCCTGCCGTGCGCGTCGCACACCGCCAGCAGATGCTCGCCGTCGGCGGCGAAGGTGCCCAGCAACTCCCGGAACAGCGGCATCACTCTGGCGAGCGGGTGCTCCGCACGGTAGGTGCCGAGGTCGTCGTCGGTCAGCTCCACACTGGCGCCGCCGTCCGGCCCGACACCGGCTCGGGCACTGCGCCGCCACGACTCCGCCACCACCGACCGCACCGGGCGCGGCACCGTACCCACGGTGGTGAACGTCTCGTGCGCCCGGCGCAGCGCACGGACCCGCTCGGCGAGGTCGGCTCCCGGCTCCAGGGCCACCCAAGGATCGGTCAACTCGGCCTCCCCGGACGGTGAAACGACGCTGACACGGCTCGGAACATCGTCACTCACAGTGTTCGTGTGGGCAACCCGTACGACCGGAGGTCACCCGATTCCGGCGGCGACGCCGGCTCCGGCCGTCGGCTCCGCCCCTCGGCCGGCCGGGCTCGGCGTGCCGGCTAGGCGAAGTTGACCAGTCGGATGTAGCGGACCCAGTCCCAGTGAGGCCCCGGATCGGTGTGATCGGTGCCCGGCACCTGGTAATGGCCGATGATGTGCTCCCGGTCCTTGGGGATGCCGTACGTGTCACAGATCGCCGCGGTGAGGGCGGCAGAGTGCTCGTACAGGGCGTTGGTGAAGTAGGAGGACTGATCCACCCACCCTTCGTGTTCGATGCCGATGCTGCGCGTGTTGTAGTCCCAGTTGCCCGCGTGCCAGGCGATGTCGGCTTCGTGCACGCACTGCGCGATGTGCCCGTCGGCCGAACGGACCAGGTAGTGCGCGGACACCTGCTTCTCCGGGTTGGCGAAGATCTCCAGCGTCTTGTCGTACGTCTCCTGAGTGACGTGGATGATCACCCGGTCGATCGCGTAGCTGCCCGGCCGGTCGGACGCCGTGAAGTTGGAACTGCTCGCGGGCCGCCACTCGGCGGGCAGACGGTCGACGGTCTCGGGCTGCGCACCGGCCCGCGGGTCCGGGAGCAGGGCGTAGGGGACGGCGGCGAGCGCCGCGCCCTTCAGCAGCCGTCGCCTGCTGAGGTGCGGGCGGGCCGAGCGCGCTGGTGTCTCCGGTCGGGCTGGGTCTTCCGGCCGTGCCGGGCCGGGCGGGTCGATGTCCATCGGCGGGCGCCTTTCGGGAATCGCGGAGGGTGGGGGATGGGGGGCAAGGGTGGCGCGGGCGTCAGCGGCGCAGTGCCCGCGCGGTCTCGCGCAGCCGCGCGTGGACACCGCGGTACGTCTCTCGGGCCGGCAGCCATTCCTTACGGAGCTTGGCCACGCACGTGTAGTTCGTGTCGCACACGTTGGCCAACGGTGATTCGACCGCCTGGGTTGCGAATTGGTACGCGTCCGGCTCACTGAAGCCGTAGTCGCGGGCCAGCCACCGCACCAGGTCGAGCTGCGATATCCGGAACGCGTCCTCCAGCGGGCGGGCCGAGCCGGTCGAGATGATGTGGGTGTCCGACTCCAGCCGGGGCCACGGGGTGGCGACGCCCTTGAGGAGGTCCACGATCACCACCGTGTTCATCGCGCACTCCACGGCGACCCCGCAGGTCTCGCCCTCGCCCTGCCGCGCGTGCCCGTCCCCGAGGCTGAGCAGCGCGCCCTCCACGTTGACCCCGAGGTAGCAGGTGACGCCCGCCCGCATCTCGGGCGTGTCCATGTTCCCGCCGTGCGCGTCCGGAACGAGGGCGGAACGCACCTCGAGGTTGGCGGGGGCGACGCCCACCGTGCCGTGCATCGGGTCCATGGGCAGCTCGACCTCGATGTCACTGTCCCGTGCCTGGAACAGGGCGGTGCGCCGCGCTCGGTCCAGCTGCCAGATCCAGACCCGCTCCTCCAGCGGCGGCTGCAGCGTGGCCGTGGTGTGCGTGGAGGTGAGCGCGCCGAACAGCGGGACCGTCGTCGACGCCGCCCAGTCACGGGCCGGCTCGATCGAGACGAAGTGCACCGCCACGGTGTCGCCGGGCTCGGCACCCTCGATGTGGAACGGGCCGGTCTGCGGGTTGAGGTACGGGAACTCGCAGACCTCGGAGACGAGATCCTTCTCCGAGCGGACCCGGCCGGCGAAGCAGTCCTCCGTGAAGAGGTCGAGCACCGTGCCGGGCGTGATCCGCGCGACGTGCGACGCCCCGCCGAACGTCCAGGCGTACTGGCCCGGTTCCGGGCGAACGGTGAGGATCCGGGGGTCGGTCATCGTGACAGTGGTCCCTTCTGGCGGGCGGTCGGGGAGCGGAGCCCTTGCGGGAGCGGGGGCCTTCGGGAGACGGACCGGCGCCGTGGTGGTGCTGGGCAGGCGGCTGTCAGCCGGGGACGGTGCCGTCCCGCCGGTGGCCGGCCGGGTCGTCCTGGTCGAGATGCACCCGCGCGGTCTCGGCTATCCGCTCGGGGTGCCGCCGTATCAGCAGGAGCAGCACAACCACGCCCGACGCCATCCAGATCCCGACGACGGGGCCCGCGTAGGACACGGGGGCCGTCAGTTCGGTCACGAAGTCGAACACCGGCAGGCCCGCCGCCGTCAGCAGGGCCGGGACGAACGCCGCGATGCCGAGCACGGGGAACAGCACATGCCGCACCGGTTCGAGGACGGGCCGGCCGGCCCGCAGGAAGTAGCCCGCGCAGGCGAGGTTCACGACGATGTACACGCCGACGACGACGGTGACGATCACCGTCGCGAGCAGCAGGAACGCGGTCGCCGGACCGTAGGCGAAACCGAGGCCCAGCACCGCCCCGACCGCAACGACGGTCTGCACCGCGATACCGACCACGGGGGAGCGGTGCCGGGGGTGGAGCGTGGCGAGCAGTCCGGGCAGGACCCGGATACGGGCCAGGGCGAAGGCCGTGCGGGTGGAGACGTTGGCACACGCGTTGGCGTTGGCGATCGTGGAGTTGATCACCGCCAGGAACACCAGCACCCAGAAGAGGCCGAAGGAGGCCCGGGCGACGCCGTCCCAGGAGGCCGCGCCCGAGGCGCCGAACTTCGCGAAGTGGTCCGGCCCGTAGTAGACCGTCATCGCGTAGGTCGTGATGACATAGAACAGGCCGATCCCCAGAGCCGCTCCGAGCACCGCGCGGTGCATCGTCCGCCGGGGATCACGCGTCTCCTCGGCGAGCGGTGCCGCCGCCTCGAACCCGGCGAACGCCAGCACCGTGTAGACGGATCCGGCGAACACGCCGCTGAACCCGGCGTACCCCTGCGCGGTGTGCGAAGTACCGAACACCGACAGCGTGTTGGCGCCGCCCGCCTTGCTGATGAGCAGGACCGCGAACACCAGGAAGACGAGGATCTCGAAGATGCCGAGAACGGTCCCGAAGCGGGCCGAGGCGCGCACGCCGAGGTATCCGGCGACGGCGATCACGAGGGCACCGGCCAGGGACCAGGGCCACCACAGGCCGGCCGGATACGAAGACCATTCCTCGTGCAGCGTGCCGGCCGCCGTGAAGCCCAGCTGCAACAGCAGCAGGGGCGGAATCAGCATCTCCACGAAGACGTAGCCCCAGCCGACGATGAAGCCGACGGCCGGGTGCAGCCCCCGGGCCGCATACGTGGCCACCGAGCCCGCCGTCGGCAGTGCCCGGGCCAGCTCGGCCACGCACGACGCGGTGAAAAGACAGGCCACCAGAGCGATCAGCACCGCCAGCGGCAGGCTGCCGCCCGCGAAGGCGGCGCCGGACGGAATCGACGCGGCCACCGCGGCGGCCGGCGCCATCGCCGTGATGCTCTGGAACAGCACCTCGCGCAGGCCGATCGCGTCGTGCCGCAGCGCCCCGGTCGCCTCCGTGTGCATGCGTGTCCCCCCGATGACTGTCAGCCCAGTGACACCCGAACGTGAGTGAAGTGCCGTCAACCCGCATGGCTGCCGACGATCCATGACGGGCCGTCGGCGGTGTCTCACGTGAATCACGGTACGGCGCGGGCGGGTTGGGCAGAAGGGCGCGCCGGGGATCCGTGGAGGGAGGGCCGCCTGTGGAAAACTCCGCCACCCGATCGGGTGAACTCCGGCAAACTCCGGCATCGGACGAACTCCGGCTCAGGGAGGGGCCGGACCGTCAGGAGCGCTCCGCCACCCCCGCCGGATCGTCCAGGACAGACCGGACGACGGAGTGTGCCGCACCCAGCAGGGGGCCCTGCGGACCCAGCCGGGAGACGGCCACCGGGCAGGACGGTCCTGCCGTGCGGCCCGTCAACTCCGCTTCCAGGGACGGCAGCAGCCAGGGGGAGAGGCCGGCCAGGGCGCCGCCCAGCACCACCGTCTCGGGGTCGAGCAGGTTCACCGCTCCCGTCAGCGCGATGCCCAGCGCCGCACCGGCGTCCCGCAGGGCCGAGCGCACCCTCTCGTCGCCTTTTCCGGCACGGTCGGCGAGCAGTCCCACCCTGTCCTCACCCGGCTCCAGCCCGGCCGCGCGCAGCACGGCCTCCTCCCCCGCGTACTGCTCCAGGCAACCGCGGCCGCCGCACGGACACGGCGGGCCGTCCGGCCGTACGGGCACGTGGCCCAGCTCGCCCGCGAAGCCCCGCGTGCCGCGCAGCAGCCCGCCGTCCACGACGACCGCGGCACCGATGCCGATCTCGGCCGACACGTGCAGGAAGTCACGCGGGGTGCCCTCACCCAGCCACAGCTCCGCGAGAGCGCCGTAGTTGGCCTCGTTGTCCACCGTCAGCGGCCACTCGCCGGACAGCAGGGCGCCGACGTCCGTGTCGTGCCAGTCGAGGTTCGGGGCGCGCACGACCCTCCGGCCGTCGCGTGCCACGAGCCCGGGGACGGCGACCGCGAGCCCGGCGGGCCACAGCTCCCCCCGCTCCGCCTCCGCGACGACCCGGCGCACCAGCGCCGTCAGCTCCGCCGCCACCTCCCCGGGCGCCCGCCCCCGGTTCGCCCCGCGCCGCACGGTCCGGGCGCGGACGGTGCCGCGCAGGTCGACCGCGCACACCGCGAGATGGTCGACGCCTATCTCGGCCCCGATCCCCGCCGGACCGCGGCTGCTCACCGCGAGGGCCGATCCGGGTCTGCCCACCCGGCCCGGCCGCTGCGGGCCCAGTTCCTCCAGGAGCCCCCACCGGATCAGCTCGTCCACCAGCGTCGACACGGCCGCCCGCGTCAGCCCGATGCGCGAGGCGACCGCGGCCCGCGACAGCGAGCCCTCGGCGCTGACGGCGTGCATCACGCGCGCGAGATTGCGCCGGCGCATGCCCTGCTGGGTGTCCGGCAGGGCGCGGCCGGCGCCCGGGGTCCGGGCCTCGTGCTGCGGTGCGGTCATGCCTGCGTCAATCCTCGCTGTCCGCCGCCCGGCTTCCTCCGAGCGGCCCGCTCTGCGTCCCCCGCTCGAGCAGCGGGGCCGCGTCGGAGAGTACCCCGGTGATCCGTTCCAGCGTCGCCTCGTCCCGCTCCACCGCCTCCAGCACCGGACCCGCGGCCGTGTTCCAGCGGCGCGCGACCGCGGCCGGGTCCTCGCCGGTCAGCAGCCCCGCGGCCTGCGCGGCGGCACCGAGGGCGACCAGTTCCCGCGCCTCGGGGACTTGGACCGATCGTCCCGACAGCCGCCGTACCGTCTGCTGCCAGGCCGTCCCGCGGGCCCCGCCGCCGATCAGCAGCAGCGGGGTGCTGCGGTCCGCGTCCTCGTCCAGGACCAGGTCGAGGGCGCCGAGCAGCGCGTGCACGGCGCCGTCGTAGGCGGCCTGGAGCACCTGGCCCCCGGTCGTGTCGTGGCGCAGGCCGTGCAGCAGCCCGGAGGCGTGCGGCAGGTTCGGGGTGCGCTCGCCGTCCAGGTACGGCAGCAAGGTCGCGGAGCCGCCGGGCTCGACGGCCTCCCGGTCCAGGCCCAGCAGTGCCGCGACGCGATCCACGGCGAGCGTGCAGTTGAGGGTGCACGCCAGCGGCAGCCAGTCCCCGTGCGCGTCGGCGAAGCCCGCGACCGTGCCGGTCGGATCGGCCGGTCGGCGCCGGGAGACGGCGTAGACCGTGCCGGACGTGCCGAGGCTGAGCACCGGGGTGCCGGGCCGCAGGCCCAGCCCCAGGGCCGCCGCCGCGTTGTCGCCGGTGCCCGCGGCGACCAGCGTGCCCTTGGAGAACGGCAGGTCATGGCTGTCCCGCACGGTGCCGGCCACCTCGCCGGGGCGCACCACCCGGGGCAGCAGAGCGGGGTCCAGCCCGACGTGCGCGAGGGTCTCCTCGTCGTAGCCTTCCGTGCCGGCCGCCCACCAGCCGGTGCCCGAGGCGTCGCCGCGGTCGGTCGTACCGTACCCGGTCAGCCGCTCGGTGAGGTAGTCGTGGGGGAGCCGTACCGCCTTCGTCGCGCGGACCGCCTCCGGCTCGTGCTCGGCGAGCCACGCCCACTTCGTCACGGTGAACGACGCACCGGGCACGCTGCCGGTGCGCTCCGCCCAGGCCTTCGGCCCGCCCAGTTCCTCCACCAGCCGGCAGGCCTGCGGTGCCGATCGGACATCGTTCCACAGCAGCGCGGGACGCACCGGCTCGCCCCGCGCGTCCAGCGTCACGAGGCCGTGCTGCTGGCCGCCGATCGACACCGCGGCCGCCTCGTGCGCTGCGTCACCGCACTGGCCGAGCGCCTCGCACAGCGCGTCCCACCACTGACGTGGATCACTCTCGCGGCCCGCGCCCGAGGACACGGTGTGCGGTGCCTGACCGCTTGCCACCACCTGCCCGGTCGACGCGTCGACGACCAGCGCCTTCGTGGACTGGGTCGACGTGTCCACGCCGACGACGAGCGGACCTTCGGCTGCTGACATCGGGCTCTCCTCTTTCCGCGGCTCTGCGGTATCCGCATCTTGTCTCTTCCCAGCGGTGCGCGGGCATACTAATTTGTAAACGGCCATGACGAAATAGTCGCAACGCAGCAAGGGAGCCGCGCCATGAGCTACCAGCCCACCCCCGAGGACAGGTTCACCTTCGGCCTGTGGACCGTCGGCTGGCAGGGAAGGGACCCGTTCGGCGACGCCACCCGCCGCGCCCTCGACCCGGTCGAGACGGTCCAGCGCCTGGCCGAACTGGGCGCCCACGGGGTGACCTTCCACGACGACGACCTCATTCCCTTCGGCGCCTCGGACACCGAGCGCGAGTCCCACGTCAAGCGGTTCCGCCAGGCCCTGGACGCCACCGGAATGACCGTCCCGATGGCCACCACCAACCTCTTCACGCACCCCGTCTTCAAGGACGGCGCGTTCACCGCCAACGACCGGGACGTGCGCCGCTACGCACTGCGCAAGACCATCCGCAACATCGACCTGGCGGTCGAGCTGGGCGCCAGGACCTACGTCGCCTGGGGCGGACGCGAGGGCGCCGAGTCCGGCGCGGCCAAGGACGTGCGCGCTGCCCTGGACCGTATGAAGGAGGCCTTCGACCTGCTCGGCGAGTACGTCACCGCCCAGGGCTACGACCTCCGCTTCGCCATCGAGCCCAAGCCGAACGAGCCCCGCGGCGACATCCTGCTGCCCACCGTCGGCCACGCCCTCGCCTTCATCGAGCGCCTGGAGCGCCCCGAGCTGTACGGCGTCAACCCGGAGGTCGGGCACGAGCAGATGGCCGGCCTGAACTTCCCGCACGGCATCGCGCAGGCCCTGTGGGCGGGCAAGCTGTTCCACATCGACCTCAACGGCCAGTCCGGCATCAAGTACGACCAGGACCTGCGCTTCGGCGCCGGTGACCTGCGCGCGGCGTTCTGGCTGGTCGACCTGTTGGAGAGCGCCGGATACGAGGGACCGCGCCACTTCGACTTCAAGCCGCCGCGGACCGAGGACCTCGACGGCGTGTGGGCATCGGCGGCGGGCTGCATGCGCAACTACCTCATCCTGAAGGAGCGTTCGGCCGCGTTCCGGGCCGACCCCGAGGTCCAGGAGGCCCTGCGCGCCTCCCGCCTGGACGAGCTGGCCCAGCCGACCGCTGCCGACGGCCTGCAGGCCCTGCTCGCCGACCGCACGGCCTTCGAGGACTTCGACGTGGAGACGGCGGCCGCCCGCGGTATGGGCTTCGAGCGGCTCGACCAGCTCGCCATGGACCACCTGCTCGGCGCCCGCGGCTGAACCGGCCCCACGCGCGCGTGCCCTCACCGGCGCCTGAGGGCACGCGCTCCGGACCGGGGCAGCTGAAGGGACCTCGCCGGCCTGATGCCGGGGCCGCCGTGGCCGTAGCACCGGCCACCAGGGCGGTGACCGGCGGCAGCCCCATGGCGCCGCCACGGTGGTCGGCTCGGGCGGACAGGCATGAGCCGTTCTGCTCGGCCGTCGCCAAGCCGGCCGCCGCCTGGCCGATCGTGGCGATCGTCCGGTGGCGGGACGTCAGCCCGCCACCGGGCACTGCCCCGCCACCGGGCCGCTCCCGGCCCGATGCGGCCCGTTCGTCGTGCCGAGGCGGGCGCCGGCCGGCGCCTCGTGGTCCGGGCCGCCGCCCGCCGGAGCGCGGTGGCAGCGACCGGGGCGGTACGGCCACCACCGGCCGTCGGGAAGCGGATGGGCTTCGAGTGGGAGGCCCGCTGGAACCCCGTCGTCATCGACGAGACCACTGGGAACCCGGCACCCACCAGGGCACCAGCATCTGGGGCGCCACCCCGTCGGCCGGACCATCGTCGGCAAACTCACCCGCTCCGGCCTCGGCGCCCGCTCCCTCGCCCGCCCCGAGAAATCGGTCCCCGCCCTCAGCGGTGCCGGCATCCCCGACGCCTGACAGCACCCCCGGGCCGGACGGGTCTCCTGCCCGCCCGCCCCGTTCCCGCTGCCCACGCGTGGGCTCACCGCCGTGGTGGCCGGGACTCAGGCCGCCGTCTCGGTGCGGCCGGCCACGTCCAGGGCGATGTCGGTGTTCATGTCCTCCTGACCGCCGGCCATGCCCCAGCGGCCGGCCTCGACAAGGATGCTGCGGGTGTCCAGGCCGTAGCGCTGGCGGCGGTCTCGGCGTGCCGCAGGAAGCTGGAGTAGACGCCCGCGTAGCCGAGGCTGAGCGTCTCCCGGTCCACCCGTACCGCACGGTCCTGGAGCGGTCGTACGAGGTCGTCGGCGGCGTCCATGAGGGGGAACAGATCGCAGCCGTGCTCCCAGCCCATGAGGTCGGCGACGGCGATGAACGCTTCGAGAGGGCAGTTGCCGGCGCCCGCGCCCTGTCCGGCGAGCGAGGCGTCGACGCGCGTGACGCCGTTGTCGACGGCGACGACCGAAATGGCCACGCCGAGGGCCAGGTTGTGGTGGGCGTGGATGCCCAGCTCGGTGGCCGGATCCAGCAGGTCGCGACAGGCGCGGACTCGGTCGCGGACGCCGTCCATGGTGAGGCGGCCACCGGAGTCGGTGACGTAGACGCACGTAGCGCCGTAGGACTCCATCAGCCCGGCCTGGCGGGCCGGTTCGGCAGGCTCCGTCATGTGGCTGCCTTCGGCCCTGGTCACACGTACTTGACCCCGTCACCGGCGCGCCCGTGCAATTCGTGGACGAGGGGAACCGGGCCCGACGGTTCCTGCTCGACGGCGCCGCCACCGCGTGGCACTCCGTCGAGCACCAGTGGGGCTCGGGTCACCTGGCCACGGACCGGGGAGCGGCCCGCTGGCACACCCCCGCCGAGCTGCGGGTGCTGGGCGGGGCGGAGGGGACTGTCGAGGCAGTGCACAGGCCCTTCGAGGGAGTCCGTGTGGAGGTGCGGCGCCGGGTACGAGGGGACCGGCTGCACGAAGGGTACTCGGTCGTCAACAGCTCGCCGACGCCGCTCGCCCTCACCGGTCTGGGCATCCAGACTCCGTTCACCGATCTCTACGACGGTGCCGAAGGCTCGCTGGACCGGGCCGTGCACGCGCACCTGTTCACCGGCGGGACCTGGGCATGGGCGCTGGCCCAGCCCATGTCGGGCAAGGGCCGTTGCCTGGGCCCGATCTGCGGGAAGGCGCCGTACGTGCGTATTCGGTGGAGTCGCGCAACCAGAACTCCCAGTCCGACGCCCGCGGCCACCTCGTCCTGCTGGTCACCGACCACGCCCGCAACCCGGAGGCCTTCGGCGGCCGGCCGGTGCTCACGCTGGCGCCCGGTGCGTCGACGACGGTCGCACGGGAACTGGCCTGGCTCACG
Organism: Streptomyces sp. NPDC104106; assembly: GCF_055584345.1. NCBI lineage: Bacteria > Bacillati > Actinomycetota > Actinomycetes > Kitasatosporales > Streptomycetaceae > Streptomyces > Streptomyces sp. NPDC104106. Next base: position 67,039 of record NZ_JBVJMF010000004.1, read on the forward strand.
TCGGTCGATGACTTCACCGCCGCGACCACGCCACCCGCCGTCCTGTCCGCCTACGCCGCCGAGACCGGCCGGCCGATCGTCGTCGAGGCGTCCTCGGTGAGCAGCCCCGATGCGGGCGTGAGGGTTCGGCGCACCGCGAACGGCCGCTACCAGGTCACGGCCTCCCGGCACCGCACGTACACGCTCGACCTCGGTGCCGACGCCCGGACCGAGGTGGTGTTCCACCTGCCCCTGGAGGACGTCGTACGGCGCCGGGTGGCCTACATCATCGAGCACCAACGCGCCCGGGAGCGGCCCGACCTGCTCAAGCACGCCTTCGTACCGGTGGACACCCGGACGGGTCTGACCCAGTCGACCAACGGCTGGCCGGACTGGACGGACGGTTCCGAGCGGATCGCCATGCCGCTCCTGCTCCAGGCGACCGCCGCTCGCGAACTGGCGGACCCGGGGAAGACCGCCCCCCTGCTGGACGGCTGGTCCCCTTCGCCCGCCGCCACCTGCTGGACGAGACCGCCGCCCCCCGCCGGGGCTCCCAGACCTGGCACACAGGCCCCAGGCTGTACGACACCCCGTGGCTGGCCCGCTTCTTCCACGACCGGCATCGCGTCCTCGGCCATGAGGACGACCTCGACCTCGCCGCCCGCATCATCGAGCGCAGTTTCGAACTGGGCGGCGCGAACCACCTGTCCATCGGCCTCTCGCCCACGACGCCGGCGCTCTGCGAGAGTCTGGACGACACCGGCCAGCTCGGCCGCGCCGACAAGCTCCGGAGCCGACTCCTGGACAGCGCCCGGCGGTTCGTCCGCATGGGCAGGCAACTCCCCGCCCACGAAGTGGCCTACGAGCAGTCCATCGTGGCCCCCCTGCTGGACCTCCTCATCGACGCCCACACCCTGACCGGCGATCGCCTCTTCCATGACGCGGTGGAGGAACGACTGCCGTGGCTGCTGGCCTTCGGCGGCCCCCAGCCCCACGTGCGCCTGCACGGCATAGCGATCCGCCATCGGGACGGCTACTGGTTCGGCGCCCACCGACTGTGGGGAGACGTCTTCCCCCACTACTGGAGCACCCTGACCGCCACCACCCTGCTGCGCCTTCCCCGCACGTTGCGCACGGACCGCACCGACCGACTCGCCGAGGTGATCCTGCGCGCCAACATGGCCAACTACCGCGAGGACGGCTCCGCCACCTGCGCCTTCGTCATGCCCTCGACCATCGACGGCCGCCGCGCCCACGCGGCCGAGCCCCTCGCCAACGACCAGGACTGGCACTTGGTGCTGTGGCTGCAGACACGGCAGGAAGCCGGGCAGACCGACACCGAGACGTTCCTCGCCGGATGATCCTGGCGACCCTCGCCGACCGCTCGAACGTGACTACCGGGAGACGGGCGGCCGAGGGCACAGCCCGCCATGGCCGACCCGGCGTGCGGACGTCGTGACCAAGCCCGCTTCACAATCTGTTCGAGCGGCGGCCGCGCCCGTGGTCGTGGGCGGTCGCGTCGGCGCGGCTGTCGGGCGCCGTCGGCCGGGGCGAAGAGGGCACGGCGCAGGCGGCAGAGAATACCCGCGCCGGCGGCCGATCCCGGCTGCCTCACCGAGTGGCACCGCGAGCAGGTCCCGCAGACCGCGCACACGGAGCCTGGCGGGAACGCCCCCGCCTGGCGGACCATTAGGGGTCGGGCCTCGGGGATGTCTCAGGGGCGGCGCCCGGAACCGCCGGGAGCGTCGGGCCGTTTTCCGAACAGAGAGCGGCAGCGGCCGCGAAGGAGGCGACGTTCATGTCCAAGAACGCGAAGATCGCCGCAGGGGGCGTGGCGGTCGGTCTGATCCTGCTGATATGGCTGCCCTGGTGGGTGGCGTTCCTGATCGTGGTCGGGGTCCCCGTGGCCGCGTACCTGGCACTGGACCCCTCACAGCGGCGCAGGCTGCGCAGGGTGACCCGCAAGGAGCTCGGCGGCTGAGGCGGCGGCGGACAGTCGGCAGACGCCTGCCCGGGTGCCGTGGGGGCAGGCGTCCACGAGTGCCTGTCGACGGCGCGGGCCGCGCCCTCCCTCGGAGCGCGGCTCCCGGCGAACGGTGCCCGCGGGCCGGCTCGGAGGGCGGGTCGTCGTATCCGGCATGAGGAGCGCCGGGCGTCAGACGGGCCGGACGGCCATCTTGTCGAGCGCCTCCAGCAGCCCGGGCAACTCGGGGCCCCGGCCCACCGGCAGAACCTCGCCGGGCTGCTCGTCCAGCAGCACGAAGGCGATGTCGTCGGTGCGGGCCACGATCGACCAGCCGGGGCCGTCGGCACGCAGCGTACGGGCGTCACCCGGCGCGAACGCCGAACGCACCCGGCCGAGCGGCGGCGGCGAGTCGACATAGGCGCGCGCCTCCGCGAGCACCCGCCGGACCCCACGGTGACCCCGCTGCGGCACGTCACCGCCGTCCGGCGAGGCCTCCGGCTCCTGCGCGGACCGCGCGTTCTCCTCCTGCGGCGACGGCGCGTCCTTCGCCGACTCGTCCGGTGCGGAGAACTCCTCGTCGTTGATCTGCTCCCGCCACGCCGCCCACTGCAAGGCGATCTCGTCGGCCCCCAGGCGACGCTGGGCCGGTCCCCAGCTGCTGGTGTCCGGCGGGCTCAGCGGAGGCCCGTCCGCCGCCTCGGGGGCGGGATCGTGCGGTGCGGGGACTCCGGGGGCCGCCACGGCGACCGCCAGGGGCCAGCCGGGCAGAGCCGCGACGACCGCGCGCTCGTCCGGCGACAGCTCGTACTCCATGCCGCAGTCCCAGGACGCTATCGCCACGGCGACCAGCGAGACGTCGTCGATGACGACCGTCCAGCGGGCGCCCTCGCCGTCCTGACCCAGCACCAGGCCGTACCCGTCGGCACGGGGCGCCAGACCCAGCGCCGCGCACGCCTCCGGATAGTCGTCGCCCAGCACGCTCGGAAACTGTGCCGGCGTCAGCAGTACCGCCGTCAGCACGTACAGCGCATCTTCCGCGGCGGCGACGGCCCCATCGTCCGTCCCGGCCATCCCTGCCTCCCAGTGGTTCGTCCAACGGCGCGCACCCTAGTGCGAGCGGAAGGGCCTTGTCACGACCCCTCACACCACGCGGAGCTGCTGCTTTCCGCCTGGACGGGGGCGAAACGGCCACAGCGGACGACAGGCGTCCGTACGGCCCGCGACGACCCGGGAGGATCACCGGCCGACGCCGGCGCTGCCTCGAACACGTTGTGTGCGGACCGCTCCCGACGCCCGTGGCGGGACGGTGTGGTGACGCGGACACGATCGTGGAGCACGGCTTCGCCGCCCAGGAGGGCCGCGCGGCGACCCGACGCATCAATCGGACGCACCGCGGCTACGACATCGGCGACGACGACAGACCTCCTGGTACCCTCCCCCGCCGGCGCCGGTGCCGCGCACGGCGACGCTCCCCCTGCTCGGCGAGCCACTGCTGCGTGCGTTCCGTTGCGCACCACCCGGCGCGGCCACCACCGCGCTGGCGCGGCGCGCCGCGAACCGCACTTCGCGCGCCAGAGCCGAGAGATCAAGGGTTACCCCAACGGCTACCGTGCCGACAACCGGGCACGCGACCCAATTCCTGGAGTGCGCGGCTGCCCGGTACGGCACCGGGACGTCCCGGCGGCCGACGGCGCCGAGTGACGCGGCCGCGCGCGGCCGGGTGAGTCCGGCGCGGGGCCTCTCACCCGCGCAGCCGAGGCCACCGCGCTAGGAGACGCGACCATCGCGTCGCCGCGGCACCGTGCGCGGAGGGCTTTGTCGCTATGCCGCTGCGTTCGTCGCGAGGGCGAGGAACCGGGCGTCCTCGTCGACGTACGACGTCATGCGCCACCCCGAACGGGCCAGGAGCGGACCGAGGTTGGCCTCGGCGCGCAGGTCGTCGGGCGTGATCTGCCGGCCCTGCCGGGCCGCCAGGGCCGCGCGCCCGATGGGGTGGAACAGTGCGAGCGTGCCGCCCGGCCGTACCACGCGGGCCAACTCCCGCAGATTGCTCACCGGATGCGGCAGGTGGGCGATCAGACCGGCGGCGAACACGGCGTCCAGTGTCCGCGACCGCAGCGGCAGCGCGGCGACGTCCGTGAGCAGCAGTCGTCCGTCCCGGTCCCGGCCGGCCCGCACAGCCGCCTGGAGCATGGCCCAGGTCAGGTCGGCGCCCACCACCACCCCGGAGGGCCCCACGGCGGCCCGCAGCGACGGCAGGGCGCGTCCCGTGCCGCAGCCCGCGTCCAGCACCCGGCCCCCCTGCCTCAGCCCGAGTTCGGACACGGCGGCCGCGTAGGCGGGGCCGTCGTCGGGGAACCGGCTGTCCCAGTCGGCCGCCCGGGCACCGAAGAACTTCTGCACATGTGTGTGGTCATCGCTCATGTTCCGCATGATTCCTCACCGTCACGAGGGATACGTATGCGCACATGTTCGGGCCGGACCCGATCGTTCCGGCGCATCCGCCTGTCATATTCCAGCAGCTTTCGAAATGCGCCCCCGGCGTGCGCCTGTGCCCCCTAGCGTCCCTTGGCCATGGGACACCTGGACCACGCCGCCTTCGGCTGGCTGACCCCCGTGCTGTCGTACGTCATGGCCTGCACCGGTGCCGCGCTCGGACTGCGCTGCACCGTCCGCGCGCTCGCCACCACTGGCCGCTCACGCCGCAACTGGCTCGTCACCGCCGCCTCGGCGATCGGGACGGGCATCTGGACCATGCACTTCGTGGCCATGCTCGGCTTCCGCGTCAGCGGCACCGACATCCGCTACGACGTACCGCTGACCATCCTCAGCCTCCTCGTCGCGATGGTCGTCGTCTGCGCCGGCGTCTTCGCCGTCGGCTACAGCCGCGACCGGAACCGGGCCCTGCTGCTCGGCGGACTCACCACCGGCCTGGGCGTCGCCAGCATGCACTACCTGGGCATGGCCGCCGTGCGGCTGCACGGAGACATCCGGTACGACCCCGTCCTCGTCGGACTGTCCGTGCTGATCGCCGTCGTGGCGGCGAGCGCCGCTCTGTGGGCGGGCCTCAACATCAGCTCGCCCCTCGCGGTCACCGTCGCCTCCCTCGTCATGGGGGCGGCCGTCAGCAGCATGCACTACACCGGGATGTTCGCGGTGAGCGTGCGGGTGAACCCCTCCGGCGAAGCACTGCCCGGGGCCACGGCGATGCAGTTCATCTTCCCCCTCGCCGTCGGCCTCGGGTCCTACCTCTTCATCACCTCGGCCTTCGTCGCCCTCTCGCCCACCGCAGACGAGCGCGCGGCCTCCGCCTCCGCCCAACGGCCCGTCGAGACCGTCTCCCGCTAGCGGAACCCGGCCCGAGCGCCCCGACCCACGTCCCGAGCGAGGAGGCCATGCGCCCATCCCGTACCGCCCTGAACACCGGAGCCCCGGCAGGCCCCCCGCGCGGCCGCCGCGCGCACGCCGGACCGCCCGCCGACGAGGCCGCCGAGCCCCTCGCCGCCGCGTCCGCCGCACCGGCACGCGCGCGTGGGAACCGCCGGTACCTGCGCCCCCGTACCGTGCGCGCCAAGGTCGTCAGCCTGCTGATGGTGCCCGTCGTCTCGCTGCTCGCCCTGTGGGCCTACGCCACCGTCAGCACCGCCCAGGACATCGCCCGGCTGCGCCAGTCCCAGCGAGTCGACGCCGAGCTGCGCACCCCGCTGGCCACCGCCGTCGCCGCGCTCCAGGCCGAGCGCACCGCGGCCGTGCGCTACGCCACCTCACCTGGCTCCGGTGACGGCAGCGACCTCCAGGATCTGGCGGGCCGCACCGACCGGGCCGTCGCCGGACTGCGGCTCGGCAGCGACAACACCGTCGCGGACAGCGAGGAACTGCCTTCCGGGGTCTCCGGCCGCATGGACGCCTTCGTCACCGGTGCCGAGCACCTGCGGGCGCTGCGCACGGCCGTACTCGACCACAAGGCCGGCTGGGACACGGTGTTCGCGCAGTACACGAAGACCATCGGGGCGGCCTTCGCCGTGGACGGCGCTCTCACCGGCATCCAGCAGGCCGACGTCGGCTCCGACGCGCGCGTACTGCTCGAATTCTCCCGGGCCGCCGAGGCGTTGGCCCAGGAGGACACACTGCTCGGCGGTGGCCCGGCCGGCCTGCGGGGTGAGCGGCTCCGGCTGTTCGGCGCCGCCGTCGCCGCGCGCCGCACCCTCACCGACACCGCCGTCGCCGATCTCCCGGCCGCCGAGCGCACCGCCTGGCGGAGCCTGGCCGACAGCCGCTCCTACGCCGCCCTCGGCGCAGCCGAGGACACGGTCCTCGCCGGGTCCGGCGGCAAGCAGGGCGGGGCGGTGGCGCAGGCGGCCTGGAGCGCCGACCACGCGCGCGTGCAGGACGGCATGCGCAATGTCGCGGCGGACACCGGCCGGACCGTCGCGGGCCGCGCCGACCCCGTCACGCGCGGACTGCTCAGCCCCGCCGGTGCCGCCGTGCTCCTCGGCCTGGCCGCCGTCGCCGCCTCGCTCGTCATCTCCGTGCGCATCGGACGCGGGCTCGTGGTCGAACTCGTGAGCCTGCGCAACGACGCCCTGGACATCGCCCGCCGCAAACTCCCGGACGCCATGCGCCGACTGCGGGCCGGCGAGGAACTCGACATCGACGCGGAGGCACCCGCGGGACCACCTGCGGAGGACGAGACCGGTCAGGTCTCGGAGGCCTTGACCACCGTCCACCGCGCCGCCGTGCGCGCCGCCGTGGAGCGCGCCGAACTCGCCAGCGGCATCTCAGGAGTCTTCGTCAACCTCGCCCGCCGCAGCCAGGTACTGGTCCACCGCCAGCTCAGTCTCCTCGACACCATGGAGCGCCGCTCCGACGATCCCGACGAACTGAGCGACCTGTTCCGGCTGGACCACCTCACCACCCGGATGCGGCGCCACGCCGAGAGCCTGATCATCCTCTCGGGTGCGGCACCGGGCCGGGCCTGGCGCATGCCGGTGTCCCTCACCAACGTCGTACGGGCCGCCGTATCGGAAATCGAGGACTACGCGCGCGTGGAGGTGCGCCAACTCCCCGAGACCCATGTCATCGGTGCCGCTGTCGCCGACCTCACCCACCTGCTGGCCGAACTCGTCGAGAACGCCGCCCAGTTCTCGCCACCGCACACGCGCGTGCGTGTCACCGGCGAACCCGTCGGCAACGGCTACGCCCTGGAGATCGAGGACAGGGGGCTCGGCATGGGCGCCGAGCGCCTCACGGAGGCCAACCGGCGCATCGAACAGTCCGAAGCCCTCGACCTGTTCGACAGCGACCGCCTCGGACTCTTCGTGGTCAGCCGGCTCGCCTCCCGGCACGACGTCAAGGTGCACCTGCGCACGTCGCCGTACGGCGGTACGACGGCCGTCGTCCTGCTGCCCACGGCGCTGCTCCACGGCGGGCCGGCCCAAGCCGCCACCCCACAGGCCGAACTGCCCTCGCGCGAGCGGGAACGCGCGTACGCGCACGTGCCCGGCACGAGCGGTCCCCAGGAAGTCGTCACCGCGCGGCCGGACCGCCCCGCCCTCGCGGCCACCGGGCCCGGCCCGCACCCCCCGGCCGCCCAAGCGGGACGCCACGGCAGGGCCGACCAGGGCGGCCCCGGAATGACTGGCCAAGCCCCGCCTGCCGGAGTCACCGCCTTGCGGCCGCACCGCGAGCCGAACGACCCCGAGACCTCCGTCGACCTTCCACGTCGCGTGCGCCAGGCGAGCCTCGCTCCCCAGCTCCGGCGGCAGCCCGGCGAAGGGCCGGCGCCGGACCGGCGCGGGGACGAACGGCGCACCCCCGAACTGGTGCGGGACCGCATGACGGCCTACCGCGACGGCTGGGCGCGCGGCGGCGGCAGACAGCCCGGACACGGCGCCGCCCCGGAACCGGAAACGGCCAGTGACAGCAGCGAAGAAGGAGACCCGGAATGATCCAGGACCCCCACACGAGCGTCGGCCGACGATCCGGCGAACTGGACTGGCTGCTCGACGACCTGGTGATGCGGGTGAGCGAGGTACGGCACGCCGTCGTCCTCTCCAACGATGGGCTGGCCGTCGGCGCCTCCACCGGCCTCACGCGCGAGGACGCCGAACATCTCGCCGCCGTCGCCTCCGGCTTCAACAGTCTCGCCAAGGGCGCGGGACGGCACTTCGGGGCGGGCGGAGTGCGCCAGACCATGGTCGAGATGGACGACGCGTTCCTCTTCGTCGCCGCCGCGGGCGACGGTTCCTGCCTCGCGTTGCTCACCGCCGTCACGGCCGACATCGGGCTCGTCGCCTATGAGATGGCACGCCTGGTCAAACGGGTCGGTGAACACCTTTACACGCCACCGCGCGCCACAGCACAACCGCCCGCCGCCGGGTGAGCCGGAAAGGCGGCAACGATGACCGACATCCCGATGGACGGCTCCCGGGAGCCGGGCAGCCAGTGGTACGACGGCGAGGCGGGGCCGCTGGTCCGCCCCTACGCGATGACGGGCGGGCGCACCCAGCCGGGGCCCACCGGGGTGCGGTTCGACCTGATCGCCCTCGTCACCCTCGACCCCGCCGCACCGGCGATCGACGACGACACCGCGCTCGGCCCCGAACACCGGTCCCTGGTCCGGTTGTGCCGTACGGAGACGCAGTCCGTCGCCGAACTCGCCGCTGGCGCCGACCTTCCCGTCGGCGTGGTCAGGGTGCTCCTCGGGGATCTCCTGGAACTCGGCCGCGTGGTCATCAGCCGCCCCGTGCCCCCGGCGCACCTGCCCGACGAGCGGATCCTGCGCGAGGTCATCGAGGGATTGAGAGCGCTGTAGAGGACCGCGCGGAGAGCGCGGTACGCCCCACCGCAACCCCATCCGGACGCGTTGCGGCACCGACAGGGCGAGAGCCGAAAACATCAGGATCGTTTCGGTCGAACCGCCCCTGAGGCTGTCCCCATTGCCATGATGCCGACGTCACGCCCGAAGCGCGCGGGCACCGAACGCGACCGGCCCTCCCGAGAGAAGCGAACATGGTCTCCGAGCACTCCGACGCCGCCGACGACACCACCGCACTGGCGTTGAAGATATTGGTCGCCGGCGGGTTCGGCGTCGGCAAGACGACCCTCGTCGGGGCCGTCAGCGAGATCCGGCCGCTGCGCACCGAGGAACTGCTCAGCGAGGCGGGCCAGTTGGTCGACGACACCGACGGCGTGGATCACAAGGTCACCACCACTGTCGCCATGGACTTCGGGCGCATCACCATCCGCTCCGGCCTGTCCCTCTACCTCTTCGGCACTCCCGGACAGGACCGGTTCTGGTTCCTCTGGGACGAGTTGTCGCAGGGCGCCCTCGGCGCCGTCGTCCTCGCGGACACGCGGCGCCTGCAGGACTGCTTCCCCGCGGTCGACTACTTCGAACACCGGCACATTCCGTTCGTGGTGGCCGTCAACTGCTTCGCGGGAGCCCGCGCCTACGGCGCCCACGACGTCTCCCGTGCACTCGACCTCGACAACGGCACCCCCGTGGTGCTGTGCGACGCGCGCGAGCGGGACTCCGGCAAGGAAGTCCTGATCCGGCTCGTGGAGTACGCGGGCCGCATGCACACGGCACGCCTCCTGAACTCGGTGGGCTGAGCCGGGTGATCGCGCGGCCAGGTTGGCGGTATCTGCCCCCTCCGGGGCGAAGGTCCGACATCGCCCGTCGGTCATCTTCTGTGCCATGCGTCCATCCCGCTTGCCCGGGCGCCGGTCGTGGTGAAGGCTGGCGGGGAATTCCTCCAGCCAGGGGGACGCCACACGGGGAGACGGAGATGGCGCAGAACCAGGGACTCGGCTGGCTGCTGGACGATCTGACCGAACGGGTGGACCATGTGCGGCACGCGCTGGTCCTGTCGAACGACGGACTGGTCACGGGCGCGAGCACGGGCCTGCGCCGCGAGGACGCCGAGCATCTGGCGGCCGTGGCGTCCGGGCTGCACAGTCTGGCCAAGGGGTCGGGGCGCCATTTCGGCGCGGGCAGCGTGCGCCAGACCATGATCGAGTACGACGACGCCGTGCTGTTCGTCACGGCCGCGGGTACCGGCAGCTGTCTGTGCGTGCTCAGCGGAGCCGAGGCCGACATCGGCCAGATCGCCTACGAGATGACCCTGCTCGTCAATCGCGTCGGCGAACACCTCGGCGTCGACGCCAGACATCCTGAGCGCACCCCCCACACAGACCTCTGACCTGCCTCTTCCTAGGTCGCGTGGAGTTATCCACAGGCTCGCCACGGGATGCGCCGAACCGGCTACGGTGTGTGCACGGCTCGCGCACAGGGCGTGAGTCCTCACTCCTCGGGGGAGCGACATCATGTCGGCAAGCATCATCGGCCAGCCCCGCCCCGTCACCTGCACTCCGGGTCACGCCGCTCGGGAACTGGGCCTGAAGCGAAGCGAGTTCGACCTCGCCGTGCATCTCGGCCACATCCGTACGGTGCCCGACGAGGGTGGGGGAGGAGCCCGGCGTGTCGAGCGCGCGGAGATCGACCGCCTCCGCGAACAGGGCGATGTCACGGAAGCCCTGCGCGAGCGCGTGCAGGTGGTGGGCACCGCCGAGGGCGCGGCGCTCATGGAGATCCCGGCCGGGCGGTTCACCCGCCTCGTCCGTCTCGGACTGGTGGTGCCCGTGCGCTGGTACCTGAACCGCTACCGCGCCGTGGTCTGGCTCTATCTCGCCGACGACCTGCGGAACTTCGCCCAGGCGCCCGAGAACGCCCACCTGCTCAAAGGACGGACCCCCGAGACCTTGCGCGGCCAACTGGAGGCGGGAGTCGACCTGCGTGCCCGCAACTGGCGGGGACGGCACCTCGGCTTCCTGCTGCGGCAGGCGGAGGACCCGTGGGCCCGGGCCGGAGCCGTGGCAGCCTTCCTCGCGCCCGTCGACATCGCCGACGTCGTCAGGGATCCGTACGAACGGGCCTACGTCAACCGCTTCCGGCCCGTGCCACCCGGACAGGGCATTCCCGGATCGCCCGCGGCGCATCTCGCCGAGCGGATCACCATCGCGCAGGACGCGGACGAGATCGACTGGCTGCGTGGCGAACTGGCCCACGTGCTCGCGGAAGCGCGCGGCACCTCACCCGCTCCGCGGCCGGCGGCCCGCCGCCGCGCACCCATGGTGCGAGGAGCCGCCCGCCCGATCCCGCCCTTGGCCCGCACGGTCACACGGGCCATGGAGCCGGCGAAGCCGGCCGGGGCGCCGCTGCCCGGGGCTCCCGAGCCGGAAGGGCAGCCGGCGCTCGGGACAGCTGGGCTGCAGAAGACGCCGGTGCGCGGAGTACCCGGGCCGCACAGGGCGTCGCTGCGCGGAGCACCGGGGCCGGAGGGCGTGTCAGCGCTCGGCGCCCCTGCGCCGGCGGGAAAGCCAGTGCTCCGGAGGCCCGCGCCGGATGGGAAGCCGGTGACCGGAGGGGGTCGGGTGCTCGCAGTGCTCGGGCCGAACGGCGAGCGAGCGCCATCGGCGCCCGAGCCGGGTGGCGGGCCGGACCTCGCAGTGCCCGAGGTGAACGACGGTCCGGTGTTCGGGGCGCCCTGGCCCGAGGACAGGACCGGAGGTCGAACGCCGCAGTGGCGCCGCGCACCGATGGCACGCCAGGCCGGCCCACCCGCGCGCGGGGAACAACGGGCCGAGCAGAACCCGGCGCCGGCGAACCGCGGTCTGCGCGGCTGGCTGCGGCGCAGAGGCCCACGCCCCGTGCGAACCTGAGCCCCCGGCGGCTCACCGCTTCGGGATCCTGGCGGCCGAGTGCCTACGCCTCCTTGTGGCCCAGCACGATGTCCACGTCGTCCTTGCCGCCGCTCACTGTGACCTGCGTGGCCACCGGCGGGTATCCGGTGGCGATCACGGTGTAGTGCTCGTTGGAGAGGTCGGTGAAGACGTAGCTTCCGTCGATGCTCGTGGTGCGGGTCCCGACGACGTTGCCGGCGGCGTCGAGGAGGGTGACCCGGGCGTCGTCCAGCGCACGTCCGTCCTGGGTGCGCACCGTGCCGCGCAGAATTGCCGCGACGGGAAGCTGGATGTCGCAGCGGGGGCTCTCGGTGGAGACGGTGGCCGGCACGGCGGTCGGTCGGTGGCCGGATGCGCTGACGCTGAGCGTGTACTCGCCGGGCAGCAGGTCGCTGATCCGGTAGCCGCCGTCGTTTCCGGTGGTGGTGGAAGCCATCACGTCGCCCCGCTGGTCGGTGGCCACGACCAGCGCGCCGGTCAGGGCCGCGCCGTCCCCGCCGCGCACCGTACCGGCCAGGACCATCGTGCTGGAAACCATCACAAGGTCGTGGGAGACCGGTGAGCCGTTCACGGTCAGCGTGACGACCTGCGGCTGGTATCCGGGCGCCGAGCCGATCAGGACCAGGCTGCCGCGCTCGGGGGAGTCCACCGCGTACGTGCCGTCGTCGCGGGAGGCGGCGCGGGCCAGCTGGTGGCCCGCCGTGTCGAGCAGGGTGATCGCGGTGCGTGGTACGGGTGCGCCCTGGCCATCCCGTACCCGTCCGCGGATGGCGACCGCGTGGCTCCCGTCGGCGGGAAGCACGGGTGTGGGTGCGGTCCGCCCGGCTGCCCCGGCGTCGGGCGTGGCCGTGGCCCGGACCTGCGCACCGGCGTCCTGTGAGGGCGGGCTCGCGTTCTTCTTCTTGGCGCGGAACAGCAGTACGGTGACCACGACGGCGAAGGCGAAGAAGCCGGCTGACCACCAGTACGCGACGGTGTAGCTGTGCAGCGCCGCGTTGGCCTTGACCAGCGGGTCGGTCAGATGGTGCTTCGCGTAGTCGGTGGCGGCGCTGGTGGCCAGAGTGTTCAGCAGCGCGGTGCTGATCGAACCGCCCACCTGCTGTGTGGTGTTGAGGGCCGCCGAGGCCACGCCCTGGTCGCTCGCCTGCACCCCCAGGGTGGCGTAGCTCATCGCCGCGGGCATCGACATGCCGAGTCCCGCGCCCATCAGGAGCAGCGGCGGCAGCACATGGGCGGCGTAGCCGCTGTGCAGGTCCAGGCGGGTCAGCCAGACCATGCCGCCTGTGGCCAGCAGCATGCCGACCGGGACGACGATCTTGGGCCCGATCCTCGGCACCAGCCAGTTGGTGGACAGCTGTGCCATCACCATCAGCGCGCCGACCATCGGCAGGAATGCCACGCCGTTCTTCACCGGCGAGTAGCCCAGCGTCGACTGCAGGTAGTAGGTGAGGAACAGGAAGACGCCGAACATACCGGCGGACGAGATGAGGATGGTCGACAGGGCGGCGGCGCGGTCGCGGTCGGCCAGGACGCGCAGGGGCAGAACGGGGTGCCTCGCTCGGGTCTGCCAGAGGAAGAACGCCGCCAGCAGGACACCGCCCGCGGCGAGGAAGCCCCAGGTCATCCAGTGGCCCCAGTGGTGGGTCTCCGCGTTGGCGAAGCCGTAGACGATGCCGAACAGGCCGCCGGAGACCAGAACGGCTCCGAGGAGGTCCAGCTTGGGCCGCTCGGCCGGGACGGAGCGGCCTATGAAGACGATGGCACCGATCAGCGCGGGAACCGCGATGACGTCGTTGACGTACAGCGTCCAGCGCCAGTTCAGGTACTCGGTGAGCAGGCCGCCGAGGACAAGGCCGACGGCTGCGCCGGAGCCGGCGATGGCGCCGAAGATGCCGAACGCGCTGGCGCGTTCCTTGGGTTCGGTGAACGTCGTGGTGAGCAGGGAGAGGGCCGCCGGCGCGAGCAGGGCGCCGAACAGCCCCTGCACGGCGCGCGCGACGACCAGCATGGTGAACCCGTTTGCCGCACCACCGATCGCGGAGGCGGCGGCGAAGCCGACGATGCCGATGATGAAGGTGGTCTTGCGGCCGAAGAGGTCCGCGAGTCGGCCGCCGAGCAGCAACAGACTGCCGAAGGCCAGGGAGTAGGCGGTGACGATCCACTGCCGCCCGTTGTTGTCGAAGCCCAGGTCCTGCTGGGCGGACGGCAGCGCGATGTTCACGATCGTGGCATCGAGCACGACCATGAGCTGAGCGAGGCCGATCACGGCCAGCGCCCACCAGCGGTGCTTCGGCGTTGCATGGGTCTGGCCGGACGGCCCGGCCTGGACGGCGGCGACCGGGATGGCTTCCAAGATGGAACTCCCCTCAAGGGGCTGTGCTGGTCGGTTGTCGGTCAATGACAGGACGCGGTGGCCGTGCCGTGCCTCGACGGATGAGGTGTCGGCGTCGACTCGACCGACGGGCGACGACCCACGGACCAAGGAGCGCCCTGAGATCAGGTGTGACGGTTTCGCTCGGCCGGGCGTCTCTCGGAGCGCTGTAGCCGGGTCTGCGCGGTGGCGGGGCGATGGACGGGTGCTGTCGCGCTGTCGTGCCGACCACCGCGCGGCGAGTCCCTCTGTCTGAGGCGGATCGATGCGCGGCGGCCTTGGCGCTGCCTCCGGGGAACACCAGTGCCCGCGGTGAGGCCCTCACCGACTCCGCTCGGCAGGCTCGTGACGGCAGCGAAGCGCTCCCGCTCCAGAGATGCGCTGGGGCGGCTCGCGCCCTTCAGTCTGACCTCCGCGTCGGTCATCATGGTCTCGCCCACTAAAAGTCCGAAACGGTTTCGTACACCAATCTAGGGCAGTGCGCCCGCGAAACTCAATCGTTTTGATCCTGATCGCACTGGTGTGGGGCAGGTCACATGAACCGTCGTCCTCTGGTGGCCGCCCGGCACCGGAGGGCAACGGCGTCATCGGCGAGGTCGGTCGCCGCCTGCGACGTCAAGGACGCCCTCGGCGGTGCGGAACGCTCTGCTTCGCCCACCTCGACAGGCTTGGCTCCCCTGGGTCTGGCCGATGATCGGCGGCCGCCTGGTGCGCCCGCCCTCGACACCGCCTGCGACACGGGCTGCTCGGGCGCCGGGACGCGACGCTGCTGCCTGGCACCGGTGTGCAGCAGTTGGTCCCGGCTCACCAGGTGACGGGCAGCTCGTGGATGCCGTAGGCGAGTGAGTCGTGCGTGAAGCCGAGTTCGTCCGGACTCACGGCGACCTTGAGGGTGGGGACGCGTCGGAAGAGCGTGCCGAAGACGACCTGCAGCTCGATGCGGGCCAGTTGCCGGCCGACGCACGGATGGACGCCCCAGCCGAAGGTGTGGTGGTGGCGGGCCTCACGGGTGAGGCCGAGGCGGTCCGGCCCAGGGAAGGCGGGCGGATCCCAGTTGCCGGCGGGCAGCGGGACGATGATGCCTTCTCCGGCCCGGATGATCTCACCTCCGAGCTCGATGTCCTCGCGGGCGATGCGGCGTTGGCCGAGGTGCGGGATGGTCAGGTAGCGCCGGAGTTCCTCGACGGCGTTCGCGGCGAACGCGGGGTCGTCGCCCGCCCGGAGCAGGGCCGGCTGGTCGGGGTTGTCCAGGAGCAGGGCAGTGCCCAGGGTGATCATGTCGGCGCTGGTCTCGTGACCGGCGATGAGCAGGACCGTGCACAGAGCCCTACGCGCCGGTGCCGTACTTCTGGACCGACCAGTACGCCGCCAAGCTCCAGGTCCACGGTTTCCTGCTGACAGCTCGCCCTCCATGGCGTCGACTTCGGCGTCGGCGGGTCCGCGCCGAGAATGCCGCCGACGACGGCCATGGCCTGTTCCGTTGCGTTCGTACGGTTCTCCAGAGGGATGGGCCGGCCCAGGTGCCCGTGGTACCAGCGAGCGACGTCACCGACCGCGTAGATGCCCTCCTCGGCCCGGCAGTGGGAGTCGCACACCACGCCGTTGTCCAGCTTCAGGCCGCTGCCCTCGAGCCATCGCGTCGCGGGCTCCGCGCCGATCGCGACGACCACCACATCGGCCGGCAGGACCTCGTCGCCCGCGAGCCGGACGCCGGAGACCCGGCCGGACTCGCCGGTCAGGCCGACGATGCCCGTACCGAGGCGCAGCGACGGTACCTTTCCCAGGGGCCGTCGCCGAGCGCCTGTCGGGCCTTCGGGTGTCCTCTCCGTGGTGTGGCTGCGCTGCCGTCCCGACGGCCGCGAAACCGATCGGTTTATATTTCGCCCGATTCGGGTTAACCTCGCCGTATGCGTACTGAAGTGAAGGCAACTCCCCGAGAGCGGCTGCTGGAGGCGGCGGCCACGCTCACCTACCGAGACGGCGTCGGCATCGGCATCGAGGCGCTGTGCAAGGCAGCGGGGGTGTCCAAGCGCTCCATGTACCAGTTGTTCGAGAGCAAGGACGAACTGCTGGCGGCGAGCCTGGAGCAGCGCGCTTCCGTCTTCGTGACGACACTCCTGCCCGCGGCGGACGACGGCCGCTCACCCCGCGAGCGTATCCTGCATGTCTTCGAGCGGGTGGAACTGCAGGCCGGTGCGCCCGAGTTCCGGGGATGCCAGTACCTGGCCGTGCAGATCGAGCTCAAGGACCAGGGTCACCCCGCGAGTCAGGTGGCTCACCGGATCAAGGGAAGCCTGACGGCCTTCTTCCGGGCCGAGGCCGAACGGGGCGGAGCGAGCGATCCCGACCTGCTGGCCCGCCAGCTGAGCCTGGTCTTCGACGGCGCCAGCGCCCGCGCGGGGATCGGGGCGGACAACCTCACCGGGCTCATCGCGCCCACGGTGGCCACCCTGCTCGACGCGGCAGGCGTGCGCTGACGCACCACCTCTGCCGGCGGGCCCGGTGACCGATGTACTCGCGGGGCTGACGCCCGCCCGCGGCAGCCCGCAGCAGTTCCCGATCACGGCTTTGCTTCCTGGTGGTCGGCGAGAAGCCCGATGGCCGGGTGTTGATCAGCATGCCGTGCGCGAGGAAGGCCGTGGCCTCGTCGGTGTCCGAGCCGGCGGCAGGCGCACGGTTTCCCGAAGCCTTGTCCAGTCGGCCCGGACAAGCTCGCCGATCTGCTCATCGCCCCGTGCCTCGAAAGCCGGCCGGGTGCCCTCCATTCTCCGCATCGAGGCGGCGGCGAAGGTCGCCTGCTTGCCCGGAAAGGGTCGGAAGAGGTGAGGTACGGCTGCGTGACTCCGGCGTGCTTGCCGATCGCCTCGATGGAGGTGCCGTAGTAGCCCCTGAGTGCGAACTTGGCGATGGCCGCGCGGATGACGCTCTGACGTCTCTCCTGTGCGCTGATCCTGCCCATGCCGCCCTTCATGCCTGGTGCCATTCGGGATGCTCCTGGACTTGCAGCTGGAAACCGATCGGTTTACGGTGGTTGAAACCGATCGGTTTCCAACTCTTGGAGGTAGTCGTGACGGCAATCGAAGGCGCCACCGTGCTGGTCACCGGAGGCGGCAGGGGTATCGGCAAGATGCTCGTCGAGGAGCTCTCCCGGCGCGGAGCCGGCAAGGTCTACGCCACGGCCCGTGACCCGCGCACGGTGACGCACCCCGGTGCCGTTCCGCTGGCTCTTGAGGTCACCGACCCCGCATCCGTGACGGCCGCCGCCGAGCAGGCCCGGGACGTCACCATCCTGATCAACAACGCCGGCGCCTCGGTCCGCGCCTCGTACCTCGACTCCCCGATGGAGGAAGTGCGCCGCGACCTGGAGACCAACTTCTACGGGCCGCTGCTGGTTACCCGGGCCTTCGTGCCGGTCATCGAGCGCAACGGCGGGGGCCACATCCTCAACGTCCACTCCGCCCTGTCCTGGCTGGCCGACGGCACGCCCTACGGCGCCTCCAAGGCCGCCCTGTGGTCGCAGACCAACTCCCTGCGTCTGGAGCTGCAGCCGCGCGGCATCGCGGTGACCGGGCTCCACGTGGCCTACGTGGACACCGACATGACGTCGGGCCTCGACGCACCCAAGGCCGACCCCCGCGACGTCGCCGTGGCCGCCCTCGACGGCATCGAGGCGGGGGCGCACGAGGTGCTGGCCGATGACACCACTCGCTGGGTCAAGTCGCAGCTGTCCGCCGATCTGGAAGCCCTGTACCCGCAGTTGAACCAGTAGCACGCCCTCAACGATTCAAGGTCATTCCCATGGAGAGTTCGCTCACCCACCGCTTCGTCGACGTGAACGGAGTGAGACTGCACATCGCGGAGCAGGGAGGGGATCCGCGGAACCTGCGAGACGAAGGTGCTGTCCGGGAGATCGACCACCGAGATTCGGTACTGGACGACCAGGAGCGCGCCGCAGGCGCCACCATGATGATCTGGGTCTCCCGAGCCAAGGGCGACCGCCTGGTCCTCGACCTCTGAAACTCCTTGTCCCTCGATCGCCGTACCTGAGGCGGCATTTGAGCGTTCGGTTCGATGTGGGGACGTCGCCGCGGATCGTGTCGGATGAGCTGCGGGACCGCTGCTGCCGCAGCGTCGCGCCGAGTCTGCGGTCCGGTCCGTGCGGGGTCGATCCGGCGATAGTGTGATCCTCGTGACGGCTGAAGGCGAGGCGCTGGTCGGCGGGATGGCGAACGCGGGGGCGGTCTTCCGCCGGGGTGCGTTGGTCGAGCGCCCGGCGCCGCGCAACGCGCGCGCCCTGCACGCCTATCTCCGTGCGCTGAAGGAGCACGGCTTCGACGCGGCGTCGGCCCCTGTCGGTCTCACGGATGGCCGCGAGCAGCTGACCTTCATCCCCGGCGACGTGGCTCTGCCACCGTTCCCGGACTGGGCGATGACGAAGACTGCCCTCGAATCGGTGGGGAGCCTGCTGCGGCGCCTGCATGAGACCAGCAGGGCTGTCGCGGTCGACACCCATGCCGAGTGGCCCCGGGACCTGGCCGACCCGGAGGGGGGAACGATGCTGTGCCACAACGACGTGTGCCCGGACAACGTCGTCTTCCGCGATGGTCGTGCCGCTGCCCTGATCGATTTCGACCTGGCGGCCCCGGGCCGTCCCCTCTGGGACATCGCCATGACCGCCCGTTATTGGGTGCCCATGCTCGATCTGAAATCGTCAACTGCCCTTTATCCCACCGGCCTTGACGCTCCCGCGCGGCTGCGGATCCTCGCCGACAGCTACGGCCTCCCGGCGGGGGACCGCGCCGAGTTGCCCGGCGTCATCGAGCAGGCCACCGAGGTTTGCCGCGCCTTCGTCACCCGCCGAGTGACCGATGGTGACCCCGTCTATCTCCAGGCGCTGGCCGAACGTGGTGGATGGGAACGCTGGGACCGTATGCGGACATGGCTGGTGGACCACCGCAAGAGGTTCACGGCTGCCCTGTTGAGCTGACCGGAGCGGACGACAGACTCACGGGGCGTTCGTGGTGCCGTCGTTCGTCCTCGGTGGCCTGGAACGGAACTGCCCGCATGCCTCCGTGACAGAGCGGGGCGAGGAACATGAGGACCTCGTCACGGGTGTCGCCACACGCCAGGCGAAGGGCTTCGGGCCGGCGACCGATCGCGCGCCACCCGTGCGGCGACCGCGTCGTCTGCACCGGCTACTGGCGCGGGCGGCCTCCGAGCGGACGACGGCGAGGCTGGTACTGCCGGGGTCCTGCTCGGGATCGATCAGGCCGGTTGGGCGGTCAGCCCGGCGTCCCAAAAGTCCTTTGCGGTGCCGCGGCCCGGGACCCAGACTGTGCCGGTGCTGATCCGACGTGAAACGCCTGCCGATGTCCCCGCCGTGAGCACCGTCACCGCGGCGGCCTTCGCCAAGCCGGAGACCCCGGTTCCGGTGGAGGTGACCCTCCTCGACGAGCTGCGCACCTGCGACGGCTGGCTGCCGGAACTGTCGCTCGTGGCACTCAGCGACAAGGACGAGGTAGTGGGCCACGTGGTCTGCACCCGGGGCTATGTCGGCACTGCCCCCGCCCTGGGCCTCGGCCCGCTCAGCGTGCACCCCGGCCACCAGCGCCGAGGCGTCGGCCTCGCCCTCGTCCACACCGTGCTCGGCGCAGCGGATGCCCTGGGCGAGCCCCTCGTCGCCCTCCTCGGCAGCCCCGCGTACTACGGCCGCTACGGCTTCCGCAGCAGCGCGGACTACGGCATCACCGCACCGGATCCCTCGTGGGGCGAGTACTTCCAGGTCCGCACCCTGACCGGCCACGACCCCGCGCTGTGGGGCGCCTTCACGTACGCGGAGCCGTTCGAGCGGGTCTGACATCGGTGCGGGGGTCGGCTTTCGAGTTCCGTCGTGTCGATCTCGGCTGAGTGGGCGCCCCCGTCTCCGGCGGCAGGTCTCCGCCGTTTGACGGCGGACGGTGATGTCGATGCCGAAGGTGCGGGCGAGGACCACGGCGGGCAGTGCGACGGCGAGCTGGAACAACGCGGTCGAGCGGGCCTCCGCGAGCCGGAAGCCGAGCTTGCGGAGCCGTCCTCCCGTGGTCCAGGCAGGACAAGAGCCAGGGCGAGTCTGTGCGGCCGAGGACGGTACGGCTGCGGCGAACCTCCATCCAAGCGACTCGCATCCCCCAGGTGCCTCCCTTCCCGACGGATGGTTCCGCCCCCGGCCCGCGGAGCGCTCGTTCAGTCGGTCGCTGTGCGCAGTGCCGCTTCGGCTTGGCGGATGCGCCATTCCTCCACGGTGTCCTGCTGTCGTCGGGCTCGCTCCAGCAGCCTGTCCAGCAGGGCTGGATCGAGGCGCTCGTCCGTCCCGGTGAGCCGGCGCAGGGTCTGCCATCCGGCCGCCTTGCCCTCGACACCTAGCCGCAGCGCCTCCAACTCCAGCACGGTGCTCAGCGGAGAGCGCCGTACCAGGCGGCCGTTGCCCTTCAGTCGTGCCAGCTTCTCTGCCACCCAGCCCGCGCATACCTTGTGGCGGCGTACGGGGACGCCCAAGTCCCGCATGATGCCGACGAGCGCCGTCCGGTCCTCGGCGATGTCGGTGGCGACAGGCCCGAGCGCCCCGCCGAGCGCGGAACCGCGGGCGACCCGTGCCAGGTGGGCGGCCCGCTGGGCGCCCGCGGTGGCGCCCGCGAGGTGGTCGTTCAGATAGATGCCGAGCAAATCCATGTCAGCGCCGTGTGCGGGCGGGCGGCGCCGGGCGGCTTCCGAGCGTGGTGGGGCGTTCATCTCAAGCCTCCGTCGTGTGTGCGTGGCTCCCGCGGACATGGTCCCGCGGAAGGTGGGGGCGTGCGCGGTGTACTCACCGTCGTCGTGACGCGGACGAGGCAGGGCGTGCGGGGGGTGGAGCCGAAGCCGAACCGTACCGGCGGTTCCACGGCGGTGAGGGCGCCGAGGTCCCGCCCCTGGAGGATCGCGGTGGCCGCGGTGATCAGATGCAGATCGCGGGCGCCGTACCACTCGTACCGGCCGCCGCCGGCCGTCCCCCGGGTGCGTACGCCCAGGAGGATGCGGGCGAGTGGGTTCGTCACTGCCGTCCAGAAGGGCCGGTCGGCCAGTGCACCGGGGACCGCCCGCAGCAGCAGCCCCACGGACCCGCGCCGGCCCACGGTGAAGCGGAGGTCGAGCAGCGGGCCTGCGGTGACCGTCCAGTCGTCGCCGGTGACGCGGAGGCGTACGGGTTCGATGCGGACCTCGTCGAAGGCGTAGGTGCCGGCGACGAAGTCCGCCGTGCGGCGGGTGGGGGCCAGCAGCAGGCGGTGGCCGTCGGCCTCCTCCGTCAGCACATCGCTGAACGGCCCGAAGGGGGAGCGGGGCCAGTGGCCGAGGATCAGTCGGACGCCGGACGCTGTGCCGATGCCGGCGATCCAGCCGCGGAAGCGCAGACGGCCGGTCCTCGGGGATCGGCGCATCAGGGGCGCCTCGGTGGCGGTCCGGTTCATCCGCCCGCGGCCGGCCCGAGTCGGCCGCAACGGCGCCATGCCAGCAGCCATCCGGCCTGCATCGGCACGTACACCAGGTCGACGGCCAGCAGGGTCACCGCCGTCCCGAGCCCCGTGCGGCGGGCCTGGCGCACTCCCGCGGTCGTGGCCGGGGTGAACAGCATGCTCCAGCCTGCCGTGGCCAGCAGCCCGGCCGTCGTGCGCTGGAGCCATTCCTCGGACTTGGGTCCGAAGACCCACTCGAAGCTGCGCAGGCGCAGCAGCGGCCAGCCGCCGCCGACCAGGTTGAACAGCCCCTGGGACCGCGCCACGAGCACCGCGTTCATCCCCGTCTCCTCACTGTCGGCCACACCGGGCGTGAGACCCCGAAACGGACCTTGTGCACCCCGTCCGAGAAGTGGACGAGCGGCTCCTGCGCGGGAGGCGGCAGCCCGGCCGCCGAGGTGAGGGTCTCCTCGACGTCTTCCAGGCGCGCCGCGCGGAGCGCCCAGGGCTCGTGTTCGACGGGCGTCTGCCAGAGCACGCCGCGGCCCCGTGTGAAGGCCCGCCACCGCGACGTCAGCCACATGTCCCGCTGGGTCGGCCGGACCGGCTCGCCCGGACGGACCACCACGCGGTACGACGGCCCGCCGCGCCCCCGAGTCCCGGTGTAGGTCAGTACATCACCGCCGAGTGACAGGGTCATGCGCCCGAGGTGGTACGGCGCACCGACCGCGCGGGCGGCCAGCATGACCGGGCAGTCCACCTCGAGGGAGAGGAACCACAGCCCGTCCCTGCCGCTCCCTTCGCGCACATACGTGCGCAGGTTGGTCTCCTCGAACGAGGGCAGGGCGGCAGGCACCCCCGGCGGGCGCACGCCAGCCATCACGAACGGCGTGAGGCTCACCCACGCCCACCGGTCGCAGGTGTCCACTGTCAAACCCGCCGGCAAAAGGGGCTGCACCTGGTCGGGTGAGTAGGCCCAGTGCAGGAACGTCTGCGTGAGCCAGTCGGCCCGCAGTGTCGGCAGGTACACGCGCTGCTCCGGCGTATACGACACCACGCGCACCGACTCCCCAGGAGGTCCGCCTCGAAACCCGGCACGACCCGATGCGGGCGGCCGGGGCTCTCTCCCCCGCCCCGGCAGGCAAGCCGGCGTTCGGCTGACAGCGCAGGCAGCGCTCCGCTCGTCACGCGCGTGGATGACGAACCGGCGGGTTCTGGACCAGCGGCGCCGCTCGCCGAGGTGCCGACCGGGCGGTCCTCGCCCGGCGCCTGGGGGTGGTGGCCGAGCCGTCGGTGTGGCCCGGTCCGGCGAGTTGCGGCCGGGCCGGGTGGTGCGACGGCTGGTGCCGGGGTCCCAGGTCGGCGCTGAGGCCGATCACGAGCGTCGTCGGTCCAGGTCAAGGGATGTCCGCCCTCCCACCCGCCGATCGCCCACATCGGCGGCGCGCGGCATCTGGACGACCGGGTCCAGGGCGTGCCCGCGACGGTGCGCCTGCTGGCGGAAGACTTCTGGCCGGGACCACTCACGCTCCTCGTGAGGCGCGGTCCCCGTGTGCCCCTCGAAACGAACGGTGGCCTTCAGACGGTGGCCGTGCGCGTGCCGGGCCGCCCCGTCGCCCTCGCGCTGCTGTCGGCCTTCGGCGGCGGTGTCACGGCCCCGTCCGCCAACCGCTTCGGCCAGGGTCAGCCCGACCACGGCGTACCACGTGTGTGTCGAGCTTGGTGATGCCGTCGACTTCGTGCCGGGCGGCCTGGACGGCGGCCCCTGCGAGGTCGGCGTCGAGTCGACCATCGTCGACGCCGCGGGCGACATCCATCCCCAGTCTCCTCCCGCCCGGCGGGGTGACGTGCGAGGACCTCGCAGCGGTGCTGGGCTGCCCGCTCGCGGTCCACTCCACCAGCCGTGTCCGGGCGCCGGGCCGGCATCCGTCGCACTACGGGCCGCCGGCGCGGTTCTTCCTCGTCGACGGCGCACGCTGTGGTCACGGTCCCCGCTCCGATGGCCGCTTGCGCGCGCGGCCTGTACGGGTTCCTGCGCGAACTCGACCAGCAGGGGTGCGACCTCATCGTCACGTCCCTGCCGGCGGAGGAGGGGCTGGGGCTCGCCATCGCCAACCGGCTCCGCCGCGCCGCGGGGCCCGGCCTGCCGAGTGACCGGCACCGGATCGGCGGCGTGCCCGAGCGGCCATGGTCGTGGCTCTCAGGACGCGGCGGGCACGACCACGTCGAGGCCGCGGGCCGCGACGAGCTGAGCACTGCCGTCGCCCAGGCGGTAGCACAGGCCCACCACGGCGGCCCGGCCGGCGGCGACCTTCTCGGCGAGCACCCGGGAGCGGTCCAGCAGCAGGTCGACCGTGTGCCTTATGTGCTCGGCGAGGATATCCTCCGGCTCGACGTGTCCGGCGGCCCGTGCCGCCAGCACGCTGGGGGTCACCCGTTCGACGACGTCCCGGACGTATCCGGCCGGTGTCATGCCGTCCTCCAGGGCGGCGCACGCCGCGCCGACCGCGCCGCACCAGTCGTGGCCGAGGACCACGACCAGCGGGCAGCCCAGCACGTCGACGCCGTACTCGATGCTGCCCAGCACCTCCGGGCCCATGACGTGGCCCGCGGTGCGCACCACGAACATGTCGCCCAGGCCGCGGTCGAAGATGATCTCGGCGGCCAGACGGGAGTCGGAACAGCCGAACAGCACGGCGAAGGGCTGCTGGGACGGTGCGATCTCGGCGCGGCGGGTGGCGTCCTGATTCGGGTGCTCGGGGGTGCCCGCGACGAAGCGCTGGTTACCGGCCAGCAGCAGCTCGAAGGCGTCGCGGGGCGTCGGGGTCTTGGACTCGGCCATGTCCGCAGCCTAGGGCCCGGCACCAGGTGTCGTCGCGCCGGCCACGCCTAGGCCGCCGCGGGGCACGGGGCAACACTGCCCGCCAGCGAGGTCGGCGGGCGCGGGAGCGGGACCTTCCGTAGATTGAAGAGGGAGCGACCGGCAGGAAAAGCGTGTGACACCGAAGATCGACTATACCGGGGTGTTCGCCGCCCTTCCGAGTCCGTGCCTGGTGCTCGGCACGGACCTGGTGATCGCCGACGCCAACTGGGCCTTCTGCGAGGTGACCGGACGCAGCCGGGCCGAGCTGCTCGGGCACTACCTCTTCGATGCCTTCCCGGACAACCCCGCCGACTCGGCGGCCGACGGGGTGGCAACGCTGCAGGCCTCGCTGCACCGTGTCCTGGCCTCCGGCCAGACCGATCACATGGAGTTGCAGAAGTACGACATTCCGGTCCCCGGCAACCGCGAGGTATTCAAGGAGCGGTGGTGGACCGCGATCAACGTGCCTGTCCTCGGCCCGGACGGAAAGGTCGCCTGGATCATCCACCGGTCCGAGGACATGACCGATGTCGTCCACGCCCACCGCACGGCGCTGCCGTCGGTCAGCCCCGGGCGGGAAGCGGCCATGGAGGCCGAGCTGTACGCCCGGGCGCGGCAGCTGCAGCGGCTGAACGAGGAACTGCGCCAGGCCCACGCCCATGAACGGCGCATCGCCGTCGCTCTCCAGGAAACCATGCTCCACTCCCCGGACCTGGACCGGCACCCGAACATCGCCGTGCGCTACCTGCCCGCGGTCGGAGCACTGAATGTGTGCGGCGACTGGTACGACGCGGTCGACCTGCCCGCGGACCGCTTCACCGTCGCGGTCGGCGACGTGGTCGGCCACGGGCTGATGGCCGCCACCGTCATGGGCAGACTCCGCAGTGCGCTGAGCGCAGCCACCCGCACCGTCCACGGCCCCGCGCAAGCCCTGGAGGTCCTCGGCCTGTACGCCCGCTCGGTCGAGGGAGCACTGGCCGCCACCGCCGTCCAGGTCCTCGTCGACTGCCACAGCCACCTGCTCATCTACAGCAGCGCCGGCCACCCCCCGCCCGTCCTGCTGCACCCGGACGGCACCTGCGAGCTGTTCGACCAGGCCACCGACCCACCCCTGGGCGCCCGCCCCGAACACGTCCCCCGACCCCAGGCCACCGCCAGCTACACCCCCGGCGACACCCTCATCCTCTACACCGACGGCCTGATCGAACGCCGTGGCGAGGACATCGACACCGGCCTGACCCGTCTGACCTCCACGCTCGCCACCTGCACCGAATTCGGCGCGGAACACCTCGCCGACGCCCTCCTCGCCCGCCTGGGCCTTGCCAGCGGCGCCGACGACGACATCGCCATCGTCGTCGTCCGCCTGGAGCGAACGACCCGACCGTACTGATCAGGGGCTTGGGGAAGTCCGGGCACTGCTTGGCAGAGCCCTGAGATCAGCTGAGCGGTGGCCAAGGGGGGCAGTGCAGCATCGGGCGGAGTTCCTCCGAGTACGGCTCATCGGCCACCGCGAAGAGATCGGGCAGGGTCCAGCCAGCAGACCCGCGACGGCGGACAGCTGCTGCCGACGGTGCGGACTCGGGTCCCAGCGCCGCACCATCCCGTGCAGCGTGCTGCGGAACAGCCCCGTGAACGGCAGTTCGCGGATGCCGAAGCCGTGATTGCGCGCGATCGGGATCCAACCGCGGCGCCGCGGCGCCTGGTTGTCCGCCCGTGGCGTCACCTTCCAGCGCACCAAGACGCGGAAGGAACCGTCGGACCCCGAGCGCGGCGCCAGGCTCGAGCGCATCGAGCACGTGGCCGCGGCTAGGATACGGGCGAACCGGGCGAGGATGGTGCCGCCGGTGGCCGGAACGGCCATGCTGTGCCTGGCGCGCGAGGCCGGCCCCGATCAGATCGTCGCTCCGCAGCAGCGCACTGACTTCTCTGGCCTCACCGAACTCTCCGCCTAAACCCTGGAAGTTCACCCGCCGAGTAGGTTCTGCGCCAAACCTCGTTCACCCCGTGCGGGACGCCACAGGAGGCTCCGGTGAGCTTCAGCAACCACCATCACCAGTCGGACGACGGCAGCCGTGTGTTCGAACTGATGAGGAACGTCTACCTCCAGGGCGCGCCGGTGTTCCGGGTCCCGGACTGGGTGAGGGACCGGGTGAGCAACTACGCGGCGTCCGACGCGAGGCGGTGGAGCTCCAACTGGAGGAAGTTCTCGGCCAAAACCATGAAGGAGGCACGTAACGAGCGGAAGAAGATCCTGTCTTCCCGTGAAGTGCCCGAACTGTACCTGGAGCCGCTCAGCCCCCTGCTCGCGGACCAGATCCGTGAGCAGCTCGCGGTCGACCTCCCGGACTTGTGGGATCCGATCGAGAAGGAGGCGGAGATCCACCGGAGTCTCGACTACATCGAGAACGGGGGGCTCACGAAGCGCGAGAAGGACGCGATCCACCTGGGGTGCGTCATCCACAGGGGCCGTGAAGAGGCCGCCAGGGTCATGGGAATCACCCGCGGCAACCTCAAGACGCACCTGAGCAACGCCTGGAAGCGGATGCGCGAGGACGGCGTCGACGACAAGGCCGTGCGGTGGTTCCTCACCGGCAAGGTGCCCGAGTCCATGCCCCGTAAGTGAACTGAGAGAACGAAGGAAAAGCCATGCCTGGTACCTGCCACACCGACGGCATCAAGGAGGAAGCAGTGACGGAGCCCCCTACGTCTGCCACCCGCGACATGTACATCGAGGCCTACGCGGCGTCTGTCGAGAAGGCGTGCCGCGAGGGCCGACGGACGGCCCGGGTGCAGACCCGGCTGCGGCTCGCCAGGGTGCCGGATGCCGTGATGCCGATCGCCGGCGTGGCGCTGCTGGTCATCGCGGCGGTCGTGACGCTCGCGTTCTGCGGGGTGTCGACGGCGGCCGGGCTGTCGATCGGCGCGGTGTCCGCGGCGATGTACGGCGCCGTGAACGACGTGCGGATCTCGGTGGTCCATGACAACCCCGACTGGCGGCGCCGACACCGCGTGCTGGCCCGGCTGGTCCCCCGGCACCCGTTCGACTGACGGGCAGACCGCCCAGCGCTTCCAGGATTCCGAGCCCGTGGGAAGCGCCGAGCGGCCGCAGCCCGTCCCCGCTCGCTCCCTGCACGCTGTTCAGCAAGACGACTGAAGGAAGAGCCGATGCCGTCAGTTTCCACACATACGGCAATGTATGCAGCAAATGACAGATCTTCTGTGCATCCGGGACGTTTCTGCCCGCGTCGCGGTCGGGAGATGACCAGGCCTCTCATACGCGCGTACGCGCACCGGTACCTGCTCTCGATACTCGGACCCCCGAGGAAGTGAGCTGCCCTAGACACAACTGCGGCCTCGGGCTTGGTGGAGCCAGAGACCGCAGCTGTATGACGCGCATCGTGTCTTCGATGCACGGAGAACCTTCTGACGCTCGCCGGGTGATCTGCCAGGACCCGCCCGCCGGGCATCCTCCCTAGTTCTCAGTTAGGACACCCTAATGATGCCCTCTCTTCCTAGTTTTCCGCAGCAGAACGCCGGTTATGCCTCCCCTGGCAGCGTGATCCGGTCGGCCGCCGCTGCCGGCGGTGGCCTCGACAGCACCTTCACCTGGGCGGCATTGATCGCGGCGATCGCCGTCATCGTCGGCTTCGTCTACCGCTGGCTCGACAAGAGGGCCAAACCGTTGGAGAAGGCGTCGGTGGTCCTCGACAAGGTGGTCGTCGAGCTCGACAAGCTGGCAGACAAGACCGTGACGACGAACGACCTCAACGAGCTCAAGGAACTGCTCAGCCTCGTCAAGCAGGACGAGCGGCGCTTCCCGAAGATCTCCTTCGGTACCGTCGTCGCCACGATCGAGGCGTACCAGGCGACCGCCGTCACCGAGGAGTGCTCCAAGGGGCTCGCCAAGGTGCTCACCAACAAGAAGTACGTCGACCAAGCCCTGAAGCTCGCCCGTGAACAGGGCGCCAGGAGCGGGGACATCCGTGTCGCGATCACCGAGGTCCAGCGCGTCATCAACCGCAAGATCCGGCGATAGCAGTGACCAGGACTCGCTCCGTCCCGCGGCTGGGCTTCCGAGGGCCCCAGCAGGAACGGAATGGAGAACTGCCGTAGCTGGCAGGGCTTTTGACGAGGCGTGAATAGCAGCCGTCAGGGTGGGGCGGGTGAGTGACGACCCGCCGGTCGGTTTCCTGAAGGCGGACGTGGCGCGGTGCTGCGTCGGCCCGCTTGAACCGGCTCCGGCGATCCGGCTGCGTCGTCTGCGGGCATCCCGCCTCGACCTCCTTGTTCAGCTCGACTGATGCGGCGTCCCAAGGGCGCTCACGGCGGGTTGTAGCGTCGCGCTCATGGAACAGCTGACTGGCATCACTACGGACCAGGCGCCGGCAGACCCGGCGGCAACCGACGACGCGCTGGCCACTCAGCCGGTCGGCTATTGGAGCGGCTTGGCGCACACGGCCGTGACCCGGCATCTGCGTGACGCGATGGCCAAGATCGACGTCACGCAGCCGCAGTACTGGGTGCTGAACCGTGTGAACGGTGCAACGACAGCACCGACCCGCGAGGAGGCCGTCACGCAGCTGACACCCCTTGCCGACGGGGAGCATGAGATGGCCCGGGCCGTCGACCAGTTGCTCCATCGGGGCTGGCTCCGGACCGGCGCCGATCAGCGTCTGCACCTCACGGACCTGGGGGAGGCTGCCAGAGCGCGGCTGCGTGAGCTGGTGACCGACCTTCGGACCGTGGTGCACAAGGGCATCAGCGATGAGGAGTACGTGGCCGCTCTCAAGGTGCTCCGAAAGATGGTGGCCAACGTCGAGGGCGCCGGTCGTTGACCGGGCCGGCCTGACCCACACCGACGGTGCCCACGGCGATGTCGTCAACGGCGACGGCGGCCGGGGACTCAGCCCAGTGGAACCGTCCTGCCTGGCCGAACTCGGCTACAGGGCCGGTACGACGGGCAACACCGGCCCGCGGCCTGCCCGCGGGCCGCGTCGTCGTCACTCCCGGCGACGCGGCCCGCATCCCGGCCAGGCGGCTCTCCCCCCCCCCCGACGCCGCCCGCTTCCGGCGTCGAACACGGCAACAGCGGACGGCTCCGGCCCGGCTGTGAAAGCGGGCGGTGTGCCGTGCGTCGACTGATCCACCTTCACTGAAGGAATTCCAGCCTGTTGCCGACCGGGTCGAGAGTGAAGAAGCGGCGCCGGCCGGGGAGCCGATCGTCCCAGACGACGGGTGCGCGATGGGCGGCGAGCCGGTCGGCGAGGGCGTCGATGTCGTGGACGCGCAGACCGGGATGGGTGCGGATCCCGGGCAGAAACGGCGTCTCGGCGCCGAGGTGGAGTTGCGCGCCGCCGTGTTCGCCGGTGAACCAGCAGGCGTTTCGCACGGCGAGCACCGGTGGGCCGGTCACCTCTTGTATGCCGAGCAGGTCGGCGTAGAAGGTGCGCAGCAGCGGTTCGCATCCGGCAGGGGCGGTCAGTCGGACGTGGTCCAGGGTCGCCAGCATGGCAAGGGGCCCTCCAAACGGCGTGGAAACAGCGACGGGCGGGTGGTCACGCACCGATGTGCCAGCGGGCCTCGGGGCGGCGCCGGCCGTCCGGGCCGGTGACGGTGTGCCAGTGAGCGCGGAGCCGTCCCGGAGCGAGGGCGGACGTGCGCGGCGGCGTGGGGGAGCGGGTGGCCACGTGCAGCACGGTGTGGTCGAGCGGGCTGTCGGCCAGGCGCCGGATGGCGCGGGTGAAGAAGGCCAGCAGGGCGTCGGTGGTCGGGACGGACGTGGTGCGCGGGGTGCTGCGGTGGATGAGCGCGGACATGGAAGTCACCTCCGGGGACGGGCGCGTGCGTACGGGGGTACGGCAACGGGTCTGCTGGTAGGGCGGGTCAGGAGGAGCGGGCGGCTTCGGTGATACGGCGGGCGGCCGCGGGCGGCAGGCCCGTGAAGCGGACGAGCCAGTCGACGTCGCGGCCCTGCTGGGCCAGCAGATGGGCAAGGTGGACCCACGGGTCGTACACCGCCCCGGAGGCGAGTGCCTCGGAGGTCGGATCCTCGACCAGGTAGCGGCGTTCGGTGCCGTCGGCCAGGATCAGACGCAGCACCATGAGTGCGGAGCGGCTCATGAGAAGCCTCCTGTTTCCCGGGAAGGGCGCGCTGGAGCGCGCGGATTCCGAGGCTGAAAACGGATCCACCTGGTGGGGGATCCGAGGCTGCCGTGGCCGTCACGGCAGCGGTTCGAGGAACTCCAGGCGGTTGCCGACCGGGTCCTGGGTGTAGAAGCGGCGGTGGGTCGGCAGGCTCGTGGTCCACACAACCGGTGCGCCGTAGGCTTCGAGGCGGGCAGCGAGCTGGTCGAGACCGCTCACCCGCACCGCCGGATGAGCCCTGCGCGGTGGGCGGAACCCGTCCTCGATGCCGATGTGTATCTCCAGGCGGCCCCCGTCGGCGGCGGCGAACCGGCATCCGCCGAGCCGGGCCGGTCCCGCAGGCTGCGGAATCTCCACCATCCCCAACCCGGTGAGATAGAAACCGCGCAGCGTCTCCTCCGACCCGGCCGGGGCGGCCAACTGCACGTGGTCGAGAGCGGCGAGTATCACGAACGCACCTCCCGCTCAGCTGCCTCTGCTCCGGCACGCCGGCGAACCGGACCGTCACCACCGGCAGGTAGGCGCGCGGGGCCCCGCTGCCGACGTTGCGAGCAGAGGACGTGGTCGCCGGGCTGGGGCGGGACAACGGCGGCATCCGCCGGTTGCCGCTCCCGGCGCGGTCGGGCGGCCCCTCCTCGGTCGTGGTGCGTCGGCGGGTGCAGGCAGTTCCCGGCGGCCAGGGCCCCTACGGCACGGCAGGCGGCCCCGACGTCGAGGACCGGTCCGGAGCCGACGCGCGAAAGCACCGATGTGCTGGTGGCGTCGTCCGCGACGGCGCTGAGCGGCGTGGGGATGAGGGATTCAGGCGTGGTCATGCGTGAGCCTCCTACTCCCCGATGGGGGAGGGAACGGACACCGCGGCACACTCCACGGGCACACCTGGACAGCCCGGCCGCCCGCGGCGGCGTAGGGCCGCACGGGTGTCAGGTCAATCGAAGTGCAGGTGGCCGAGTGGCGTTACCGCGTGCCGAGGACGGGCGAGGTCGATCGGATGCGGGGCCGGCTGTGGCCCGGACTACTGCAACTGTGGTCCATCCGACTCTCGCCTCCCTCCGGCCGTGGCGCCGTGGCGCCGTACGACTCGGCAAGGAGCGGACCGGCACACACGACAGCGGCCGGTACACCCCAACTCGTCAGAGCTTTGGCACTCCACGGCGTAATCCCCTTGCCGGGGAAGCCACTTGGCCTCACCCCTTAGGCCGGGGAGAGGTGTCCTGACCCTGGGCGTCTCTCGACGTCGTGGGGTCAGTGGCCTGTGTCCGTGAAGACGCCTCACCGAACGAGGTGCCTCTTCAAACGCGTCAGAGTCTAGACCCATGCTTGCGCAAGCTCGCAACTCCTTGATGGCGCCTTGACTCCGTGTGGAGCGATGTCGGCCAATCGTCGGCAGCGGCGTCCCGGAGCCCGCGTCTTCACGATCACGGCCGCCGCCCACGGCCCGCACGCATGCCGCACGCTCATCGCCGGCGTCCACCGTGCGGGCCGTTCGCCAGGGCCCTCTGCGTCTGATGGTCGATGTCGCGGAGCCGCCTGGCCCGCGTCGCAGGTGCGCGAACCGCCGTGGCATGTTGTCGCGCCGTGGGCGGGCGTACCCTGGTCGGAGGGAGCGATGCGTCGCTGCCCGATCTGACCGCCGCGAGCGCGAGGAGGTGAACGGGATGAGTTCCTGTAGCAGTAGTCCCAGCTCCCATTCCGTGGCACCCGGGGCGCCCGGCGGGCACCGCATCCCTGTCTGACGGCCTGCCTCTCCTGGATGTGCCAGGCAGCCATCACGTCTGCCTCCGGTCCGTCCGCGGGTGCTGATCAGGCGGAGGTGCGTCATGACGATCACGATCACACTGCCCCGTTTCACGCTGCCCGCAGGGGCTGAGCGTGGCCTGCGGATGCTGCTTCCGTTCGCGGAGCCGGCCCTCCTCGCCGTAGCCGATGCCTGCGGTGTCGGGACGCCGGTGCGCCTGCTGGGGCTCGGCGCCAAGCTGGCCCGGTCGGCCACGCAGGACTGATCGGACGCGGGCCCAGGGAGGCGGACGGTGAACGATCGGCGGTGGGAAGAGGAACGCCTCGCGGTGCGCCAGGCTGCACACCGGCTGACCGAGGATGCCGGGGCCCTGATGGCTGCCTCCGCGGAGGCAGCCGAGGCCGGGCTGGCGACGCGTGCGGAGGAGCTGCGGCGTGCGGTGGTCGCTGCGTGGAGCGCCGGTGTCGCGCCCGAGGTCCTGGCCCTGGACGCAGGGGTGAAGCTCGCCGTGATCGATGGCTGGATCGCCCGTGGCGATACGGCCCTCGGCTCGTGAGCACGTCAAGAATCCGTCAATCAGTTGCGCGATCTTGAAACTGTAGGGCTATGCTTCTGGAGGTTTGAAGAGGCACCTCGTTCGGTGAGGCGTCTTCACGGACACAGGCCACTGACCCCACGACGTCGAGAGACGCCCAGGGTCAGGACACCTCTCCCCGGCCTAAGGGGTGAGGCCAAGTGGCTTCCCCGGCAAGGGGATTACGCCGTGGAGTGCCAAAGCTCTGACGAGTTGGGGTGTACCGGCCGCTGTCGTGTGTGCCGGTCCGCTCCTTGCCGAGTCGATGCTGACGTGCGCCGTGCGCGTCCCCGGCCGGAAGGAGGCGAGAGACATGGATTGCAGTTGCAGTAGTCCGGGCCACAGTCGGCCCCTTTCCCGCTTGTCCTCGCATTCTTCCGGCACGCGGTAACCACCTTCCCTGCGCGGATTCACGTCCGCGTCCCGCGCTCCCGTACGGCCCCGTGCCGTCACGGGCCGCCGTCCTGCGCGCTCGCGCAGGGGGGATGGCTTTCGCGTGCCCCCTACCTTCCCCTTTTGGGGGGGATTCGGGAGGTACGTCATGACCACCACGATCGAGCCCCGCCAGAGCGCCGTCCTGGACGACGCGCACCTCGGCGACATCCAGGGCGCGCTCGGCACCATCCGGCTCGACGACACCGCACCGCGCACCGGCCTGTCGGCGAAGCTGAAGACGCTGCTGGCCATCGTCGGGCCCGGCCTGATCGTCATGGTCGGCGACAACGACGCCGGTGCTTTCGCCACGTACGGCCAGGCCGGCCAGAACTACGGCACCCACCTGCTGTGGACCCTGCTGCTCCTGGTTCCGGTGCTGTACGTCAACCAGGAGATGGTGCTGCGCCTGGGCGCCGTCACCGGCGTCGGCCACGCCCGGCTCATCCTGGAGCGGTTCGGGAAGTTCTGGGGCGCGTTCTCCGTCATCGACCTGTTCCTGCTCAACGCGCTGACCCTGGTGACCGAGTTCATCGGGATCACCCTGGCCACCGGCTACCTGGGCCTACCCAAGGCCGCGTCCGTGGTGCTCGCCGCCGCGATCATCATCGCCTCGGCCTTCACCGGTTCCTTCCGCCGCTTCGAGCGGGTCGCCATCACGCTGTGCGCGGCCTCGCTGCTGCTGGTGCCGGTCTACTTCATGGTCCACCCGCACGCCTCGCAGATGGCCCGCGACTTCGTCGTGCCGAACATGCCCGGCGGCACCGGCCAGCTGTCCACCGTCATGCTGCTGATCATCGGCATCGTCGGCACCACGGTCGCGCCCTGGCAGCTGTTCTTCCAGCAGTCCTACGTGATCGACAAGCGGATCACCCCGCGCTTCATGAAGTACGAGAAGGCCGACCTGTGGATCGGCATCGTCGTGGTCGTCATCGGGGCCGCGGCGATGATGGGCTTCACCGCCGCCGCGTTCGCGGGCACCCACGGCTTCGGGCAGTTCACCGACGCCGGGGGCATCGCCACCGGCCTTCAGGCCAAGGCCGGCAAGCTCGCCGGCGTGCTGTTCGCGATCGCGCTGCTGGACGCCTCGATCATCGGCGCGTTCGCCGTGTCCCTGTCCACCGCCTACGCCATCGGGGACGTGTTCGGCATCCGGCACTCGCTCCACCGGGGCGTCAAGGGCGCCAAGGGCTTCTACGCCGTCTACGCCGGCCTGGTCGCCACAGCTGCCGCCATCGTGCTCATCCCCGGCTCCCCGCTGGGCCTGCTCACCGAGGGCGTCCAGACCCTCGCCGGCGTCCTGCTGCCCTCCGCCAGCGTGTTCCTGCTCCTGCTGTGCAACGACAGGCAGGTCCTCGGCCCCTGGGTCAACGGCCCGAAGACCAACGCGTTCACCTCCGCCGTCGTCGGTGTCCTGGTCGCCCTGTCGGTCATTCTGACCGCCTCGGTCCTCTTCCCGGACATCTCCGCGACCGCGATCCTCGACATCATGGCCGCCTGCGGCGTCGTCGGGGTGCTGGCCGCCGGATACGCCTTCACGCGTCGCCGCACCGGCACCAGGGAGGACCCGATCGACCGCACCGGCCGGGACACCTGGCGCATGCCCGCACTGGACACGCTGACCCGGCCGGCCATGTCCACCGCCCGCAAGATGGGCATGGGCGCCTTGCGTACCTACCTCCTCGTCGCCATGATCCTCGTCGTCATCAAGATCGTCGAAGTGGCCCTCGGCCACTGAGCCCGGACTGTGCCGGGGTGGCCGAGCCACCCCGGACGCCGTGGAGAACCATCCACCCACAGCCCGTACGGAAAGGCCGGTCCGCATGCTCACCGCTCTCGACCACGTCCAGCTCGCCGCACCGCCCGCCAGCGAGGACTCGCTGCGCGGGTTCTACACCGGCGCCCTCGGCATGACCGAGATCCCCAAGCCCCCGGTCCTGGCCGCCCGTGGCGGCTGCTGGTTCGCCACGCCCGACGGCAGCGTCCAGATCCACCTGGGCATCGAAGACCCCTTCCACCCCGCGATGAAGGCCCACCCCGGCCTGCGCGTCACCGGCATCGACGCCTTCGCCGATCGTCTCGCCGCACACGGCGCACCGGTCGTGTGGGACGACAACCTGCCCGGCCACCGCCGCTTCTACAGTACCGACCCGGTCGGCAACCGCCTGGAATTCCTCGAACCGCTCGCCTGACGTCCGGCCCCGGACGCCGTACGGCCACCGCCCGGGGCCTCACTGTCACGCACCTGATCCGGCCGCTCGCGGCCCCGCTCCCCGAAGGAGGTGCCTCGTGCACGCTCTGACCACCGTCGACTTCCTGACCCGGCTCGGCACCGGGGTGACCTGCGGCGCGCTGATCGGCGTCGAGCGCCAGTGGCGCGCCCGGATGGCGGGCCTGCGCACCAACGCCCTGGTCGCCACCGGCGCCACCTTGTTCGTGCTGTACAGCGAGGCCGTGGGCGATATGGGCAGTCCCACCCGGGTCGCTTCCTACGTGGTGTCCGGCATCGGGTTTCTCGGCGGTGGCGTGATCCTGCGCGACGGGGCCGGGGTGCGGGGTCTGAACACCGCCGCCACCCTGTGGTGCTCGGCGGCCGTCGGGGTGCTGGCCGCATCCGGCAAGCTGAGCCTGGCCGTGCTCGGCACCGTGGTGGTCCTGGCCGTCCACGTGGTGCTGCGGCCGGCCGGGCGGCTGCTGGACCGGGCGCCGGCCTCCGGTACGGACCCCGACGCCACCGTCCGCGCCACGGTGCACCTGGTGTGCGACCGCGAGGCCGAGACGCACCTGCGGGCCCTGCTGCTGCAGACCCTGACCGCTTCCGGACTCGCCCCCACCGGGCTGCGTGCCCGCCGGGAGGAGGAGGCCGCAAGCCTGCGCGCCGCGGTCGTGATCAACGGCGATGTCGCCGCCGCGCTGGAGCAGGTCATCTCCCGGTTGTCGCTGGAGCCGGGTGTGAGCGACCTGCACTGGCACGTGGACGACGAGGAGTCCGAGCGGGAACGCCCCCGGGCGCTGGCCTGACACACCAGGACAGCGCCCTCCGCCCGCCCGGCCTGGGCAGGGGTCGTACGGCCCCAGGACATCGGTCCGGTGCCGGGCCAGGATGGAAGCCGAAGGAGAGGGTGTCATGAGGGCCCAGCCGCACACCGGCGAGGTCACCGCCCTGCTGGGCGTGATCGTGCTGATGGTGCTGGAGGTGACGGCGCTGGCCACCGCGCCTGCCCGGGACCGGCCGCTCGTCGGCGGGGCCCTCATCGGCGCGGGCACCGCCACGTTCGTCGTGGTGGCGGCCCTGTGGCACGGCCACCACGGCGCGACCCGCCAACGCCGCCGGAACCTGACGGAGACGGTCGACGAGTCGTGGTTCACCGCCCATACGCTGGAGGGATTCCCGATGGAGGGCGTGCGCCCGTATCTGCTCGGCAAGAACGCGCCGAGTCTCAACACCCTGTACACCGCCTGGGTCTTCGCCGTCCACGCCCAGGACGCCCACTGGATCGAGCGCCATCTGAACCTGCCCGCCGACATCACCTGCCTCCTGGTCGACGCCGCCCGGCAGCGGCACTGATCGATCGGGACCGCTGCCCTGACCGCGGGGAAGAGCGTGGTCGCCATCAGTGCCCCGGAGGGCATCAGCGGACCTCTCTCCCGTCTGCGGGGCGTGCGGCAACCTCGACGGCGGCGTCTGCACAGTGGCCCGACGGTCCCCGCGTCTGATCCCGGCCGCGCTTCTTCTCCGGCGAACCGTCATTCGTGCTTGACTAAGGTTTCTTAGTTGCGCAATCGGAGAACTATTACGGTGCCGAACGCGGGACCACTTCCAACGGGGAGCCACACATGCCCACGCCCGACCGTTTGCCGGCAGGTGGCGGTGCCGTCTTCGAGCGGATCCTGGACCAGGCCCTGGACTCCCCGGAAGTGAGTCAGGCACTGCGTCGGCATGCGGGGAGGGCCACCCGTGAAGACCTGCGTGCCCGGGCACTGGCGGCACGAGAGACGATCACGGCCGCAGCCGGAGTCGAGTACCAGGACTACCTTGAACTGAAAGGGGCGTCCGGCAGGCGCGACGAAGGCGCTGCCGCCCGTTCGGCAGGCGGGATCCTCCCCGTGCTGGCCGTGTTCGTGCCGAGCCTTTCGGCCATGGCGGGGGCCGTGTTCCTGGTGTTCGGATACGGACTGCACGCCCTGGACCAGGCCCGGCGCATCGGCGACGCCCTGGTCGCCGCAGGCGCGGTTGCCGCCGTCCTGGCTGTCGGATCCGGGGTCGTCGATCTCATATGGCTGTTGGTCGCCGCGGCGCGCAACCGGTCGTTGACAGGGCACGCGGATCATGGCGCCAGAGATCCGCGCGTGCGTCAGGCGCGGGATGCCTGGCAGGCGGCGCTGCTGGAGCGCGGCGTGGTGCCGTTCCTCCTCGGCCTCCTGGAGCGGGAGCACACGCCGGAGGAAGCCGTCCGCTCCGCTCACGAGGCAGTCGCCGACGACGACCCTGGCGGTCCGGGCTTCATCGGCCCCGCACCTCCGCAACTGCGGTAGCACCCGCGTCGTCAACCAGGCCGACGGCCGCGAGATCGCCCGTGACGACGTGACCGAGGACGCCTCCACCGAGACGGCGATGGTCTTCGGCGAGTTGTACCGCCACGGCGGCGAGTGGAAGTTCCGCGCCATCGGTCAGGGCTATGCCTCGGGTCCGCACGGCATCGCCCAGGACTTCGGGAAGCGGGAGAAGACGTGGCAGCACAGGCCGGCGGACCCGTCGAGCCGTCTGCCGACGTGCTCGCGGAGGGGTGCGCTGTTCGGACTGCCGGCGTCCTCGGTACGGCTGCATCCGCTGTCGGTGCTCGCCCAGGGCGAGAGCGACGTGACCCTCGCGGGCCTCGTCGGCTCCCGGCGTGCGGGGCGACGCCAGGTCTGCTTCGCCGCCGACAGGGACGCGGCCACCGTCGTGAAGGAGTTGTCGGCCGGCTGACCGCTCGGGCCGTGGTGGGTCGCGGCCCGGCTCCCCGTTCGCGTGCTCCCGGCGGCTGAGGCGGTTGCCTACGGGTCAGCGGTCCGAGTCGGGCTGGTCCGTGGCGGCGGCGTACGCCTGGGCGGGGGTCATGTTGACGCCGTTCAGCTGGACGGTCTTGTAGGGGCTGACCTGGGCGCAGCTCTTGGACTGGTCGGCGGTCTCGGCATGGGCGTTGGAGACTGCGGCATGGGTGTCGGCGGGTGCCGGGGAGGACCCGCTGCCGTTGGTGCTCGAGTAGGTGGTGCCGCTGGGCCAGTCGCTGCCGATCACGAGGGTCAGGCCGCCGGCGGTGCCCTGCTTCAGATGGGAGGACGGCAGGCCGAGCGCCTTGGCCACCGCCTGGGCCTGCGGTTTCTGGTCGGCTCCGTACGCAAGGGTCGTGGTGGTGGTCGTACTGGGGGCGTTCGCCGTGGTCGTGCCCGAACTGAAGCCCTTGTCGGTGAGCGCGGTGGCGAGTTCGGAGGCGCGCGGGCGGCTGGTGCCCGTGCCGTTCTCGATCTTCACGGCGATCTGGGAGGGGTCGACCGGCTGGGGGGTGGCGGTGGCCGTCGTGGACTTCTTGCCCGAGTCGCCGGTCAGGGACTGGTCGCCGGCGATGGTCGCGAACAGCGACTTCGCCCCGGCGCCCGGCACCAGTCTGTCTTTGTTGTTGGGGTCGGGAGCGGTCTGCATGGTGGTGAAGGTGATCCGGTGCGAGGGCACCTTGTTCACGTCGGAGGCCAGTCCCGCCAGCTTGCTGATGCTGCCCAGGCCGTCGTCCACGGTCAGTGCCTTGGTGGCCGCGTTAGCCAGGTCGTAGACCGCAGAGGGATCGGTCAGGGTGCCCGCGCTCTTGAACTTGCGGATCATCGAGCTGAGGAACATGTGCTGGGCGTAGGTACGGCCCAGGTCGCTGCCATCGCCGAAGCCGTGCCGCGAGCGGACGAACTCCAGCGCACCCACTCCCTTGAGGATGTGGGTGCCCTTGGACAGCTTCAGATGCGAGTACGTGTCGTAGACGTTGTCGCTGACGCAGACCGACACCCCGCCCACCGCGTCGGACATGCTCACCACGCCGGCGAAGTCGAGCTTGACGAAGTGGTCGATGGGGATGCCGGTCAACTGGTGGATGGTGGCGACCTGGCAGGCCGGACCGTAGGACAGGGCGCTGTTGATCTGGCCGTAGTAGCCGGCGGTGGAGGCGCCGCTCGCGCTGTCCTTGCAGGCCGGGACGGAGGTCATGGTGTCACGGGGGATGCTCATCACGGTGGCGTTGGAGCGGTCGGCGGCGATGTGCACCACCATCTCCACGTCCGCGTTCCCGTTGCCGGACTGCACGCCCGTCTGCGAACAGCCGCCGCCCAGCTTGCAGTCGGCCGCGCTGGTGCGCCCGTCCGAGCCTATGACGAGGATGTTGATCGGCGTGCGGCCGAAGGCGTCCGCCTTCTCGGCGCCGCCCTTGCCGTCGAGCGAGACACTCGTGATGTTGCCGTTGAGGTGCTGGTACAACCACCACCCGGCACCAGCCGCCGCCAGCACCACCAGAGCCAGGCAGATCCCGGCCGCCCGCAGGGCCCGCCTGGCCCGGCTCGCCGGCCGGACACGGCGCCGTGCGCCTCCCCGGCCGGCGGAGCGGGAGGCCGCCGCCCGCGCGGCGGCCCGGCCGCCAGGGGGGTGCCCGCCGGTGGACCCGTCCGTACGCTGGTGCGGCACCTCGGTACCACGGCGGCGTGTGGCGCGGCCGGTGGAGCCGTCCCGCAGGTCAGACATCTCCCACTCCCACAAACGGTCACGCCCCGGGTGCCGTCCGGGGAGCGTCCGTGTCCGGCAGGCGAAGTGAGGCGACGTGAATTAATTAGTTGCGCAATCTAGCAAATGAAACGCTCGCCGCAACGCCCGGTCGGACGCGCAGAGGGAGATGCCGTGGGATCCGGCTCCGCCGACGCGTGCTGACCACTCCGAGCCGTTGGAGTGGGTCGCGGGCCTGTGCGCCGGCGTGGGCGACGACCAGCCTTGCGCCGTACTGCTGTGCCGCGTGCGGCGCGGAGAGGAAGGCGCACCCTCCGCCACGGGTCACGAAGGTGACGCGCTGGAGATCAACTTCCAGAGCACAGAGGTGTGATCCGCAGGGCGTTGCACCGGCCCTTGCCGACCTGACCTCGCTGATCCACGCTGCGCCCCGTTCGACCAGTGCGGAGCGCCGGTCCGGGCGTGTGCCTCGCCGGGGCACGGGCGAGGCTCCCTGTCTCGGAGATCGTTGCCGCGAGGCATGGATGCTTTCCCTCTCCGAGCGCTTCCTGGGCATCGCGGCGGACCGATGTCGTCAGTCCCACGGCCGGATTGGGGTGCACTGGGAAGTAGACCGCAGCCACCCCGGAAACGTGCCGGCGTTTCGGCCGGCACCGGACGGCGTCAGGTCACCAGTCGCCGCCGCCGAAGTCACCACCGCCGTCGGAGCCGAAGTCACCGAAGCCGCCCGCGAAGTCCGAGGCGGTGAAATCCGCACCGGAGAACTCGCCGCCCTCCGGCAGGCCCTCGACGCCAGGGAAGCCGTCGCCGCCGTCGGCGAAGGCCGAGGGCGCGCCGAGCAGGCTGCCGAGCAGGGTGCCGGCGAGCAGGCCGCCGACCACACCGCCGGCGCCGCCGAAGTATCCGCCCGCCCACGGGGCATAGGCGGGGCCCGCGTTCCAGTACGGCTGGGCGCCCTGGTCGGTGGGTACCATGCGGGTCAGCGGCTGTCCGCCCTGGCTCACCCGCAGCGCGTCCTCGGCGCAGGCGGGCACCATCCGCAGTACCCCGCCCGGCGGGCACCAGTTCACATCGCTGACCGACGGGCCGTGACGGGGGTCGAAGAAGCACGGGACACGCCGCTGGGGCAGCGGCGCACCGGTGCGCCGGGCCGCCAGGACGGCCAGCGCGAAACGTCCCTCGGCAAGGGTCTCCGTCACTGGCTGGACGTCCTGCGGGCGATGTGCCGCGGCCATCTGCTGCTTGGCCCGGTCGTAGGCGTCCAGGGCGCGGCCGTAGTCGTCGCGCATCGCGTCCGTGGCGCCCGGCTCGGACGGCGAGAAATCGAGGCGGTCCAGTTCCTCGCCGAAGGCGGTGATGTCCTCGTCCACCACCAGGCGCAGAGCCTCCAGCTCGACCCGCTCGCGCTCCTCCCGCCTCTTGCGCGCCCGCCGGTACAGTGCGTACCCGCCCCCGGCCGCGCCGGCCACCACCAGGCCGCCCACCAGCATGCCGGTGGCCGCGCTTTCGCTCCCGCTGCCGGAATCCTGCCAGGAGGCGGGTGCGTGCCCCGCAGCCTGCCTCAGCGCCTGGTCCACGAACGCGTTCACCTCGGCGGAGGCATCGGAGGCGTACGAACGCCTCACCGCGCCCTTGAGATTGTCGACCGCGTCCCTCGGCATCACCTGATGGTCCGCGCCCGCGTTGAACCCGGTGCCGAGCCGGACCGCGTACACGCCCGTGATGCCGGTCAGCGAGCGCAGGTCGCGCAACAGCGTGGCCCGCGGGTAGTCGGATGTCGCGGGCAGTACGGCGACGAAGACCGGCTTGTCCGCCTTCCTGATCTTCTCCGCGAGCTGGTCGGCCTCCGCCTTCGGCAACTCGCCGCCAGCCCGGGGGTCGACGTAGACCGGCCCCGTCCGGAACGCGTCCGCCACCGCGGCGGGGCCGGTTTCGGCGGCAGATGCGCCGACCGGCGGCAGGGCGAGGGTGACCGTCGCTGTCACGGCCAGCGCGGCCAACGGCCGGACCAGGTACCGGGGCCGTACGAGAGAGGAGAGCAAGGGGAACCTCCTGGTCCACAAGACGACGAGTGTAAATACTTTACCTACTGCGCAAGTGGGCAATGAAGCATGGGCGGACGGCAGATGCAGATCGCGATCACGCTGACGACGCCCGTTGCCCATGGGCTCTTTGATGTCGGAAGACATGAGACCTAGTGGGGCGAGATCCACGGAACCGGCTTGCTCCTCACGTGGCGTGAGGCTGGAGGGTGGGGCGCATGAGTGACTACTACAACGCGTTCGAGATGAGTCCTGTGCCCGCTCCCGGACCGGATGCGGTTCCGCCGGAGCCGTTCCGCGGCATCTACGGGATGCCTGCCTTCATGACGATCCCGACGAGCGATCTGGCCGCGTCGGTGGACTTCTGGATTCGCGGGCTCGGGTTCTTCGAGCTGTTCAGCATCCCCGGCAGGCTCGTGCATCTGCGCCGTTGGGCGTTCCAGGACGTACTCCTCGTCTCGGCCGCGGACGTTCCGGAGCAGCCGCCGGCGGTGAGCTTCAGTTTCGCGTGCGTGCTCAGCCAGGTCGATGCCCTTGCCGAGGCTTGCCGCGCGGTGCGCGCGGACTCGGTGGACGGTCCACGGGACACGCCCTGGAACACCCGCGATGTGGAGGTGATCACCCCCGAGAACGCACGGATCGTCTTCACCGCGGCGAAGCCCTTCGATCCGGCAGGTCAGGAGGCGCGGAACCTTGCCGCCATCGGGATCGTCCCGCCCGGCGACGGTCACAGCGACCGTGGTGGGCATGCCTGATGCCGCTCCCGCAGGTGACCTGACCTTGGCCAGGTCTCGACGGGACTGCACATGCCGGCCCGCGCGCTGCACGCCGCTGCACCCTCGGGACCGGCCGCTGATCAGACTCTCTGTGACCGGTTCGACGACGAGGCGGGACAGGGGCCACTTCGGGGCGGGGCGGTTGACCCAGGGGTGGGCCACCTCGACGAGGTGGCCGCGAAGCTGATCACCGAAGGCCGTCGGCGCAGGCGCAGACGAGCCGTCTGGTGACGGTGCGTCGCGCAGGCCGGCCTTGGCGAGGCCCCGGCTGTCGAGGACCAGGGTGCCACGGGCTGACGGCGCCGGCCAGTGCAGGGGGGTTGGTCGTGGGTGCTGCTGCGTGGCGCGGTACGACGCCCGGGCGGCGCGGATTCAGGCGGTGTTCGATTCCACCTTCGGGTAATCGCCAGGTGCCCCCGGGGCGGCGACGATGGTGCGGTGCGGGCCGCGGTCCGCGCTCGTCGTGCCCGCTGCGTGGGGACGTCGGGCTGTGTCGTACGTACCTGGGCAGAAGGCGCACGAGCATGGGACCTGGCGTTCCGCCGGCAACGGGGGAGCCGGGCTCGGCAGGGCCATGGTACGGGCGTGCGGTCTTCACCCCGCCGGCCGAGGGGCTCGTCGGAGGTCGGCCGTTCAACGCGGCTTTGATATCGGGTGATTGGGGGGATTCTGTGGCCACTGCCAGTCCTTTTGCCTGGCTCGGCGTCACCGAGGGAGCCGAGCCCGATGACGTGCACCGCGCGGCCGCTGCCAGGATCGGCTCCATCGACCAGGACCTCGCGGCCGGCCGGGTGGACGTCGCGGCGGCGGCGCGGGCGTACACCGACGTGTACGCCGCTGTGGTGGGCGCGCTCGGGTTGCGGTTGGGCTACCGCAAGCAGTTGGACGACCTTGGCACCCGTACCGCGGCCACCGGCGTGGCGGTCAACTCCACCTGGATGATGACCAGGACGACCACTCCGGGACGGCCGGAGTCGTCTCACCCAGCCAGTGCCCGGCTGCCCTGCGAGTGCGAGATCTGCGGCTGGTTCCCGGCGGTACCGGTCTCGGCGACCTGAGTACTGAGCATCCTGCTGGCCGCGAAGGTGCAGCGCGAGACCAAGGTTCTCTGCCGCGCCTGCGGGCAGCAGGCCGCCCGCAAGGCCCAGCGGTTCACCTGGACCTGGGGGCATTTCGGGGTCGGTTCCATCGCCGCGTACATCGGCATAGCGCGAAACGGCAGCACCCTGCGGGCGCTGAACGGCTTCACTGCGCCGTACGCCCGCAGACCGGGGGTGATGGCGCCGGAAACGAGACCGCGTTCCGCGGGGCGGCCGGTCCTCGTTTCCATGGCCCTGCGCTGGGCGGCCGCGGCGGCGGTGCTGGTGCTGAGGTACGGGCAGTGATCCGGAGCGAGGGCGGTCCCGGCGATCCCGGTCTGGCAGGATTCGCAGGAGGGTCGGCGAGCTGTCCCAGGCCCTGCGCACAGGGCGCTCCAACTCCGTTTCGCACGGCGCAGCATCG
Source organism: Streptomyces sp. NPDC104106 (assembly GCF_055584345.1). Taxonomy (NCBI): domain Bacteria; kingdom Bacillati; phylum Actinomycetota; class Actinomycetes; order Kitasatosporales; family Streptomycetaceae; genus Streptomyces; species Streptomyces sp. NPDC104106. Next base: position 111,376 of record NZ_JBVJMF010000004.1, read on the forward strand.
CCCGCGATCCCGACGGCCAACAGGTTCCGAGGCCTCCGGGTTCATCGGCCTGCCGGCCGCGACCCCTGGCACCGAACGCGTCGGCACGGGAGAGGACCGAGGCCGCAGGGGCCGGCGTGACACCCAACCGCCGGCGCACACGATCCCCGGCGACGGGCCGGCCGGTGCACCGCATCAGCTGCCGGTGAGAACACCTGGGAGCCGGGTCAGGGCGGTGCCTTGTCCGTGAAGGCGAGCCGGACCAGCTCGTCGGAGGGACTCGGTGACCCGATGCCCTTGCCGTTCAGCCACAGGTCCACCGCGCCCGCATCGCCGATCACCACTCGGTGTCACGGTCGACACCGTCAAGAAACACCTGACCCGAGCCATGGAACTGACCGGAAGCGCCAACCGCACCCAACTCGCTCTGGCCTGGCGCACTGACGCCGTACGCCCTCGCCCCGGCGAGGGACCGTGAGCTGAAACCCAGGTCAGCCCAGCTTGCGGAACAGTCCCTCCTGGACCACGGAGACGATCAGCTGCCCTTCGAGGTTGTAGATGCGGCCCCGGGCCAGGCCCCGGCCGCCCACCGCGATCGGCGACTCCTGGTCGTACAGGAACCACTCGTCCGCGCGGAAGGGCCGGTGGAACCACATGGCGTGGTCCAGTGAGGCCAGATCGAAGTTCCGCGGGCCCCACAGGGGTTCGACCGGGATGCGGACGGCGTCCAGAAGGGTCATGTCACTGGCGTAGGTCAGCGCGCAGGTGTGGACCAGCGGATCGTCGCCGAGCGGTCCGACCGCGCGCATCCACACGGCGCTGCGCGGCTCGGCCCCCTGTATGTCCTCGGCGTTCCAGCGCAGCCGGTCGACGTACCGGATGTCGAAGGGCTGACGGCGCGCCATCCGTTCCAACTGCTCGGGCAGCGCGCCGAGGTGCCCCCGGACCTCCTCGGCGACCGTCGGGAGCGACTCCGGGTGCGGCACCTCACGGGCGGGCGGCAGCTGGTGCTCGAACGGTCCTTCCTCGGGCTTGTGGAAGGAGGCGGTCAGATTGAAGATCGTACGGCCCTGCTGCACGGCCGTGACCCGGCGGGTCGTGAACGACCGGCCGTCGCGGACCCGCTCCACCTGGTAAACGATGGGTACGCCCGGTCGGCCCGGGCGCAGGAAGTACGCGTGCAGCGAGTGCACCGGGCGGTCGCCTTCGGTGGTGCGGCCGGCGGCGACCAGCGCCTGGCCGGCCACCTGGCCGCCGAAGACCCGCTGCAAGGACTCCTGCGGGCTGCGGCCACGGAAGATGTCGACCTCGATCTGTTCGAGGTCGAGCAGGTCGACCAGTCTCTCGGCCGGGTTGGTCATCGGTGGGTCTCTCCTTGGCTCACACCTGGTCGCGGACGGCTCACAGCTGGCCGACTTCGGTGACACGGACGATGGCACGGCCCTCGGCGTCCGAGGCCGCGAGGTCGACCTCTGCGCTGATGCCCCAGTCGTGGTCGCCGTTCGGGTCGTCGAAGATCTGACGCACGCGCCACAGGCCGTTCTCGGGCTCCTCCTTGATGACCAGCAGCTTGGGGCCGCGGGCGTCGGGGCCGGTGCCGAGGTCCTCGTACTCGTCCCAGTACTTGTCCATCGCCTCGCCCCACGCGTCGGCGTCCCAGCCGGCCTCGGCGTCCATCTCGCCCAGTTCCTCGACCTGGTCGAGGGCGGCCAGTTCCACGCGGCGGAACATGGCGTTGCGGACCAGCACCCGGAAGGCGCGCGCGTTGGTGGTGACCGGCTTGACCTCGTCGGCCTTCTCCTGGGCCTCCTCGGCGGTCATCTCCTCCGGGTTCGCGAGCTGCTCCCACTCGTCCAGCAGACTGGAGTCCACCTGGCGCACCATCTCGCCGAGCCACTCGATCAGATCCTGCAGGTCCTCGGACTTCAGGTCGTCGGGGATGGTGTGGTCGAGGGTCTTGTAGGCGCCGGCGAGGTAGCGCAGCACGATGCCCTCGGTGCGGGCCAGCTCGTAGAAGGACACCAACTCCGTGAAGGACATGGCCCGTTCGTACATGTCCCGGATGACGGACTTGGGCGACAGCGGGTGGTCGCCGACCCACGGATGGCTCTTGCGGTAGGTGTTGTACGCGTGGAAGAGAAGCTCCTCCAGCGGCTTGGGGTAGGTGATGTCCTGGAGGCGCTCCATGCGCTCCTCGTACTCGACGCCGTCCGCCTTCATCGCGGCCACGGCCTCGCCGCGTGCCTTGTTCTGCTGGGCGACGAGGATCTGCCGCGGGTCGTCCAGGGTGGACTCCACCACGGACACCATGTCGAGCGCGTAGGACGGCGACTCGGGGTCGAGGAGTTCGAACGCGGCGAGCGCGAACGTGGACAGCGGCTGGTTGAGTGCGAAGTCCTGCTGGAGGTCGACCGTGAGCCGGACGATGCGGCCCTCGGCGTCCGGCTTGTCCAGCTTCTCCACGATCCCGCCGTCGAGCAGGGAGCGGTAGATCGCGATGGCCCGGCGGATGTGCCGCAGCTGTTGCCTGCGCGGCTCGTGGTTGTCCTCCAGCAGGTGGCGCATCGCCTCGAAGGCGTTGCCCGGGCGGGCGATCACGGACAGCAGCATCGTGTGCGTGACCCGGAAGCGCGAGGTCAGCGGCTCGGGCTCGGAGGCGATCAGCTTCTCGAAGGTGTTGTCCGTCCAGCCGACGAAGCCCTCGGGGGCCTTCTTGCGCACCACCTTGCGGCGCTTCTTGGGGTCGTCGCCCGCCTTCGCCAGTGCCTTCTCGTTCTCGATGACGTGCTCGGGCGCCTGCGCCACGACGAGTCCGGCCGTGTCGAACCCGGCGCGGCCGGCCCGGCCCGCGATCTGGTGGAACTCGCGGGCGCGCAGTGTACGCACCCGGCTGCCGTCGTACTTGGTCAGCGCCGTGAACAGCACGGTACGGATGGGCACGTTGACGCCCACGCCCAGCGTGTCCGTGCCGCAGATGACCTTCAGCAGGCCGGCCTGGGCGAGCTTCTCCACCAGTCGGCGGTACTTGGGCAGCATGCCGGCGTGGTGGACCCCGATGCCGTGCCGGACGTAGCGGGAGAGGTTGCGGCCGAACTTCGTGGTGAAGCGGAAGTTGCCGATCAGCTCGGCGATCTGGTCCTTCTCCTCGCGCGAGCACATGTTGATGCTCATCAGCGCCTGCGCCCGCTCCACGGCCTGCGCCTGCGTGAAGTGCACGATGTACACCGGGGCCTGCCTGCTCTCCAGCAGATCGGTGAGCGTCTCCGTGAGCGGGGTCAGCTTGTACTCGTAGGACAGGGGGACCGGGCGGGTCGCCGAGCGGACCACCGCCGTGGGGCGGCCGGTGCGGCGGGCCAGGTCCTTCTCGAAGAAGGACACATCGCCCAAAGTCGCTGACATCAGGATGAACTGCGCCTGGGGGAGCTCCAGCAGCGGGATCTGCCAGGCCCAGCCGCGGTCGCCCTCGGCGTAGAAGTGGAACTCGTCCATGACGACCTGGCCGACGTCGGCGTTCTTGCCGTCGCGCAGCGCGATCGACGCCAGCACCTCCGCGGTGCAGCAGATCACGGGGGCGTCGGCGTTCACGGAGGCGTCGCCGGTGAGCATGCCGACGTTCTCGGTGCCGAAGAGCTTGCACAGTTCGAAGAACTTCTCCGACACCAGCGCCTTGATCGGGGCGGTATAGAAGGTGACCTCGTCGCGGGCCAGCGCGGCGAAGTGCGCGCCCGCGGCGATCATGCTCTTGCCGGACCCGGTGGGCGTCGAGACGATCACGTTCGCCCCGGAGACCGCCTCGATCAGCGCCTCCTCCTGGTGCGGGTAGAGCGTGAGGCCGCGCTCCTGCGCCCACGACTCGAAGGCTTCGTACAGGGCGTCGGGGTCGGCGGTCGGCGGCAGCTGATCGATGAGGGTCACGCACCCATCTTGCCTGGCCTGGTCCCCGAGGGGGGAATCGGCTGGGACGACGAAGATCACGGAAGCTACGCTGTGTCACCGACGAGGCATCAGCGCGCCGGGTCAACTGAGCGGCGTGATACGAGGAATGGGGCGGGCAGCGGCCATGATGGGACCAGCACACTCACTGTCGGGGGCCGCGGCCTGGCTCGGGATCGGAGCGGCCGCCGCGGCGGCGGGGCACCCGATGCCCTGGCCCGTCCTCCTCGTCGGTGCGCTGATCTGTGCCGGTGCCGCGCTCGCTCCGGACCTGGACCACAAGGCGGCGACCATCTCCCGCTCCTTCGGTCCGGTCTCCCACTGGGTCTGCGAGATCGTGGACAAGCTGTCCTACGGCGTGTACAAGGCGACGCGGATGAAGGGCGACCCGCGGCGCAACGGCGGCCACCGCACGCTGACGCACACGTGGCTGTGGGCGGTCCTGATCGGCGCCGGCTGCTCGGCGGGAGCGATCACGGGAGGCCGCTGGGCGGTGCTCGGGATCCTCTTCGTGCACATGGTGCTGGCGATCGAAGGCCTGCTGTGGCGGGCGGCCCGCGGCTCCAGCAGCGATGTCCTGGTCTGGCTGCTGGCGGCGACCAGCGCCTGGATCCTCGCCGGGATCCTGGACCAGCCGGGCAACGGCTCCGACTGGTTGTTCTCGGGGCCGGACCAGCAGTACCTGTGGCTGGGGCTGCCGATCGTGCTGGGTGCGCTCGTGCACGACCTCGGGGACGCGCTGACCGTGTCCGGCTGCCCGATCCTGTGGCCCATCCCGATCGGCCGCAAGCGCTGGTATCCGCTGGGCCCGCCGAAGGCGATGCGCTTTCGCGCCGGCAGCTGGGTGGAGCTGAAGGTGCTGATGCCCGTGTTCATGCTGCTCGGCGGGGTGGGCTGCGCGGCCGCGCTCAATGTGATCTGACCGGCGGGGTCGCGCCGGGGGCGGCATCCGGGGCAGGTCTCGCCGCTGGGTCCCGGAGCAGGCGGGCCCTCGGTCCCGGTCAGCCGGTCTCGCCGGACCCCGCTCCGCCGTACCGGCGCTCGAAGCGGGCGATCCGGCCCTCGGTGTCGACCGTGCGGGCCTTGCCCGTGTAGAAGGGGTGGCTCTCCGAGGAGATCTCCACGTCGATCACCGGGTAGCTCTCGCCGTCGTCCCACTCGATGGTCTGCTCACTCCGCGCCGTCGACCTGGTCAGGAACGCGTATCCGGCTGCCCGGTCCCGGAAGACCACGGGGTGGTAGTCCGGGTGCTTGTCCTGCTGCATGGCGGCTCCTCGGGCGGGTCAGCTGGGCAGGGAGTCCTCGTCGACGATGTGCATCGCGGCTTCCTCGGCGGAGGCGGCGGCGCCGTCGATGCCGACATCGGTGGCGACCAGCGCGGCCTCGTCGTCCTCGTGCACACCCTCGTCCGGGGCCACCAGTCGGCCGGAGCGGCGGTCGCCGACCTCGTTGTCGAGGGGTTCCCCGTCGGTGCCGGCGCAGTCTCCGATGCCGTCGCTGTCGGACGTGACGAGGTCGGGCTGCTCCTCGGCGAGCCGCTGGTCCAGGGTCTCGCCCGCCTGGCGCTCGGCCGCCGTCACCCCGGTGTGCTCGACCGCCCACGGCCGCTCGGGAGGGGACCAGCCGCGGTCGAGCGGGTCGGTGACGCCGTCGAAGTCCAGTGTGTCCTCGACGTCGAGAATCCCCGAGTCCTCCGCGATCTCCGCTGGATCGGGCTGGTAGACGTCATCCCCCCATTTGTCGGCGTTGTCCACGAGTACCTCCGGGTGATGAGGACGGCCTCATACCACCGCTCGGGGCGGCGGGCCGCCGACACGCACGGCACGGGTGCCGAACGCCGGGAACCAGGTGGTCCTCCGGAGTTCCCCGAACCGGTGCCGCTCTCCAGCCTTCCACCCCGGCTCGGGACCGCGCAACGGCACGGCTCCCGGCGCGGTCCCGCGCACGGGTACGCGACCGCGGCGGGGCCCTGGGCGACGCGGACCGCCGGGACCCGGCCCCGTCCGTCCGGGGCCCGTGGCGGTGGTGCAGCGGCCCGGTGCGCCGAGGCCCGGCCCCGTCGTCGCGGGTGGGCGGGAGCGGGAACGGTGAGGGGGCCGTACCCCATGGGGCGGCCGCACCGCGTGGACACGCTGGGCGGGGGGATCACGCCCCGCCCCTGCCCGGGTCACCGGCGATCGGATGGGCCCCCGCTTCCGGCGGGAGGCCGGACGTCGGCTGCCGGCCTCGCTCCGGCTTCCCGGAGGCCGGTGGCGAGCCCCTTCCCGGCCCCTTCCGCGCGGATGCTGCCCCAGCCGGCGAGGCCGGCGGGGCGGTCGGCGCCGCCAGTGGAGCTGCCACCCCGGCGCCGGCCACCGCACGCACCGGCGGATGCTCACCCGTGCCAGGACCGCCACAGGGCCGCGTACGGGCCGCCCGCCGTGACCAGCTCGTCATGACTGCCCAGCTCGCTGATCCGGCCGTTCTCCACGACGGCGATCACGTCGGCGTCATGGGCGGTGTGCAGGCGGTGGGCGATGGCGACCACCGTGCGGCCGTCCAGGACGCGCGCCAGGGACCGCTCGAGATGGCGGGCGGCGCGCGGGTCGAGCAGCGAGGTCGCCTCGTCCAGAACCAGCGTGTGCGGATCGGCCAGCACCAGCCTGGCCAACGCGATCTGCTGGGCCTGCGCCGGCGTCAGCGCCAGGGCGCCCGATCCGACCTCGGTGTCCAGACCGTCGTCCAGGGCCCGCGCCCAGCCGTCCGCGTCGACCGCGCCCAGGGCGGCCCACAGCTCGGCGTCCGTGGCACTGGTCCGGGCCAGCAGCAGGTTGTCGCGCAGGGAGCCGACGAAGACGTGATGCTCCTGGTTGACGAGGGCGACGTGCGCGCGGACGCGTTCGGCCGGCATGCGGGACAGCTCGGCGCCGCCGAGGGTGATCGTGCCGTCCCGGGGCGCGTAGATCCCGGCGAGCAGCCTGCCCAGCGTGGACTTCCCCGCTCCGGACGGGCCCACCAGGGCCAGCCGGGTGCCCGGTGCGACCGTCAGCGAGACCTTGCGCAGCACGTCGACGCCCTCGCGGTAGCCGAAGTGGACCCGGTCGGCGGAGACGTTGCGTCCCTCGGGGGCCAGCGCGGCGTCCCCGGCATCCGGTTCGATGTCCCGCACGCCGACCAGGCGGGCCAGCGACACCTGGGCGACCTGCACCTCGTCGTACCAGCGCAGGATCAGGTTCACCGGGTCGACGAGCATCTGCGCGATCAGCGCGCCGGTGGTCAGCTGGCCCACACCGATCCAGCCGTGCAGGACGAACATCCCGCCGACCATCAGGGCCGAGCCGAGGACGATCACGTGGACGGCGTTGATGACGGGGAAGAGCACGGACCGCAGCCACAGGGTGTAGCGCTCCCAGGCCGTCCATTCCTTGATCCGCCGCTCCGACAGGGCGACCCGGCGCGCGCCCAGGCGGTGTGCCTCGACGGTGCGGCCCGCGTCCACCGTCTCGGCGAGCGCGGCGGCGACGGCGGCGTACCCGGCGGCCTCGGAGCGGTAGCCGGAGGGTGCCCGCTTGAAGTACCAGCGGCACCCGGCCAGCAGCACCGGCACGGCGAGCAGCACGGCGGCCGCCAGTGGCGGGGCCGTCACGACCAGCCCGCCGAGCAGCAGCAGAGCCCACACGGCACCGATCGCCAGCTGGGGCACCGCCTCGCGCATCGCGTTGGCCAGACGGTCGATGTCGGTCGTGATGCGCGAGAGCAGATCTCCGGTGCCCGCCCGTTCCAGCACGCCCGGGGGCAGCCCGACGGAGCGGACGAGGAAGTCCTCGCGCAGATCGGCCAGCATCCGCTCGCCGATCACCGCGCCCCGCAGCCGCACCTGCCGGACGAACACGGCCTGCACGGCCAGCGCGAGTGCGAACAGCCCGATGGTCAGGCCCAGCTGTAGGTCCCGCGAGCGGTCGGAGACGCGCTCGACCAGGCCGCCCAGCAGGTACGGACCCACCATGGAGGCGATCACCGCCACCGTGTTGACGGCGATGAGCAGCAGGAAGGCCCGCCGGTGCCGGCGGAACAGCTCGGTGACGTAGGCCCGCACGGTCGCGCTCGCGCCGACGGGCAGGGTGGTGGCGGTCATCGGTGCCGCCGGGTCGTACGCCGGTGGCGCAACGCCGATCATGCGCTTCCCTCGATCTCTTCCAGTTCCTGGAGGGCGTCCAGCAGGACCTCTTCGTCGGCCGCGGCCAGTTCCTCGTCCGTCTCCCGGGTGACCACGGCGCGGTACCGCGGCTCGTTGTCGACGAGGTCGCGGTGGATCCCGACGGCCACGACCTCGCCGTCGTGGACCAGGGTGACCTGGTCCGCGCGGTCGAGCAGCAGCGGAGAGGAGGTGAACACCACGGTCGTGCGGCCCGAGCGCAGCCGGCGCAGTCCTTCCGCGATCCGGGCCTCGGTGTGCGAGTCGACCGCCGAGGTCGGTTCGTCCAGCACCAGCACCTCCGGGTCCGTGACCAGCGACCGGGCCAGCGCGAGCCGCTGGCGCTGGCCGCCGGACAGGGAACGGCCGCGCTCGGTGATGCGGGCGTCCATCGGGTCGGCGGCGTCCAGCGACCCCTGGACGAGTGCGTCCAGCACGTCGTCGCACTGCGCGGCGGCCAGCGCGTCCTCGGCCGCGACGGCTCCGGAGGCGGGCACGTCGAGCAGTTCGCGCAGGGTGCCGGACAGCAGCACCGGCTCCTTGTCCTGGACGAGGACGGCCGTTCGGGCGCTGTCCAGGGGGAGTTCGTCCAGGGCGACGCCGCCGAGCAGGACCGAGCGGTCCGGCTCGGCGGGGTGTCCGCCCAGGCGTTCCGCGAGGCGTCCGGCCGCGTCGGGGTCGCCGCAGACGACGGCGGTGAGCCGGCCGGCGGGGGCGAGCAGACCGGTGCCGGGGTCGTACAGGTCCCCGGTGGGCGCCTCGGCCGCACGGGTGCCGTCGGTGGCCGTGGTCCGCCGCAGCGACAGCACCCGGGCCGCCCGTTTGGCCGACGGACGGGAGAAGGAGTACGCCATGGCGATCTCCTCGAAATGCCGCAGCGGGTAGTTGAGGACCATGACGGCGCTGTAGACGGTGACGAGTTCGCCGACGGAGATGCGGCCCTGCCGGGCCAGGTCGATGCCGTGCCAGACGACGGTGATGAGGAGGAGGCCGGGCAGCAGCACCTGGACGGCGGAGATCAGCGACCACATCCGGGCGCTGTGCACGGCCGCGTGGCGCACCTCCTGCGAGGCGCGGCGGTAGCGGTCGAGGAACAGCTCCTCGCCGCCGATGCCGCGCAGCACGCGCAGCCCGGCGACCGTGTCCGAGGCCAGCTCGGTGGCCCGGCCCGCCTTCTCACGCTGGACGTCCGCGCGGCGCGTGGCCCGCGGCAGCAGCGGCAGTACCGAGAGTGCGACGAGGGGCAGTCCGATCGCGACGATCGCGCCCAGGGCGGGCTGGTAGACGAGGAGGCCGGCACAGACGATGACGACCGTCAGGGCGGCCGCGGTGAACCGGGAGACCGCCTCGACGAACCAGCCGATCTTCTCGACGTCGCCGGTGGACACGGCCACCACCTCGCCGGCCGCGACCCGGCGGGTCAGCGCGGAGCCCAGCTGGGCGGCCTTGCGGGCCAGCAGTTGCTGGACCCGGGCGGCGGCGGTGATCCAGTTGGTGACGGCGGCCCGGTGCAGGAAGGTGTCGCCGGCGGCGATACCCGTGCCGCACAGCAGCATCAGACCGCCCGTCAGGGCGAGCCGGGTGCCGGAGCGGTCGACGACGGCCTGGACGGCGAGGCCGACGCAGAAGGGCAGGGCCGAGACGGAGACGAAGTGCAGCAGGCCCCAGGCGAGTGATTTCAGCTGTCCGCCCAGCTGGTTCCGCCAGAGCCACCACAGGAATCGGGGGCCCGAACGAGCGTCAGGGACACCCGGATCGGAGTACGGAAGGTCTTGAATCTGCATGACGTCCCAGTGGCTCGTGTCAGGAGGGGGAGGCGATGAGAGGTGGCAGCAAGCCGTGAAAGGTTCGCGTCGCGCAGTGGTGAATTTCAAACGGTTTTCCCGGCGGGGTCGGGGATTCGGCCGCCTTCCGGCAAGTGGCCGTCTGCCGTTCCGTCAGCCGGCTGCCCTCTCCGGCACCGTCGCCCAACACAGTGAAATATCCGCATTAATCACACAATCAAGTGTGTGTGATGCCACCATGGTCACGTGCAGATCTACAGTGCGCGGCGCCTGACGGTCGCGGTGACGGCGTTCGGAACCCTGCTGGCGGTCCTTTCCGGGTGTGACAGCGGCGGATCCGGTCCCGCGCGCGCCGACGGCGCGCTGGGTCCCCGCGGGCCGGCCGCGCCCAACCCGGCCGTCGCGGCCCTCCCGCCGACCGACCCGACCCGCGTCCCGGGGCTCGGCGACCGCCTGCAGCAACGGATCCCCGACGACTCCGGTCAGGTGCTGGCGGTGTACGGCAAGGGCAGGGACTCTCCCGACTCCACGGCGGTGCTGTACATGAAGGAGGGCCCGGAGTGGCGGCCGGTGGCCACGTGGCCCGCCCACAATGGCCGGAACGGCTGGACGAAGCACCACTACTCGGGTGACGACCGCAGCCCCGTCGGCGTGTTCGGCCTCACCGACGCGGGCGGCGTCCTCGACGACCCGGGCAGCAGGCTGCCGTACGACCAGGACGTGCGGGCCTACGCGCCGACGATCGAGGGGGAGGCGTACGAGCACGTCTTCGACTACGTCATCGCCATCGACTACAACCGCCGGCCGGGCACACCGCCGCACGACCCCACCCGCCCCATGGGGAACGACAGGGGCGGCGGCATCTGGCTGCACCCCGACCACGGTGACGGCACGTCCGCCTGCGTCAGCGTGCCCAAAGGGGCGATGAGGTTCCTGCTGCGCACGCTCGACCCGGCCCGCCATCCGGTGATGGTGATGGGGGACGAGGAGGAGCTGGGCGCCTGACGCGGCGAGGCGTCATGCGGGCCGTCACCGCGGGGGTGTCGTACGAGGCGTCATTGCGGGGCGGCGCGTACTGCCCGTAGAACACGGGCCATGAGAAGACGGATAGTCATGTCCATGGTCGCCGGGGTGACCCTCCTGGCGAGCGCGCTCTTCGGCGCCGGGGCGTCCGCCGCCCAAGCGGCCGATGTTCCCGCCGAGTTCGGTACCGACTGGCACGACCCGGTCACCGCCGCACCGCCCATCGCCCGGCCGCACACGAAGTCGTGCCAGGTCACCCTGGCCGACGCGCAGTTCCGTGACTTCACGCCCTACCGCGGTGCCTACACCCCGCCCCAGGGCTGCGGCGACCGCTGGAGCAAGGTCGTCCTGCGCCTCGACGGCACGGTGAAGGGCCGTCAGTACGACCGGCTCGGCTATCTGCACGTCGGCGGGGTCGAGATCCTGCGCACCTCCACCCCGGAGCCCTCGCCCGACGGCATCGCGTGGCACGTCGAGAAGGACGTCACCCGCTACAGCGACACCTTCCGCAGCGCGCAGGACGTCGAGATGCTGATCGGCAACGTCGTGGACGGCACGTACACCGGCGTCATCGGCGTGCACGTCACGCTGACCTTCTACGCGGGCCGCCCCGCCGAGCGCACTCCCGACCGGGTCCTCACCCTCGCCGACACCCCGAACGGCACGACCCTGACCACCCCGCGCAACAGCGAGCGGATCGTCGCCGAGGTGTACGCGGCCGGCTCGGGCGGCGGCTGCGAGGAGTTCTGGTACCTGACCGTGGCCGACCCGGCCTCGTACTCCTGCAAGGCCGACCACGGCCCCTACCGCGAGGTGCAGGTCACCGTCGACGGCCGGCTCGCCGGGATCGCGGCGCCGTTCCCGAACGTCTGGACCGGCGGCTGGTCCAACCCCTTCCTCTGGTACGTCCTCCCCGCGCCCGGCGCCTTCGACGTACGGCCGATCCAGTACGACCTCACGCCCTTCGCGGGCCTGCTCGACGACGGCCGCCCGCACCGCGTCCAGGTCTCCGTCGCCGGCGTGCCCGCCGGGCAGCCGGGCTGGAGCACGCCGGTGAACGTGCTGGTCTGGCAGGACGCGCACCGCGACCGCCTCACCGGCGCGCTCTCCACGGACAAGGCGACGGATCTCGCCAACTCCTCCGTATACGCGCCCGGTACATTGAATCGGGTGAACACCGAGGCCGGACACCGGCTCACCGTCTCGGGGTACGTCGACACCTCGCACGGCCGTGTGACCACCACCGTCACCCGCACGCTCGCCAACACCTCCGTGCACCGCTGGACCGACGGCGAGAACACGGACGCGCTGGACGCGACCTGGAGCGACGACGAGACGGTCACCACCGGCGGACACGGCCCCGTCCGGACCGCGCACACGCAGCGGACGTACACCCTGGACGGCGCGACGACCATCGGCACCGACAACCGGCTGCGCACGGTGCTGACGCTCGGCGACCGTGCCGCGGTGACACAGCGGCAGGGCGGCCGGAGCATCGCGTGGTCGCGGCTCGACGACATCTACAGCGGCGACGCGGCGTACACGATCAACGTGCCGCGCGACCAGCGGCACGCGGTGGGCACCTCCGGCGAGCGCTACCGCCTCTACGGCTCCGCCGGCTGCTACGACCGGTCGCTGGCCACGGCTCAGGGAGTGCTGACGCAGGACCGCAGGCGCTGTTGAGCCCGGCGATGTGGGATGCGCCACGCGTGGCGTGATTTACACGGCTGTGACACGGGCGTCTCCGAAGGGATCAACGACGTCTCCAGAGTGATCGACACGGAAGCCGTTTTCCGTATGACGGAAATTCCGTTCGGCTTCCGCGAGTCGACGTCCTCTAGGAGTGCCCGTGCCGCAGTCCGTACCGTCCCTGCCGCGACGCGTCGCACGCATACTGCGTACCTCTCTCTTCGCGCAGGTCGCCTGTGCTCTTGTGCTCGGTATCGTCGTCGGGAGGCTGTGGCCGGAATCGGCCGCGGCCTTCCAGCCGTTCGGCGACGGTTTCGTGCGCCTGGTCAGGGCGGTGATCTCGCCGCTGGTGTTCTGCGTGGTCGTCGTCGGCATCGCCAAGGCCGGCGATCTGAAGGCCTTCGGGCGGATCGGGCTGAAGGCTCTGATCTGGTTCGAGGTCGCCTCCACGGCCGCGCTGGTCCTCGGCCTGGTGGCCGCCAACGTTGTCGCACCCGGCTCCGGGATGCACGTCGACGGCGCCAAGCTCGACGCCGCAGCGCTCGACAAGCAGACGCAGGGCGGTTCGCTGCCGTCCACGACCCGGTTCGTCCTCGACGCGCTGCCGAACAGTTTCGTGGGCGCCTTCGCCGACAACGCGCTGCTCCAAGTCCTCGTCCTCGCCTGCCTGGTGGGCGCGGCGCTGCTGCGTCTCGGCCACACCAGGGTCCCGTGGATCCTGCCGGCCGTCGAGCAGGTGCAGGAGGTCGTCTTCGCGGTCGTCGGCTTCGTCATGCGGCTCGCGCCGCTCGCCGTGTTCGGTGCGATGGTGCACCTGGTCGGTCAGTACGGCCTCGGTGTGATCACGACCTACGGCAAGCTCATCGCCCTGTGCTACGCCGTTGCCGCGCTCTTCCTGGTGGTGCTCGCGGTCGCGCTGCGACTGGTCAGCGGGCTGAGCCTGTGGAAGTTCGTGCGCTACACCCGCGAGGAGATGCTGCTCGCCCTCGGCACCGCCTCCAGCGAGACCGTGATGCCGCGCATGATGCACAAGCTGCGGCAGGCCGGGTGCCGGGACGACGCCGTGGGCCTGGTGCTGCCCACCGGGTACTCCTTCAACCTCGACGGCGCCTCGATCTACCTGTCCACCGGCACGCTGTTCATCGCGCAGGCGGTGGGTGTGGACCTCAGCCTCGGTCAGCAGATCACGGTCGTCCTCGTGCTCATGCTGACCAGCAAGGGCATGGCGGGCGTGCCCGGTTCGGCCTTCCTCGCGCTGTCCGCCACCGCGACGTCTCTGGGCGTCATCCCCGCCGGAGCGGTCGCCCTGCTCCTCGGCGTCGACCGGATCATGGACTCCATGCGGGTCACCACCAACCTGCTCGGCAACTGCGTCGCCGTCTTCGCCGTCTCCCGCTGGGAGGGCGCGCTGGATTCCGCCCGAGCGAAGAAGGTACTGGACGGGGAGATCGTCGTACCGGAGGAGGGCGCCACGAGGGGGACGAGCGGGGTGGGCGCGGGGGACGGGGAGAGCAGCACCGGCGGGACGAACCAGGATGCCGATGTCGTGGTGCCGGTCCGGTCCGCTGCGAAGGAACCCGCCCCCGAGGCGGGGTGACACCTTCGTCCTCGCCCTCGCCGGCTTCCCGCGCGCCACTTCGCCCTCACGGCCTCTGAGCCCGCCTGGCGCCATCCGCCCGCGCACCTCACGCGTTCGCCGGCCGGCCCTCTCGGCCGGCGAGGACGAGGCCCTGCGCGGGGCCCGCGCCGTCCGCGGCGCCGCCCTCCGCCACGAAGCGTGCCGTGGTGGTGGGACGGGTGGGGCGGTGCGGCGACGCGGCGTTGGGGGGTGCCGACGTGCCGGCGGTGCGGTGCGGGGGTGCGACACGGGGTCGGCGGTGTGCCCGGGCTGCACCTGCACCACGCGCCGACGGCGCACTCCGCCGCCGTCAGCAGTTCTTGGCCGTCTCCCCGTCGATCAGTGTGTCCAGCAGTACGCCCAGCACCGCGCGCTCCTTCTCGGTCAGCGGGGCGAGTATCTCCTCGGCGGCCGACCGGCGGGCGCCGCGCAGTTCGCGCAGGGTCGCTCGCCCTTCGTCGGTCAGCTCGATGCGGGTCACGCGCCGGTTCGCGGGATCCGCCGCCCGACGCACCTTTCCGCTCGCCTCCAGCCCGTCGACCAGCGTCGTCACCGCGCGCGGCACCACTTCCAGGCGCTCGGCCAGGTCGGCCATGCGCGGGGGCGAGGGATAGTGCGCGAGGGTGCGCAGCAGCCGGGACTGGGCCGGGGTGACGCCCAGGTCGCGCTCCTCCAGATGGCGCTTCTGGATGCGGTGCACCCGGCGGGTGAGCCGCAGCAACTGCTCGGCGAGCAGGCCGTCGGAATCAGGGGTGCTCATGCGGGAACAATATCAGGATGCCGTTCATTGTGAGTATAGGTAACAATGAGCTACGATCCCTCAGTCATCGTCGGCCGGTCCTTGCCCGGCCCCCGCCCACCCCCGTAGGAGCCCATGCATCCCGACCGTGAAACGTCCTGGACCCCACCCGCCGATGCCAAGGAGCAGCCCCGGCAGGTGCGTCGCATCCTGAAGCTCTTCCGCCCCTACCGCGGGCGGCTCGCGATCGTCGGCCTGCTGGTCGGCGCCTCCTCGCTGGTCTCGGTGGCCACACCGTTCCTGCTGAGGGAGACACTCGACGTCGCGATCCCCCGGGGCCGCACCGGCCTGCTGAGCCTGCTCGCCCTCGGCATGATCTTCAGCGCGGTCCTCTCCAGCGTCTTCGGCGTGCTCCAGACGCTGATCTCGACCACCGTGGGCCAGCGCGTCATGCACGACCTGCGCACCGCCGTCTACGGCCGGCTCCAGCGCATGTCGCTCGCCTTCTTCACCCGCACCCGCACCGGCGAGGTGCAGTCCCGCATAGCCAACGACATCGGCGGCATGCAGGCCACCGTCACCTCCACGGCCACTGCCCTGGTCTCCAACGTCACCAGCGTGGTCGCCACGATCGTCGCGATGGTCGCCCTCGACTGGCGGCTCACGATCGTCTCGCTGGTCCTGCTCCCCGCGTTCGTGTGGATCAGCCGCCGCGTGGGCAACGAACGCAAGAAGATCACCACGCAGCGGCAGAAGCAGATGGCCGCGATGGCCGCCACGGTCACCGAGTCGCTGTCGGTCAGCGGCATCCTGCTCGGCCGCACCATGGGCCGGTCGGACTCGCTGACCGCCTCCTTCGCCGAGGAGTCCGAGCGCCTCGTCGACCTGGAGGTGAGGTCGAACATGGCCGGGCGCTGGCGCATGGCCGTGATCACGATCGTCATGGCCGCGATGCCGGCCGTCATCTACTGGACCGCCGGTCTGGCCCTCCAGTTCGGTGGTCCCAGGGTCTCGCTCGGCACCATCGTCGCCTTCGTCTCGCTCCAGCAGGGCCTGTTCCGCCCGGCCGTGAGCCTGCTCGCGACGGGTGTCCAGATCCAGACCTCCCTCGCGCTCTTCCAGCGCATCTTCGAGTACCTCGACCTGCCGATCGACATCACCGAGCGGGAGCGGCCCGTCCACCTCGACCGGATCAAGGGCGAAGTCCGGCTGGAGGGCGTCGAGTTCCGCTACGACAAGGACGACACGGGCCGTCCGGTCCTCGACGGCGTCGACGTCACCGTGCCCGCCGGCGGCAGTCTCGCCGTCGTCGGCCCGACCGGCGCGGGCAAGTCCACGCTGGGCTACCTGGTGCCCCGGCTCTACGACGTCACCGGCGGCCGCGTCACCCTGGACGGCGTCGACGTCCGCGATCTCGACTTCGACACCCTCGCGCGGGCGGTCGGCGTCGTCTCGCAGGAGACGTACCTCTTCCACGCCACCGTCGCCGACAACCTCCGCTTCGCCAAGCCGGACGCCACCGACGACGAACTGCACGCGGCGGCCAAGGCCGCGCAGATCCACGAACACATAGCCGCGCTGCCCGATGGCTACGACACGGTCGTCGGCGAACGGGGCCACCGCTTCTCCGGCGGCGAGAAGCAGCGCCTGGCGATAGCCCGCACCATCCTGCGCGACCCGCCGGTCCTCATCCTCGACGAGGCGACCAGCGCGCTCGACACCCGTACGGAGGCCGCGGTCCAGGAGGCCATCGACGCCCTGTCCGCCGACAGGACCACGATCACCATCGCCCACCGCCTGTCCACCATCCGCGGCGCCGACCAGATCGTGGTGCTGGACTCCGGCCGCGTCGCCGAGCGCGGCACGCACGAGGAACTGCTGGAGCGGGACGGACGGTACGCCGCCCTGGTGCGCCGGGACGCGCAACTGGAGCCGACCAGTTGAATCCGCGGGGATGCGCGCCCGCGGGGGACAGGGCCGGCTGACAAGCTGAATACGTGCCGGGATCGGGGGGATGCGAGTATCAACGTTCCCGCACGCAGACGAAGATGCCGCCCCGGAGCACGAACCGGTTGACACGGAGGGGCAGGCACGTCCTCGTCGTGGCCGGTACCGCCGTGGCGGTTCCGCGGAGACCTGGCCCGCCACGGTGGTCGTCCCCGAGGGCCGGCGCGCGAGGCAGGTGTACGAAGCGGTCGACAGGGCGGGGGCGTCACGCGGCGATCGGCTGTTCCTCGGCCAGCAGTCGCCGGATGTCCCGTACGGCCGTGCGTCCGGCCCGGTTGGCCCCGATGGTGCTGGCGGAGGGGCCGTAGCCGACGAGGTGGATCCGCGGATCGGCGACCGACCGGGTGCCCTCGACCCGGATGCCGCCGCCCGGCTCGCGAAGCCGGAGCGGGGTGAGATGGTCCAGGGCGGCTCGGAACCCGGTGGCCCACAGGATCACGTCGGCCTCGACCCGGCGGCCGTCGTTCCACTCCACGCCGTCCGGGGTGATCCGGTCGAACATCGGCTGCCGGTCCAGGACGCCGTCCGCCAGGCCCTGCCGGACGGCGTCGTTGAGGGGCAGACCGGTGACCGAGACCACACTGCGCGGCGGCAGTCCCTGGCGCACCCGTTCCTCGACCAGCGCGACCGCGGCCCGGCCGGCCTCCTGGTCGAACGGTCCCTCGCGGAACACCGGGGGCCGCCGGGTGACCCAGGTGGTCTCGGCCGCGTACGGGGCCAGCTCCAGCAGATGCTGGGTGCCCGAGGCGCCACCGCCCACCACCACGACCCGCTTCCCGGTGAACTCGTCCGGACCGGCGTACTGGGCGGTGTGCAACTGCCGCCCGCGGAAGGACTCCTGGCCGGGGTAGCGCGGCCAGAACGGACGGTCCCAGGTGCCGGTCGCGTTGATCAGTGCCCGTGCGGACCAGGTGCCGGCCGAGGTCTCCACCGACAGTCGGCCGCCGTCGCCCTCCCGCACGGTCCGTACACCGACCGGCCGCCGCACCCGCAGACCGAAGGCGCGCTCGTAGCGGTCGAAGTACGTGCCGATGACCTCCGCCGAGGGCCGCGCCGGATCGGCGCCCGTCAGCTCCATGCCCGGCAGCGCATGCATCCCGTGCACCTTGCCGTACGTCAGCGAGGGCCAGCGGAACTGCCAGGCGCCGCCCGGCGCGGGGGAGCGGTCGAGGACCACGAAGTCGCGGTCCGGCTCGAAGCCGGTGCGGCGCAGATGGTAGGCACTGGACAACCCCGCCTGACCGGCGCCGATGACGACAACCTCGACCTCGCGCGATTCGTTCACGCTTCTACTAACGGGGGAACGGACGCGGATCTTCCCTGCCTTCGCGGGAGGTCATTGGCGGTCGCGCTGCATCCCCGGGTTCTGCCGGGCGAGCGCGGGCGGCAGGACACGTCGCGGTGTCAGGCGCATGAGGCGGCTGACGATCCGCATGGGCAGGCCGGCGACGACCACGCCCCGGTCGGCGTCGAGCGCGTCGACGCCGATCTTCGCCACCTCGCGGGACGACGTGTACAGGAATGCCGGGAATTGGCCTCACGCCTGTACGCATGGGCGCGATGGGTGGTACGCCGTCGCGGCCGGGTCATCGCGGGCTGGCTGCTGCTGCTCGCTGTCGTCGGCGGCCTCGGGATCACCCTGCACGGGAAGGTGACCACCGAGTTCTCGGTGCCGGGGATCGAGTCACAGAGAGCGCAGGACCTGCTGAAGGAGAAGTTCCCCGCGGCCGCCGGCGGGGTGGCCCGGGTGGTCTTCGCTGCGCCCGAGGGGCGGCAGCTGACCGAGCCGATGGCGACGGCGGCCGTTGAGGCGAGCCTGAGGAAGGCCGCCGGGGTCCCCGGCGTCGTGAACGTCTCCGACCCGCTCAAGGCCAGGACGGTCTCGCCCGACCTGCGCATCGGCTACGCGGACGTACGCTTCCGCCAGCAGGCCAGCGACGTGCCGCAGTCGTCCAAGGACGCCCTGTCCCGCGCGATGGCCCAGGCCCGCGACGCAGGACTGCAGATCGAGTTCGGCGGCTCGGCGATAGATGTCAAGACGGAGGTCGGCGGCCCGGCCGAGGTGGTCGGCGTCGTGATCGCCTTCGCCGTCCTGGCCCTGGCCCTCGGCTCCCTCATAGCCGCCGGGCTGCCCCTGCTGACCGCCCTCGTGGGCGTGGCGATCGGCGTCCTGGGCGTCGGGTTCATGACCCGATACGTCGAGATGACCAGCACCGCCACCGTGCTCGCCCTGATGATCGGGCTGGCCGTCGGTATCGACTACGCCCTGTTCATCATCTCCCGCCACCGCGAGCAGCTCGCCGATCCCGAACAGGACGCGGAGGACTCGATCGCGCGTGCCGTGGCCACGGCCGGCGGCGCGGTCGTCTTCGCGGGGGCGACGGTGATCATCGCGCTGGCGGCGCTCGCGGTCACCGGCATCCCGTTCCTGACGGTGATGGGCCTGGCCGCGGCGGTGACCGTGCTGCTGGCGGTCCTGGTCGCCGTCAGCCTCGTACCCGCCGTCCTCGCCCTGTTCGGCGACCGGCTGCGACCGCGCGGTCGCCCTGCGGCCGGACGCGCCCCGGGCGCCTGGGGCCTGGCCGGGGCCCGCGTGGTCACTCGTAAGCCGCTGCTCGTCCTGCTGGGGGGAGCGATCGGTCTGCTCGCGCTCGCCGTACCCGCGCGCGAGTTGCGACTCGGCCTGCCCAGCAACGCTTCGCAGCCTGTCGACAGCACCCAGCACAAGAGCTACGACCTGCTCACAAAGGGCTTCGGGGCCGGCTTCAACGCCACCCTGACGACCGTGGTCGACCTGCGCGACGTGCCGACGGCCGATCGTGGCTCGGCAGTGACGCATCTGCGGGCGAGCCTGGCCGGTGAGCGTGGTGTGGCGGTCGTCACCCCGCCGGTCGCCAACGCCGACTCGACCCTCGCCGTCATCGCCGTCGTCCCGAAGACCGGGCCGGACGCCCAGGCCACCACCGACCTCGTGCACCGGCTGCGGGAGAACGCGCCCGCCGTCGACAGGGCGGGCGGCACCCTCTACATCGCGGGTACGACCGCAGCCGCGATCGACGTGGCGGGCAAACTCGCCGACGCGCTACCGCTGTTCATCGCCATCATCGTGGTCCTGGCCCTGATTCTGCTGACCATCGCCTTCCGATCGTTGCTGGTTCCGGTCAAGGCCGCGCTCGGCTTCCTGCTGTCCGTCGCGGCGTCCCTGGGAGCCACCGTCTGGGTCTTCCAGGACGGACATCTCAACGGAGTCCTCGACATCCCGTCGGCGGGCCCGGTCACCAGCTTCCTGCCGGTCCTCCTCATCGGCGTCCTCTTCGGGCTGGCCATGGACTACGAGGTCTTCCTCGTCAGCCGCATGCGCGAGCACTACGAGCACACGGATGACGCGGTCGAGGCCATCACCCACGGCGTCGCCCGCAGTGGCCGGGTCGTCAGCGCTGCCGCGCTCATCATGGCGGCGGTCTTCGGCGGCTTCGTCTTCAACCACGACCCGATCATCAAGTCCATCGGCTTCGCCCTGGCGTTCGGTGTCCTCGTCGATGCCTTCGTGGTCCGCATGACCCTGGTCCCGGCGGTCATGGCCCTGCTCGGCCGCCGCGCCTGGGGTCTGCCCCGTTGGCTGGAGCGGATCACGCCGGACGTCGACATCGAGGGCGCACGGCTTCCTGTGCGCGCGGCGGCCGAGGCGGAACGGAAGGAGGACGAGGCCGTCGTGCGCTGAACCTTCGGCATCCCTCCATGGTCCGTCTGCCCGGAGGTCGCTGGTTCCGGACTCGACTGCTGCTGGTCGCCCAGTTCGCCGAGCAGTGGGGAACACGCCACGCCCGGCACGGCAAGACGGTCTGGGCCGAGCTGAGCGAGAAAGAGCCCGTGGTTTTCGCGGAGTTGGCCTCTCTCCTTTAGTCCTTGCCGGCAGGCCGAGCGACGGTGAGCCGAGCCGGGCCGCTTCCGCACACCGGCCCGTTCCGCCCGGCTCAGCTGTCGGAACGCCGGTAGATCGCGCCCATGAAGACCGACACCGAGGTGTCCAGCAGGCGTTCTTCCGGGACGGTCGGTGACTGCCCGCGGAAGGTGCTGAACAGCGCGCGTTCCACCATCCAGTTCAGCGAGGCGGCGAGGTCACGGGCGGGGACGCCCTCGGGGGCGGCCCCGCGGCGGCGTTCGGCTTCGATCGCGGCCGTCACCTCGGTCACGAACCGCTCCATCACCTGGGACTACAGGTCCTTGACGGCGGCGCTGGTGTACTGGGCGGCCCACGCCGCCGACGCGATCGCGCGGTGGGCGGAGAAGGTCTCGCAGAACGGTCCCATGGCCTCGCGCCAGCCCCGCTCCTCGCCCTCGGCGAGCCGCAGAGCGCGTCGCCGCGGTTCCCCCGTGCCTCCTCGCGTGCGCGGCGGCCGACTTCGCCCTGACCTACCGCGTCCTCCACCAGGACCAGGCAGCGGAAGTTTGAGGCCCGCCCCCTGATCGCCCCTTCCCAGAAACGAGCGACAGCCACGGGATCACCGCCGACCAGCACACGGTTGTGACGGCCGTCCACGTCTTCACCGTCGAACGCGGCGTGCCGGTCGTCCACAGGTAGAGCCGTACGGCCGTCGGGCGGGCATCGGCCGGTCAGCTCGTGGCCGGCGGTGTCGTCGACGGCGGCAGGCCGCCGTTGAAGCGGGTGTCGACGAAGTCGCCGAAGTCCACCTTCTTCGGGATCAGCCGCAACGTGGTGAAGGCGTCGGCGATCTGCTGCTCGGAGGCGACGAGCGGCTTGTCGACGGCGACCGCGACGCGCGTGGCGTTCGTCCGTTTCACCGAGTCCAGCGCCACGTCGTACGGCAGCCCGGTGTCCTTGGCCCACACCGTGGCCCATTCCTGCTGATGGCCGTGGACCCAGGCCGTCGCCCGCCGCAGCCGGGCGAGGTAGTCCTTGATGGCGGCGGCCTTCTTCGGGTCCTTCAGCGCGGAGGGCGCGGCCACCTGGAAGGTGAGCCCGTTGGTGACGCCGTCTCCGGTGGTCAGTACGCGGCCCTGCCTCGCCCGGAGGACCTGCGAGGTGTACGGGTCCCAGACCGCCCAGGCGTCGACCTTGCCGGAGGTGAACGCGGCGAGCGCGTCGGCCGGCTGGAGGTACTTGACGTTGACGTCGGACAGGCTGAGCCCGGCCGCCCGGAGCGAGGCGATCAGCTGGTAGTGGGCGGACGAACCCTGTGCCACGGCGACGGACTTGCCCTTCAGCTGCTTGGTGTCGGTCAGCGCGGAGCCGCCTGGGACGAGGATCGTGTCGCCCCTGGACGTCCCGTGCCAGGCGGCCACGACGGAGATCTTCGAACCGGCGCCGGCGGCGAAGACGGGCGGGGTGTTGCCCACGCCGCCGATGTCGACGGCCTGCGCGTTGACGGCCTCCAGCAGCGGTGGGCCGGAGGTGAAGGTGGACCACTTGATCTTGTAGTCCAGATTCCTCAGCTCTCCGGCGGCACGCAGGATGGTCTCCGAACCGCCTTTCTGGTCGCCGACGTTCAGGGTGACGGAGCCCTTGCCGTCGGTGTCGCTGCCGGTGCTCGCGGACGAGTTTCCGCCGCAGGCGGTGAGCAGGAGTGCGAGGGGGAGGAGAGCTGCGGCGGGGGCGAGGCGTCGGCGCATGACGTTTCCGTTCAGGTGCGTGGATGTCGGGTGAGGGGCTGTGCGTGAGGGGACGTGCGTGCGGGGATGTGGAGGGCGTAATCCATGGGAGCGGATGGGTCGTCACGTGGAGCGGGGGAGTGCTGGGTTCGGGGTGCCGACGGGTCGCGCACCGGGTTGGCCGGGGCGCGCGCCGGAGTCCCGGGAGTCAGGCCGCTTCGGCGGCGGCGTGGACGCCGAGCCGTGCCAGCAGGCCGGCGCGGAGTGCGGCGAAGCGCGGGTCGGTGATCTCGCGCGGCCGGTCGAGGTCGATGTGCTGCTCGTGGGCGATGCGGCCGCCGTCCATGACCAGCACGCGATCGGCGAGGAGCACGGCTTCCTCGACGTCGTGCGTGACCAGCAGCACCGCGCAGCCGCGGCGCCGCCACAACTCCCCGACCAGGCGCTGGGCGTTGATCCGAGTCAGCGCGTCGAGGGCGCCGAAGGGCTCGTCGAGCAGCAGCAGGTCGGGCTCGCGCACCAGGGCACGGGCGAGGGAGGCGCGCTGGGCCTCACCGCCGGAGAGGGTCCTCGGCCAGGCGTCGACCCGATGGCCGAGTCCGACCTCGGTCAAAGCCCGCTCGGCGACGGCGCGTTCGGGTCTGCCGGGCAGACCGAGCAGGACGTTGCGCCAGACCTTCTTCCAGGGCATGAGCCGGGGCGCCTGGAAGGCGACGGCCCTGCGGCGCGGGACCAGCGCCGTGCCCCGGATGTCCCGGTCGAGGCCGGCGAGGATGCGCAGCAGCGTCGACTTGCCGCAGCCGCTGCGGCCGAGCAGGGCGACGAATTCGCCGGGCGCGATGTCGAGCCGCAGATCGTCGATGACGGTACGGCCGTCGAAGGAGCGGGTCAGCCCCTCGACATGCACGGCCGTGGGCGCGGCGGATCCCGCGGAAATCGTGGGGCTCACCGGCCGGTGAACGTCGGTCGCCATTGCAGCAGCACCCTTTCGAGGGAACGGACGATGAAGTCGGCGAGCAGGCCGAGGAAGGCGTAGACGATCAGGCAGACCACGATCACGTCGGTCTGCAGGAAGTCCCGCGCCTGCACCATCAGGAAGCCGATCCCGGCGTCGGCGTTGACCTGCTCGGCGAAGACCAGCGCGAGCCAGGCGATGCCGAGCGAGTACCGGAGCCCGGTCAGCGCGCCGGGCAGCGCGCCCGGCAGCACGACGTGCCGCACCAGCCCCCACCGGGACAGGCCCAACGACTCGCCCGCCTCGACGAGTTGGGAGTCGACCCCCCGGATGCCGGCGTACACGTTGAGATAGAGCGGGAAGGTCACGCCGAGGGCGATGATGGCGATCTTCGGGGCCTCGCCGATACCGAACCAGATGATGAACAGCGGGATGAGACCGACGAACGGCACCGTCCGCAGCATCTGCACCGGGGCGTCCACCACGTCCTCGCCGATCCGGAACAGCCCGGAGAGCAGGGCGAGTCCGGTGCCGACCAGCGTACCGAACAGCAGCCCGAGCGCGACGCGCCGGAGCGAGGTCCCCATCGCCGACGGCAGTGAACCGTCGCTGACCAGATCCCAGCCGACCCGCGCGATCCGGCCCGGCGAGGCCAGCACATCGGGCGTCAGCACACCGGTGGCGCTGAGGAGTTGCCACAGGACCAGCAGGAGGACGGGGCCCGTGGTGCGGCGCAGCCAGCGGGGGACGCGGACGGAGCGCGAGGACGAGGGGACGACGGGCTGGAGGTCGAGGGGGGCGGCGGCGCCGTCGGAGGGCGCTGATTCGGACTCCTTCGAGGTGGATATCGGGGAAATGTCGGGCTCGGGGGAGCCGGGTGGGGCATGACTGATGCTCATCGGTCCTCCACGGGAGGGGAGAGGGGCGGCGCAGGTGCCGCCGGCTCACGCGCGGATGAGGGAGACGGTCACGGACGTACCGGATCGCCGGATGCGGGCGTGCGGGACCGGCGGCGGCACGCGCCGGAAGGGGCGCCGCGAGGGGTCAGGCGGAAGGGGGCGTCAGCGGCCGCGGCGACACGCGGCGGAGACCACCCGCAGCAGGTCGATGTGACCGCGCGTGGTGAGCAGGGCTGAACGCAACATGCGGCCGAACGTAGCCAGGCGGACGGTCCACGGTCAATGGTGTCTCGCCTTGTGGACCTGACATATCAGCAGCCGGTCGTGCCATCGGGAGGGAAGGCGGCGTATGGGCCAGGATGGTGGCATGCCAGATGCCTTCACTACCCGTACGCTGCGCGTCACCACCGGATCCCGGGAACGGGTCGTCGACCTGACCTCCGACTGCGAGGACTTCCTGCGGGACGTGGCGGACGGCCGCGACGGGCTGCTCAACGTCTTCGTCCCGCACGCCACCGCCGGAATCGCCGTCATCGAGACCGGCGCCGGCAGCGACGACGACCTCCTCGCCGCCCTGCACACCCTGCTGCCCGCCGACGACCGCTGGCAGCACCGCCACGGAAGCCCCGGCCACGGCCGCGACCACGTCCTGCCTGCCGTCGTCCCCCCGCACGCGACCCTGCCGGTGATCGCCGGCCGCCTGGAACTGGGGACCTGGCAGTCGGTGTGCCTGGTCGACACCAACATCTCCAATGTCAACCGTCAGGTTCGTCTGAGCTTCCTCGGCTGACCAAGATCACTCGAGGGGGTCGTGCCGCCAGTTCTCCGTACCATGCGTGCGCGAACGCAGAGAAACATGCGCGGTACGGACCCGAGTGTGATCGAACGTCCCTACGACGGATGAGGCAATTGCCTGCCCGGAGTGCGGCGGCTGTCGCGCGTGAAGCTGCGCCGCCCGCCTCCGTCGGCGCGCACATCATCGGCTGGGCGGATGGCTGGGAGGGCTCAGGCGCCACCGACCCCATGACCCGCCCGAAGCTCGGCCCTTGGTTCCGCGACGAGGAGGGACCTTACGACGGCTTGGTCGCGGCTGCGGTGGACCGGCTCGGCCGCAACGTCGTCGATTGCCTGAACACCGGATACAAGATGCGGGACGAGAAGAAGATGCTCGTCACGTACGGGCACGATGATGCCTGGGGTCTTGACGATCCCGCCGACGAGAATCGCTTCCCCATGGAAGCGTGGGGCGCACAGATGGAACTCGGCGCGATCCAGTGCAGCAACCGCGACGCGACGATCAAGACCCGTGCTGCCGGCCGTCCCAAGGGCAAGCCGTCCTACGGCTTCCAACAGATGCGCTGCACATACGACACCTGTCGTGCTCAGCCGACCGTGCACTATGTGACGCTCCCTTCCTCCACAGCCAGGGTCGGGCAGCGCGCCGAGGGCTGGCGGGATGCCCTGTCCGAGGCCGGGCGGCCGGTGCCCGCGCCGCTGGAGAAGCACGCGGTCACCGACACGAGTTCTCGCCGCCGACCAGGAGGCGGCCCATACCCGCGAGGTGGTGCCGGTTCCTGTCACCGGCACCATCCCGGACGTCCTAGGAGCCGGACACCGCGAGCAGCTTGCCGCTGTTCTTGTTGAGGACCTTGTAGAACGCGTTCCTGGCAGGGAAGGGGCGTGTACTTCTCGGATCCGTTGAAGTCACGGGAGCCGTTCCGGTTCGACCGGCCGGAGGAGTAGGTGAGACCGGAGTCCTCGTCGTCGACGTAGGCCTATTGCTGCCGTACGAGCGACTTCGACGCGGGGGATGCGTTCCCCTTGGCGTCCACGACGTAGAGGCGGTAGTCGCCGGCCGTCGGCGGGACGTTGATGGTCGGCGCGGTTCCGGCTGCCTTCGTCATGGTGGGGCCGACGGCGAACCTCGTCGTGCCGGAGGGAGCCAGCCAGAGTGTCCTGGTCGCCTCGCCGATGTTGCGGAGGGGGATGGACGACACGCCCTTGCCGGTGAACGTGCTCGCGGGCAGGGCGTAGTCCTGCAGGCCCAGGTTGGTCCGCGGGACGAGGTCCCTGTAGGCATTTTCGAGGCCCGCGTTCACGGCGATGCTGTACGCCTGCGTCGGCCACACATGGTCCGCGTACGCGTGCACGTCCTGAATGGTGCTGTTCGGGACGTTCTTGCTGAAGATCGTGTTGACGGGGCCGTAGGTGTTGGTGATGGTCAGGTCGTGCTGCCGGCCCCAGGTGCCGGAGTTGATGACGAACGCGACGTTCGGGTCCACGTCGAGCACGTTGTCGTGCTCGTTGATGTAGGCGGAGCCTTCATCCGGGTGGATTCCGTACTTGTGGCCGGCTGGCACACCCTGGATGTAGTTGTTGCTGATCTCGGTGTTCGGCTGACTGCCCAGCGTGTAGACGGGAGCGGAGTCGCCGAGCACCTGCATGGTGTCGATGAGCTCGTTGTACTTCACGGTGTTGTTCCTCGCCGTGGTGGTCGGGTTGGCGGGATTGATGGACTTCGCCGAACCGTCGAAGTTCCACCATCCCCAGCCGAGCGTGATGCCCGCCCAGGGGGACTGCTCGATCCTGTTGTGCTGCACGGACAGGGAGTCCACGAAGTACGCCGACACGGGGCTCGAACCCTGGAACAACACCGCGCTGTCGTAGAGGTAGTTGTCCGTGACCGAGATGTTCTTGCATACTCCCTCGACGTTCACGGGGTACTTCTCGTGGTTGGTCGAGGTGTGGTCGCCGATGTACACGTGCTGGGGGTGCCCCACGGTGATGGCGGATCCCGCTATGTCGTTCGTGATGTTGCCGGTCAGCTGCGAGTCCGTCACGTCGTTGGCCATAGTGATTCCGTCGGCGCCGGTGTGCTGCACCGTGTTGCGCTGCAGGATGATCCCGTCGGCGTTCTCGATCTGGACGGCACTCGGCGGCAGGTCGACGTTGCGGTAGGTGTACGCGTGGAAGTTCTTCCTCGCGTACACGGTCGAGCTGGCGTTGCCCTGCTGGCCCTGCCGGAAGACCGAGCCCGCGACATTGACCAGGTTCCAGTCGGAGTGCTCGACCGTGAGCCCGGAGAACGTGATGTTCCGCGCGTGGTGGGTCGTGGACGTGCCGGCGATCCTGATGAGGGTGGAGACGTTGTTCGGTGCGAAGACCTGCGCCGACCTCATGTTCTCGGAGCGGGACTTGTAGTAGTACAGCGTGTGGTGCGTCTTGTCGAAGTAGAACTCACCCGGCTGGTCCAGGAATTCGTAGGCGTTCATGAACGTGTGGGTGCCGTTGGGGTTGAAGTTGCCGTTCGGCGGCCCCTGGGCGATGGCCGCGCCCGGCTGCTGGAACAGGGCCACGCGGTTGGCGCCGTCCGAGCTCGTGGTGATCTGGCGGACTCCCACGATGGCCGTGGTCCAGGTCGTCGCCGACTTGATCTCGACGTCGTCCTGGTTGGACGCGACGGCAGGCAGATCGGAGGGACTGTACTTGGCTCCGTCGCACTGCGAACCCGGCTCCCAGGCCCACGGAGCCTGGCCGGCCGTGACGGTGTAGGTCCCGTAGCATCCGGCCGAGTTGATCGTCTTCGAAGCCATCTGCGCGCGCTTGCCGTTGACGTAGAGCGCGCGGAGCTTGATGTCGCGGTTCAGCGTGGCCTTCCAGATGTCCCCGCTGTGCCGTGCCCAGCCGGTCACCCGAACGCCTCCGTTCAGCACCGGCTTCTCGTGCCGGTAGACGGCGTACACGACGCGGTGGCCGTTCGTTCCCGAGTCGGCCGGCGTGAAGTCGATGGTGCTGCTCACGGGGTAGTTGCCGCCGCGGAGATAGACGGTGATGTCTCCGGTCATGTTGCTGTTGACCGTGCGCACGACGTCCCGTGCGTGCTGCACGGTCTTGAACGGCGCGGTGATCGTACCGGGGGTTGGCGTCGTCCCCGTCCGGGGCGACGTAGTAGGTCGCCTGGGTCGCGGCCGAGGCCGGGGCCGGCGTCGTGAGGGAAGTCAGCGGCACTGCGGAGCAAGCCATCGCCAGCACCGCTGACAGCTTGCGGATCGTGGAGGTGACGGGCTTCATCGCCTGCCCCTCCCGCTCGTTCGGACGGTCGGGAAAGCGTTCATGAGGCGGCTCCGGGATGTTGTCAGTGTGATGGACGCGGATCTTCTTCGCCCCGGCCATCGGGCGTCCCGAGGGTTCAGGAGCGTCGGTGAGCGGCACAACCTCGCGGACGGGGGAGACTTCGCAGCGACAGAGGCGGTACGGACTTCCCGCGCGGCGGCCGCGGCGTGGCCTGTGCCATCGTTCGGACCGGCGACAGAATGCGGTCGTGGCGCCGGCGGGGACGCGTTACCCGTGTCCCCTACGAGGTCGTGGAGCAGTTCGTCGACGGTGGCTGCCGCGTTGCCTGGGTACCGCCGGCGGTGAGGACGTCGGGTCTGATCAGCCCTTGGCACCGCAGGTCGTCCCAGAGCGCCGTGGGTACGGCGCTTCGCTGGAGTTCCACGTTCCGTGTCACTTGTGCGCGATCGCGCATGCCGAGCGTGACATTGACGGTGCTGGGGTGGGTGGTCGGGAAGGCGATGGCGGCGGCGGGAAGGCTGGTGCCGTGCCCCTTGCAGACCTCTGCGATCGCCCGTGCCCGGTCGACCAGTTCCGGTGGGGCGTCGTGGTAGTCGTACTTCATGCCTTCGGTGGGCCACTCGTGAGAGAGCAGGCCGGAGTTGAAGACGCCGGCTGCGACCACGCTCTTGCCCGATTCCTGGGCGGCGGGCAGGACGTCGTCCAGCGCCGACTGGTCGAGGAGGGTGTAGCGGCCGGCGAGCATGACCACGTCGGCGGCGGTCTCGCGCAGGAAGCGGGCGAGCATCGCCGACTGGTTCATGCCGGCGCCGATGGCCCGGACAACCCCTTGGTCGCGCAGGTCCGCGAGGGCGGGCATGGCCTCCTCGGCGGCCTGGCGCCAGTGGTCGTCGGGGTCGTGCACGTAGACGACGTCGAGGCGGTCCAGGCCGGTGCGCTCCAGTGTGCCCTCGATGGACCGGAGCACGCCGTCGCGGCTGAAGTCCCACTGCCGGCGCAGGTCGTCCCGTACGACGAAGCCTTCGCTGTCGACGCCCTGTGGGCGTTCGTTGGGGACGAGGAGTCGGCCGACCTTGGAGGAGACGACGTACTCGTCCCGAGGACGCTGCCGCAGGGCGGCGCCCAGGCGGCGCTCGGAGAGGCCGAGGCCGTAGTGCGGTGCGGTGTCGAAGTACCGGATGCCCGCGTCCCAGGCGGCGTCGACGGCGGCCGACGCGTCGGCCGCCGAGGTGGTCCGGTAGAGGTTGCCGATCACCGACGTGCCGAATCCTAGCTCGGTGAGTTCTACGGGGGTGTCGTGGATGGTCCGGCGTCGCATGGCGTCCTCCTGGTGGATGTCGGTCGGCGGCGTCAGCGCCGCGCGTGGGCCGAGCCGGCGCGATGAGCGCCTCGACCTCGGCGAGCGTGGCCATGGAGACGTCTCCCGGCGTGGTCATGGTGAGCGCGCCGTGAGCGGTGCCGTAGGCCAGGGCGTGCTCCAGGCCGGTGCCGGTGAGCAGTGCGTGGATCAGGCCGGCGGCGAAGGCGTCGCCGGAGCCGATGCGGTCCAGGACGTGCAGGCCGGGCATGCGAGGCCGGGCATGCGTGGGCCGGTGATGAAGCCCGTTGCGGCGGACCAGCCGGGCCGAGGACCAGTCGTTGATCCCTGCCCGAGGGCGCCCCGCGCAGGGTCGTCGCCGGGACTTTCACCGGCGGGCAGCAGGCCGGCCACCTCGGCAAGTGCCTGCGCCATCTCGTCGGCCCCGATGCGCGCCTGTCCCGGGTACGTCCCGGCCCGGTCGAGGGCGCCCACCACGACATCGGCCTGCCGGGTGAGCCGCAGGTCGACCTCACGGGCGGCGTCGGCGCCGCCCCGGCCGGCCCACAGGGTGGGGGCGGGAGTGCCGGCAGATGTGCTGACGGCCGGCCTGGCACGCCGGGGAGGTGTCGTCCCGGCGCAGCGGCATCACGGTGACCGAGTCACCGGGCTGCCGGCCCTGCACGCCCGGGCCGACGCGGACGACACAGCCGGACATCTCGTGGCCCGGGAGGACCGGCACCTGGCCCCGGCGTCCATGTCGCCGTGGAAGGTGCGCAGATCGGTGCCGCAGATTCCGACGTTGGCGGAGGCCGGCTCCACCTCACCGGGTCCGGGCGAGCGGGTCTCGGCGGGGGCCGTGTCCAGGGTGCGTGCGGCCGTGTAGCGGACGGCGATTGTCATCGTGCTCTCCAGGGTTCCTCCGGCACGAACGCTGACGGTCGGCTGCGGGAGGGAAGGCGGTAGAAGGCGGTTGCCGTGCCGGCCAGAACCGCGTGGATCTCGGTGTCGGAACAGCCGTCGAGCAGTTCGTCCACGGCGGTGGCCCAGCGGTTCCAGCCGCCCGCGAGGTTCGCGACCGGCCAGTCGGAGCCGAACATCAGGCGGTCGGGGCCGAAGGCGGTGAGCAGGATGTCCAGGACGGGACGGATGTCGGCAGTGGTCCAGGTGTCGTGGTCGGCCTCGGTGATCAGTCCCGACAGCTTGCAGACCACCTGCTGGTGTGCGGCCAGTCGTTGCACCTGGCGTGCCCAGTCCGCCAGTTCGCGCCGGGCGATGTCCGGCTTGCCCGCGTGGTTGAGTACCTGGGGCAGGTCGGGGAGGCGTTCGGCCAGGCGGATCGCCTGGCCGAGTTGGTGGCTGCGGACCAGTACGTCGTAGCAGAGTCCACGGTCCTGGACCGTCGCCAGTCCGCCTTCGACGTCGGGGCGTTGCAGCCATTCCGGGTCCGTCTCGCCCTGGACGAGATGACGCAGGGACCGCAGATATGTACCGCCCGGCCCGGCCAGCAGCCGGTCCAGCACCTCGCCGATCCCCGGGGAGGTCAGGTCGACCCAGCCGACCACGGCCTCGATCAGCGGCTCCTGCTCGGCGAGGGCGAGCAGGTCCTCGGTCTCGGACAGGTCCGGGATGCACTGCACGACCACCGTGCTGTGCAGGCGGCGGTCCGCGATGGGGTGGGTGGCGGTGGCACGCAGGTCACCGGGGGTGAAGGTGAGGCGGATCGATGCCATGGTGGGGTCGTCCAGCCAGGGTTGCGGGCGCTGGTCGAGGTCCCACAGGTGGTGGTGGGCGTCGACGAGGGAGGGGGAGGGGGTTGAGGCCACGGCTGGTTCCAAGTCGGGTCGTCCGGTGCGGGCCGTGTCAGGCGGTGGCGTCGTCGCCTGGCGGGTTCAGGTGCCAGACCTCGGTGAGTTCCGTCCACTGGCGGGAGTCGCCCCGGTCGGGCCAGGGCTCCTGGCACGGATCGGTGAGTTTCCACCATCGTTGGGTTTCCGGGTCTGCTTCGAGGACGGCCATGTCGGCCTCGAAGTCGTCGCCGTGGTACTCGAAGTAGGCGAACAGCACCTCGCCGTGGAGGAAGATGCTGTAGTTGCGGACGTTCGCCCGGTGCAGCGCGGCTTCGACTCCGGGCCAGACCGCCGAGTGGAGTTCGAGGTACTCCGCGCGGTGCTCGGCTCGGAGCCTGATGGTCTGGGCGACGCGCTTCATGCGGTTTCTCCTTCCGTGCCCGGGGAGGGCCGGCCCGCTGGGGTGTCGAACGGGGTGCGATAGCTGGGGGCGTTGGCGCGCAGCCGGAGGCGAAGGGTGAGCCGGATGCGGGTGGACGCGGGCAGCCGGACCGTCAGGAAGGCACTGTCGCGGACCTGCTCCGTCTCGGTCACGACGGGCGCGCGGTGGCCGTAGTCGTACATGTCCCCGATCCAGCCGTCGTCCTGGCAGGTGGTGTACCGGACGGTGGTGATGGTGTGCTCGGCGAAGGCGCCCGCCTGGACGATCACCGTGCGGTCCGTCTCGGGGGCGAGGTTCACCAGTTCGACGGTGGTCGCCTCCGGGTCGATCGAAGTGACCAGCGCGGCCACGTCCGGCGGCAGGCCGGCACGGCGGGCCTCGGCGTCGTGGTAACGCAGCCGGGCCTGCTGCAGACCGCCCTGGTACAGCACCTGGGGGCCGCCCCAGGTCAGCTGGACGAGGGCCTCGGTGACCACGGGGTTGCACTGCTGCCAGACGTGGATGTCGGCTTCGGGCACGTCCAGGTCGCGGTAGCGGTCGATGCGCCGCAGGCGGTGGCGGACCTGGGCCTGGGCGGCGGCGAGGATCCGCTCGGGATAGCCGGGGTCGTCACCGGCGAGGAAGGCGAACCAGGCCTTCTCGTGCCCGGACTCCTCCTTGGCGCGGAAGGGCCGGACGGTGCGCCAGTCGATGCCGTCGGCCGCACGCAGCCGCTCCAGCCGGGTGCGGTCGGCGTCGGAGGCCGTGTGGTGCCACAGCGCCACCGGGACCGGCGGGGTGGCCGGGTTGTAGTCGAACCAGCCCGAGTCGTTGTGGCGGAACGGCAGGTGCGGTGTGGGGGTGTGGACGTCGGGGCCGAGTTCGACCGCCCACTTGGAGGGAAGGCTGGAGTCCGCCTCGGTGTGGGGCATCACCTTGGCGTGGCCGATGAGGGTGTCGAGTGAGGCCGTGACCATGGAGAGGTAGTCGTCGTCCCCGGTGACCGTGGCCGCCGCGAGCGCCGCCACACACGCCGCGTGGCCCACGCTGTGCCAGCCGTGCGGCCAGGACCAGCCGTAGTGGCCGCCGTACCAGCGGCCCTCCAGCAGGCTGCCGACAACGCCGTCCGGCCCCACGTTGTCCGGGACCAGGCCGCCGTTGGCACGGGTGCGTTCGCGCCATGCGCCGACGTACTCGACGATCCAGTCGCGGTAGCGCTTCTCGCCGGACAGGATCCAGGCGTTGAGGACCAGTCCGGCCGCCGCGAGGTTGACCGCCGTGTCGCCGACACCCGTCCGGTCCCGCATCTGGGCGCCCAGACGCGGGTCCTCGCAGAGGGCGTACGGGCCGCCGTCCGCCTCGGGGATCCAGTCCAGGGGAAAGCCGTAGGTCTCGGCTTCCTTCAGCAGCCAGGGGTAGACGTCGCCGTCGAACAGGCCGGTGCGGTCGGGGTCGCTGCCGTTGTGGGGACGGGTGATGATGCGGTGGGCGGGGTCGTAGTTGCCGTTGGCCGGGTCGACGTACAGCTCGGCGAAGCGCAGGGCGCGCTCACGCCAGCGGTCAGGGGCGGCCATGCACAGGAAGTAGAGCAGGAGCAGGCTCTCGCCCTGGTGGAACCAGTCGTAGCCGCGCTCGTACTCGTCGTGCAGCATGCCCAGCTCGGTGAGCTGGCGGGTCACGCCCTCCCAGTGCCTCTCACTGGCGGGCAGCAGGTCGTCGGCGCCGCCGAGGAGGTACAGCTGGGGCCAGTTGAAGAACACCTCGTAGAAGTCGTCCACACCGTCGCGGGTGGTCAGCCGGCCGCTGTACTTCAGTCGTCCGTCGGGGCCGGTGAAGTCGCGGGCGAAGCGGCGCCATGCGTGGTCGAGGAGGTCGAACAGGGACCGCTGTGCCACGGCCCAGCGGGGTGGTTCGAGCAGCGGCACCCCCGCCTCTATGTCGGGTGGCGCGACCGTGTGGTGGCAGGGGGCGTCCTCGGCCGGGGTGCGGTGGGCAGAGCTGAAGGGCATGGGCAGGACTCCGTTCGGGGCGGATGGCGGGACGGCGCACGCCGGGGACGACGGCCGGGACGGGCCGCTATTCCTTGGTGGCGCCGGCGAGCATCCCGCTGACCAGGAAGCGCTGGGCGAACAGGAAGACGATCAGTACGGGCGTGATGGCCACGAGCGTCGCCAGGGCCAGCTCCGGCCGCTGGATCGCCAGGTCGCCGACGGCCGGGTTGAAGGACGGCACGTTGCTGAGCAGGGTTCCGACTCCCACCTGGATGGGCATCTGGCCGCTCTCGGGGAGCATGACGTACGGCAGGAAGTAGTTGGTCCAGTTGGCGACGAAGCTGAAGAAGCCCACGAGCGCGATGACCGGGGTCGCCAGCGGCAGCGCGATGTGCCAGAAGACGCGGAACTCCGAACAGCCGTCAATCCGTGCCGCGGCCAGCAGGTCCTTCGGCACGGCGGTGGTGAAGTAGATGTACGTCAGGTACACCCCGAACGGGTAGAACGAGTACGGCAGGATGATCGACCACATCGTGCCGATCAGGTGCACCGCGTTGATCTCCAGGAACAGCGGCACCACCAGCGTGGCGTTCGGCATGAGCATCACGACCAGGGTCGCGATCAGCAGGGTGCGCCGACCGCGGAACTCGGTCATCGCCAGGGCGTATCCCGCCGGTATGGCCACGCAGAGGGTGATGGCCAGTGAGATCACCGCGTACAGAGCCGAGTTGCCCAGCCACTGCATGACGGCGTCGTCCTGGAACGCCGTGAGCGCGTCCCAGTTGGCTTTCAGCGCATGCCACGACCCGAAGGACAGCGGGTTGTCGTGGACCAGCTGCTGGTCGGTCTTGGTCGCCGCGAGGACGAGCCACAGCACCGGCAGCACGAAGAAGGCGAGGAACACGGCCAGTACGGAGCCGGTCAGCAGCCGTGATGCCACGCGCCGCTGGGGACGAGGCCGCCGCCCCGGACCCTGGTGCCGCGTTCGGCTCATGACACTTGGTTCTCCTTCCGCATGCGAGGTGGCGAGGACCGGGATGGCAAGGGACTCATTCGGCATCGAAGAACCCCGACCGTGCGACGAAGACTGCGGCGGCCGACACGCTGACGACCAGGAGCTCCACCGAGACCGCGGCGGCGCCGTTGATGTTGTTCATCTGGAAGGCGAAGTCGTAGGTCAGCTGGTTGAGCGAGTAGTCACGTCCGGCCACGCCCACGCTGGCGAGGGAGAGCAACTGCGGCTCCACGAAGAGTTGGGCACCGCCCGCGAATGCCAGGATGACCATGTACACGATCCACTTGCGGAGCATCGGGATCTGTACGTGCCAGGCGGTCTGCCAGGCGCCCGCGCCATCGATGCGCGCGGCTTCCATGACGTCCGTGGGGATGTTGTTGAGCGCGCCGTACATGACGACGATCCAGCCGCCCGCGCCGGTCCAGAACGCGATGATCGTGAACAGCAGGGGCAGGTTGCCGGGCGCGATCACCTCACCGAAGGTGTGGAACCCCAGCGCGTCCAGCAGCGGGCTGACCGGGCTCACCGTCGGGTCGAGCATGAACAGCCACACCAAAACACTGGCGGCGCCGGCGAGCGCTCCGGGGACGTAGTAGAGGAAGCGCAGCGCCTTGCCGGCGGAACCGGAGGCCAGGCGGTGCAGCAGCAGCGCCAGGCCCACCACGAACACCACCAGGGACACCAGCCAGAAGGCCAGGTAGACGGCGACGTGGCTCACGGCGTCCAGGAAGCGGAAGTCCTGTGCCGTGGTGACGAAGTTGGAGACGCCGGTGACCGTGCCCCCGGCGTCGGTGAAGGCGAAGTAGACCGCGTATGCGGTCGGAAGGACGCCGAAGGCGATCAGCAGGAGCACGTAGGCGGCGACGAAGGCCATACCGGCCCGGCTCTGCCGGGCGGCGCCGCCACGGCGTCGGGCAACAGGGCCTGCCGGGGAGTGGGTGAGGGTCACTGGGAGACCTTGTATCCGTTGGACTTGGCGTACTTGACGATGGAGTCCTGCCAGGCCGGCAACATCGAGACGACGGTCTTGCCCTGGGTCAGGCCGGGCTTGACGGTGGCGGCCCAGATCGCCTCCTGGCTGAACTGGCCCGAGCCCCAGCCGGGCCAGACCTGGGAGGAGGCGGCCTTGAGGGCACTCAGGTCACCGTTGTAGTAGCCGGAGGTGCCCTGGCCCTTCAGCCAGATGTCGGCGGCGGGCACGTATGCGGGGAAGCCCGGTGCCTTCTGACCCTGGTAGGCGTTGTCGGTGGTGACCCACTTCAGGAAGTCGGTGGCGGCCTTGACGTGCGCGGAGTGCTGGGACAGCAGCCAGGTGCCGCCGCCGACGTTGCCGGTGGACGGTGAGGTCTCCCCCGTCCACTGCGGGATGGGCGCCGCCGCGATCTGCTTGGCCGGCGTCTTGAAGGTGCCCTCGAACAGCGCGCCGCCGTACCAGGCGGGGCCGGGCATGAGCAGGACCTTGTCGGCCTTGTTCTTGGCGAAGTCGGTGCTGAAGACCCCGGTGGTGGACAGGGACTTGTTCTTGATCAATACGTCCATGAGCCGGGCCATCTTGGTGCAGGACTCGCTGGTGGTGTTCACCGACACGGACTTGGGGCCGGTGATGTGGTTGGCGCCGCACTTGCTCGCCCACAGGTAGATCTCGGGAGTGAAGGAGTCGCCCGCGTCACCGACCAGGTAGCCGGGGTGCTGCTTGGCCACCCTCTCGCCGAGCTGCTGGTACTCCTCCCATGTCGTGGGCACCGTGTAGCCGAACTTCTTCAGCAGCGGCGCGTTGTACCACAGCACCGCCTGCGAGAGGTCGTTGCGCAGGCAGTAGACGGTGCCGTTGACGGTGCAGACGTCGTTGGCGCCCTTGGCGAAACCGGCCAGGGTCGCGGAGGAGATCAGACCCTTGTTGAGCGGCGCCGCGAAGCCCGCGTCGACCGCCCAGGTCACCTCGTTGTTCTGGGAGCTGAACACCACGTCCGGCCAGCTCTTGCCGGTGCGGTTGAACAGCTGGACCTTGGTCTGGAGGTAGTTCGAGCCGTTGGCGTCGCCGTCGTAGCTGACGATGTTCATCTTCACGTCCGGGTGCAGCTTCTGGTACAGCTTCGCGGCGTCCATGCGGGTCGCGTCCACCCAGACCGTCAACGCGCCCTCCTTCTGCGGCACTTGAGCGAAGCCGTCCTTGGTCGTCGTACCCGCGGCGCCGCCGCCGCAGGCGGTCAGGGTCAGCGCCGCGGCGGCCGCGCAGCCGGCCAGCAACGCCGCACGCCCCTTGCCGGACACTCTCCCCTGGCCTGACGAAGGCTTGTCGACGGTCATGTGCCACTCCACTGGTTTCACAAGGCGCCCCGAGCAGATGGGCAGGTGGCGCGAGGATGGGGCGACGCCAGGCCGTACCGGTCGGGCGTCGGGAACCACGGACGGCCGTCCCGTTTGCCGCCGCGGAAGAAATTAGCCGCCTCATTGAGGGGACCGTCAAGGGCTTGTGCAGCCTTCTTCTCAATGATTTGCGCGTGACGTTGGAAACCTGAGGCGAGGAATGGCTGATAAGTCACCGTATATATCGATTACGCCTCCCGTCTTACGAGGTGGATCTTCCCGCAGAATGAGTACGACTCATTGATGCCTGAGATATGATGAGCGTGGCTCTCCACAGTGATCAGCCGCCCCAGTTGCGTCAGCCAGGAGGCAGGACAGGTGAACGACACGCCCGCGGCCCAGCCGGCCATGCCGACGCAGGCACCTCCGGCTGTGACGGAAGCAGTGAACGGCGCGGACGAGCGGCGTGACTACCGGCCCGGTTATGAGGTCGTGGCGGAGCGGATTCTCGAGTTCATCGCCGAGTCGCGTCTGGTGGCGGGTGATCGGCTGCCCACGGAGAACGATCTGGCGCAGAGGCTGAACACCAGCAGGGCCGTCGTGCGGGAGGCCGTGAAGATCCTTTCGGCGCTCGGCCGGGTCCGGGCGCACAAGGGGCGCGGACTGTTCGTGGCGGACGACGAGGGCATGCTCATCACCAGCCGCTGGGGCGGCTTCTTCCGCCCCGTCGACCTCGATCACGTGCTCATGCTGTTCGAGTTCCGCAGGGTTCAGGAGATGGCCGCGAGCAGTCTGGCCGCCACCCGTGCCACGCCCGCCGAGCTGCGGACCATCGAGGTGGCCATGCAGCAGTGCCGGCACGGGTTCGTCCACGGTCAGGTCGACGAGTTCAACCAGGCGGACGAGGACTTCCACATGGGCGTCGCGGCCGCCTCGCACAACACCTTCCTCGTCAGCGCCGTGCGCGATGCGCGACGACTGCAGCGACAGTCGAGTGCGATCGGGATCCACGACAAACTGGGCGAGGGCACCGAGTCGGCCGTCGAGGAGCATGAGGCGATCTACCGGGCCATCCGAGACGGCCTTCCGGACGAAGCGGCCCAGGCCACGGCCGCGCATCTCGACAGGACGCTCGAGGACTACCGGCGGGAGATCCAGCGGCGCCTGTTCGGTTAGGTGACTGACGTGATCGTGGGGCAGTGACCACAACCCCGATGGCCCGAGCCGTTTGTCGGCAGCACGGCCGTGCCAGGGCGCGGCGCCAAACCGATCACCGATCTCGACATCGTGGTGTCCAGGAGCCGACATGCCCGTGTCGAGGGCTCCCCCCGCCCTGTACGACGACGTACCCGCGCCTGAGCGCGCACTCCTAGCGGTGCCGGTGCGACGAACACCGCATGCCCTCCCTCGCCGCGTCGGACTGGACATCGTTCCGCCCGTGACAGCGACGGCACTGACCTGGTACGGCGGCGGCTCGGGCGAGGCGTACCCCGACACGTGCGCCGCCGCCCGGATCGGGCGTTTCACCGCCCGCGTCGAGGACCTTCAGACCCCCTACGTCTTCGCGCAGGACAACGGCAGCAGGACGGGTGTGCGGTGGGCCGAGCTGCACGGCGGACCGGCCGGCAGCAGTCTGCGGGTGAGTGGTCCCGAACCCTTCTCGCTCGCGGTGCGACCCTGGTCCGCCGCAGCACTGGACCGGGCCGGGCACACCACGGACCTGCGTCCCGACGGGTACCTGCACCTGGCGCTCGACGCGGCACAGCACGGCATCGGCAGCGCTTCCTGCGGGCCCGGCGTACGGCCCGCCCATCGGCTCACCGCGGGAGCGATGTCCTTCGCCGTGGAACTGCTCGCCGGTTGACCGTGTCTCAGGCCGGCTCGACAGCCGGCGGTGCGACCGACTCCCGCACCATGAGATGCGTTCCCAGCACGACGTGGTCGACGTCCTGGCGCGCCGCGGGGTCGAGTTCCATGACGTGTCGGACGGCGGCCCGGCCGAGCTCCCGGTAGGGAACGTGCACGGTGGTCAGCCGGGGGGTCATGTCGATCGCCATCGGGATGTCGTCGTAGCCGACCACGGAGACGTCCTCGGGAACCTTCCTGCCCTGCTCGCGCAGGACCTGCATGCACCCTGCCGCGGTCATGTCGGAGGCGGTGAAGACGGCGGTGAACGCGACCTGGCGGGCGAGGACCTCCCGCATCGCGCGCACGCTCGCCGCGCGGCTGAAGTCGACGACCACCTGCAACGCGGGGTCCGGTTCGATGCCGAAGGAGGTCAGCGCCCGCAGGTACCCGGCGAACCGTGCCTCCGAGGTGGTGTATCCCTCTCCCTTGCCGACGAAGAGAATCCGCCGGTGGCCCTGCGAGAGCAGATGGGCGGTGGCCGCGTAGGCGCCCGCCTCGTTGTCGTAGTCGATGACGGTCACCGGCAGCGGCTCCCTGGGCGGTGGGCAGCCGCACAGCACCAGTCGGGAGCCGGCCGCGGCAAGGGATCGGGCGTAGGCCACCAGTCGGTCGTGCGCCTCCTCGTCGTTGTCGGTCCCGCCGATGAGGATCACCGCCTCGGCACCCTGCGCACGCATGAGGTCGATGACCTCCGACCGGCGCTCCTGGCTGCCGTTCGTGGTGCAGACGACGCACAGCCGGCCGTGGCGGGCGGCCTCCTCCTCGACTCCGGCCGCGGCTTCGGCGAAGGACGGCCCGGTGATGTCGTGCAGGACGAAGGCGATGGTGCGGCTGGCACCCGCCTGCAGGGCCCGGGCCTGGGCGTTGACGACGTCGTCGAGCTGGCGGACTGCGCGCATCACCCGGTTCTTCGTGGTCACGGAGATGGTCGATCCGTTGCTTGATCCGCCGCCGCAGGTACCGACGCGTTCGCCGCAGGGCACCTGCTCGCACCGAACCCCTCCTTTGCATCCTCGCCCAAGGAAGAAGGTGCTCTCTGTGAATCCGACTCCAGCCGTCGCAGGCGCTCGCGTCCGACGACTCGGCGCGTTCGCCGCAGCGCTCCTGCTCGTCACCGGACTCCTCTTCGCGGCAGCCCGGCCGGCCGCCGCGCAGGATCTCGGTACGTGTGCCGTGACGTTCCAGTCCAGAGTCAGCGCGCAGGGGTTTGTCCACCCCGGCGTCGGCCTGACCGAGCCGATCCTGGA
Source organism: Streptomyces sp. NPDC104106 (assembly GCF_055584345.1). Classification (NCBI taxonomy): domain Bacteria; kingdom Bacillati; phylum Actinomycetota; class Actinomycetes; order Kitasatosporales; family Streptomycetaceae; genus Streptomyces; species Streptomyces sp. NPDC104106. The sequence goes on from NZ_JBVJMF010000004.1 coordinate 151,836, forward strand.
CAATGCCCGTCGGCAGATCGCCGCCGGCGCCGAACCCTGGACCTCGTCCCTTCACGCGATGCAGCAGTCGTCAGCGGCCGGGACCGGCGTGACGTCGTCGAACCGGAGCAGCGCCGACCCGAGCAAGCCTGCCTCCGACGCGTTCAAGCCAGGGCTTCAACGGCCGCTTCATCGCCGGTGTACACCCAGGCGGTCAACCTCTCCCACACCTTCGACTTCGGGCCCGACTTCCGGGTCTCGGCGACCCGCTTCGGATTCCAGAGCAACATCTTCGCCGACCGGCTCGCGAACTCCACCGTCTACGGCTCGAACGACGGCAAGAACTGGACCCGGCTGACCCCGGGCGTGACCCAGTTCACCCAGGACTTCAACACGCTTGACGTCGACCCGGCTCTGCGCAACGCGCAATTCCGCTACCTCAAGGTCCAGATGCTCAAACCCCTGCCCGACGTGCTCTACGGCATCGTCCGCAACCTGTTCGAGATGACCGAGTTCCACGTCTACGGCGAACGCCACGAGATCGGCAACCCGGTCAAGGCGACCTCGATCGCCTCACCCCAGGCCGTCGCGGGTAGATCATGACGAGCGGCACACCGTCGACCGCGCACGGCCCGGTGTCCGATGACTTCGCCGTGGGTGCCGTGGACCTTCGCCCGCCGCAGCGGGACCCAGGCGGCGAAGGCGGAGTTCAGCTCCTCGATGGAGGAGAAGGCCCGCCCGGCCAGGACGCGGTCGCGGACGATGTTCACCTGCCGCTCGACCCGGCCCTTGCCCTGCGGGCGGTAGGCGGCCACCACACGCGCGTGAGTACCACAGCGTCATGTGGAAGGAGTAGACCTTCGCGATGCCAACATGGGCAAGGACCTTGCCCGCGTCTCCCCGGTCGACCTGGGCTGAGCACCCCGGGACGACCTCAAACCGCTGGTGAGCGTGGCGAGGCCGTCCCACGGTGCGCTCGCGGAGTACGTCGGCCACTCCGTTCGGCGGGCGGTCTCGCCACATGTCGCGTGCGGCGCCCGCACCGACGCAGGTGTCGCACGCGGCCGAAGGCCGAGCGTCAAGCGGAGGGCGCCGAGGCCGGGGTGTACTCGTACCAGTCGAAGGCGACCGTGCCCTCGGTGGCGTACATCCCGACAACGCGGCCGGTGAAGCCGCCGGCGACCTCGGTGGACAGGTAGCGCCCGTCCAGTTCGACGAGTGGCTGGGCGTCCGGGGCGTCGGGGTCGCCGAGCCAGAAGGCGATGGTGTCGGGGCCGGTGGTCCCGCCATCGGTGAGTTCGGGTGACGCGGGTACAAGGTCGGACGTGCGGATCGCGACGGTGAGGGTCAGCGGCCCGGACGGGACCGGTCGGCTGGCCACGGTCTGGCGCAGCGGACCGATCCGGGCGACGACGCCGGCCTCTCCGTTTCCGACCTCCAGTTCGTAGTGGTGGGCTTCGTCCAGGCGCACGCTGAGGCCGCCGCGTCCCGTACCCGGGTCGATCGCGGCGGTGACGCGGCAGTCGTCGTGTTGCTGGCGGCGTCCGACGAAGGTGTACCCGGGGCGGTCGAGGGTGGCGCCGGTGGCTCTGAGAGTCAGCCAGCCAGGGCGCTCGGTGAGCGACCAGCAGCCCTCTGGGCGGGTGAATGGCGAGACCCAGTGCGGCCCGAGGGCGGACTCGTCGAAGTCCTCGCGGGAGGGCAGGGGTGGAACGGGGTGCCAGGCACCGCCTGGGGCCGCGTGACTCTCGGGAACGGGCGCGACGACGGGCCAGCCGTCCTCGTCCCACTCGACGGGTGTCAGGAACGTCTCGCGGCCGAGCACGTGCACGTCGGGTGTGAAGCCGCGGGGACGGACGCCGAGCAGCACCATCCACCAACTGCCGTCGACAGCCTGCACCAGGTCGGCGTGGCCGGTGTTCTGGATGGAGCGGGCGGTACCGCTGTGGGACAGCAGGGGGTTGGCGGGTGCGCCTTCCCAGGGGCCGCGCGGCGAGCGGCCGCGGGCGATGGACACACTGTGGCCGCGTTCGGTGCCGCCTTCCGCGATCAGCAGGTACCACCAGTCCCCGATGCGGTAGAGATGCGGCGCCTCAGGGTACTTGAGGCCGCTGCCCGACCACGTGGCGAACGGCCCCTCCAGCACCTCCCCCTTGACCGGGTCGATCCTGGCCATGTTGATGCCGCCTTCGGGCCCGGAGAAGGCGCACCAGCAGGTGCCGTCCTCCTCCCAGGCCAGATCGGGGTCGATCCCGCTCAGGTCGATCCACACCGGGTCGCTCCACGGCCCCTCGGGCCGCTCGGCCGAGACGACGAAGTTGCCGCCGCCGTCGACATTGGTGTTGATGACCCAGTAACGGCCGTCGTGGTGGCGGATCGTGGGGGCGTAGAGGCCGCCGGACGCCTTGGCACCGGGCAGAGGCAGCGGCAGTTGCTCGGGCCGGTCGAGCACGTTGCCGATGTGCTCCCAGTGCACGAGGTCCTTGCTGTGGAAGAGCGGAAGCCCGGGGAAGTACTCGAAGCTTGAGCACACCAGGTAGTAGTCGTCACCGACCCGGCACACGCTCGGATCGGGGTGGAACCCGCTGATCACAGGGTTGTCGTACGTACGCACAGAATGTGTTCCTTTCGGGCCGCCGGGCGCCGTGGAGCGAGTCCGAGAGGTGCCGCGACTGCTGGTCGCAGGTTCACCGGGTTGAGTCCGCGTCAGTTCGGAAAGCCGGTCACAGCGCTGCGGCTGGAGGGGGCGGCCCCCTCCAGCCCGCGCCTGGCCCGCGTGTGTCCAACTGAGGTGGACGTACCCTGCGGTGCTTCGAGCAGGTGCTCCCGCACAGGTCGGTGTACACGCGCGGCCTCTCGTTGCGTCAGCGGGGCTCGACGGTGACGACGGGGTGCAGCCTGCGGGTGTGGTCGACCTCTCGGACCGGGCCGGTCAGGTGCAGCGGGACCGTGATGCGGTGGTCGGTGCTGCTGGCGGAGATCCGCAGCTCCAGCTCGCCGGGTTCGACGATGCGACGGCCTCCGCGGCCGGTGAAGGAGGCCAGGTCCGCGGGCAGTTCCAGGAGAACCCGGCAGACTCCCCGGGTTCCGAGCGGGAGACGCCGGTAGCCGACGAGGCGCTGCACCGGCTGGACCACGGAGGCCACCGGGTCGTGCAGGTAGAACTGCACCACCTCGCAGCCTGGGCGTTCGCCGGTGTTGCGGACCTCGAAGGCGATCCGGAAGCTGCCGTCGGTGCCGGTCTCCGCGACGCTGACGTCGAGCGCGGACCACTCGAATTCCGTGTAGCCGAGCCCGTGGCCGAACCCGTAGGCCGCGCTGGTGCTGGTGCTGGACACGTCGCTGTCCTGGGCCAGCCGGGCGGCCAGGTAGGTGGAGGGCTGGACACCCTTGTGCCGCGGCACACTCACGGGCAACCGTCCGGAGGGGTTCACCCGTCCGCTGAGCACGCCGGCGATCGCCTCGGTGCCCGCCTCCCCGGGGAAGAAGGACTGCAGGATCGCCGCCGCCTCCGTCTCGGCGCGACCCAGCGCGTAAGGGCGGCCCGCCAGCATGACGAGCACCACGGGCGTGCCGGCATCCAGCAGGGCGTCGAGCAACTGCTCCTGCACGCCAGGCAGTTGCATCGACTCGACGTCACACCCCTCGCCGCTGGTGCCGCGGCCGAACAGGCCGGCACGGTCCCCGAGCGCGAGCACCACGACGTCGGCGACGCGGGCCGCCGCGACCGCCTCGGCGAAGCCGGCCGTGCTGTCCCCGTCGACCGTCGCACCAGGCGCGGAGAAGATCTCGGCGTCCGGGAACTCGGCCGCCAAGGTCTCACGCAGCGTGGGCAGTGCGATGCCGGTCGGGACCTTTGGGTGGTGTGAGCCGACGTGCACGGGGAAGGAGTAGCAGCCCAGCACCGCCGTCGGGGTGTCGGCGTTGGGGCCGATCAGCGCGATCCGGCGGGGGCGGCCGAGCGGCAGCGTGCCGTCGTTGCGCAGCAGCACGACGGCCTGCTCCGCCAGCTCGCGCGCCAGCAGCCGGTTGGCCGGGGGGTCCAGGTCGACGCTGCCGCGCAGCGCCTCGGGATCGGTCGGATTCCCTCCGCAGAGCGCCGGCGGAAGCGGGTTCCAGTCAGGGTCGAGCAGGCCTAGCTGCGCCTTCTGGATGAGGACCCGGCGCAGGGCGCGATCGATCAGTTCCTCAGGGACGGTGCCGGCCTCGACCGCGTCGAGCAGCGGCTGTCCGAATGTCTTGACGGTCGGCAGCTCGACGTCGACGCCGCTGGCTAGGGCGAGCCCGGCAGCCTCGTCCCAGCTTCCGGCGACACCGTGCAGGAGCTTGAGGAAGGCGATGCCGAAGTAGTCCGCCACCACCGTCCCGTCGAAGCCCCAGGTGTCCCGGAGCAGACCGGTGAGCAGTTCCTGGTCGGCGGCCGAGGGGATGCCGTCGGTGTCGGTGTAGGCGTGCATGACCGAGCGCGGTCGGCCCTCGCGTAGCGCCATCTCGAACGGGGGAAGGATGACGTCGGCGCGCTCACGGGCGCCCATGGTGACCGGTGCGAGGTTGCGGCCGGCCCGCGAGGCGGAGTAGCCGGCGAAGTGCTTGAGCGTGGCGACGATCCCGGCGGACTCCAGGCCCTGCACGTAGGCGGTGGCGATGGTGCCGACCAGGTACGGGTCCTCGCCGATGGTCTCCTCGACGCGGCCCCAGCGGGCGTCGCGCACCACGTCGAGCACGGGCGCGAGGCCCTGGTGGACGCCGACGGCGCGCATGTCGGTCCCGATGGCGGTGGCCATGGTGCGCACCAGCTCGGGGTTGAAGGTCGCTCCCCAGGACAGCGGGACCGGGTAGGCGGTCGCCCCCCAGGCCGCGAACCCGGCCAGGCACTCCTCGTGGGCGATCGCGGGTATGCCGAATCGGTTGGCGGCGGCGATGCGCTGCTGGGAGCGGGCGAGGGAGAGCGCACCGACGGCGGCGTCCACGGGAACGGTACCGAAGGGCCGGGTCAGCTGGCCCAGACCGTGCGGCAGCAGCTCGTCCAGGTCCGGCGGCTCCTCCATCTCGTGCTGATGCGGGGCGACCTCGCCGCCCTCGTCGGAGGCGCCCACCCAGACGCCGACCAACTGCGCTGTCTTCTCCCGCAGGGTCATCGCCGCGATCAGGGCGTCGGCCCTGATCGCGGGGTCGAGCGAGACGTCCCGCCACACAGGGGTGGCGAACTCGACGGTGGGGTTCATGTCGCCGGTCACTTTCCTCCGACCCCCATGAGCCCCTGGACCAGGGCGCGGCGGGCGAACAGGTAGACGATGAAGATGGGGAGCATGGACAGCACCACGGCACTGAGCAGTCCGGGGACGTCGACGCCGTGTTCGGTCTGGAAGTTGTACAGACCGAGGGTGATCACCTTGGTCGAGTCCGACTGGGTCAGGATCAGCGGGAAGAGGAAGCCGTTCCAGGCCTGCAGGGCCGAGAAGACGACGATGGAGGAGAGCCCGCCTTTCGACAGCGGCAGCACCAGCTGCCTGAAGACCCGCCCCGGGGAGGCTCCGTCCATCGCCATGGCTTCGTACAGGTCGGGGGTGATGTCGCGCATCGCTCCGGTCAGCACCAGGGTGCACACCGGCAGCGAGAACGCGGCGGTGGGCAGGATGACGCCGAGCAGGTGGTCGTAGAACCCGGCCTGGCTGATCACGTAGAACATCGGCACGATCACCGCCTGCGCGGGGACCGCGAGTCCCAGCAGGAAGACCCGGAACACGACGGTGATGGTCCGGCCCTGGGCGCGCACGATGGCGTAGGCGAGCGGCGGCACCACCAGCAGCACGATGCCGACGACGCTGACCGTGACGATCAGGGTGTTGAGGAAGTCCTGGCCGAAGCCGTTGGAGAACGCGTTGAAGTAGTTGCTCAGGGTCAGCTGCGACGGAAAGCTCAGCGGGCCCTGGCTGGAGTAGTTGGAGGTGGTGCGCAGGGTCGCCATCAGCAGCACGTAGAGCGGCAGACCGATCAGAGCGAGCCATATCAGGGAGCCCAGTCCGGCAAGGTAGTTGGGGCGCTGGCGCATCAGATCCCCTCCGCCGTGCTGCGCATCTTGTCGTAGCCGGAGAGCCGGACCACGGCCAGGGAGATGAGGGTGGCGACCACGACCAGGACCAGCGCGATGGCCGAGCCGGCGCCGAAGTCGAATTCCTTGAAGCCCTGCTCGTACATGTAGTAGGCGCTGACCGTGGTGTCGGTGCCGGGGCCACCCTGGGTGAGGATCAGCACGGTGTCGAAGGTGGTGAGCCCCCCGACGACCATGAGGATCATCGAGGTGATCATGGTGTTGCGCAGTTGCGGCAGGGTGATGTGGAAGAACTGCCGCACGGTGCCGGCCCCGTCGATCGCCGCGGCCTGGTAGAGCACCTGCGGAACCGCGCGGGCGCCGCCCTGGTAGAGCAGCGCGTGCAGGGGGGTGAACTGCCACATTCCGACGAAGGTCAGCACCGCGATCGAACCGGCCTGGCTGCCGAGCAGGTTGCCGTTGCCGAACAGCCAGGGAAGCTGGCCCGGGATGCCGAAGTTGGGGTCGAGCAGGGCGCGCCACAGCACCGAGACCGCGGTCGCCGAGAGCAGCAGGGGGACGAAGAAGATCGCGGACAGCACGGCCCGGTTGCGCTGGGGTCCGGCCGCCCAGACGCCCAGCAGGATGCTGACGGGCGTCTGCGTCACGACCCCGAGCACCGTGAGCACGACGGTCAGCCAGATGCTCTGGGTCATCACCGGGTCGTGGATCAGCTTGGTCCAGTTCGCCAGGCCGTTGAAGTGCGGCGAGGTGACGCCGTCCCAGCTGGTGAAGGACAGCACCGCGACCAGCACCAGCGGGAGGAGCGCGAAGAGCAGGAAGAAGACGGTCGCGGGTATCGCCCAGGCGAAGCCCGGGCGGGTCACCCCGACGCCGGCCCGGCGCGCCTTGAGCCGGCGGCCGGACACGGCTGCGAGAGAAAGTGAGCTCATCGGTCCTACTCAGGAGTTGGACAGCGACTGCATCGCCTGGATGAAGCCGCCCGCGTCGGTTTTGCCGTCGAAGAACTTCTGAATGGCCGTGTGGAGCGGCGTGGCCGCCGCCGGCGGGTAGGCCTGGTCCCAGGACAGCTGGAACGACGGTGCCGCCTTGACCAGGTCGTACTGGAACTTCGAGTAGTCAGGACTGGCCGAGGTGGACAGGAAGTTGGCGGTGTTGGTGGTGGTCGGCAGGTTGCCGATGGCGAGCTGGGCCTTCACGAACTCGTCGGAGTACATGAGCTTGAGGAAGGCCGCCACGGCGTCGGGGTGCCGGGTCTTCTTCACGACGGAGTAGAAGTTGTTGGTGTTGCCGACGACGTCCTTCTGGTCGCCCTTACCGCCGCTGACGGTCGGGAAGGCGCTGTAACCGAGGTCGTTCTTGGCGAAGTCGGGGTTGTTGGACTGCTGGGTGGAGTACTCCCAGGAACCCATCAGCTCGAAGGCGGCCTTGCCCTTGGCCAGCAGTGCCGGGGACCCGCCGTCGGTGAACTTCACCGAGTCGAAGTTGCTGCCGAATGCGCCGGCGTCGATCAGCTGCTTCAGCATGCCCAGAGCCTTCTGGCTGTCCGGGCCGACCCACGCGCTCTTGTCACCTGCGAGCGCCTTCTGGAACAGGCCCGGTCCGGCGACCCGGTCGAAGACGTACTCGAACCACATGAGACTGGGCCACTGGTCGCCGCCGCCGAGCGCGATCGGGGTCAGGCCCTTGGCCTTGAGCACCTTGACGTCGTTGATCAGGTCGTCCCAGGTCCGCGGGACGCTCAGGCCGGCGCTCGCCAGGACCTTCTTGTTGTTGAAGAGCAGCACGGGCTGCGTTCCGCGCATCGGGACACCGTAGGACTTGCCGTCGACCACCGCGGTGTTGAACACCGAGGGGAGGAAGTTGGACTTGAGCCCCGGGTCCTTGGCGATCATGTCGTCCAGGGGGAGCAGGAGGTTCTTCCTGGCGAAGGGTGCGATGCTGCCGCCGCCCCAGTTGAAGAAGATGTCCGGGGCCTGCGGGGTGTTGATGATCGTGTTGAGCTTTTGCTGGTAGTCGGCGCCCGGGATGGTGTCCAGCACGGCCTTGACCTTCGAGGTCTTGTTGAACGTGTCGACCATCTGCTTCTCGACCTTGTTCGCGGCGTCCCCGTAGACGAGGACGCGGATCGTCCCGGAGTTGGAGCCGCCGCTGGACCCGCACGCGGCGGTCAGACCGAGCACCAGCGCGGTCGTTGCCGCTACCGCGGCGAATCTGTTCCGGGTCGCACCGTTGTGAACGGTCACGCGAAGAAAGCCCATGGCTCGCCATCCGTCGATAGTTTCGAAGCAGGTACCGAATGATGCGGGAAACCTAGGCGCAACATCGACCCTCGTCAAGGAGTTGGTCGGTCCGTCTCGACCGGCACGTACGGGCGAGGTCCTGACCAGCTAGCATCCGTACCGTCAGGCGCGAGGGCTTCGTACTTCGCACACCCGGGGCAGCACAGGAGGGGTCGTGGCCAGAGCGGCAACACTCGCCGAAATCGCGCGCGAAGCGGGGGTGTCCACGCCGACTGTTTCGAAAGTCCTCAACGGCCGCGAGGACGTCGCCTCCGCCACCCGGAAGCGAGTGGAGGAGCTGCTGCATCAGTACGGCTACCAGCGGCGACGCAGCAACAGCGCCACGTCCGGCCCATTGCTGGAGCTGGTGTTCCACGAGTTCGAGAGCGCCTGGGCGATGGAGGTCATCCGCGGGGTCGAGAACGTCGTCCGCGAGGAGGGAATGAGCGTCGTCCTGTCAGAGTCCTCGGGCCAGCTCAGCCTTGGGCAGTCCTGGATGGACGGGGTGCTCGCCCGCCGCCCCACGGGCGTGGTCCTGGTGCTGTCCGGGCTCGACAAGGCCCAGCAGGCGGAGCTGACCAGTCGCGACATCCCGTTCGTGGTGATGGACCCGGCAGGGGACCCCGGTCCGGACATGCCGGCGGTCGGGACGACCAACTGGAACGGCGGCCTTGCCGCCACCCGCCACCTGCTCGACCTGGGCCACCGGCGCATCGGCATGATCGCCGGACCACGGCGAATGATGTGCAGCCGCGCCCGGATTGACGGCTATCGGGCCGCGCTGGAGACGGCCGCCATCGCCTTCGATCCCGAACTGATCCGCGAGGGCGACTTCCACCACGAAACCGGCTACCAGGTGGGCCTGGAGCTGCTCAGCCTCAAGGACCGGCCCACGGCGATCTTCACCGGCAACGACCTGCAGGCGCTCGGCCTCTACGAGGCCGCACGGGAGTTGGGCCTTTGCATCCCGGAGGATCTCAGCGTCGTCGGCTTCGACGACCTGCCCATCGCCCGCTGGGTCGGTCCACCCCTGACCACCGTCCGCCAGCCGCTGACCGAGATGGCCGAGGTCGCCGCGCGCATGGTGATCGGCCTTGCCCGCGGCAACCCACCGTCCGCGCTGCGCGTGGACCTGGCCACCAGCCTGATCGAGCGCAGCAGCACAGCCCGGCCCCCGGCCGCCACTGAGCGCCGGCACCTTCGAAATTTCGAAAGCGCGTGACGCATCGCTCCGGGTGCGTACCGCGAGCCCTGGGTCATTCCTGCTCCTTCCGCACTTGGCAGCCGTGGCCGTCGGAGCCGCGTCTGAACGCCTGCCGACGCCGCGGGCGGCGGACGACCCGTGGTGGTACGTCTGGCCGTGCGAAGGTTCCGGAGCCAGGAGACACAACTGGTGGCGATCGCCCGCCTCCTGGCCGGGCGAACCGGAGCCCGCCTCACCCACATGCTGCACTGCCGGGTCAGCCCCGACACGGGCCACGTCTACGGCACCGTGCCCATCGACATCAAGAGCGGCTGCACGTCGACGTGCAGCCAGATCGCACACCGGAGACGCTCACACCTGTTCCTGCGGCACCCCGGAGCCGAGATCGTGTGCCGGGACCGGGCTCGTTGTGTCAGGTGCGGGGGACGGCCCGGTCCGCGACCGGCGTGAGGCGGCCATTGGCGATCAGCCCGGTGACGGCCTCCAGAACGGCACGGTCCGGCTCGACGACGAAGAACACTCCCCGCGCTCCGCGCGAGGCGGCGTCATCGGGATCCGGGGGCTGCACGATGCTGATCAGGGTGCCGCCTGGGCGCAGCGCCGCCCACGAGCGGGCCAGCGTTCCGCCGCCAACGGTGTCCAGCACGACGTCGGCGCCGTCCACGTGGTTCTCGAAGCGGTCGTCGACGTAGTCGATGACCTGGTCAGCACCGAGCCCCGAGACATATGCCGTACAGCTCCCTGTGGCTCAGTGCCTACCGTCGCCAAGGCGTCAGCGCCGGTCACAGGCCACGGATCGACAGGGCGCGCTGAATGGTGACCTGGTCGCCGGGGAGCCGGGGGCCTTGACCAGGTCAAGGCCCGTGGCCGTGCTTTCGGTGCGGGTGGCCTGCTGCTCCCGGCCTTCACTAGACGATCAGGTCCTGTGTCCGGCGGGCTCGTCCCGCGGGTCCCTTCCGATGTCTCGCCGATGACTTCCCGGTCCCGCGGCGGGGGCGAGTCCAGGCGGGATGGCTCGCGGCACGGAGTCATCGGAGCATGAGTGGTGCATGCGCCGTTGACGGTGCTCGTGGGTGCGGTGCCGCATCGCTGATCGGATGCCATCTAGACCATGTCGTCATCTGCACACCGACCATGCCGTTCAGGGCCTCGGCAGCGCAGCGGCGGGCCCCGGCGTCCTGCCGCAGCACTGTCTGGAAGCGAGGGGACGACGACTTTCGTCCCCCCCTCGCCCGCGGAACCGCCGGGGCAGAGCCGAGCCCGCCCCCTGTGTGTGTCCGGGTGGAGCGCTTTGTCTGGGGAGCTGTTGCACGGAGGACTTGGTGAATAGCCTGTGTCCCAGTGCTCCTGCACAGGCTTCTTGGCTGGACAGGGGCGGCCAGGCCACGGCGAACAGGAATTGCTGCTGTGACGAATATTCGATCCGCAGGTGCCCCGGTCGGTCACGAGCGCTCGCGCCTCGTGGATCCGCCGTGGCCGACCATCGCCTACATACCCGAGCCCATGGACGGCGTGCCGGTGCCCGCGCTCTCGGTGCTCGAGGACGGTTCCCCGACCTGGGACCGCAGCCGGAGACGGTTCGGAGAGCTGATCAGAAAGCACGCTCGCCGCGAGCCTTCGACTGGGGGTGACCGGGGCGACATCGTGGAGATCCTGTTCCCGGAGCTGGTGCACATGTGGGGGGCGGAGATCCTCCGCGGTGTGGAGCGCGTCGCCAGGGAGAACCGCGTCGGGGTGGTGTTCTCGGAGCTCGGTTTCGACCGGGCGACCGCTGTGTACCTCGATGACAGCGGGGGGCAACGCGGGCAGGATGTACTGTCGGTCACGTTCCTGCGGGAGGGCCAGCGGGAGCAACTGCGGGCCCAGGGAATCCCCTTCGTCGTGTTCGACCCGGCCGAGGAGCTTGCCGAGGACGTGCCGTTCGTGAGCGCGACGCACTGGAAGGGGGCACGGGCCGCGGTCGGGCATCTGGCAGACCTGGGACATCGGCACATCGGCATGATCAGCGGGCCCGACCACTCGTTCTGCGTGGCCCGGGTGGCCGGGTACGCCTCCGCGCTTCAGGAGGCGGGCCTCGGGCGGGAGCCGGCTCTGTTCCTTCGCACCGAGCTGACCCGTGAGGACGGATACGCGGCGGCGCGTGAGCTGCTGTCCCGTCCGGACCGGCCCACCGCCGTGTTCACCGCCAGCGACATGCAGGCCATCGGCCTGTATCAGGCCGCCCGGGAACTCGGTCTGTCGATCCCCCGGGACCTGAGTGTGGCGAGTTTCGACGACCTTCCCGTCGCAGCGTGGATGGACCCGCCGCTGACGACCGTGCGCCAGCCGCTGACGGCCATGGCAAGGGCGGCCGCGGAACTCGCCCTCGCTCTCGGCAGCGGCGAGGACGTGCCGCAGACCAGGCTCGACATCGCCACGTCACTGGTGGTCCGGGACAGCACCGCCCCGCCGGCGTCCTGAGCGACTGCCGCCGCAGTCGGCGGCACTGCCCGGCGGCGCACCGTGAACAGCGGTTCGCCCGTGCTACCTGGGCTCCTTGCGGGCGGCCCGTGCCGGGCGAACCTTCGGCGGGGCGGTGCTGGCCCGGACGGTGAGAGTGGTGGCGATCTCGAGGCCGAGCTGGCCCACCTCCTCGCCGCGGCCGAGCTCGAGAGCCAACTCGGTCGCGGCCACGGCCATTTCGGTCAGCGGCTGATGCACGGTCGTCAGCGGTGGTTCCACCCAGGCCGCGATGGGCAGGTCGTCGAAGCCGACGACGCTCAGGTCCGCCGGGATGGACAGGCCCAGCTCGCGGGCGGCATGGTAGACGCCCACGGCCTGGAGGTCGTTCGCGGTGAACACGGCGGTGGGCCGGTCGTCGCGGGACAGCAGGTCGCGGGCGGCCGCGTGCCCCTCCTCGCAGGTGAGCTGGGTCTGCACCAGCAGGTCGGGCTCGGCGGGGACGCCGGCCTCGGCCAGTGCGGCGAGGTATCCGGCCTTGCGGGCCAGGCAGTACGGGTGGTCCGGTCCGGTGATCATGGCGATGCGCCGGTGTCCCAGGCCGAGCAGGTGCCGGACGGCGGTGTGGCCGCCGCGGAAGTTGGTGGCACCGACGAAGGGCACGTCGTCCGGCAGGTCGCTGATCGGGTGGATGACGACGAACGGGATGCCCCTCGCCTCCAGCTGCTCGCGTTCCTTCCGCGAGAGCTGGGACACGGACAGCACGCAGGTGGGACGGCGCCTGACAGTGTCGTCGATGGACATGGGATGGCTGTCGTGGAGCGCGAGCTCGGAAACCATGACGCCGACGCGGTTCCTGCGCGCCACCCGCTCCACGCCGCGGATGATCTCCACCGCCCACAGGCTCTCCAGCTCCCGGAAGACCAGCTCCACCACGTTGGCGCGGTTGGCCGCCGACTTCCGGTAGCCGTAACGGCTGATCAGTTCTTCGACGCGGGCCCGGGTCTGGTCGGAGACGCCCGAGCGACCGTTGAGCACCTTGGAGACGGTGGGGATCGAGACGCCGGCGGACTCCGCGATGTAGGCGATGGTGACGGAACCCGGCTTGTCGTCAGGAGAACTCTGCTCGTCCGCCGTCGGCTCGCCCGATCCGTTGTCCGTCACGTTCGCCCCTTCCTCGACCATGGCTCCACCCGGGACCCGCCTCCTGGTACGGGAGGGACGGCTGCGACGTGCGAGCGTGCCTGCTGGGGTCATTCTGGCATCCCCGGCCCGGGGCGGAGCCCTCAGGCTTCACCCGGTCGGCGTCGCCGGTCCCGCGGCCTCCTGCCCGCCGGTCTCCGGGACGAGCCGGAGCACGACGGCGGACGGCGCGGCGGGGAGGGTCAGCGTCAGGGCGGCGCTCTCCCGGTTCCAGTGGGAGCGTGCCTGACTGGTGGAGGGGTACAGCACCTCCGCGTGTACGGCGGCGTCACGGAACTGCGGCAGCGGGAGCACGGTGGTGTCCTTCCCGTCCGGGCGGCGCCAGACAGTGAGGTAGGTGGTGGCCGGGGTGTGCAGGCCGAGGGCGATCCACGGGTCGTCCCAGGCAGGGAGTCCGAGCGGCCAGGTGGGCAGCGCGGTGGCCAGGTCGGCGCGCAGGGCCTTGTGCACGGCCACCGCCTCGGCGACCAGGTCCTGTGCGGCGGGCGACAGCTCCGGGAGCCGACCGGACAGGTGGATCCGCCCGAGCAGGGCGTTGGCCATGGTGAAGGCGACCTCGTCGAGGGTGTCCTCCGGCTGCGGGTAGGCCCAGACGGCGCCTTGTTCGGGGGTGACCGCGGTGGGTGCGGAGGCCGCGATCGGCGCGTAGAGCGCGAGGTTCTGCTGATCGCTGGTGGACTGGAGCTGGAGCCGGGACAGCAGCGCGTAGTCGGTGCGCATGCCGCCGGAGGCGCAGTTCTCCAGGACCAGCTCGGGGTGGCGGTCCAGGACGCCGTCCAGCCAGTCCAGGTGGGCGCGGTTGTGGCCGAGCAGGCCGTCGGCGGCAGCCTCGCCCGGGTTCCCGCTGGTGCCCGGCCCGGGGTCGATGTTGTGGTCCAACTTGAGGTAGCCGATACCGAGTTCACCGACCAGGCGGTCCACCACCCGGTCGAGGTGGTCGCGTGCGGCCGGGTGGCGCAGGTCCAGGTGGTAGCGGCCGGTCTCGACGACCCGGACGCCGCCGCGGCGGAAGAACGCCTCCGCTGGCAGCGAGTGGGCCAACGGGCTGCTCACGCCGACGACTTCGGGTTCGAGCCAGAGGCCGGGGACCATCCCGAGCTGCCGGATGCGGTCCAGCACCTCGTGGATGCCGCGCTCCCCGGGGAAGCGGGAGGACGAAGGCTCCCAGGCGCCGACGCCGGTCCACCAGTTGCCCTCGTCGTCGTACCAGCCGGCGTCGATGACGAAGTACTCGGCACCCGCCGCGGCCGCCGCGTCGATGTGGGGGAGCAGTTTGGCCGTGGTCGGGTCGCCCATCAGGCAGTTCATGTAGTCGTTGAAGATGACGGGCAGGCGCCGGTGGTCGGGGTGCGGTCGGCGGACGGCGCGCCGGTACCGGGTGAGCGCGGCGAAGGCCTCGTCGGGTCCTTCGACGCCGAAGGCGATCGCGACCGGGACGGTCTCGAAGGAGGCGCCGGGCTCCAGCAGCCGGGACCAGCCGTGCCGTCCGGCACTCGGGCCGGACAGGGCCAGGTATGCGGAGTCGTCGTGCTCGCCGCACTCCCAGTGCCAGCCCCCGCCGTTGTGCTCGATCTGCCACACCCACGTCCGGCCGGTCCGGCGGTCGGTCAGCCCGCCCATCGGCAGCCGGTCGCAGCTGGACCACGTGCCCTGTCCGGCGACGGCGAAGCCGCCCTTGCCGTACCGGTAGTGGACGCGGCCGCTGAGGACCGGTGAGCTGAGCCGCATCGGCCGGCGCTGCCAGCGGTACTCGGCGAGCCAGTCGTTCTCCGCCCACAGCAGGTCGGCCGCCTCGAGGTCCGCATCCGCGGTGAGGCCGCCCAGCACGAGGGAGGTGACGGACTCCAGGCGCAGGCTCCGGGTGCTCTCGTTGCGGATCACAACCTGGCTGCGCAGCGCCGGGACGCCGTCGGGGGAGCTGAGGACCACTTCCGCGGCCAGTCCGCCGGCCGGGTCATGGAGCTGGACGGTCAGCCGGTGCCAGTCGCCGTCCCGGGCTGCGGTGTGCCCGCGGTAGCGCAGGTCGGCGCCGATGACGGTGTCGATCACCCGGTGTCCGGACCAGTGGTGGCCGTGGTTGGTGGTGGTGGCTTCGACGAGCGGCAGGGGCGCTGCCGCGGGCGGTTCCGCGGGCAGTTGCCCGGGGACGCCGATCCGGCGCAGCCGTGGCGGGCCGTCCGGGTCGGTGCCGATCTCCAGGCGGAGGGCGTCGTGGCCCCAGCGGATGGTGGGGGATTCCTCGGTCACGGGGATTCCTTTCCGGATGAATGGCCAAGGCGGGCAGGGGAGTTCAGAACCTTCGGAGTACGACGCAGCCGCCGGGAGGCAGTTCGGTGACGCAGGTGCCGGTCAGCAGGGCGTGGCCGGGGTCGGGCAGTGACACCGTTTCTCGGCGGTGGTTGAGCAGGAAATGCCAGGCCCGTCCGCCGGGGTTCTGCCCGGGGTTGCGGTGCCACCGGCTGGCGCGCGGCGGCGACGCCTGGCCCAACTGCCGTACCGCTGGCTCCAGAAGGCGGTCCTCCAGGCTTTGTCGAGGGCGTCGCGGGAACCGTGCCGGGCGCGCAGCCAGGTCCGGAAGGCGGCGACGACGTGGTCGCACCAGCACAGCGTGGCGTACTCGTCGTGGACGCCAGAGCGCTACGGCGGGCTGGTCGCCGTAGCGTTCGGCCAGCGCGGCGGCGGGCCGCCACGCGGTGGACCGGGGCGGCGAGGCAGTAGGAGTCGCGGCTGCCGTGGGTGAGCCGCACGCCCTGAGCGGTGACCGGCAGGGCCTCGGACAGGGAGAACCACCCGACGGCCGCGTCCCGCTGCTCGGGGTTGTAGTCGCCGCCCAAGGCCAGGCCCGGCGGTGCCGCCTCCGGTGTCGTGCGGACAATGGTCACTCCTCGCAGGCGTATGAACGAAACTTTCCTGAAGGGGTGGGTGCGCCTGGCCGCCGGACACGCGGGGCGGAAGCGTGGTCGCGGCGGTCTCCGGCCGGGTCGTCCCGGCGGCCGAACTTCCCTTGGAAGTCGTGAAGTTGACATGAGTTCTCCGGTGCGCAGTCCCGGGGAGGCTCCGCACCGGAGAGGCTCGCGGTACCGGCGCGTCCGGGCTCAGGAGGCGGTGCCGGTGACGGTGGTGCCGGACTTGGTCAGGTGGTAGGTGACGGTGGCGCCGCTCCAGAAGTGGAAGGTGAGCGTCACCGGGGCGCCGTCCCTGAGCGTCTTGAGGAAGTCGGCCTTGACGGTGGTGGTGTTGCCACCGTAGTCGGCGCCGTAGTTGGCGAACGACTGGAAGGTGGTCCAGGAGGCCGGGCCGGCGGCGGTGCCGTCGGCGTAGGTGGACTCGACGTTGGCCATCAGGTCACCGTTGAACCGGGTGGGGATGGTGAGTCCGTCCTCGGTTCCGGTGGCGTTGGTCATCACCGGCTTGTCGTACGAGCGCACGAAGAGTTTCCACGGGACGCCGTCGGAGTACCGGGCCTCGAGGGTGGCGTTGACGCCGGCAGCACGGTCGCCGGCGAGCCGGGTGAGGGCGTGGGCGGTCAGGGTCAGCCGGTCGCCGTTGAGGGTGTAGTCGACGAACGGGATCAGCGGGCGGTCGCCCTGCCAGAGGCCGGTGAACGAAAGGCCGTTGCGGTTGAGCGTGAGGGTCTGCGCCGCGATGGGACCGGACGTCGGCAGGAAGACGTTGTCGGTGGATGCGGTGCCCGAGCGGGTCCGCCAGGAGCTCTGGATCAGGGCCTTCATCTCGGGGACCTGCCACTGCATGGTGGAGCGGTTCAGGAAGTCGTTGGCGGCGTCCCAGACGGCGGAGGTCATGCCGTTGATCCGCGCCTCGTAGTTGACGTGCTCGAAGTACTTCAGCATCTCGCCGCGTTCGACCACGCCGGAGTACGGCGAGGTGAGCAGGCCGTACTCGCCGAGGTAGACCGGGATGCCCTTGGCCACGAAGGTGTCGTGCACGCGGGCGAAGCCGTCGGTCAGGTCCTTCTGGGCCGTTGCGTCGTAGGTGGTCCCGTTCGCGATGTTCACGCTGAACGGGTACCAGCTGTAGTAGTGCACGGTGGCGACCAGGTTGGGGTCGTGCAGCGAGCTCATCGTCGTGGACAGGTCGTCGAGCCAGTGCTGGGCGGAGTTGGTCTCCTCCGAGGGCAGGACGAGCAGGCGGTCCTTGTTTCCGCCGCCGGAGTTGCGCACGACGTCGTAGAACGAGGTGTTGAGTTCCCGCAGGTACTGGGTCTTCTGGGTGTCGGTCGCGTTGGAGAACTGCGGCTCGTTGACGCTCTCCATGAGCAGCTTGCGCGGCTCGTCCTTGAAGGCGGTGGCGATCTGCTGCCATGTCGACTTGAACCGCGTCATCACGTTGTCGTGGTCGGTGGACATGTTGGCGATCCACTTCCACGAGTCGTGGTGGACGTTGATCTCGACGTAGAGGCCGTCCTCCAACGCCCAGTCGACCACCTGCTTGACCCGCTTCATCCACACGGGGTCGATGGTGTACGGGGCGGTGTCGGACTGGTGGGGGTACCAGGTGACGGGAATCCGGACGCTGCGGAAGCCCTGGGCGCGGAGACCGTCGAACGTGGCCTTGGTGGTGAGCGGGTTGCCCCACGAGTTCTCGTCGGGGAACGCGTCGAAGGTGTTGCCGAGGTTCCAGCTGGGCTGCATCTGGGCCACGGCGGCCATCGCGCTACGGGGGGTGTGGTCCGCTGCTGCCGGCGTCTGGCCGGCCGGTGAGGCGACGGCGGTGCCGCAGGTGAGGCTGCCGGCGGTGACCACGGCCGCCAGGAGCCCGGCCGTCCGGTGCAGGCGGCGGTTGTGTGGGCGGGCGGCGCGCGGTGTGCCCTTCTGCTGTGCGTCGTTCACGGTTCGTCCCTTCGGATGAAATGGGTGGCGGGGCGAGAAGGTTCCTGATGCGTGCTCAGGAGAGCGGGAGAGGCTCGTACTCGAACCAGTCGAAGCAGACCGTGCCCGCGGCGGCGTACATGCCGATCACGCGGCCGGTGAAGCCGCCGGCGACCTCCGTGGACAGGTAGCGGCCGTCCACCGACGCCAGCTCGCTCGTGGTGCCGTCCGCCGTGCCGACCGCGAAGACGAGCGAGTCCGGGCCCCTGCGCGCGTCGTGCGGCTCGGGGGCCGGGCCGGTGCGCACGGACAGGACCAACGGGCCTGCGGGGAGCGCGCGCTCGGCGACGACAGACCGGACCGTGCCGATCCGGGCGATCACCCGGACCCGCCCGTCGGTGTCGGCCTCGATCGCGTAGTGGTGGCGCTCGTCCAGTCGCACGGCCAGGCCGCCGGTGCCCGTACCGGGGTCGATCAGCGTGCGCGCCTCGAAGGCGAGGTGCTGCTGGCGGCGGCCGACGAAGACGACGTCCGGCTCGTCGAGGGAGCTGCCGCGGGCGCGCAGGGCCAGCCAGCCGCCGCGCTCCTTTGTGTCGACCAGGTCCGCCGGGCGGTCCCGCAGCGAGATCCAGCAGGGCCGGAGCTCGGCCGAGTCGAAGTCGTCCCGTTCGGCCGGCGGCTGAGGCGGCGACACCTGCCAGGGAAGTTCCGCGACTTCGAGGCCGACTTCGCCGACCACGGGCCAGCCGTCCTCCCAGGTGACCGGGGCCAGGAAGGTCTCACGTCCCAGCACGTGCCAGCCCGGGGTGCCGCCCTGAGGCCTGACGCCCAGCAGCACCATCCACCAACTCCCGTCCGGAGCCTGGACCAGGTCGGCGTGCCCGGTGTTCTGCACGGGCTTGGTCGTGCTGCGGTGGGTCAGGATCGGATTCGCGGGGCACGGCTCGAAGGGCCCGCTGGGGGAGGGGCCACGGGCGATGGAGACGGCGTGGCCGCGTTCGGTGCCGCCCTCGGCGATCATCAGGTACCAGTACTCGCCGATCCGGTACAGGTGCGGCGCCTCGGGCGCGGCGGCACCGGGCGTGCCGGACCACACACGGTACGGCTCGCCCAGGGTCTCGCCGGTGTACGGGTTGAACCGCACCTGCCCGACGCCTGCGAAGGTGCACCAGCAGTCGCCGTCCTCGTCCCAGGCCAGGTCCGGGTCGATGCCGGGCACGCCGGGCGCGTGAACGGGCTCGGACCAGGGGCCGGCCGGATCGGTCGCGGTGACCACCAGGTTCCCGCCGCCGGAGACGTTGGTGACCATGAGCCAGAAGCGCCCGTCGTGATGGCGCAGGGTCGGCGCGTAGATGCCTCCGGACGAGGACGTCTCCACGGGCAGCCGCAGCTGGCTCGGCCGGTCGAGGACGTTGCCGATCTGCGTCCAGTTCACCAGGTCGCGACTGTGGAAGATCGGCACGCCGGGGAAGTACTCGAAGCTGGAGCAGGCGAGGTAGTAGTCCTCGCCGACCCGGCAGATGCTCGGGTCCGGATGGAAGCCCGGGATCACCGGGTTCGTCGCGACGGTGGACGGCTGGGGCGTCGGCATAGGGCAGTCAGGTCCTCGGCAGGGAAACGGAAGGAGAGCGTTGGGGACGACGGCCGTGCCTCCCCTCACAGGAGTACGGCCGCCGTTGGCTCTCAGGGGGTGAAGGTGAGGGCGGTGAGGCGTTGTTCGCCGCTGAAGATGATGCGGAGGTCGTGGACACCGGTGGGTCGGTGTTCGGTGAGGTCGGCGAGGACGGTGATCCAGGTGTGGCGGTCGCCGGTGGAGGGCACCGTGACGGTGGTCAGCAGGCGGTCTCCGGCCCAGAGTTGGAGCTGGGCGGTGCCGGGGGTGGTGCGGGAGACCTGGAGGGCCACGGAGCCGGCGCCGGTGAGGTCGACGTCGCGGAAGAGGAGTTCGCCGTGGTCGGCGGTGGGGGTGACGGCATCGCCGTGGGTGGGGGTGGCGTCGACGAGGGTGATGTTCTCGTAGTCGTCGAAGTCGGCGGCGTGGAGCGGGGCTTCGAGGACACGGCGAGGCTCCGGAGCAGGGCCGGTGACGGTGAGGGTGGCGCTGCGGACCGGCTGGGTTGCCGAGCGGGCGGTGATCAGTTCGTAGCGGCCGGGGTGAACGGTGAAGGCGCTGGTGGTCACGTCCCAGTGGGCGAGGGCGTCTGTGGCGGGGAGGGTGAACTCGAGCTCGGTGGTCGCGCCTGCCGCGAGGCGGACTTTGCGGTAGGCGGCGAGGCGGAGCTGGGGCGCGTGGTAGCGGGCGTCGAGGTGGCGGGTGTAGAGCTGGACGGTTTCGGTGCCGGGGCGGGTGCCGGTGTTGGTCACGGTGAGGGCGGCGGTGATCTCTACGTCCGCGTCCAACTCGGTTCGGCGCAGCTTGAGTTCGCCGTAGTCGAAGGTGGTGTAGGACAGGCCGTGGCCGAAGGGGTAGAGGGGTGCGGTCTGGTGGTACTGGTAGGTCCAGCCGGCCTTGATGATGTCGTAGTCGAGGGGTGCGGGGAGTTCGTCGTCGCTGCGGTACCAGGTCTGGGGGAGGCGGCCGCTGGCGTCGGTGTCACCGCGCAGGACGGCGGCGAGGGCGCGGCCGGTCTCCTGGCCGGCGTGGGAGGTCCACACGATGGCGGGCAGGTGCTGGTCGGCCCAGTTCACCGCGTAGGGGTAGCTGGACATGACGACGAGAACGGTGTCGGGTTGGACGGCGGCGACTTCACGCAGCAGCCGGTCCTGCTGCGGGGGAAGCCGCAGCCCGGCGCGGTCCTGGGTCTCGCGGCCGTTGATGTGAGGGTCGTTGCCGAGCACGACGATGGTCACGTCCGCGGCTTGGGCGGCGGCTACGGCTGAGATGATGCCGTCGCGGACGGTGGTGCGGGTGAACCGCAGGGCCTGCTCGTGGGTGTCGGCGGTCATGGTCAGCTCGCCGGTGGCGGGGTCGGCCTGGGCGTAGCGGCCGGTGAACTGGTTGCGCAGCACCTCGGTGCCGTCGGTGGCCGGTTCGAGGTGGAAGGTCTCGTGCACGAACCAGTCGCCGGGCTGGTCGCGGTTGGCGGTGACGCGCTGGTCGCCGTCGCGCAGGGAGGCGTACCGGCCGGTGGCGGCGGAGCGGAGGGTGAGCACGCCCAGGTCCCAGTCGAACAGGTCGAACTGGGCGGCGGCGTCCGTGTCCTGGGCCGGGCCGAGCACCAGCAGGCCGTCCTCGCCCACGGCGGTGACCGCTCGCCCGTCGGTGGTGCGCAGCACGATCCGGTCCACGCCCTCCACCCCTTCGACGCCGAGGCCGTCGCAGACGGTGACGCGGTAGGGGTGGGTGCCGCTGTACCAGTCCTCGAACAGGGTGCAAGCCAGCGGCCCGACCACCGCGATCCGCCGCTCCGGAGCCAGCGGCAGTAGCCCGGTGTTCTTGAGCAGCACCACCTGTTCGGTGGCGGCGCGCAGCGCGAGGGCCTGGTGTGCGGGGGAGTTGACGACGTCCCAGCCGATTCCGGCGTAGGGGTCGAGTTCGGGGTCGAACTCGCCGAGGCGGAAGCGGATCGACAGCTGGCGGCGCACCGCCCGGTCGATGTCGTCCCGGGTCAGCAGGGCGCGCTCGAGGGCGGCGGTGATCCGGCCGATGGTGACGGCGCTGTCCTCGCCGTGGTCGGTGAAGGAGTCGATGCCGGCCTTGAGTGCGGTGGCGTGGGAGGCGGCGTGGTCGTCGAAGTAGTGCTCCGGGTCGACCAGGTTGGAGGGGGCTTCGGCGTCGCTGACGACGAACAGCTCGTGGCCGGTGGGCTCGGCCCAGCGGCGCAGCTCCTGCTCGAGCAGGGGGCTGACGTGGCAGGGGCGGCCGTTGACGAGGTTGTAGGCGGCCATGACGCCGGTCGCCGCGCCGGTGGCGACGGCCAGGCGGAAGGCGGCCAGGTCGTACTCGTGCAGGACCCGGGGCCGAATCGCCGAGGAGGTGGTGCAGCGGTCGTCCTCATTGTTGTAGGCGAGGAAGTGCTTGAGTACCGGGGCTGTGCGCAGGTACGTCGGGTGGTCGCCGGTCATGCCCCGGCAGAACGCCGTACCCAGCCGGGCGGACAGCAGCGGGTCCTCGGAGTAGCCCTCCTCGTTGCGGCCCCAGCGCGGGTCCCGCAGCAGGTTCACCACCGGTGCCCACCCCTGCAGGCTGTTGCGGCCGGTGCCGATGACGGGCGGCCGATGATGGTGGAACGCCCGCTGCTCGACGGAGATCGCCGCCGCCACCTCATGGACCAGGTCCTCGTCCCAGGTCGCGCCGAGGCCCACGGCCTGCGGGAAGGTGGTGGCCTCGCCCAGCCACGACACGCCGTGCAGGGTCTCGGTGCCGGTGCGGAACTCGGCGACCCCGAGACGCGGGATCGCGGGCGAGTACTGGTGCAGCATCGCGATCCGCTCCTCGAGGGTCAGCCGGGAGAGCAGGTCCTCGACGCGCTCGGCGAGCGGGAGCCCTGGATCGCGGAAGGGCAGCGTGACGGCAGCAGTGCTCACAGGCGGAAGTCCCTTGCAGGTGTGTGAGGCAGGGTGGAACGCCCCGGACGGCAGGGCCGGATGGCCGGCTCCGGTCGTCCGAGAGCGGTGGTGAGGATGGTGCGTTGAAGCGCTTCGACGCTGGCATGCACCCCAAGGGCTGTCAAGAGAAAGTTTCCAAGAAAGTCCTGTTCATGTTGGCGGTGGCATTTTCCATTGGAGCTCTTGCATCGTGCGTGAAGCCACCCTTAACCTCGCGGCAACATTCAAGCGCTTCGACGCTCCGCAGGGACGCGACGGCAACCAGCCGGTTGCCTGCATGTCGACGGTGCCGTTCGCGCCGTTCCCTCCGCACCGCAGCACACCCGCACGTCGCTCGATACGGATCGTCACCGGCGAAGGGCCGCCCACCATGAGCATCGCAATGAACCGCAGAGCCTTCGTGAACGGCGCCGTCGCCGTCGCCGGGGCTGCTGCCCTGTCACCCTTACTGTCCGCCTGCGGCGGCGGCTCCTCCCGCAGCAAGGGCGGGACCAGCTCGAAGAGTGGCTTGAGGGCCGCGCTGCCGGACTACGTGCCGGGACAGGCCGTCAAGCCCGACATCCCCTCGGTGCGGGGAGCGGCAGGCGCGTTCACCGACCCGGGCTTCCTCACGTACCCGGCCAAGCAGATCTCGACGGTGTCCGGCACCCCGGGCAAGGGCGGCAGCTACACCGCGGTCACCCCCCTCTGGGGGACCGTCCCGCCCGCGAACAACTCGTTCTACCAGGCCGTCAACAAGGCGCTGGGCGTGAACCTCACCATCAAGCCGGCCAACGGCGTCAACTACGACACCATCGTCCCGACGATGGCCGCGTCCAAGAAGCTGCCGGACTGGATCCAGCTGCCCACGTGGTGGAACGCGGCGTTCAACATGGGGGAGCTGGCCGGTACCCAGCTGGCGGACCTGACGCCGTACCTGGCGGGGGACAAGATCAAGAAGTATCCGAACCTGGCCGCCATCCCCACCTTCGCCTGGCAGGTCGGAGCCTGGGAGGACAAGCTCTACGGCATCCCGTGCAACGCCAGCGGCATGTCGCTGGCCGGCCACGTCTTCTACCGGGCCGACATCCTGGAGTCGAAGGGCATCACCGCCGACCAGGTCAAGTCCGCCGACGACTACATGAGCCTGGGCAAGGAACTGACCAGCGCCAAGGCCGGCGTGTGGGCGTTCGGCGACGTGTGGACCTACCTGTCCCTCTCCTGGGGCCTTCCGCCCGGGTGGACGGTCAAGGGCGGGAAGCTGGTCCACGCCTACGAGTTGCCCGAGTTCCTGGAGGCACTCGACTGGCACTACAAGCTCGCCAAGTCCGGCTATGTGCACCCCGACGCCCTGGCCGGCAACGTCAACGCCAGTGCCAACCGCTTCTACGCGGGCAAGGAACTGATCCAGGGCGGCGGCACCGGCGCCTGGAACCTGTCGGACCACCAGTCCGGCACCGCCGCGAACAAGAACTACCGGCGCGGGGCGTTCAACGTCATCGCCGCCGACGGGAAGTCCAACCCGCAGATCTTCCTCGGTGCCGCCACCGGCGTCATCAGCTACCTCAACGCGAGGCTCTCCCCGGCCCAGATCGAGGAGCTGCTGGCCGTCGCCAACTACCTTGCGGCGCCCTACGGTTCGACCGAGTACACGATGATCACGTACGGCGCCGAGGGCGTCCACCACACGATGGTGAACGGGATGCCCAGCTACACGGACGAGGGCAAGAAGTACGCCCAGCCCACCACCTACACCTTCCTCGCCGCGGCCCCGCAGGTGATCAGCAACCCGGGCGCCGACCAGGTGACCAAGGACTACACGTCCTGGTTCGCCCGCACCGCCCCGCACGTCTACAAGCCGGTGTTCTACGGCATGAACATCGCCGTGCCGCAGCGGTACGCCACCGCGGCCGCCGCGAAGTCGGTCGTGGACACCATCACCGAGGTCACCCACGGCCTGAAGAAGGTCTCCGACTTCCAGGCCGCGGTGTCCTCCTGGAAGTCCAGTGGCGGCGGCCAGTTGAAGAACTGGTACCAGACCGAAGTCCTGGACAAGTACGGCACCGGCCAGTAGCAGACGACGTCAGACGGCGGGCCGCTCGGCTCGCCGCCGGAGCGAGGAGGAACGGTGGCCGGCACGTTCACCACCAAGACGAAGAAGGTCGGCGCAGGCAGCTCCGGCGGCACCGAACCGGCGGCCGACGCGGAGCCGGACGCCGACGGCCGCGCCCGGCCGAGGACGCGGCCCGGACGGGCCCAGGAGGGCGGACTGACCTGGCGGCTGCGCCTGCGCCGGGACAGGTCGTTGATCCTGATGACCCTGCCGGCTGTCGCGCTGCTGCTGGTCTTCAACTACGCGCCGCTGTTCGGCCTGATCACCGCGTTCGAGTACTACGACCCGCTGGTCGGCGTGCTCCACAGCGACTGGGCCGGGCTCGACCAGTTCCGCACGCTGTTCAACGACCCGCTGTTCTGGGGGGCGCTGCGCAACACCCTCTGGCTGAGCTTCGTGCAACTGGTGCTGTTCTTCCCGGTCCCGATCGCGCTGGCCCTGGTGCTCAACTCGGTGATGAGCGAGCGGCTGCGGAACTTCATCCAGTCGGTCGTCTACCTGCCGCACTTCTTCTCCTGGGTGCTGGCCATCAGCATCTTCCAGCAGATGCTCGGGGGCGCTGGGGTGCTCAACCACTTCCTCGCCGAGCACAACCTGGGGACCTGGGACGTGATGACCAACCCGCACACCTTCGCGCTGCTGGTCGCCTCGCAGGCGGTGTGGAAGGAGGCCGGCTGGGGCATCATCGTGTTCCTCGCGGCGCTGGCCGCGATCGACCAGAACCTCTACGAGGCCGCCGCGGTCGACGGCGCGGGCCGGTGGCGCCGGATGTGGCACGTCACCCTGCCCGGCATGCGCGGCGTCATCGTGCTGATGCTGGTGCTGCGGCTGGGCAACGCGCTCACCGTCGGCTTCGAGCAGTTCCTGATCCAGCGCGACGCCGTCGGCCACGACACGGCGGACGTGCTGGACACCTTCTCCTTCTACTACGGCATCACCACCAACAACTACAGCTACGGCGCCGCCGCCGGGCTGTTCAAGAGTGTGATCTCGCTGCTGCTGATCTGGGGCGCCAACAGGGTCGCGCACGCCTTCGGTGAGGACGGGTTGTACCGGAAATGAGCCAGACGCTGACGCACACTCGGAACCGGCCCGCGCTTCGGCCCGACCGCAACAAGGGCCGCCCTGCGTGGGACGAGCAGCCCGGCGCCGCCGGACAGACCCTCAAGGGCGGCGTGCTGCTCCTGGTCCTCGCCGCCGTACTGGTGCCGCTCTGGATCGTGGTGCTGACCAGCTTCTCCACCAGCGGGGCGATCAACCGCGCGGGTGGCCTGGTGCTGGTCCCCGACGGCCTCACCCTGGACGCCTACCGTGCGGTGCTCGGGGACGGCCCGGTCACCAGGGCCTTGCTGGTGAGCCTGGTGATCACCGCGGCCGGCACCCTCCTGTCGATGGTCGTCTCGGTGCTCTGCGCCTACGGCCTCTCCCGCTCGCGCTCGTTCGGACACCGCACCATCCTCATGGGGCTGATCGTCACCATGTTCGTCAGCGGCGGACTGATCCCCACCTACCTGGTCGTCACCGGCCTCGGCGGCTACGGCCAGTACTGGGCGCTGATCCTGCCCGGCGCGGTCTCCGTCTTCAACATCCTGGTGCTGCGCGCCTTCTACTCCGGCACGGCGGCCGACCTCATCGACGCGGCCCGCATGGACGGGTGCAGCCAGTGGCGCATCCTGTGGTCGGTGGTACTGCCCACCTCGCGCGCGGTCACCGCGGTGATCGCCCTGTTCTACGCGGTCGGCTACTGGAACTCCTTCTTCAACGTCATGCTCTACATGCCGACCGAGAGCGCCAAGTGGCCGCTGCAGTACGTGCTGCTCCAGTACGTCAGCTACGGCCAGTCCATCCCCGGCACCACCAACTCCGGGTTCGGGTCGCTGCACCAGCAGAGCGCACCGTTGTCCCTGCAGATGGCGGTTGTGGTGCTGACGCTGGTCCCCGTCCTGCTCGTCTACCCGTTCATGCAGAAGCACTTCAAGACCGGGGTGCTCACCGGCGCCATCAAGGGCTGACGGCACGCCGGCGACAGAACGAGAGAGGGAACCACCGGCATGGTGACACTGGCCGAGGTGACCAAGGCCGCGGGCGTCTCGCCCAGCACCGTCAGCTACGTGCTCAGCGGCAGGCGGGCGATCTCCGAGCCCACCCGGGCACGGGTGGAGCAGGCGATCAGCCAGGCCGAGACGGCACCCGACGCGCCTCGCCCATCACGGGCGACGGCGACGAACCCCCGTACCCCAACGGCACCGCCGCTCTCCGCGACAGCTGGCGGCTGTTCCAGGCGGCCCAGTTGCTGCCGCCCTACCCGGGACACGAGTACGACGTCTCCTTCCTCAAGCACGAGCTCTTCTTCGAGACGCTCCACGAGGTCCCGGATACCGGAACGTAGGCACCACCCGCCCCCACCACGCCGTCCCGCCACACCCAGGAGCTCGCGCGTGTCGCACGTCATCCTCCCGTCCGTCACCTCCAACTCGCTCCACCCGGAGGAACACCCCATGCCGTTCACCGACTTCGGGCTTGACGAACTCGTCCGCTACCGCCCTGAGTCAGCCGCCCCGCTCGACTTCGACGCGTTCTGGCAGCACACCCTCGACGACGCCCGGGCACGGGCCGGGGCCATCAAGACGGAACCGGTCACCGACCGGCACCGGCTGCGCACCATCGAGGTGGACGACGTGCGCTTCCCCGGCTGGAACGGCGAACCGGTGGCCGCGTGGCTGCTGCGCCCGCGCGCCGCCGAAGGCCCGTTGCCGGTCGTCGTCACCTACGTCGGATACACCGGCGGCAGGGGCCTGCCCACCGAGCACCTGTTCTGGTCCGCGGCGGGCTACGCCCAGCTCGTCGTCGACAGCCGCGGCCAGGGCCACGACACCCCGGACCGAACCCTGGGCGACGGCACGCAGTGGGCCGAGGGATTCATGACCCGCGGCATCGACTCGCCCGAGAACTACTACTACCGGCGCCTGATCACCGACTGCGTGCGCGCCGTGGACGCCGTCGCAGAGCTGCCCGGCCTCGACGCCAACCGGATCGTGGTGGCCGGCGGCAGCCAGGGCGGCGGACTGGCCCTCGCCGTCGCCGGACTCACCGGGGACCGCGTGGCCGCGGTGATGCCGGACGTCCCGTTCCTGTGCCACTACCGCCAGGGCGCGCAGACATCCCTTGGCGGCCCGTACCAGGAGCTGGTCAAGTACCTGCGCTGGCACAGCCGGCACCGCTTGCAGCCGACCTTCGCCACCCTCGACTACTTCGACGGGTCCACTTCGAACTGCGCACCGCCGTGGACATCGGCGTCGCCGAGCCGAACCCGTACGGCACCCGGCTCACCACCATGGGCTGGCCCGTCGTGCCGTCCGCGCTCACCGAACTGCTCTGCGGACTCCACGCCCGCTACCCGCAGCTTCCGCCGGTCTGGATCACCGAGAACGGCTCCGCCGAGGACGACACCGTCGCCCCTGACGGCCTCGTCCACGACGCGGAACGGATCGACTACCTGGCCGGCCACCTCACCGCCGTCGCCGACGCCATCGCGACCGGCGTCGACGTGCGCGGCTACTACGTCTGGTCCCTGCTGGACAACTTCGAGTGGGCCCGCGGCTACGAGCAACGCTTCGGCCTGGTCCGCGTCGACTACGACACCCTGACCCGAACCCCCAAGGACAGCTACCACTGGTACCGGGGCCTGATCACCGCGCACCGCGCGCGGACGGAGGAACCTGCCCGATGAAGTTCACCGACGGCTACTGGCTGATGCGCCCCGGCGTCACCGCGCGCTACGCCACTGAGGTCGCCGACGTCCGCACCGGCGAGGGCCGGATGACCCTCTACGCGCCCGTCAAACACGTGCGCGGCCGCGGTGACACGCTCAACAGCCCGCTGCTGACGGTCGAGTGCTGGTCACCGGCCGAGGGCGTGATCGGGGTGCGCACCACGCACCACGCCGGATCGGTGCGCCGCGGGCCGGAGTTCGCACTGGTCGGAGCGGAGCCCGGGGCCGGAAAGGTGCACCGCGAAGGCGAGGTGGTGCATCTCGGCTCCGGAGAACTGACGCTGCGGGTGGACACCTCCCAGCCGTGGCGGCTGGAGTTCACCGCCGAGGGCCGGGTGCTGACCTCCGTGGGTGAGCGCGGCACCGGCTTCGTCACCGACGCCGACGGCCGTCACCACATGCTCGGTCAGCTCTCCCTGGGAGTAGGCGAGTTGGTGTACGGGCTGGGGGAGCGGTTCACCCCGTTCGTCAGGAACGGGCAGACGGTGGACATCTGGCAGGCGGACGGCGGCACCAGTAGCGAACAGGCGTACAAGAACGTCCCGTTCCACCTGACGAACCGGGGCTACGGCGTGTTCGTCAACCACCCGGGCAAGGTCAGCTACGAGGTCGGCTCGGAGTCGGTCGGGCAGGTGCAGTTCAGTGTCGAGGACCAGTCGCTGGAGTACTTCATCGTCCACGGCCCGAGCCCGAAGCAGATCCTGGCCCGCTACACCGCGCTCACCGGCCGCCCCGCACTGCCCCCGGCCTGGGCGCTGGGCCTGTGGCTGACCACCTCCTTCACCACCGACTACGACGAGGACACCGTCAACCGCTTCGTCGGCGGCATGGCCGAGCGCGGCATCCCGCTGAGCGTCTTCCACCTCGACTGCTTCTGGATGCGCGAGTACCAGTGGTGCGACTTCGACTGGGACTGCGACACCTTCCCCGACCCGGCGGGAATGCTGGCCCGGCTCAAGGCGCAGGGCCTGCGGATCTCCGCCTGGATCAACCCCTACATCGCGCAGAAGTCCGCGCTGTTCGAGGAGGGCATGCGCGAGGGTTACCTGGTGCGTCGCCCGGACGGCACCGTCTGGCAGTGGGACCTGTGGCAGCCCGGCATGGCACTGGTGGACTTCACCAACCCCGCCGCCCGCGCCTGGTACACCGGCAAGCTGCGCACCCTGCTGGACGTCGGTGTGGACTGCTTCAAGACCGACTTCGGCGAGCGCATCCCCACCGACGTCGTCTGGCACGACGGCTCCGACCCGGAGTTGATGCACAACTACTACACCCACCTGTACAACCGGGCCGTCTTCGAGCTGCTGCGCGCCGAGCGCGGCGAGGGCGAGACGCTGCTCTTCGCCCGCTCCGCCACCGCCGGCGGCCAGCAGTACCCGGTGCACTGGGGCGGGGACTGCGAATCGCACTTCAACGCCATGGCGGAGTCGCTGCGCGGGGGTCTGTCCCTGGGCCTGTCCGGCTTCGGCTTCTGGAGCCACGACATCGGCGGCTTCGAGGGCACCCCTACCCCCACCGTCTTCAAGCGCTGGGTGCAGTTCGGCCTGCTCTCCTCGCACAGCCGCCTGCACGGCAGCAAGTCCTACCGCGTGCCGTGGGACTACGGTGAGGAGGCCGTCGAGGTCACCCGCGAGTTCACCCTCCTCAAGCACCGCCTCGCGCCCTACCTCCAGTACGCCGCCCAGCAGGCGCACGCCACCGGCGTGCCGGTGATGCGCGCCATGGTGCTGGAGTTCCCCGACGACCCCGCCGCCGCCGCGCTCGACCGGCAGTACCTCCTCGGCGACGACCTGCTCGTCGCCCCGGTCTTCACCGACGACGGCACGGTCGACTACTACGTGCCCGAGGGCACCTGGACGAACTTCCTGACCGGCGACCAGGTCACCGGCCCGCGCTGGCTGCGCGAACAGCACGGCTTCCACACCCTGCCGCTGCTCGCCCGCCCCGACTCCGTCATCCCCCTCGCCGCCGACGACCAGCACCCGGTCTCTGCCTGGGCCGAGGGCGTGGAACTGCGGGTGCACGCCCTCGCCGACGGCGTCGAGCGCACCGTGGTGATCCCGAACACCGACGGCCCCGGCCGGACCGCCGTCTTCCACCTGCGCCGCGATGGTGACCTGCTGCGGGTGACCACCGACAGCCCGCACCCCTGGCAGCTGCGCATCGGCGGCCCGGACGGCGTCCTGCACGTCGGCCCGCCCGGCACCGCGGAGGCCGAGCTGCCCTACCCGGGCTGAGGCCGGACCCCGGCCGTGCGAGGCCCGGCGCCCCCGCAAGGGCGCGCCGGGGCCCTGCCGCCTCCAAACCTGGCACCCGGAGGTGCCCGTGCAGAGCCGCACCGAACGTCACCTCACGCGTGCCGCGCCGGACGCCCTGCTGCGCAGCTCCTTCGGCATCGGGTGCCGTCCGGAGCACGAGCTGACCGACGGCTGGTTCAACGGCGCCTACCGCGTGCTGCTGGATGATGGCCGGCCCGCCGTCGTCAAGCTTGCGCCACCGGCCGACGCACCGGTACTGCGCTACGAGCGGGGCATCCTCAAGGCGGCAGCCTGGACTTCAGCCCGCCCTCCGGCACCGCATGGCGCTCTACCAGCTCTACCTGGGCCTGCTGATGGTCGTGGAGTGCGCCCCGCGCGAAAGACATACGACGCCGGTGACCGGCGACCGGCCTTACTCATCCACCACTTGAGAAGAACGGAGGAATCACCTTGTCCTACATCGTCCGCGCTGGCGGTCTGGAACGGCACACCGCCGCAGAGATTCTCCGCGTCGAACCCTGGGGACCGGACGCCGTCCGGGTGCGGGCCTCGTCCGGGACCGTGGACCCCCGAGCCCCCGGTGCGCTGGAGAGCCCCTCGCCCGCCCCGCACGCCGAACTGTCCGTATCGGACGACGGCTGTGCCCGCCTGGTCAACGGCCGCCTTGTGGTCGATGCCTCGGCGGACGGCCGGCTGAGGTTCAGCCACGCCGTCTCGGGCCGCGAACTCCTCGCCGACAAAGGCCCGTACGGGCCACCCGGCGGCCCTCGCGTCCACGCGGCGGGCGGCCGGACGGAACAGCACTTCGAGGCGTACGACGGTGAACGGCTGCACGGCCTGGGGCAGAACCCCAACGGGCGCTTGGACCAGAAGGGTTGCGTGATCGACCTCGTCCAGAGCAACACCGTGGCGGCCGTCCCCTTCCTGCACTCCTCGCGCGGCTACGGACTGCTGTGGAACAACCCCGCCACCGGCCGGGTCGAACTGGGCGCCGACACCACCCGGTGGACCGCCGACGCCGGCGGGCGCATCGACTACTGGATCACCGCCGGCGACACCCCGGCCCAGCTCCTGGACTCCTACACGCGGGCCACCGGACGCCCGCCCCTCCTGCCCGAGTGGGCGTCCGGTTTCTGGCAGTCGAAGCTGCGCTACCGCACCCAGGACGAACTCCTGGCGGTGGCACGGGAGCACAAGGAGCGTGGACTGCCGCTGTCGGTCATCGTCTGCGACTTCTTCCACTGGCCGAGGATGGGCGACTGGCGTTTCGAGGAGAGCGAATGGCCCGACCCCGCCGCGATGGTCAAGGAACTGACGGAGCTTGGGGTGAAACTCGCCGTCTCGGTGTGGCCCACCGTCGAGCCCGGCAGCGATTCGCACGACGAACTGCGCTCGGCCGGCCACCTCGTACGGGACGCGGACGGCGGCCTGCTCACCTTCCCGTGGCCGTCCCGGTACAGCGGGGATGCGCTGATCCGCCCGATGGCGTACTACGACGCCACCCACCCCGGAGCACGCGCCGCACTGTGGCGGCGGCTCAACGACAACTACCGCTCGGTGGGCGTGGCGTGCTTCTGGCTGGACGCTTGCGAGCCCGACCTGCCGCGCGATCACTCCGACCGCGCCGTTTACGCCGTCGGGCCGGCCGCCGCGGCGGCGAACCTCTACCCCCTGCTGCACGCCCGCGCGGTCGCCGACGGCCTGCGCGCGGCGGGCGAGGACCGGCCGCTGTCGCTGATCCGCTCCGCCTGGGCGGGCAGCCAGGCTCACGGGGCCTTGCTGTGGTCCGGCGACATCCCCACCACCTTCGACTCCCTCGGGCGCCAGATCAGGGCCGGCCTGAACGTCGCGATGAGCGGCATCCCCTGGTGGAACACCGACATCGGCGGCTTCTTCGGCGGCAACCCGGACGACCCCGCGTACCGCGAACTGCTGATCCGGTGGTTCCAGTACGGCACGTTCAGCCCCGTCATGCGGCTGCACGGGGACAGGAACCCCAACCACCCCACCTTCTCCGCGGACATGACCGGTGGGCCGAACGAGGTCTGGTCGTACGGGGAGGAGGCGTACGGCATCCTCCGCGATCACCTGCGGCTGCGTGAACGCCTGCGCCCATACCTGAGGACGCTGTCCGAGGCCGCCCACCGTACCGGGGCCCCGCCGATGCGCCCGGTGTTCTTCGACTTCCCCGAGGACGAGCACGCCTGGGAGGTGGACGACCAGTTCCTGCTCGGTCCCGACGTGTTGGTGGCACCCGTGTACGAGACGGGTGCCCGGGCCCGCCGGGTCTACCTGCCGTCCGGCGCCCGCTGGCTCGACCCGGCCACCGGACGCGTGCTGGAGGGCGGAACGATGCTCGACGCCGAGGCCCCACTGGAGCGCATCCCGGTCTTCGTACGGGAAGGGGCAGACGTCGCAGCCCGGCTCGGCTGACTTGACCCAGGCGGATGGGCCGGGGCACGAGGGCTGTTCCGGTGACGTGGCCGACGCCGTAGCCAAGCACGGCGACGACGATCCGGGCTCCGGAGGTGCGCATGATGGCGGGGAGGTTAGCGATGACGAGGAAGCCCGGAGCGGGATCGGATCGGCAGCCGGGGGAGAGGTGCAGTGGGCCGCGAAGGTGTCCGCCGGCAGCCTTACGGTCCTGGGCTGTCCAGCCTCGCGGGGGCAGCCGCACGCACGTTACGCGGGCTCGCGCCGAGTTCACGGCGGCAGGCCTTGTTGAAGGCCTGGAGATCGGCGATGCCCACGGAAGCGGCGATGGCGGTGATGGACAGAGTGGAGGACAACAGGAGGTGGCGGGCGCGTTGAAGGCGGCGATGCCGGATGTACGAAGCGACTGTGAGGCCGGTTTCGGCACGGAACACGCGCGTCAGGTGTGTGTGGGAGATTCCGACGGCGCGAGCGATGTCCGGTACGGACAACGGGCCGGCCAGGTGTTCCTCGACGTAGGCCTGGGCGACTGACACGAAGGGGTGGCGGCGCCCGGCTGCATCGCCGCTCGGCAACTCGGTGATGCGCCACAGAGCGGTCCAGACCTCGGCCGAGGCTCGCGGGGGAGAAGTCGGCATGGCCGTCACGGCGTGTCGGAGCAGATCGGCCAGGCGTGTGCTCTCGGCCGCGGCGTCCTGCATCACCGGCACCACCCGCGCGGTTCCGCCGTCGTGCAGCCGCAGATGGACGTAGATATGCTCCGACCTGCCCCGGTAGTGAAAGTGCACCTCCGTGTTCGGCGGCACCAGGCTGACGTGGCCGGGGCGTATGGGGTGGACCGACTGCCCGAGGGACAGAGCACCCTCGTAGTGGTAGAGGTGCAGCTGCCACAGGTCGGGCAGCCGGAAGACGTCGTGGGCGGTGGAGACGCCGTGCACCCCGATGCCGGCATCGACCACGGTGGGCGCCTCGTCGAGCCGCAGTGTTGTGTGCTTCACGAGGATGGAAAATTACCAGCAGTGGACGATTTCAGCCCACGACGGATCCCTGCAAGGCACGTACGTTCGTCGCATGTCAACCAGCAAGCAACTCCTGACATCGGTTCAGGTAGCGCGCTTCGTCGCGCAGGGATTCCTGCGCCTGGACGGGGTGGTGCCGCAGGAGATCAATGAACGGGCCATCGCGGCCTTGACCGAGGGCCTGCCGGAGGTGTCCTACGGCACCCCGCTGGGCGTGGCTTTCGCGCAGGACACGTTCGTCCACGAGCTGCTCGCCCTGCCGGTCGTCGCAGGCGCTGTCGAGAGCCTGGTCGGCCCCGAGCCGACCGTCGACCATCATGCGGTGCATGTGCGCGAGCCGCACGAGGGACAGGCGCAGCCGCTCCATGGAGACGCGATCATCGATGTGCGGCCGGACGCGTTCGACATCCAGCTCATGTACTACCCGCACGAGGTGACCGCCGAGATGGGCGGCACCCTCAGCGTGCCCGGAAGCCATCTGCGCAGGATCAATGAGACGGACGTCGGCCGCGTCCAGAACCTCAGGGGGCAGATCCGTCTGACCTGCCCGGCAGGCACGGTCGTTCTCGTGCACCACGGTATCTGGCACAGTGGCCGCCGCAACGACACCGCGGGTCGCCGCTACATGTACAAACTCCGCCTCAACCCCACCGTGCCGCAGGTGCGTCTGTGGGACCTCTCCGACCTGCACGACCCTGCGGTGGCCGCGGAACTCAATACGTACTTCCCCTGGTACGAGCAGGCCACGGCCCGACTGGAGATCTTCAACCGGGTCCTGCTGTGGCGGGCCCTGACCGGTGACGACTCGTTCGATGTCGAGTACTGGGTCACGCGCGTGAACAATCGGCCCACTTTGAGGAGTCGCGCATGAGGCAGCAGGTTCTGGTCCTCTATCTCGCGACGTCGGCGCTGGACTCCGATGTCGTGGGCTGGTCCCGATACGACGGGACCGGCCGGACCCGTCCGACGACCGGCGACAGCGACGAACCGCCTTACCCCACTGGGCTTGCCGCGCTGCACGACGGGTGGCGCCTGTTCCAGGCCTCCCAACTGCTGCCACCTCAGTCCGGTCATGAGTACGACGTCTCCTTCCTCAAACACGAGTTCTTCTTCGAGAAGGTGGAGGACGGCTCACCCTCTTGACCCGGTGCTGGAACTGCTGCTCCTGTCCGGTGGGTGGCGTAGCCGTGGGGGACGTTGAGGTGGCGGACCCATGTGCTGGGGGCGGTTGCACCGGGCGAGGGCGGCGGGGATGACGCCGCGCAGGGGCGGGCGGAACTCCCATCTCGGCGGCGACGTGCGAGATGGGGCGGGTGCGGCAGCGCTCAATGAGCCCCCGCCGGCCCTCGACCGTAAGAGGTGCATTGCGGTGCGGCATACCTAGTGCCACGGCAGGCGACGTTTGCCCGTCGAGGAGCGGCGTCCGGTGCGTGCTGTCGGCGTGCCGGCCGGAAGTCCTCGTACTGGGCGTACCTGGGCTTTCGGCCGGTGCGGCGAGTGGGGGGCACCTCCCGCGCAGCGGCGGAGCGTGCCGGGCGTCGCGACGGGGCGAGTGTTGCCTGCCCGGGCACTGGATCCCTCTGCCGCTGGCGGCGGATCGCCGGGCGGGCTGGCCCGGGGCGGCCGGGAACGGTGTGGCGCCGGTCGCGGCGACAGAGAGGTCCCCGAGCCGGGCGGCGTCGCCGGGGTCGACGGCGTACGCGCGGACCCCGCCGTCGTCGGACGAGTCCGGCCGCCGTCCCACAGGGGCGCCGGCAGGCCGCCGTCCGGCTCACGCGGTGGGGGTCGTCCGAGGCGGTGCCACCACCGAACTGCCCGTCAGCAAACCCACACCAAACGACGGGAACCCGGCCGGTCGCGGGGAACGTCCTTCCCTCGGAAGCGATCAGCCGAAGTGGGGTGAGCACGTGTCGTTGCGAGGCACCTGGCATCGGTGGGCGCTCGGGCTGTGGGCGCTGGTGTGGCTGCTCGCGTACGTGCCGGGCGGCGGCTACTCGTGGCACTACTTCGCCCACGGCAGTGCGCTGCTGTTCGACGGTTCCGGCGCGAGCCCGGCGGGCGGCCTGCACCTCTACGCGAACTATCCGAGCCTCCAGATAGGGCCGGTCGCCTTCATCGGCGCCCAGGCGCTGCGCTCGATCGGGTCCGACAACGGGATGGTGGCGGGCCAGCTGGCGATGACGGCCGCCGGCCTGCTGGTACTGCACACCCTGGAGCGCTGCGCGGTCCTCGCGCGCCCGGACCTGCTGCGACGGCCCACCGCCCTGCGGCGGACCGTGCTCCTGGGCGGCGGCGTGTTCCTCGTCGTATGGGAGTCACTGTCCGTGCACTACGGCCACCTCGACGACGTGCTGGCGCTGCTCTTCGCCGTGCTCGCGGTACGGGCCCTGTTTGCGGACAGCCCGGCGTTGGCGGGGCTCTGCCTGGGCCTGGCCGCCGACTCCAAGCCCTGGGCACTGGCCTTCGTGCCGCTGGTCCTGGCCGCGCCCCGGATGCGGCGGCGGCACGTCGCGGTCTACGCGGCCGCCACCGTCCTGCTCGCCTGGCTGCCCTTCGTGATCGCCGACCCGGGCACGCTCACCGCCGCGCAGTACACCATCGTCAACGAGCCCTCCTCGGCCCTGCGCGCGCTCGGCGTCGCCACGGCCGGGACGCCCTCGTGGGACCGCACCGCGCAGCTCGCCCTGGGCTGCGCCCTGGGCGTGCTCGCGGTCGTGCGACGCCGCTGGCCGGCGGTGCTGCTGCTGGGGGTCGGCGCCCGGATCGTGCTGGACCCGGGCGTCTACGACTACTACACCGCCGGTCTGCTCCTCGGCGCGCTGTGCTGGGAGCTCCTGGGCCTGCGGCGCCCCGTCCCGGTGTGGTCTCTGGCCGCCTTCACGGGCCTGCATCTGGCGCCGGGTGTCATCGGCGACGCGTCCCTGCTCGGGACCCTGCGGCTGTGGACCGTGCTGCTGCTCACGGCAGGCGTCCTGCTCCTCCCGCAGCGCTGGTGCGCCCAGGAGGAACTACCGGGCGCCGCTGCCGACGCGATCGCCGATCCGGCAATGGTCCTCGGTGACGTCCATCGGCTCCCGAAGCGGTTCGAGACGGTGCCGGCCGGGCGTACCGACTAGTAGCTGGGGCTAGTGCCCGGGCAGGCAGCGTTCGCCCCGTCGCGACGCCCGGCACGCTCCCCGCCGCGCGGGAGGTGCCCCCACTCGCCGCACCGGCCGAAAGCCCACGTACGCCCAGTACGAGGACTTCCGGCCGGCACGCC
Organism: Streptomyces sp. NPDC104106; assembly: GCF_055584345.1. Taxonomy (NCBI): domain Bacteria; kingdom Bacillati; phylum Actinomycetota; class Actinomycetes; order Kitasatosporales; family Streptomycetaceae; genus Streptomyces; species Streptomyces sp. NPDC104106. The sequence continues at coordinate 189,205 of NZ_JBVJMF010000004.1, forward strand.
GACAGCACGCACCGGACGCCGCTCCTTGACGGGCAAACGTCGCCTGCCGGGGCACTAGTGGCTGGGGCTAGCTGCTGCCCGCTCCTTGTCGGCGCCTTTCCGCTGCGGGCCGGATCGGATACCGGACGGTGGTCCCCTCCGGGCGCGCATCGCTGCTCGGTCCGCTCGTGGCGATGGAGGCGGACGAGCTTGGAGGGCTGCACGCCGTTGCGCAGTGGCGTGTCCTCAGCGACCATCGGCCGAAACCGGAGCGTGCGGGCAGGGTCTCCCGGGCGGGCAGTGGGTCGCGGCCGACGCGGCACGGCGGCCTCGTGAGCCGGTGTGGTGGATGACCATGCCGTGGACCCGGCCCAAGGGGCCCTTGTGACTTCCGCATGCCCCAGCTGGGTGGGTCCGCTGCCGAAGTACGTCCGAGCCCACGTGTTGGGAGACCAGTCGGCGACGGCTGCCGCTCGGCGCCCCACCCGTGGACGCCACGCGGTGCCCAGCGTCCGGAGGGGCGTACGAGGTGCGCTGTGCCCGCCCAGAACCCGCTGCCTGCTGCACCTCAGCCGCGGTCGGTGCGGAACGGGGCGCAGGGGGCGGGCGTGTGTGCTGCGTGTGTGTCGAGGAAGGCGAGGAGGTCGCAGATGGACTGGCCGAGGACTTCGTCGTGGCCCGCGCCGGGATACGTGCGGGCGATGATCGAGGGCGAGCCGAGGCGGCGCAGGTTCTGGACCACGGCAGCGGTCCACGCGGGCGGCACGTCGTGGTCGTCCTGGCCTTGGATGACCGCGACCGGGGTGCGGATGGCGGCTCGGTCGGGGTCCCCGTAGGCGCCCATCTCTTCCCCGATCCGCGCAAGTTGGCCGGCGCTCAGCGGCAGGGCCTGTTCGGTGTCGAGGTGACTGAGCGCCTGGTAGCCGTCCGCCTGGCACTGGGCGAGGAACCGGACGGCGACGTCTGCCGCAGGGGACCCGAGCAGTGACCGCAGTGTGTGGGAGGGCTCGGCGGCACTCAGACCGGCCAGTGCGTAGAAGGTGAAGGACAGCTCGCTGGGCACGTGCGAGGCTTTGACACCGGGCAGCATCGCTTCCAGGTGGCTGGCCGGGGCGATGGCGACCGTACCGGCCAGACGGGTGGCCCCCGCTCGGTCGGGAGCCTGGGCGGCGAACAGCGCCGCCTGCCCGCCCTGGGAGTGCCCGACCGCGAACCAGAGGTCTCCCAGGCCGGGCAGGAGATGGTGGGCGGCGGTGACGATGTCCACGACCGCGTTGCCTTCGTCCGCGCCCACCAGGTAGGTGTGCATGCCGGGGGTGCCCAGGCCCGGATAGTCCGAAGCGGTCACCGCGTAGCCCGCCTGCAGCAGTGCGCGCACTTCCTTGGCATAGGCGTCGGACCCCAGGTTCGCCATCTGCGACGGTGCACAGGAGTCGGCGACGCCCGTGGTGCCGTGTGCCCAGGACACCACCGGCCACCCGCCGCGCGGCGGTGCGCCCGGCGGGAGAAGGACCGTGCCGCTGACGGCGACGTCGGCCCGGCGGGCGTTCACCGAGTGGTAGAGCACGGTCCAGCGCCGGGCGCCACCGAACCGGGTGTCCCTTCCGTGGTCGGTTGCAGCGATCAGCGTGCCCGGGGGGCGATCGGGCAGCGGCTGCGGTACTTGGTAGGTGTGGTCGACCACTGAGACCTGTGGCAGTGCCGGACTGGCGGCCGCGTTCGCGGCGGCCCCGGACGGCTCCACGGCACAGCCGCCGGCCGCCATGACGAGCGCGACCGTGACTGCCGCCGTGCGAAGCGTCCCGGCGAGGTGCACCGCCCGCACAGCAGAGCAGCGGACCCGGAGATGGTGGTTGCTCGGCGTCCTCACGTGACCGTCCCTTCGCAGCCGCTGACTGTGATCACCATGGCATCCACAGCATCGGGGCGCACCCGGGACGCCGTTGGGGTGCGATGTCGCGCAGTTGGTGCTGGTTACTGGGCCGCCGATGCCCTGACCGGGGTCAGGAGCCCCTTGGACCGTCCGCTGGGCGTGAAGGCGTTCACCTACTCGCGAGTCCAGGCCGATGAGCGGTACGCGGCCGACCTGGCCGTCGAGCGGAGCAGGCGATCGGCCCTTCCGGACGCGGACAGCTCGTTCGCCAGTCGACGTCCGTGGCCAAGCCGACCATCGCCGGCGGTGCGACGTCGCGGCCGCGTCCCTCCCGCGCTCTGGACAGGTGCTCTCCTCGCGCCGCTGGGCTGGACCGGTTACGTGCTGTGGATCGGGCAGCACACCGGTGATCTGCTGCACGGGTACTTCCAGGTCCCGAGCGTCTGGGACTCCCGCCTCGACTTCGCCACCGGCACGCTGAGGTTCCTCAAGGGCGGCTGCTGAACGGCGGCGGGGCCGTACAACCGATCGCCCTGATGATCACCGCGGCGAGTCTCGTACTGTTCCTCCTGCTGGACCTGGACAGGGCCCCGCTGCCTCCGGTCGTCTTCGGCGGTGTCCTGCCGGCCATGGTGACCGTGGTCTCCGGCCCCTTCTCGTCCAAGCCCCGCTTCCTGCTCCCCGCGTTCCCGCCGCTGCTGCCCACGGATTGCGGCCTGGTGCGGGCATGGCGCACAGGACCGGAACGGGCCGCACCGGTGGGCGGCAGCCTGGCCGCCGCGTCCTTGGTCTACGGCGCCTGGCTCGTGCAGATCGCCCATCAGCCCCTGTGCGGCGACCGACGCACGGCCTGTCCGAACTCCCGCGCCGTGAACGCGACTTCGCCACCAACACCTCCCACCAGCTGCGCACCCCGCTCACCGGCCTGCAGCTCGCCCTGGAGGCGGGCCTCGCCCAGGACGACGACGCCAGGCTGCGGCCGGTACTGGCCGAGGTACTGGCCACTGCCCATCGCCTGCACCACACGGTGGAGGAAGTGCTGCGCCTGTCCCGCTCGCCGGACCCGTCCCGCCCAGCCGCCGGGGACACCACGGTGGCACAGCTTCTCCGGGACGCGGAGGAGCGCTGGCACGGGCTGTTCGCGGCCGACGGCAGACGTCTGGAGTGCGGCACACGCGACGCGCCCGCGGATGTGGAGGTCCCCGGTGGTCCGGTTGCGGAGGTGCGCGGCATCCTGCTGGACAACGCCCGGGTGCACGGGAGCGGAACCACGCGGATCGTGGTTGCGGGACCTCGACGACGCCCTCGCCTTCGACGTGAACGACGAGGGGGCCGCGGAGGGCGGACCCGGCCCGGCTGTTCGACCGCGGACACACCGGCAGCGGTCAGGGAACGGGCGTCGGCCTCGCCCTCGCCGCCGACCTGGCCGTGTCCCTGGGCGGCCGGCTCTCCTTGGCCAGCAGAGCTCCGGCCACCTTCACCCTGCTGGTCCCGGTCCTCGGAGCCGACTCCGAGGCCGACGCCTCGCCCGAGTAGGAGCACACCCCGACGGCTGTAGGACCGGTGCTCCCCACGCTCGCCGCGGTGGTGCGGTCCGCAGCCGAAGGCGGGGGGCCACGGTCGAGGACGCCTGCGGCGAGTTCCCCCCACCCCGACCAGCGCCTGGCGTCCCGGTACGTCGGCATCCCGACGAACATGCTGCCGAAATCGGTGACGGGCAGGACGGAATACCCCGTTGTCCCGCTCCTCGCCGACGGCCGGGACGGCTCGTAGGGGGACGGCAGGCAAACGTTGCGTGGCGAACAAAGTCGATCACGCCGAGTGACTTGTCGTGCCCCTGACTCATTGCCACAATCCCGTATGGCTCCATTCAGCGCGCGTAGATTCGCGCGCCTTCGCGCGCCTCCGACACGGGAGTGCCAATGAAGAGATCGAAGAAGTTGCTGCTGACCGGTGGCGCGGGCCTCGCCCTGCTGTTCGGCGGGGTGGAGAGCGTGGCTCACGGCGTCGGGATCGCTGAGGCCGCCCACCCCGCGACGGGTGTCGGCTCGTGCACGCTGAAGGGGTACAACCCGGCGACGACCCCCTCGAAGGCCAAGGACCTGCCGCCCGGCAAGCGTCCGATGACGTACAAGCCGGACGACTTCGACTGCTCCGGCGCGAAGTTCGCCGCGCCCGGCGTGGAGTTCGCGAAGTTCCCGCAGCCCAAGAACTTCAAGATCACCGACAAGAGCGTCGTGCGGACGGCCGGTGGTCATCAGACGATCATAGGGAAGCCCACAGTGGCGGTGAACCCGCTGACGCCGTACTTCCCGCCGTTCCAGCACTTCGTGATCATCTATCGCGAGAACCACACCTTCGACGACTACCTCGGCGACTGCGCCACAACGATCGCCGCCGGCTGCAACGGCCAGGTGGAGAGCACCAATCACATGAGCTCCGTTCCGGACCTGCACCAGCTGGCCAAGACCTACTCGCTGTCCGACTCGTACAGCACCGGCGTCCAGCCGCCGTCCGGCCCCAACCACTGGTTCCTGTTCTCGGGGCAGTCCTCGTCCAGCAGCCAGCAGCAGTCCTACCCTTCGAACGGCACCCAGTTCGACCGGTTCCTGCAGAGCGACCAGGGCCCCACGGACGAGGGCACCAGCGCCTGCACCGCTCCGTCCGGCACCAGCAGTGGCACCAGCCCGTACTCGATGATCGTGAACGGTGACATCTACTGGATGCTCAACAGTGGCAGCGGCTACTGGAAGAACCCGGCCGACGGCAAGACCGAGGTCCTGCCGCCCAACCGTCCGGGCACTACCATCCCCGAAGAGCTGCACACCAACGAGTACACCTGCAACAACCAGAGCATCCCCGACAGCACCGTCTCCGGCGACTACCTCAACTTCGTCAACAAGTACGGGATGCCGGCCTACAACTACGTCGAGCTGTTCAACGACCACCCCGGCACGTACCAGGACATCGCCGGGAACGACACCGCGACGAACAACATCGTCAGCTCCATCATGAGCAACCCGACGTACAAGAACAACACGCTGATCGTCGTCACCGAGGATGACACCCAGAACGGCAGCAACGGCCCGGACCACGTCAGCAACACCTACCGCGTGCCGCTGCTCGTCATCGGGAACCCGGCCTACGTCAAGCAGCACTACGTCTCCCACGTGGCGTACACGACGGCCAACGTGCTGGCGGCGATGGAGCGCACGATGGAGAACGTGCACTCCGGTGTCATCGACCCGAACAACAACCTGGGCTCGTCCACCTTCCCGATGACGACCGCGGACCAGGCCGCGCTCGGCGACCCGCTGGAGGACTTCTGGGTCCAGGGTGCGACCCCCCTGTCCGCGAGCGCCAAGGGCTCGCCGACCACCGGCAACGCGCCGCTGACGGAGAACTTCACCGGCTCGGCGACCGGCGGCACGGCCCCGTACGCGTACAGCTGGAACTTCGGTGACGGGTCGACCAGCACGTCGCAGAACCCGAGCCACACCTACAGCACCGCGGGTACCTACACCGCGACGCTGACCGTCACGGACAGCGCCTCGCCCGCCAACACCGCGACCTCGCAGGTGACGACCACGGTCAGCGCCGTCGGCAACCCGCTGGCCGCAAGCGCCTCGGCCACCCCGACCTCCGGCCAGGTGCCACTGAACGTCGCCTTCACCGGCACCGGCACCGGTGGCACGCCGGGGTACACCTACAGCTGGAACTTCGGTGACGGGTCGACCAGCACGTCGCAGAACCCGAGCCACACCTACAGCACCGCGGGTACCTACACCGCGACGCTGACCGTCACCGACAGCGCCTCGCCGGCGAACTCCGCGTCCTCGACTGTGACCGTGACAGCCTCGCCGATCGCCGCGACGGTACCGGGCGCGCCCACCGGCCTGACGGCGACAGCCGGAACCGGGCAGGTCGCGCTGAGCTGGACACCACCGGCCAGCACCGGCGGCGAGAACCTCACCTCGTACAAGGTCTACCGCGGCACCTCCAGCGGCGGCGAGTCGCTGCTGACCAGCGGCGGCTGCAGCGGACTGGGCGCGGTGACCTCGTGCACCGACACCGGGCTCACCACGGGGCAGACCTACTACTACAGGGTCACCGCGGTGAACAGCGTGGGCGAGGGGGCACAGAGCAACGAGGCGTCCGCCACCCCCACCGGAAGCACCGGCTGCCAGGCGAAGCAGCTGCTCGGCAACCCCGGCTTCGAGAACGGCAGCTCCAACCCCGCTCCGTGGACCGCGTCCTCCGGCGTGATCAGTAACTCCTCCTCCGAGCCGCCGCACTCCGGCAGCTGGGGCACGTGGCTGGACGGCTACGGGACCACCCACACCGACACCCTGTCGCAGACGGTGACCCTGCCGAAGGGCTGCACCTCGGAGCAGCTGAGCTTCTGGCTGCACGTGGACACGGCGGAGACCTCGACCACGACCGCCTACGACACGCTCAAGGTGCAGGTGCTGAACAGCTCCGGCACGGTGCTGGGCACGCTGCACACCTACTCCAACCTCGACCGCGTCACCGGATACGCGCAGCACACCTTCGACCTCTCCCCCTACGCGGGCCAGACGGTCACGCTCAAGTTCACCGGCGCGGAGGACTACGAGTACCAGACCTCCTTCGTGCTCGACGACACCGCGATCAACGTGCAGTGACCAGCGCCACTCGGTAACGGCCCCCGTTCCCCCCAGCGGGACGGGGGCCCACTTGCTCGCCGGCTGAGGAGGGAACGGATGGACACGACCATCGCAGTGAGGGGCCACGGCATCACCAAGGTCTTCGGTGACGTCGTCGCGCTCGACCATGTCGATGTAAGCGTCGCGCAGGGGCAGATCCACGGCCTGGTCGGCCCGAACGGTGCGGGAAAGACCACGCTGCTGGGCCTGATGCTGGGCCTGGCCGTCGCCGACGAGGGGGATCTGGAGATCCTCGGCGCTTCAGTGGGCCGTGGGCTGCCGGAGCCTGACGGTGTCTCCGGGTTCGTCGACGGACCCGGCCTCTACCCCACTCTCACCGCGAAGCAGAACCTCGCGACGCTGGTTTCGCTGCAGCCCGACGACTCGCTCGCCGGTGATGTCGGCGAGGCTCTGGAGCAGGTCGGACTCACCGAGGCCGCCGATGAGAAGGTCCGCGGCTTCTCCCTGGGGATGCGCCAACGACTGGGACTGGCCGCGGCGTTGCTGACCAAACCGCGCCTGCTGGTACTCGACGAGCCGTCCAACGGCCTGGACCCGGCGGGCAAGAGGCAGGTGCACCAGGTCCTGCGCCGGCTCGCGGCCGAGGGCGTCACGGTCGTCCTGTCCAGCCATCGGATGGACGATCTGGAGGCGCTGTGTTCCGAGGTCACCATCCTGGCCAAGGGGCGTGTGGTGTTCTCCGGCCCGTTGAAGAAGCTCAGCGATGAGAAGCACGAACTCGACTACCGGCTGCGCGCCCTGGATCCGTCCGCCGCGCTCGCTGTCGCGGCCGGAACGCCCGGCGTTCGCGTCGTCGAGGACTCCGCCGCCGCGGCACGACCGGACAACGACGTGATCGTCGTACGCGCGCGGGCGGCTGCTCTGGACGAACTCGTGGCGCGGATCGTGCGCGCGAACATCCCCGTGCGCGAACTCGCGCCCGTCGTCTCGCCGCTGGAAGCGGCCTTTCTCTCCCTGACGGACCAGCTCGCCCTCGCCGGGCAGGAGGCCGACCAATGACCACGACCTTCACCGACACCCCCGCCGCCGGATCCGGAGCCGGGGCCGGGGTCGGGCTGAAGCCCGGGACGGCCGGCAGACGCCCGGTTCCGGTGGTCCGGATTCTGCGGATGGAGCTGGTCAAGCAGTTCTCTGCCTGGCGGGTGCGCCTGCTGGTGCTGCTGTGCTGGCTCGGTCCGGGCCTGCTGGTGTTCGCGATCGACCAGCAGAGCACCCTGCCGTCCGATACCCTCTTCGGCCGGTGGATGCACGCCACCGGCTGGGCCGGATCGTTGGTGGTGCTCGGCGTCGCCGGCACATGGGCCCTGCCGCTGGTCACGTCCGTGGTCGCCGGCGACGTCTTCGCCTCCGAGGACCGGCATGGCACCTGGCGCCACCTGATCATCGCCGTCCGCTCGCACCGGCGGATCTTCGCGGCCAAGGCGATCGCCAGCGTCACCGTGATCGGACTGCTGGTAGCCGGTCTGGCCGTCTCCAGCATGCTCGGCGGACTGCTCGCGGAGGGGAACCAGCCGCTGATCGGCCTGGACGGCCACCTGCTCACCGGCGGGGACGCGACCGGCAAGGTCCTGCTGGCGTGGGTCTGCGTGCTGGCGCCGACGCTCGCCCTGGCCGCCATCGGGCTGCTCGGGTCGGTGGCCCTGGGCCGATCCCCGATGGGCCTGCTGCTGCCCGTGATCGCCGCCCTCGGGATGCAGACGGCGCAGATGCTGCCGCTGCCGGTCCCGGTGCGCCTGGCACTGCCCGGTTACGCCTTCATCTCCTGGAACGGCCTGTTCACCGATCCCCAGCAGCTGGGGCCGTTGCTGATCGGCATCGGGGTCAGCCTGGTGTGGGCGGTCGTGGCGACGGTACTGGCCTGTCTGTTGTTCCTCCGCCGGGACTTCACCAACGTCAACAACGACGGCGCCGGACGCAGGGCGCTGACCTTGGGTGCCCTCCCGCTGGCGGGCGTGCTGGCCGCGACGGTCGGTGTCGTTGCCGTCGGGACCGGGGCGGGCGGTTCCGGCATCACCCAGGACAAGGTGCAGCGGTCGGTGGCCACGGTGTTCGCCCACCTCTACCCGTTCCAGCAAGCACAGATGCGCCAGCAGGCGTTCACCGCAGCGCAACTGCGGACCACAGCGGCCTGCGACAAGAGCGAGGGGCTCGGGGCGCAGGCAGGGCCGGGGAACGACTGGCGCTGCACGGTCTCCTGGAACGTTCCCGGCTACAACGTCACCGCCCAGGCCGTCTACCAGGTCGATGTCACCCCGACCGGGCGCTACATCGCCGACGGGGACGGACCGGTGCAGGTGAACGGGTACTTCCTGATCATCAATGCCGGCAAGCCGACGCCCAACCCGCTGTGGCAGTTCGACGGCAACGTCGACCTGATCTCCGGTCACTGAGTCAGCCGGGCGCGAGGCCGGGTGGCGACACCCGGCCGGCCCTCGCTTCCGTTCAGCCCGCTTCAGCCGCCGCGACGGGCTCGGTGCCGCTCCGGGCGCGCAGCACCAGGGCGGCGAGGACGGGGACTGCGAGGTTCGGCGCCGACGAGATCAGTCCTGGGTCCCGGTTGCCGATGGCCACGCCGCCCGAACTCGCCGTCGGCAAGCTCCCCGCTGCGCACGACGCGGGAGACGGTCGTCAGCTGACCGGCGGCCCGCCCCCGGCCTGCCGCTCGGCCGGCAAGCCGCCGTACCTGCTCGTGTGAAACCCCGCGGAACGCCCCGATCCGCCGCAACCTCCACCCCTCATCCGAGGCCGCCGCCATCGCCTCCACCCGGGCCTCGTCCAACGCACCCACCAAATAATCCAGGTGGATTGCTCAGCGGCTCCGTCCAACGAAACGGCCTCCGCCTACCGGTATTCGCACCGCTGATCGGTATTGTCCGCTCCGGTGCGCCGGGCCGGCAGCACAGCAGCCCGCGAGGAGGAGGAATCACCATGGCCGATCGCGAGCAAGGGCCTGTACCGCATGACGGATTGCCGTCGGGGGCGCCGGAGGCGCGTCGTGCGGGCGGGCATGACCCCGTGCGCCTCGCGTTGGTGATCGGCGCCCTCGGTGTGGTCTTCGGCGACATCGGGACCAGCCCGATCTACACCCTCCAGACCGTTTTCGACCCGGGCGACCCGCACCCGATCCCGGTCACCACGCAGAACGTGTACGGCGTGGTGTCGCTGGTGTTCTGGTCGGTGGTGGTCATCGTCCTGGTCACCTATGTGCTGCTGGCGATGCGCGCCGACAACGAGGGCGAGGGCGGCATCATGGCGCTGATCACCCTGGTACGGCGATGGAGCTCGCGGCGGGCCGGACGAACCGCTGCCGTACTGGCCGCGCTGGGCATCTTCGGGGCGTCGTTGTTCTTCGGCGACAGCATGATCACTCCGGCGATCTCGGTGCTGTCCGCGGTGGAGGGGCTCAAGGTCGTCCAGCCGTCGCTGCACAGTGCGGTCGTACCCATCACCGCGGTGATCATCGTCCTGCTGTTCCTGGTGCAGCGCCGGGGGACCGCGGCGGTGGGCCGGGTGTTCGGGCCGGTCATGATCGCCTGGTTCATGGCCATCGGCGCGTGTGGCGGCGCCGGCATCGCCGGCCATCCGGCCATCCTCAGGGCGCTGTCGCCGACGTACGCGCTGGGCTTTCTGTTCGGCCATTTCGGTACCGCTTTCTTCGCGCTGGCCGCGGTCGTGCTGGCGGTCACCGGCGCCGAGGCGTTGTACGCCGACATGGGGCACTTCGGTCGCCGGGCGATCACCCGCGCCTGGATGTTCCTCGTCTTCCCCGCCTGCATCCTGAGCTATCTCGGACAGGGCGCGCTGATCCTCGCCGATCCGCACAACGTCAGCAGTCCGTTCTTCCTGCTCGCACCGGGCTGGGGGCGGCTGCCGATCGTCGTGCTGGCCACGGCCGCCACGGTGATCGCGTCCCAGGCCGTGATCACCGGCGCGTACTCGGTGACCTCTCAGGCCGCCCACTTGGGCTACCTGCCGAGGCTGCGGATCGCGCACACCTCCGAGTCCACCATCGGCCAGATCTACGTCCCCTGGATCAACTGGCTGCTGATGGTCTCGGTCCTCACCCTGGTCTTCGCCTTCCGCAGCTCCGCAGCCCTGGCCTTCGCGTTCGGCATGGCGGTCACCGGCACCATCACCATCACGACCCTGCTGTTCTTCTACGTCGCCCGCGCGAAATGGGGCACGCCGAGGTGGCTGGTCGCCGTCGGCGCCACTGTGCTGCTCTTCGTGGACCTGCTGTTCGTGGCGGCCAACATGACCAAGCTCGTCCACGGTGCGTGGCTGCCGCTGCTGATCGGCCTGACCGTGTTCACCGTCATGACGACCTGGCAGCGCGGCCGTGAGCTCGTCACAGCTGAGCGGGCACGGCTCGAAGGTCCGCTCCCCGAGTTCATCGAAGCCCTCCGATCGGGGAAGGTGTCGACGCTCCGGATCCCGGGCACGGCGGTCTTCCTCAACCGGGGCAAGCAGACCGCTCCCCTGGCCATGCGGGCCAACGTCGAGCACAACCACGTACGCCACGACCAGGTCGTGATCCTCTCCCTGGAGACAGAACCCGTACCCCGGGTCCCGGCCGACCAGCGGCTGGCCGTCGACGACCTCGGCTACACCGACGACGGGATCATCCACGTCACCGCCCGCTTCGGCTACATGGAGACACCGGACGTGCCCGGCACCCTGACGATGCTCACCCCGGCCCAGACCGAAGGACCGTTGCAGCTCGACCAGGCGTCCTACTTCCTGTCGAAGATCGACCTCCGGCGCGGCACATCACCGACGATGGCACCCTGGCGCAAGCGGTTGTTCATCGCCACCTCGTACATCACCGCCGACGCGGCCGAGTACTTCGGCCTGCCCCGCGACCGCACCGTGATCATGGGCTCCTACATCGAGGTGTAGGCGCGGGCGGTCGCGTGTACCGGATGCGGGCGTCCGTCGGGTTCGTGACCGGCGTGCGGCATCCGCGAGACGAGGGGGGCATCGTGCAGATCCTGCCGGTCGTACTGGTCGTGACCAACAAGGACAACCCCGAGCGCACGGTCCGGCTGAGTTTCCTCGGCTGACTCCGGCGGTGCCGACTGGGAATCCGGCGAAGATCCTTCTACCGTGGTCCACGCCGGTCCCGGTGCCGCCGGACGACGTGAAGGGGGCTTGGTGGAAGCCGAGTTGGGGACGCTCGCCGCGCAGGGGGCCACGGCTCTGGTCGGGCTCATGGTCACGGACGCCTGGCTGCAGATGAAACAGGCGCGACGCCGGGTCACCCGCTGGCTCGCCCGGCGCGACGCGGACGGTGAACTGGACGCCGCGCGCGAGGAGCTGGCGGCGGCACGGCAGCAGGGCGACGAGGACGGCGCCGCCGACCGGGTCGCCGCCGACTGGGAACGGCGCCTGCTGCGCATCCTGGAGGACGACCCCGAGGCGGCGGAGGAACTGCGGCGGCTGCTGGCCGAGCTGCTGCCGGGGGCGTCGTACGACATCGCCTTCGACGTCCCCTCGCTCGCACCGGCGGCGGGCGTCCAGCCCGACCATCTCCCCGCCCGCACCGGCACGTTCAGCAACCGCGTCGCCGAACTCGACCGGCTCGACCGCGTGTGCGGCGAGCCCGACCGCGTCAACCTGGCGGTGCTCGCCGGGCTGCCCGGCGTCGGCAAGACCGCGATCGCCTGCCGCTGGGCGGACAAGGAACGCGACCGCTTCCCCGACGGGCTGTTCTACGTCGACTACGGCGCCCTGCGCGACGAGTCCGCCGTCGGCGCCGCCATGGGGCCCGCCGAGGCCTCCCAGGCCCTCGCCTCGATCCTGCGGGCGCTGCTCGGGAGCGACGCCCATGTCTCCGAACGGTTCGAGGAGTTGAGGCGGCAGTACGAGACCCACTCGCGCGGCCGGCGCATGCTCGTCCTCATCGACAACGTCACCCTGGCCGCCCAGGTGCGCGCGCTGATCCCCACGGGCCCCGGCAGCACCGTCATGGTGACCAGCCACAGCAAGCTCGGCGAACTGGTCGCCGTGGACGGCGCCGAACTCGTCGCGCTGGAACCGCTCGATGCGCGCGGCGGCCTGGAGCTGCTGGCCGGCCAGTGCGGAGGGGAGGCGGTGACCGCCGAACGCACCGCGGCCGAACGCCTTGTGGAGCTGTGCGGCGGGCTCCCGGTGGCGCTGCGCATCGTCGCGACCCGGCTCACCACCGGCGACGCCCCGAGCCTGTCCTATCTGGCCGATGAGCTGGCGGACGAGGCCGAACGGCTGGCGGGCCTCTCCCTGCCCGGCGGCGACCACTCGCTCTCGGCGGTCCTCGGCCCCTCCTACCGGCTGCTGCCGCCCGGACCGGCCCGGATGTTCCGGCTGCTGGGCTGGCTGCCCGCCGGGCTGTTCGACGAGTCCGTCGCGGCCGCCGCCGCGGGTGTCGACCGGCGCACCGCACGGCGGCTGCTGCGCGAACTGGCCGCCACGAGCCTGCTGGAGACCGACCGCGACGGCCGCTACCGCGTCCACGACCTCGTCCGCCTCTACGCCCGCGAGCGCGCCGCCGCGGAGGAGCGGCCCGCCGAGGAGACCGCCCTGATCGAGCGGGTCACCACCCACTACCTCGTCCTCACCGCCCTCGCCGACCGGGCGCTGCGCGCGGACCGGCTGCGCGTCGCCGACCTGGCCGAGCTGCCGACGGGTGCCGGCGACCCGTTCTCCGCGCCGGGCGACCCCGCCCCGCTGACCTGGCTCGACGCCGAGTGCCCGGCGATCCTCGCCGTCCTGCGCGCGGCCGTACGCCACCGCCTGTACGCCCTCGCCTGGCCGCTGGCGGAGGCGTTCACCGTGCTGTTCCTGCACCACCGTTACCTCGGCGCCTGGAAGGAGTCGCTCAGCCTCGGCGTCGAGGCCGCCGCCGCTCTCGCCGCCGACCCGGCCGCCCCCGCCGGCACCGCCGCGCAGGCCCTGGCCGGGGAGGCCCGGCTGCGCAGCCTCCTGTCCCGCCCGCTCACGGACCTCGGCGAACACGACCGCGCCCGCGATGAGCTGGAACGGGCGGTCGCGCTCGCCGAACCCACCGACCGGCTGCTGCTGCGCGCCTCCGTCCAGGAGTTCCACGGCCGCCACCTCGACCTCTTCGACCCGGTCCGCGCGGTGGAGACGTACCGCTACTGCCTCGACCTCAACCGCCGTGCCGGAGACCGGCGCGGCGAGGCCCTGGCACTGCTCTTCCTGGGCTCGGCACTGGACGCGCGAGGAGATCACGAGCAGGCCCTCACGCTGCTCCGCCAGGCGCGCACGGACCTGCTGAACCTGCCGGAGCCGGACGAGCGCATGGCGGCCCGCGCGCTCCTCGCCATCGGCCGCGCCCACGCCCACCGCGACGCGTTCGACGAGGCCTTCCAGGCCCTGGAAACGGCCGCCGACACCCTGCGTCGGCGGCGCGCGTACAGCTACGAAGCGGACGCGCGTGAGCACCTCGCCGACCTCGCGGAGCGGACCGGGCGTCACCCGGACCGGGTGCGCGCCTGGCTGGCCCGGGCCCTGGAGATCCACGAGGCGAACGGCAACCGGCGCGCCGACGACGTACGCCGCCGGCTCGACGGTCTCAGCTGACGGGCGGGGACGCCGGGCGAGGCCGCAGGACGACGTCCTCGTCCCGCACCCCGGCGAGGCGCAGCGTCAGCGGTTCCCCGTCCGGCGGCCGGCCCTGGCGCAGGCTCGCGTGGACGACCGCCGCCGCGAGCCCGGCCGCCGTCGCCGGTCCGGTCACCGCCGCCTCCACCACCCGGCCGTCGCGCAGTCCGACCAGATGGCGGCCGTCCCGCACCGGGCACGCGGCCAGCAGACTGCCCGGCAGCCGCGCCAGCGTGTCCCGGATCCAGCGCAGCGCCTCGGCCGCCGTCCCGGCCGGTGCGGCCCGGTCGATCACCGAGGCGCTCTCCAGCAGCCGCCGGTCGCGTTCCGTGTCCGAGCAGGCGAGATGGGCGAAGCGGTCCGGCGACGCGTCGGGGCCGCTCTCCTCGGCCTCCGGCCCGCCGTGCGCGTACGCCCGCGCCACCGCCGGATACCGTCGCACCGCGACCACCGGGCCGGACGCCTCCTCGCTCACCTCGGTGACGACCAGCCAGGACGTGACGGGCGCGGCGGGCCGTTCCGGGGCGGGCAGCAGCAGGTCCGGCGGGGGCGCGGAGCCCGGCTCGGGCAGGTCCAGCAGGTCGTACACGGCCGTGCGCAGCCGCGCGAGCGCCCGCCCCGGCCCGGCGAAGGCCCGCCGGGCCACCGCTTCGTACCGCTCGGGGGTGTGGTCGCGTACGGCGTTCTCGATCTGCGCCGCGAGATCCGCGTCCGGATCCAGGCGTGGAGCCGCCGCGGCCAGATCGTCCGCCGCCGTGCCCGGCACCGCGTCGGCGCCGAAGGCCGCGAGCAGCACCGGCGTGCCGAGGGCGGCACCGTAGAGGGTGACCGAGCCGTGGTCGCCGATCACGAGGTCCGCCGCGACGAGCGCCGGCCGCCAGGCGTGCACCGGCGGCATCAGCATCAGGCCCGCTTCCAGCGCCGAGGCCTGCAGCGCGCGGAGCTGCCAGTCGCCGTGCGCCGACGGGACGTTGGGGTGGACGACGGCCGCCACGCGGTAGGCGTCGTGGGGGAGTGCGCCCAGGAGGCGCACCGGCAGATCCGGGTGCCGGCCGAGCAGGGAGGTGGGGCCCCAGGTGGAGCTGACGACGACGAGCCGCTGATCCTCCGCGACGCCGAGGGCCGTGCGACAGGTGTCCCTGCGTGCCCGGCCGGTGAGCAACTCGTCGTAGCAGGGGTCGCCCAGCAGCAGGGTGCGGCCCGCGGTCTTGGGGTGGGCGGCGAGCAGCTGCCGCTCCTGCTCCGGGTGCGACACGGCGAGCCAGGCGCGGCCGGATTCCAGCAGGGCGTCGGAGACGAGGCCGGAGAGCCGGTCGTGCGGCCCGCGGGCGTCCGGGACACGCTTGTGGAAGCCCACGCCGTGCGGCAGCACCAGGACCGGGCAGTCACCCTCCGGCAGGTCCACGTTCTCGCTGGCCGTGAGGATCAGATCGGCCCGGATCTCCGCCAGCTGCGCCCAGGGCATGACCCGGCAGCCGGCGGCCCGCAGGAGGTCGGGCACCCCGTCGGCGAACGCGGAGCCGGGGTCGTGCGCGAAGACCACGCTCACCCGGGGGTCGTCGCGCAGCACGGCGGGCAGGGCTTCGAGGACACGCACGGTCGAGGTCACGGTACGGGCGGCGACGACGAGCGTCCGGTCGGCGGGAAACGTACGCCAGCGGTGCGCGTCGGGACCTACCGGAACCCGGAGGAAGCCGGGCCCGGCGGCGGCCGGAACCCCCGCGAAACCGTCAGCGGTTTGCGGGTTTGCGGGTTTGCGGGTTTGCGGGTTTGCGGGTTCGCGGGTTCGCGGGTTCGCGGGTTCGCGGGTTCGCGGGTTCGCGGGTTCGCGGGTTCGCGGGTTCGCGGGTTCGCGGCACAGTCGCCCCTATCACGTGACAAATCGGCTGACAACCCTTCAGGTCTGCACGCCCCCGGCGGACCGCTCCACGGTAACGAATCACGGAGAGTGAGCCCAGGCCGCTGCGCAGAGTGCCCGGTCCACCTCCTCGGTGTAGCGCGCCGCCGCCAGCCACGCGCGGGCGAACCGGGCCGGGCCCGCCGACAGGAGGCGGCCGAAGACTTCAGCAGCCGCCCCGAGGCGTTGCGGCACACCACGTTCCCGCTGCCGAGGGCGGCCTCGTAGTCGCCGGCCGACACCCACCCCATGCGTGCCTCCCGCACCCGTGCTGATCAAGTGACGGGAACTGTAGAGCAGGACACTGACAACGCCCGCGGGCCCTGGGGAGGAAGGGCTCGCGGGCGTCACGGGCGGGGCTGCCGGCCGCTGCCGAGGTGGCCGGGGCAGCGGGAGAACCGCCGTCCCCGGGGCGCTCACCCGCGCGACAGCCGCAGTTCGTAGTCCGGCTGGAAGCGGCGCATGTACCCGGCGTCGTCGCGGCTGCGCACCCCGGAGTCCAGGTACAGCCGGTGCAGGCGGTCGAGGGCGTCGTGGTCGAGCCGCACTCCGAGCCCCGGGCCGGTGGGGACCGCGACGCCTCCGTCACGCAGTTCCAGCGCGCCGGGAACGATCACGTCGTCGGCCACGTTCCAGGGACAGTGCGTGTCGCAGGAGTGGTCCAGGTTCGGGATGGCCGCGGCGACATGGGTCATGGCGGCGAGACTGATAGCGAGGTGCGAGTTGGAGTGCATGGACAGCGTGATGCCGAACGCCTCGCAGACGGCGGCCAGTTCGCGGGTGCGACGCAGACCGCCCCAGTAGTGGTGGTCGCTGAGCAGGGGGACCTGTACGGCGTTCCGCTCGATCGCCGGCCGCAGATGCTCCCAGGCGATCACACACATGTTGGTGGCGAGCGGCAGCGGTGACCTCCCGGGCGACCTCGGCCGTGCCGTCGATGCCCGCGGTGGGGTCCTCCAGGTATTCCAGACCCCGTCGAGTTCCCGGGCGACGCGGCGCGACGTCTCCACGGTCCAGGCGACGTCCGGGTCCAGCCGCAGCGGCTGTCCGGGGAAGGCCTCCGCCAGCGCCCTGATCGCGGTGATCTCCTCGTCAGGCGGGAGGACACCGCCCTTCAGCTTGAACGACCGAAAGCCGTACCGCTGCCATGAGCCGGGCCTGCTCGACGATCGCCGCAGGATCGAGCGCTCCGCCCCAGCCGTCCCGGACGGCGGACCGGCCGTCCAGGGCGGGGTGTTCGGGCCACTTGGAGTAGAGGTACGCGGCGAAGGGCACCGTGTCTAGGACCCGGCGGCCCAGCAGGTCGCTCACGGGCCGGCCGAGGAGCCGGCCCTGCGCGTCCAGGCAGGCGACCTCCACGGCCGAGGCGGTCCAGCCGCGTTCGTGGGAGCTGGGCACGGTGGGCAGCAGGGTGGCGTCGATCGCGGCGGCGACGGCGGCCGTGTCGAAGACGTCCATACCGCGGACGATCTTCGCCGCGGCCCGCAGCCGTTCCAGGCGGGCTTCGCCGCCCGGTGACTCGCCGAGCCCCACCGTGCCGTCGTCGAGCACCAGGTGGAGGACGAGGCGCAGCGCCGGCGGCTCGTGCACGCCGTTGGAGTTCAGCAGGGGCGGGTCGCGGAAGGCGATCGGGGTGACGATGAGTGGGTTCCGGTGTCGTTCCTGCCGTCGCCGTCCGGGTCGCGGGTGGCGAAGGCCTTGGCGAGCGTGAGCATGTCCTGCCAGGTCCTCGGCCGCGGCAGACCGAGCTTCTCGCGCCAGTCCTTGCGGACCATATCTAAATGATCGGCCAAGCTGCGGATCGCGTCGTTCCGTATGTCAAGACATGAGAGTGAGTCTTCACGTCTGTGACGCTCCCGAGCACGACAACGCCCCCACCGCCGTGCGAATCGGCGAGGGGGCGTCGGGGGAGGGGGCGGAGCGTCCCGCAAGGGGAGCGCCCGGCGCGTCAGGGGCGCGTCTGCTCGGCGCGCTCGGCGTTCCTCTTCTTGATGCGGACCGCTTCCTTGCGGACCTCGGCCTGGGTGGCGCGCTCCTTCACCAGCCACTCGGGCCCCTCCTGCTTGAGGGCCTCGATCTGCTCGGTGGTCAGCGGCTCGGTGACCCCGCCGCGCGCGAGACCGGCGATGGACACCCCGAGTTTCGCGGCGACCACCGGGCGCGGGTGCGGGCCGTTGCGGCGCAGCTCGCTCAGCCACTCCGGCGGGTTCGCCTGCAGCTCGCTCAGCTCGGCGCGCGTGACGACGCCCTCCTGGAACGAGGCGGGGGTGGCGGGGAGGTACACACCCAGCTTCTTCGCCGCGGTCGCGGGCTTCATCGTCTGGGTGCTCTGCTGCGAACTCATGAGGCCAAGGGTATCGGCCGCGTCCCGGCCCGCCGACCACGGCCGGTCGCGGGGCCTCGGCCACGGCCGGTCACGGGACGTCGGCCACGGCCGGTAACCTGGCCGGGTGACAGGCTCGGAGGAATCACCGTCGTTCCGGCTCGCGTACGTCCCCGGAGTGACGCCCGCCAAATGGGCGAAGACCTGGAACGAGCGCCTGCCGGACATCCCGCTCACCCTGCTCCAGGTCCCGGCCGCCGAGGCGCCCGGGGCACTGCGCGCGGGCGAGGCCGACGCGGGACTCGTACGGCTCCCCGTCGACCGTACGTACTTCAGCGCGATCCCTCTCTACACCGAGACCACGGTGGTCGTCGTGCCCAGGGACCACCTGATCACGGCGGTGGACGAGGTGACCCTCGCCGACCTCGCCGACGAAGTGCTCTTCCACCCGCTGGACGACGTCTTCGGCTGGGACAGCCCGCCCGGCGAGCCCGCCTTCGAGCGTCCCGCGACGACACCGGACGCGATCGAGCTGGTCGCCGCGAACGTCGGCCTCCTGATCGTCCCGCAGTCCCTGGCCCGCCTCTACCACCGCAAGGACCTCACCTACCGCCCGGTCACCGACGGCCCCCAGTCGACCGTCGCCCTGTCCTGGCCCGAGGAGGCCACCACCGACCTGGTGGAGGACTTCATCGGCATCGTCCGCGGCCGCACGGTCAACAGCACCCGTGGCCGCGCCAAGCCTCCGGCCGGGCAGCAGGCCGAGCGAGCCGAGGGCACCCGCACGCGCCAGAAACCACAGCCGAAGACCCCGAGCCGCACCCCGCGCGCCCGCACCGCGGGAACCAAGCCGGCACCGAAGCGGGGCAAACCACGCCGGAGGTCGTAGCCCACCAGCGGCCACCACCGGGGTGGAGGGCAGGGCCCCGGCGCCGGGTGCCCCGTACGCCGATGCCCCGGGATCCGGCACGGCCGACGGCAGGGCGCGTACGGGACGGGCGCCCGGTCCCTGTCGCGGCCGCGAGGACGGGCGGGCTACGACCCTTGCCGCGCCGCCTCCGGTGTGCGTTCGGGCTCCGGGTGGGCGCGTCGGTCCCGCAGGTCCGTGTAGGCCAGGGCGAGGGCCAGCAGGATGATGCCGACGGAGGTGAGGAGCCCGAGCTGGAGCGCGGTCGAGGGGCTGCCCTGATGGGCCAGGTGGGCGAAGTACACCGAGCCGACCACCGCGATACCGGCGGCGGAACCGATGCGCTGAGCGGTCTGCAGGACACCGCCCGCGGCCCCGCCCCGGCCGATGGGCACGCGGGAGAGGGTGAGCGTGGTGTTCGGGGAGATGGTCAGGCCCGAGCCGAGCCCCGCGACGAGCAGCGGCAGCGCGACGCCCCAGGCCACCGCCCGGCCCGGCACGAACTGCACCGCCGCGACGACGCCCAGCATGCCCACGGCCACCGTGCCCAGCCCGCCGATGACCGTCCGGCGCCCGAACCGCAGCACCAGCCGGCCACCGAGGGCCGCCCCCACCGCCGCGCCCAGCGCGAACGGCATGGACGACAGGCCCGCCGCGAGGGCGCCGTAGCCCATGCCGTTCTGGAGGAACAGCGTGTAGACAAAGAACAGGGTCGTGAAGCCGCCGAAGTACACAAGGCTCAACAGCGCGCCGAGCGTGAAGGAGCGCAGCCGGAACAGCCCGAGGTCGATCAGCGGGGCCCGGCCGCGCCGCCCCTGGCGTCGCTCCCATGCCCAGAACGCGGCGAGCAGGGCGGCGCCGGCCGGGAGCAGCGCCCACTTCAGCCGCCCGTGCCACTGCTGGTTCTGCACCAGCGGCAGCATGAGGGCGAGCACGCCCGCACCGAGCAGCAGCACACCGGGCAGATCGAAGCACTCGCGCTTGCCCGGCGAGCCGGAGGACCGGGGCAGCAGCCGCAACGCCGCGCAGAAGACGGCCATGCCGATGGGCAGGTTGACGTAGAAGACCCAGCGCCAGCCGTCGGGGCCGCCGGCCGCCTCGATCAGCAGGCCGCCCGCCAGCGGGCCGACGGCCGTGGAGATGCCGATGGTGCTGCCCATCATGCCGAAGGCCCGCGCCCGCTCCGGGCCCTGGAACATCTGCTGGATCAGCGCCGAGGTCTGCGGTGCGATCAGCGCCGCCGACGCGCCCTGGACCAGCCGGAACAGCACCAGCCAGGCGGCCCCCGAGGACAGCCCGCAGGCCGCCGACGCCAGCGTGAACAGGGCGAGCCCGGTCAGGAAGGCCTGGCGCCGCCCACGCATGTCACCGAGCCGGCCCGCCGGGACGAGACAGAGACCGTAGGTGAGCGCGTAACCCGACATCACCCACGCCAGCTCCGCCTCGTCGGCGTGCAGCCCGCGTTCCACCGAGGGCAGGGCAACGTTCACGATCGACGTGTCCAGCAGCGTCATGAAGGCCGCGGTCAGACAGACGGCGAGCGCCTTCCACCGCCGGTCGCCGACGACCGGTCCGGCCTGGTCTGTGGTCATGCGATCACGCTATGCAGTCACGGCCTTCCGCGCACGACGTGTACCCCCGCGCGGCATGGGACGCGCTGTCGCGCGCCGGGGTGCGGGCCGGTCACGGCGATCCGGCGCGTACGGCCGTACCGGTGGTACTGATCCCTCGGACCGCTCCCAGGACCGCACGGCCCCTCGGCTGCTAGGAACGCCCAGCGCGCGCGGCGGCGGTGTCCCTGAGCCATGCATACGCCCGCCGCGCCGTGAACTCCCGCTGACCGCCCCGCAGCAGCAGCGCCGCCGTGGCGAACTCGGGGGCGTCGGCCTGGGCGGCCACGTAGGGGATCGCGACGCAGCGCATGCCGGCCGCGTGGGCGGCGGCCGCGCCCAAGGGCGCGTCCTCCAGGACCACGCAGTCGGCGGGGTTCGCGCCGAGGCGCCGGGCCGCCTCCAGGAAGACGTCAGGGGCGGGTTTGCCCTGCCGTACCTCCTCGGCGGACACCGCCGTGGGCAGCGACGTGTCCAGGCCCGTTCTCGCGAGGACCGCCGCGATCGTCTCCGGGGAGGACCCCGACGCGACCGCCATCGGCACCCCGTCGGCGGCCAGCAGTTCCACGAGCGCGCGCATCTCGGGGAAGACCGGGGTACGGGCACGGGCGAGTGCCAGATAGCGTGGGTTCAGCTCGGCGACCAGGTCCCGCGCCGAAACGCTCAGGCCGTAGCGCTTGCGCCACAGGGCCGCCGTCTCCAGCGTGCTGACCCCGACGTAGCTCTGGTGCTCCGCCCAGGAGAAATCCGGAACGCCGTGGCCGGCCAGGGTCTGGCGGCTCGCCTCGTAGTAGTTCGGCTCGCTGTCCACCAGCGTTCCGTCGAGATCGAAGATGACCGGGAGTGCGCCGAGATCGCCCATGCGGTCCAGCATGCCAAGCCCGGGCGGCCGTGCCGGGCGTCAGGCGCGGGCCGCCCGGCCCACCGACTCCACCAGGGGCAGCAGCCGGTACGGGACGCGCTCGCGCAGCGCCACCTCCGTGCGGGTGCGCACCACGCCCGGCAGGCTGATCAGCTTCTGGATGACGTCCTCCAGGTGGGCGTTGTCCCGGCCCACCACGCGCGCCAGCAGATCCCCGCCGCCGGTGATCGAGAACGCCTCCACGATCTCCGGTACGGCGGCCAGCGCGTCCCCCACGTCGTCCAGATGGCCCTGCGTGACCTCGATGTGCACGAACGCCAGCACCGGATGGCCCAGGGCGGAGGGGGAGAGGGACGGGCCCGTGCCGGTGATCACGCCGTCGCGCTCCATGCGGTCCAGCCGGGCCTGGAGCGTGCCGCGGGCGACGCCGAGGACACGCGCGTACTCGCGCACGCTGGTGCGCGGCTGCTCCAGGAGCAGCCGCAGGATGCGGGTGTCGAGTTCGTCCACGGCCATGACCGCTGACTGTACCAATGGCTCAGCGGAGTGGCTGCGGGGTGGACCGCCCGACCTGGTCCGTTGGCCGTCCGGCTGATGGCGTCGGAGGGTTGGATCTGGGCCAATGGCTCAGTGATCGGGGCAACACTTGAGCCAGTGACCCGTTGGATGCTCTCATGGGGGAGTCGATGGCGCTGCGGATCCCCGCGGCGCCTTTTCTGTGCCGTGTTCCCAGGGGAGGGCAGCAGTGCTGAAGAGGATGTTCGTGGCGCCGGACCCGGGGCGGGCGCGGTTGCGCTTCGCCGCCCGGGCCGTCCTCGGCGTCGGCCTGGCGGTCGTCGTGTGCTTCCTCGCCGGACACTCCCTCGTCGGCGCGGTCACCGGCGGTCTCGCCGCGCTGCTCGCGCTGTTCACCGTCACCGACCCGACCGTGCGCGGGCAGGCGGTCACCACCGCACTGCTGCCCGTCGTGGGCGCGCCGGTGCTCGCCGTGGCGGCCGAGCTGCACGCCGCCCCCGTGGCGCGGGACTTCGCCTTCCTGGCCGTCGTAGGTGCCGGGGTGTACGCGCGCCGATGGGGGCCGCGCGGACACAGCCTCGGCGTGTTCGCCTTCATGACCTTCTTCGTGGCCCAGTTCCTGCACGCCACCCCGCAGAAGCTGCCCGAGCTGTACGCCGCCGTCCTGCTGTCCGTGCTCAGTGCGGCGGCGGTGCGCTTCGGCCTGTGGTGCTACGAACGCCGGCTGCCCCCCGCCGCCACCCCGGCCCCGCCCGCCGGCCGCGGACTGGCCCGGGTGACCACACGGCAGGCGATCCAGGCGACCGCCGGCGCGGGCTTCGCCCTGGTCGCCGGCCAGCTCGTGTCCGGACAGCGCTGGTACTGGGCCGTGGGTGCCACCTGGTGGGTCTTCGTCAACACCGCCTCGCGCGGCGAGACGCTGGTCCGCGGCTTCCGCCGGGTCCTCGGCACGCTGATCGGCATCGGCCTGGGCTTCCTCGTCGCCGTCCCCGTGCACGGCGCGCACGTGCCGACGGCCGTCCTCGTCGCCCTCGCCGTCTTCGGCATCTTCTACACCGCCGCCGTCTCCTACACCTGGATGATGCTCTGGGTGACCGTGCTCGCCGAGTCCCTCTACGGCCTCCTCGGCGTCCTCAGCCCCGGCCTGCTCGCCCTGCGCCTCGCCGAGACCGGCGTCGGCGCGCTCGGTGCCGCGCTCGCCGTGCTGTTCGTCCTGCCGGTCACCACCCACGCGGTCACCGACGCCTGGATCCAGCGCGCCCTTCGCTGCGTCCACGCCTGCACCGCGGAGGCCGCGGCCCGGCTCGCGGGCTCCGCCACGGCCGACCCCGCGCCGCGCGTGGCCGAGCTGGAGCAGCTGCTCGGCCGGGTCCGGCTCGCGGTGGCCCCTCTGGTGCACCCGCTGAACCCGATGCCGGCCCGCAAGCGGCGCGCCCGCCGGGTCCTCGCCCTCCTCGACGACTGCGCCCGCGAGGTGCGGGGCCTGGTGGCGGTCGCCGCGGATCCCGAGGCCTCGCACGACGCCCGGCTGGCCGCGGCCTGCTGGCGGGTGGAGGCCGCCGTCGAGGCGCTCACCGCGGACCGCCCCGAGCCGGTCCGCGGCCAGGGCGAGGCATCCGCCGAGACCGCCCCGGCCCACGTGCCCGCCCCGGCCCACGTGCCCGCTCTGGCCCATCTGCATGGTCTGGAGCGCGCTCTCACCGACCTCGCCGAGTCCCTGCGCGCACCGTCCGGCTCGCGGCTGGTGGGGGCCTGAGTCGGCTCGCGACCAGTGGGAGAGGGCGCAACGCACCGTGCTCTCTCGGCCGGGACCGGCGTGATCGACTGCTACGGTCGGCCCTGGACCGGCACGACCGAGAGGGGACAGCGGTGGCACAGGACGGCAGTTCCGGCAGGCCCCGGGCGTTCATCGGCTCCTTCACGGCGGCCGGCGGTCCCGGACTGGTGACCGCGTCCGTCGCGCCGGACGGCGCCCTCACCCTCGGCGCCGCCGTGAACGACGTACCCGACCCCTCCTATCTGGCCCTGTCGCCCGACGGCGACACGCTCTACGCGGTCAGCGAGACGGCCGAGGGCGCCGTCGCCGCGTTCCGCCTCGGCGGCGAGCGGCCGGAACTCGCCGGGCCGCCCGTGCCGGTGGACGGCAGCGGCCCCACCCACCTCGGCCTGTACGCCGGACACGTGCTGACCGCCAACTACGGCTCCGGCAGCGTCACCGCCGTACCCGTGCGCCCGGACGGCACGCTCGCCGCCAAGCCCTCGGGCCTGCTGCAGCACACCGGTTCCGGACCGCACGACCGGCGCCAGCGCGGTCCCCACGCCCATCAGGTGCAGGCCGATCCCAGCGGGCGGTGGGCCGTCAGCGTGGACCTCGGCACGGACTCGGTCCGGGTGTGCGCCCTGGCGGAAGGCGTCCCGGTCCTGCACCGCGAGACCGCCGTGCGCCCCGGCTCCGGCCCCCGCCACCTGGCCTTCCACCCGGACGGCCGGCACGCCTACCTCGTCAACGAACTCACCCCGACGGTGACCGTCTGCCACTGGGACGCCGACAGCGGCTCCCTGAAGCCGCTGACCGAGGTCCCCGTACTGCCCGGCGCCCCGGCCGGCGACGCCTATCCGTCCGGGATCGTCGTCTCGTCAGACGGCCGCTTCGTGTGGACGGCCACGCGCGGCGAGGACGTCCTGTCGGTCCTCGCCGTGGAGGGCGACGGACTCCGGCTCGTCGGCGCGGTGACCTGCGGCGGCGACTGGCCGCGCGCGCTCGCCGAGCACGCCGGCTTCCTGTACGTGGCCAACGAGCGTTCCGGCGACGTCACCTGGTTCACCGTGGACGAGGCGACCGGACTGCCCCGCTACGACGGCTCGGTCCCGGTGCCCGCGGCCTCCTGCGTCGTCTTCGGCTGAGCCGGCCCGCAGCGGCGCGAAGGGCCCGTTCCCGGGAGGGGAGCGGGCCCTTGGGCGTACGGATGCCGGGTGGGTGCCGGCGAAGGATCAGCGGACCGGCGCGCTCTGCGGCGCTTGCGGGGCGATGCCGAGCGCGGTCGTGTACTTGGCGAGGGCGAGCTTGCCGATCGCCGGGTACGCGCCGAGCGGCTCGGCCGTGGCGCAGCCCGCCTCCTCGGCGGCCGCCGCCAGCAGCGCCGGGTCGATCTCCGGGCCGATCAGGTACGGCGCCAGGGCCAGCTGCTGCGAGCCGGAGGAGCGCAGCTGCTCGGCGACGGAGGAGATCGAGCTCTCCTGGTCCAGGGCCGCCGCCATCACCGGCACGGCCAGGCGCGCGGCGAGCAGCATGCCGGTGATCCCGGCCGCCTGCGCCGCCTCGTCGCCGCCCACGGACGCCAGGATGATGCCGTCCGCGGCGGTGGCCACGGTGAACAGCCGGGCACGGTCGGCGCGGGCCAGGCCCGCCTCGGACAGCCGTACGTGCAGCGCCTCGGCGAGCAGCGGGTGCGGACCGAGGACGTCGGTCAGGTCGGCGGCGACCCGGCTGTCCATCACGGACTGCCGGATCTGGCGCAGCAGGGCGCCGTCCGGCCCGGCCAGCAGCGGTACGACGACGGCGACCGGGCCGTCGGGCTCCCTGATCCCCTCGATCCCGGCGGCGACGGCCTGCTCGTACCGGGCCGTGCGCTCCTCGGCCGCGTGCGCCAGCACGGACCGGAGCGTGGGGAACTCGGCGTCGTCCCCGTCCAGGTACCCGATCCGGGCATCCAGGCCGGGCAGCTCGGAGCGGGCGATGCTCACGACCTCCTCCGCGAGGCCGCGTGTGGCGGTGCTGGGCGCGCCTGGCACCGCGAGGACGAGCGCGGGCGCGCCCTCGGGAGCCACCAGCGGCTCCGGTCGGCGGTGCCGTCCGGGCTGGCGGGGTCGCGGCATTCGTACTGGCAGGCCGGACGCGGGTCCAGTGGGGGAGCTCATGGCGCCGCATGTTACTGGCTTTGCGGGTTGCTCCGTTCGGGGAGGGTGCAGGTGAGCGGTATCCGTCCGGTTTTGTCTGATGAGTTACGTACGCAGCGCGCGTGTTCCGGGCACGTGCCCGGAACATGACCCGGGGGGCGAACAATCCGCTTTTACGGTGATCTCGGCGTCGTTGTCTCCCGGGGCCCGCGATCCCCTGCGACGGCGACCACGTGGAGCATCGTCGGTTCACTCGGCAGAGTGAGCCGACCGGTCGCCAGGTCGGTCGCGACGCGTACCGAACCGTGCAGCGGATCGCCCTCGGCCGGCACCGGCCGGGCATGCGGCAGCCTGGTCGCCAACTCCTCGCGCAGCGGTACGAGGAGCGGGTCGCCCATGTGGAACAGGCCGCCGGTGAGCGCCACTTCGGGCGCCCCGTCCGCCGGGCACACGGCTGCGGCGGAGTCGGCCATGTGCCGGGCCGCCGCACGCAGGATGCCCGCGGCGACCGGGTCGTGCGCCGCGCACCCGGCCACCTGGGGCGCGAAGGAGGCCAGCACGGCGGGCCGGTCGGGGCGCGGGTAGAGCCGGCCGGGCAGTTCGCCCACCGGGCCGAACTGCGCCCGCGCGCAGTCCAGCAGCGGTACGGAGCCGCAGTCGCGGCCGTCGTGGGCGCGCAGCGCCGCCTCCAGGCCGGCCCGGCCGATCCACGCGCCGCTCCCACAGTCGCCGAGCAGATGACCCCAGCCGTCGGCCCGCCGCCACCGCGTGAGGTCGGTACCGACCGCGATCAGCCCGGTGCCCGCGGCGAGCACCGCGCCCGGACGCGGCCCGAGGGCGCCCACGTAGGCGGTGACGGCGTCGGCGGCGAGTGCCACCTGCCGCACCCCCAGCTCACGGGCCAGCGCGCCCGGCAGCTCGGCGCGCAGCGCGTCGCCCAGCGTGGCGAACCCCGCGGCCCCGACGACGGCCGTGTCCAGCCCGTTCACCTCCGCCTCCGTGGCCGCGGCACGGGCCAGCGGGAGCAGTTCCGCCAGCAGATGCGCCGGATCGATACCCCGCGCGCCGGTGCGGACCGGTTCCCGTGACTCCCGGCGCGCTCCGGGCGCGCGCCCCGGGACACCGACGGCCACCCGCAGGCCGGAGCCCCCGGAGTCGACCGCCAGATAGCCGCCGTGGGTCACGGCAGACGCCAGTCCACGGGCTGACCGCCCTGCTGGATCAGCAGGTCGTTGGCGCGGCTGAAGGGGCGCGAGCCGAAGAAGCCGCGGTCGGCCGACATCGGCGAGGGATGCGCGGACTCGACCGCCGGCAGATTGCCCAGCAGCGGGCGCAGATTGCGGGCGTCGCGGCCCCAGAGCACGGACACCAACGGCTTGCCGCGGGCCGCCAGCGCCCGTATCGCCTGCTCGGTGACCTCCTCCCAGCCCTTGCCGCGATGGGCGCCGGGGCTGCGCGGAGCCGTGGTCAGCGCCCTGTTGAGCAGCAGGACACCCTGCTGCGTCCACGGGGTCAGGTCTCCGTTGGACGGCTGGGGCACGCTCAGGTCGGCGTTCAGCTCGCGGAAGATGTTGATCAGGCTCGGCGGCAGTGGTCGCACCTCGGGTGCGACCGAGAACGACAGGCCCACCGCGTGCCCGGGAGTCGGATACGGGTCCTGACCGACGATCAGGACCCGCACCTCGTCGAAGGGTTGCTGGAAGGCCCGTAGGACGTTGGATCCGGCCGGGAGGTAGGTGCGTCCCGCGGCGATCTCCGCGCGAAGGAAGTCACCCATCGCCGCGATCCGCGCGGCGACGGGCTCCAGGGCCTTCGCCCAGCCCGGTTCGACGATCTCATGCA
Organism: Streptomyces sp. NPDC104106; assembly: GCF_055584345.1. Taxonomy (NCBI): domain Bacteria; kingdom Bacillati; phylum Actinomycetota; class Actinomycetes; order Kitasatosporales; family Streptomycetaceae; genus Streptomyces; species Streptomyces sp. NPDC104106. The sequence continues at coordinate 217,219 of NZ_JBVJMF010000004.1, forward strand.
AGGGTCGTGGTGCCACGGGCGTCACCCTACTGCCGGACACAGGCGAGTGATCAACCGATGGCCGAAGCACGACGCGCGGGTCTGCGGCGCCCGGCTCGCGGGGGCTCAGCCGATCACCGCCGCCCGCACGCACAGCACGTCCGGCAGATGCGAGGCCAGCTGCTGCCAGCTGTCGCCGTCATCGGCCGAGGCGAACACCTCGCCGTTGCGGTTGCCGAAGTACACACCGGCCGGGTCGGCGTCGTCGGTGCACAGGGCGTCCCGCAGGACCGTGCCGTAGTGGTCCTCGGTCGGCAGTCCCGCGGTCAGCGGCTCCCAGGTGCGGCCCGCGTCCGCGGTACGGAACACCCGGCAGCGGTGCTCGGCGGGCACCCGGTCCGCGTCGGCGTTGATCGGGAAGACGTACGCCGTGTCACCCCGGCGCGGGTGCGCGGCCACCGCGAAGCCGAACGTGGACGGCAGATCAGCGCCGATGTCGGTCCACTTCCCTCCCGCGTCGTCGCTGCGGTACACCCCCCAGTGGTTCTGGAGATACAGCCGGTCCGGGTCCGCCGCGTCCCTGGCGACCTTGTGCACGCACTGGCCGAACTCCGGGTTCGGATCCGGCAGGAACACCGCGGACACACCGGAGTTGGCCGGAGCCCAGCTCGTGCCACCGTCGGTCGTGCGGAACACTCCGGCCGTCGAGACGGCCACGGTCACCGCCTTCGGATCGCGGGCGTCGGTGAGCACGGTGTGCAGCCCCTCACCGCCGCCGCCCGGCACCCACTGGGCGCGTGTCGGATGCTCCCACAGCGGCCGGACCAGCTCGAAGCTCTCGCCGCGGTCCTCCGAGCGGTACAGCGCGGCCGGTTCCGTGCCCGCGTAGACCACGCCGGGCTCGGCGGCGGCCGGATGCAGCTGCCAGACGCGCTCCAGCGAGGCGCCGGTGTCCTTCGGGAACTTGACGGCGGGCTGCGCGGGCTCGGTCCAGCCGCGGCCGAGGTCGTCGGAGTGGAAGACCGAAGGACCCCAGTGCGCGCTGTCGCCGCCCGCCAGCAGCCGGGGCCGGTCCTCCCGGGTGTCGATGGCGACCGAGTAGATCGCCTGTGCGTTGAAATACGGGCTGTCGTCGAACTCCCAGCCGCCGCGGCCCTTTCGCCGCCCGATGAACAGCCCTTTGCGGGTGCCCACCGCCAGCAGAACCTCGGTCATGCCGCTCACCTCCGGGACGCCGTTGTCCAGGTAGTCGTCAGTTATCGGCCAGTCTGCACCCCACCACTGACACTCTCCCCCGCACGAGCGTTCGCGCAGGTCATCGGCGGCTCGTCGGTGACTCCTCGATGGTTCGCGGGCGGCGGCGCCGGGGGTGGCCAGGACCGGCCGGATGCGTTTTGTCATGTGCCTGCGCGAACGGGCCGTCTCGTGCGACCGTCGAGGAGACGGTTCGTGGTGAGCAACGGTGCGATCTCCCGCGTATGGGAGGGCGGTCCGGCGGTCGGTGCGCTCGTGAGGAGGATGCCTTTGAAGGCGTTCCGTGGTCCGAAGGTGTGGCTCTGGCGCTGGCGGCGAAATCCGCTGAAACGCCGGGCCGACGTGGTGGAGGCCTGGGTGGTCCTCGGCACTTGGCTGGTGACGGTCGTCGCCGGGGTGCTGGCCGGTCTCGTCGCCGCCGGGGCGGTGGAGGGCGGTCTCGCCCGGGAGCGCGCAGCGTCGCACCCCGTCGCGGCCCGCGTCACGTCGACGCGATCGGCCTCGCCCATGGACAGCCACGCCTCCGCGGAGGAGCGGGTGTGGGCCAAGGTGCGCTGGAGGGGCGCCGACGGCACCGCTCACACCGGACAGGTCCAGATCGATCCCGGCAGCAACGTCGGCACCCCGGTCACCGTCTGGACCGATCCCCAGGGCCGCCTCGTCGGCCGTCCCACCTCCGCCTCCGAGGCCGGTTTCCGCGGCACCCTCATCGGCGGACTGGTGGGAGTCGGCGTCGCGGCCGTCCCCTTCGTCGGCGGCCTGGCCCTGCGCGGCCGGCTGGAACGCCGCCGGATGGCCGCGTGGGACACGGAATGGTCGAGGCTCGGTCCCCAGTGGGGACGGATGGTCTGACCACCGGTCGACCGCCCCGGCGGCCGCCGCTCGCCGACCCGGTTCCGCGCTGTGGGGGGCTGGTCGTCGGGAGGGTTCCGTGCGGTGATGCTGGTCACCGGGCCGGTTCTGTGCCGGGGCGGAAGCGGGTTGACGGCCGGTTCCAGGCCTCGGTCGGGACTGGCCGCCGGCCGGGTCCGGTACCGGTGGGCCGACCACCGGCCGGTTCTGACCGGGCCGAGCACTGGCCCGTTCCGTGGGGGCGGGACTGGCCACCGACGACCCGCCGCTGCGGGCGGCTCGCAGGGTTCCTGGCGGGGGACTGGCTGTGGGCCGGATCCGGAGCCTGGCTCGTGGGCTGCTGGTGGCTGGTGGCAGGTGGCCGTTTCGTGGCGGCCGGGGCCGGCCGTTGACTGGATCTTATGCCGGGGGAGTTGGCGGTCGGTGGGATCATGGCGAGGGCTGATCACCGGTTGGATCCGTGGCCGGGGCCGGCCACCAGCGGGTTCCGGCCAGGGGCGCTCACGGTCCGACGGCCGTACGTGAGGCCCCCGTCCCCGCCCCTGCTCCCACCACTACTCGTCCCCCCGCTCCATGTCACACGGGGCGCACAAGACCCCGGCATCCGACCGGCCGTGCGCCCCCTACACCACCGCAAGCACCTTGCGGCACGCGGTCAGCAGTGCCTCGTCCTTCGGGATGCGTCGGCGGCAGGACGCGGCCGCGTGGGACAGGTGGCGGTGTGGGGCGGCCAGTTCCGCTGACAGCAGGTCACGGAAGGGGGACGCGGCCGGGCCCATCGTGGCCAGGCAGTCGGCGATCGGGCCGCGGGCGCGCGGGTCGTCCGTCCAGGCCGCGCGGAGGACGGGAAGCACCGGTTCGGGATCGGCGTCGATGTGCCACAGGGCGCACGCGGCCGATGCCCGCTGCCGTGTCCGTCCGGACAGGGCGGCCCGGCGCAGCGCCGGCAGGGCGGGCCGCGCGGCGGGGCCCAGGCGACCGAGGCGGTCGGCGGCCACGCACCGGCTCGTCGGGTCGCCCTGTGTCAACTCCCGCAGTAGGACGGGCAGTACGGCGGCCGTGTCGCCGTCGGCCGACCACAGCGCACCGGCCGCGGCGGCCGCGTGCCGGGTGGACAGGAGCGCGCGCAGCAGCGGCACCGCCCGCGCGGTGGCGCCCAGGGCCTGCAGCGTCACGATCACCTGGCCCGCGAGGGCGTCCCGCGCGCCCAGGCCGTCGGGCGCGCCCGAAAGCAGCCGCAGCACCTCGGGGACCGCATCCTCGTCCCTCGTGGCAGCGACCGCCGCCAGTAACGGGGCCGCGAGCCCGGCGGCGGACGGGGAGGACGGCCGGATCCGGGCGAGCCGGTGACGTACCGCCGGGGCGAGCGGGGCCGCGGCGGCGCCCAGGTGGGCCAGTTCGAACCCCAGGTCCACGGGCAGGGCCGGGCCGGCGAGGAGCTGGGCCAGGGCCGGCAGGGCGCGGCGGTCACCGCTCCTGGCCAGCGCCCTCAGCGGACCGCCGAGCGTGGGGGAGCCGCGCTCCCAGCGGTGGACCCACAGGTCGGGCCGGGCGCACACCAGCACGTGCAGGTCGTCGGCGGCGGGAGCGGCCAGCGCGTACAGCTCGGCCAGGACCGCGACCGCCGCGTCCCGCAACCTGTCCTGGTCGGCGCCCAGTTGGCGGCCGAGCAGGGCGACGGTCGCCGTGTGGTCGCCGCGCCAGCCGCGCAGCAGGGCCGCCGCCAGCCACACGGCGTTGCACCGGTCCACCGGGGCCGGGCTGGTCAGCTGCCCGGACAGCAGGGCGTTCCGGTCGCGCACGCGGTCGCCCAGCGCGGTGTGCAGGGTACGCAGCAGACGGGCGCCCTCCTCGTCCGAGGGGCGCAGCCGCCGCAGCCGCTCCACGAGGGTGTCGGGGCCCGGGGACTCGGCCGCCCTGGCGCGGCGCGCGGACCGCTCGCGCAGCAGCCGGACGACCCTCGGCACCAGGTCGGGCGGGAGCCGCCCGGGCGCGGCGAGCGCGAGCTGCCCGAGGGCGGCGAGCCGCGGCCCGGCCTCGTACGGCGCCGCGCTCTGCTCGGCCAGGAGATCCACAGCGCCGTCGGCGCGCGCCGGGTGACGGCGGGCGAACAGGCCGAGCGCCTCGACGAGGGCGAGCAGGACCCGGCCGTCGCGCTCGGAGCGCAGCCGCCGCCGTAGCACCTCCAGCGCCCGCGCGGGCTCGGGCAGGAACCGTACGACGGCCCCGGCCGCCGCCGCGCGCACCGCCGGATCCGGGTCCCCGGCGAGCGGGACGAAGGCCTCCGCACCCGCCCGTACCGCGTCCCGCGCGCGGGTGTCCCCGTCCGAGTCCTCGTCCTCCGCGCCGATGCCGACCAGCAGCTCCACGATGCCGGCCCGGTCCGCGACCTCGGTGCGGGCCGCGAGCGAGAGCAGGAAGGGAACGCAGGCCGGCGTCGCGTCGTACCCCCCGCCCCCGGGGCGCAGGGCGTCGTGCAGAGCGTCGAGCGCGCTCGCCCGCTCGGCGCCGTCCGCCGACGACAGCGCCCGTAACCATCCCGGCACGTTCCGCGCGCTGCCGCGAGCGTGCCGCAGCGAGGTCCAGTCGACCTCGTCGATCCCCGTGAACACGTAGTCCTCCCCCAGCGAGTGCCACCTGATCGCGAGTGTGCACCACGGCACTGACAACGCACCGCAGCCGCACGCTGACTGTGTGCGATCCGTCGGCAGTCACCGGCCACGCGCGCGTGGCCCGCACTCGCCTGGGGAGAGGGGTCAGTTCAGGCCGGGCAGGGCCCGCTCCAGGATCGCGTCGAGGCCGGTTCCGGCGGACAGCGTGCCGAACGCGTGCCCCCAGTCGCCGCCCAGCCTGCTCGCGCAGAAGGCGTCCGCGACCGGCTGTGGCGCGTACCGGACCAGCAGCGAGGCCTGGAGGGCGAGTGCCATCCGCTCCACCAGCCGCCGCGCGCCCACCTGGCCGGTTTCGGCCAGCTGGTCCTTCAGCGCGGCCACGGCGGCGTCCAGGCGGGTGTCCGCCCCGCGCGCGAGGGCGAGTTCGGCGAACAGTGCCTCGGCGGTGTCGCTGTCCCGGCGGAGGGCGCGCAGCACGTCGAGCGCGTTGACATTGCCCGAACCCTCCCAGATCGACAGCAGGGGGGCCTCCCGGTAGTGCCGGGGCATGCCGGAGTCCTCCACATAGCCGTTGCCGCCCAGGCACTCCAGGGCCTCGGCGGTGAACGCCGGGCCCCGCTTGGTGACCCAGTACTTGCCGACGGCTGTGGCGATGCGCCGGAAGGCCCGCTCCCCGGCGTCCCCGCGCACCGTGCGGTCGGCCGCGCCGGCCAGCCGCAGCGTGAGCGTGGTCGCCGCCTCCGACTCCAGTGCCAGATCGGCCAGGACGTTGCGCATCAGGGGCTGGTCGAGGAGCCGGGCGCCGAACGCACTGCGGTGCCGCGTGTGGTGCCCCGCCTCCACGAGCGTCTTGCGCATCAGCGTCGCCGTGGACATCACACAGTCCAGCCGGGTGCAGTTGACCATCTCGATGATGGTCTTCACGCCCCGCCCCTCCGGCCCCACCAGCCAGGCCACCGTACGGTCGAACTCCGGCTCGGAGGAGGCGTTCGAGCGGTTGCCCAGCTTGTCCTTCAGCCGCTGGATGCGGAAGGTGTTGCGGCTGCCGTCGGGCAGCACGCGCGGCACGAGGAAGCACGACAGGCCGCCGGGGGCCTGGGCGAGCACCAGGAAGACGTCGCACATCGGCGCCGACGTGAACCACTTGTGCCCGCGCAGGGTGTACACGCCCGGCTCGCCGGTGGGCGTGGCCGTGGTGGTGTTGGTGCGGACGTCCGAGCCGCCCTGCTTCTCGGTCATGCCCATCCCGGCGAGCAGCCCCGGCTTCTCGGCCGGCACCCGCAGCCCGGGGTCGTACTCCCGGCTGGTCAGCAGCGGTTCGTACACCTTGGCGAGGTCCGGCTGGGCGCGCAGCGCGGGGACGGCGGCGTACGTCATCGACGTCGGGCAGCCGTGCCCGGCCTCCGTGTGCCCCCACACCAGCCCGCCCGCCGTCCTGGCCACATGGGCGCCGGGCCGCTCGTCCGCCCAGGGCGCGCCGGCCAGGCCCTCGGCGACCGCCGTGCGCATCAGGTGGTGCCAGCTGGGGTGGAAGTCGACCTCGTCGATCCGGTTGCCGTAGCGGTCGTGGGTGCGCAGCTCGGGCTCGTGCCGGTTGGCCAGCTCGCCCCACTCCTGCGCCTCCGCGCTCCCGGCCCGCGCCCCCAGCCGCCGGATGTCCGCCTCGGCCCACCCGGCGCCCTCCCGGCGCAGCCCCTCCAGCAGGGCGCGGTCGTCGGAGGCATCGTAGGGGGCCAGGGGCGGGGCCTGGTTGGTGACGTCGTGGGTGGCGTACTGCGGCGGCAGGGACGGCGACTGCGACGGCGGCTGCGCGGGAATCGAGACCATGCGGCCATGTTGCACTCTTCCTGCGGCTGTAGCAATAACGCAACAGCGTGGGCGCACGTACAGTACGTGCCCATGCGTATGAACGTCCCGCCGGAAGCCGAGGAGGCGGCCGCGCGGCCGCTGTCCGCGCGGTCGGCCGTGCTGAGCCTGCTCCTCGGCGCTCACCCGCCTGAGCTGCCGGTGAAGGACCTGGTCAGGCTGGTGGAGCCGTTCGGCGTGGGCGGCTCCACGCTGCGGGCCGCGCTCAGCCGGATGGTGGCCGCAGGGGACCTGCGGCGCACCGACGCCGTCTACCGGCTCAGTGACCGGCTGCTGGCCCGCCAGCGCCGCCAGGACGAGGCGCTGCACCCCGGCACGCGCGCGTGGGACGGCGACTGGGAGATGGTGGTCATCACGGCGACGGGCCGCGGCCCCGCCGAACGCGCCGATCTGCGTGCCCGGTTGACCGCGCTGCGCCTCGCCGAACTGCGCGAGGGGGTGTGGCTGCGCCCCGCCAACCTCGTCCGCCCGCTGCCGGACGAACTCCGCCGTGTCGCCCTGACCTGCACCGCCCGCCCCGACGAGCCCGACCGCGAACTCGCCGCCCGGCTCTGGCCGCTGGACGACTGGGCGGCCACCGCGCGGACGCTGCTCACGCACACGGCGGCCGACCGCGGCCCGGCGCACCGCTTCACCGCTTACACCGCTGCCGTACGCCACCTGCTCACCGACCCCGTGCTGCCGCCCGCGCTCCTGCCCGCCGACTGGCCCGGGGGCGCGCTGCGCACGGCGTACGCCGCTTACCAGGGAGAGCTGTCCGCGTCGGTGGGCCGGCGGGCGCGTGCCGCGTGACTGCGGCGCCCCGCGCGGCCTTCCCGCGCGCCACGGGGGCGGGAGGCTCAACGGTGCCCGACATCTGATCCGGCCGGGCCCGGATGGTCCCCCAGCAGGTGTCGCCCGGCCGTGTGCCCGTAGTCGGCCCGGGATCGCGCCGGCCGAACGGCAGCCATCGCCCGGTGTTGCGTGGCGAGTGACGGCCGCACCCGCGAAAGACGAAGCGGGCCGGGCCCTGCGCCCAGGACCGGTGCCCGCGCGGATCTGCCCCTGATCGCGTGACGTGCGTCAGCCGGCTTGGCACCGCGGCGCCTGCGCCGACGCCCGTACGAACGCGGACACGCCCCTGCGGGATCCGGCCGCCCACCGGTTGCTTCGTCCCGGCGGGCTACGACGGCGTGGGGCAGCCCGTGCCCGGGGACCCGTCCGCGACCACGACCTCGGCACCGGCGGCAGGGCCTGGAAGGTGGTCACGGCCACGCCGCCCCGCTCCTTCCAGTCGGCGAACGCCCGGCGCCGGTCCGGCCCCGCAACGGCGTGACAGGCAGCGCGGTACGCGCCTCGACCTCCCGCGTCCAGTTCACCAGCACACTCGCCGGACAGACGACCATGAAGCGGCTCTGCCCCTCGGCGGCCAGATGGGCCAGCGCGGCCAGCGCCTGGACCGTCTGGCCGAGCCCCATCTCGTCGCCCAGGATCACCCGGCGCTGCGCCAGGGCGAAGCGGGCGCCGAACGCCCGGTAGCCGCGCAGCGACACCCGCAGCCGGGAGTCGTCGAACCGCTGGCCGCGCACCCGCTCGGCTATGTCGGCGGGCAGGAACCCCTCGGCGGCGGCCGTGTCCGGAGCGCGCCCCGAGATCTCCGCGAGGAGGCCGTAGTACTCGGCGGAGCGCAGCTCGAAGTCCACCAGGACGGCGAGGCCGTCCGCCGGTGGCCGCAGCAGGTCCGCCGACGCCTGCGCCAGCGCTTCCGGAATGCCGGTCCGCTCGGCCCGCGCCACGACCGTACGGATCTCCTCGACGGCCTTGAGCGCGCGAGCCTTCTCGTCCTGCCCGGCCACCAGCAGGCTCAGCCGCCCGGCGGCGGGCCGGGCGTCGGCCAGCAGCGGTTCGAGCCGTCGCGCCAGTTCCTCGGCCGCCCCGACGGCGCGCCGTGCCCCTGGCCCCGCCTCCACCAGCACGTGCAGGGCCGCGACGAGCGCGGTCGTCCGCGGCTCCGGCCGGTCGACGTCGACATGGACGGCGACGGCGTTCCGTACGGCGTCGGCGAGCTGACGCGCGGCCGCGACGATCCGGTCCGCGCCGCGCGCCCCCACTCCGGGGATCTGGCGCACCCGGTAGGGACCGGCTTCGAGCACCTGCCGGACCGTGCGCAGGCCGCCGGCCTCGACATCGCCGAGCCGCAGCCGTCCGCCCGTGGCGTCCTGGAGCCGGGCCACGGGGAGGGCGGCGAGCGCCTGCTGAACCGCCGCGTCCTCGGTACCACCTCCATGGCCTGGTCGTGATCCACCGGCCGGCGACCGCGCCGCCTCGTACAGCCGCGCCCCGCGCGCGACCGCCTCCCGTTCCCTGCGCCCCATCCGCCCTCCCCCTCGCCCCGCATCCTTCCCCCGCCCGGCGCGGACGGGGGAGGGGGCGGGTGCGGGGCCGCCGTGCGCGGTGGCGGCGGCCCTGGTCGGGGCTCACTTGTACCTGATGTTCCCGATGCACTTCTGGCACGGGACGAGCTCCTTGCCGAAGTCGCCGACGATGGTGATCCTCTTCAGGGTCGCGCCGTCGCCGTAGTCGGTGTTGATGCCGACGATCGCGAGGCCCTTGCAGGCCGCCGCGAGATGGTCTTGGCGACCGCCTGGCTTCCGTCGGCGGTGGGCCAGTGGCCGCGCGGGCGGTGGCAGTGCCGTGGGAGCGCTTCCATAGCGGGCGTGTTCATGCCACGATGCGGCCGTGAAGCAGCCCATGAGAGCGTCGTTCGCCACTGTGCTGAGTGTCTGTGTCCTCGTGCTGACCCTGGTCGTGACGGGCTCGGCGGTCGGAGCACTGCTCGACCGGCCCGGCTCGGGCGCAGCCGCCGAAAGCCCGGGCCCCGGCACGCACTGGGTGGACACCTGGACCGCCATGCCCCAGCTGACCGAGCCCGCCAACCTGCCGCCCGCGCCGTACACCGGCGAGAAGTCGGTGCTCGTGGACGCCACCCTGCGGCAGACCGTCCGGGTCACCGTCGGCGGCCACCGTGCCAGGCTGCGCTTCTCCAACGCCTACGGCGACACCCCGCTGCCGCTCACCGCCGTCACCGTCGCCCTGCCCCAGGGCGGGAAGGCCGGGGTCAGCGCGGTGGAACCGGGCTCGGTACGGCGGGTCACCTTCGCGGGCCGGGACGCGACGACCGTGCCGGTCGGGGCCCAAGTGGTCTCCGACGACCTCGACTTCGACCTGCGCGCCGGCACCGAGCTGACGGTCACGGCGTACACCGCGCGCGGTCAGGCCTCCCTGGCGCTCACCTCGCACCCCGGCTCGCGCACCACCTCGTACCTCGTGCGCGGCGACCACACGCGCGACCAGGATCTGACCGGGGCGACCGCCGTCGACCACTGGTACCTGCTCAGCGACGTCGAGGTGCCGGCGCCCGCACGCACCCGCGCGGTGGCCGTCGTCGGCGACTCGCTCAGCGACGGACGCGGCTCCACGACCAACGGCAACGACCGCTGGCCGGACCAGTTCTTCGACCGCCTCCGGAGCCGGCCGGACACCTCCGGCGTCGCCGTCCTCAACCAGGCGGCGGGCGGCAACCGCGTCCTCAACGACGGGCTCGGCCCCAACGTCCTCGCCCGCCTCGACCGCGACGTACTGTCCCGCAGCGGTGTCTCCTGGCTGATCCTCTTCGAGGGCGTCAACGACATCGGCACCGCCGAGGCCACCCCCGCCGCGCAGCGCGCGGTCACCGACGACCTGATCGCCGGCTACCAGCAGATCGTCGTCCGCGCCCACGCCGTCGGCATCCGCGTCTACGGCGCGACGATCACGCCGTTCGGGGGCAACACCCCGTACGACGACCCGGCCGGGCTGCGGGAGGCCTCACGGCAGCGGGTGAACACCTGGATCCGCACCCCGGGCCACTTCGACGCGGTGATCGACTTCGACCGCGCGGTCCGCGACCCCTCGGCGCCGAACCGGCTGCGCCCGGCCCTGCAGGTCGGCGATGGGCTGCATCTCAACCCCGAGGGTTACCGCGTGCTCGCCGAGGCGGTGCCCGGCGGACTCTTCCGTGACCGGGGCGAAAGGGGATAAAAGGCGCGGTGCCGGGCACTCGGGTGAGACTGGAACGGCGGGTCTCACCCGAGGAGAGTCATGGCTGAGCAGAAGTCGTCGCCGGCCCTCACGGCGCCCGTGCGTGGTGCCTTGTCGGCGGTGCGCAAGGTGCCGGGCGCCGGCATGGTGGGCAGGACCGCGACGGAAACCCTGGACAAGGTGGGCGCGGTGTCGCCCCGGGGGCGGCGGATCGCCGTGTACGTGGGCGCCGGAGTGCTCGGTGCCGCGGGAGTGGTCGAGTGGCCCGTCGCCCTCACCGGCGCGGCGGTGGCCTGGCTCACCCAGCCCCGGCCCGCACAGCAGGCGGCCGGCGGCCAGGGCGCGGACACGTCGGCCGCGGGGCTCGCGGCGGCCGGGGACCGGGGCGGGGCCGAGCCCCCCGGTCCCGTGGCCGTCGGCGGACGGGCGGCCACCGAGCGGCGGGCCGGACACGGCACCACCGGCGCGGAGCCCGAACCCCCGCTCGACCTCGGCTCCGCGGCGCTCAGGTCCGGACATGGCGGAAAGACCGCCGAAGCGGCGTCCGGCGAGCCTGAGGACGAGACCGGGACCGCACCTGGAGGAGGCAGTGGTGCGCAGGCCGCCCACGGCGGCGCGGCGTCCGGCGGTGCACTCGAAGCCGGCGGTGCGGAGAGGTCCGGCGGCGCCTCCGGTGGCTCCGAGGCCCCGCACCACCGCACGGCGTCCCGTGGTTCCCGCGCCACCCACGGCACCAGAGGAGAGTCCACAGGCGCCACCGGCCCGCTCGGGCCCACCGCACGACCCGATCGCACCACACTCTGAGGAGGGCCCATGGTGGGGCTGCTGACGGCGCCGTCGGCGATGGTACGGCGGCTGCCCGCCCCGACGCGGTTGCTGGCACCCGCGGTCGGGGCGGTCGCCGGTGCCGCCGCCGGGACGGCGCGGGCCGGAGTGCGCGGCGCGGACGCCGCCGTACGCGTGGGACGGGTCGCGCGCAACGCTCTGCCCGGAACGGGTGACCTGTGGCGGGCCGGTGCCCGCGCCCACCTCGCCCTGCACGCCGTGGAGCCGGAGCGCGTACGGCGCGCGGGCGGCATCGCGGTGCTGGCGCGCCAGGTGGCGGGGGCACTGGCCGAGCACCCCGACGTCCTCGTCGCGTACTGGGACCAGGGGCTCGCCCGCCTGGTGGTGACCGCGGTCGGCGACGAGGCCGCGGACCGGGTCGTGGAGCACGCCGCCGACCTCGCCGAGCGGCACGGGCTCGGCGTGGCCGACGCGGACGCGGAGGACACCACGCATCCGGCCGACCCCGCCGGAGTGCGCGCCGCCGTGGCCGCGCTCGCCGCCGACGGGCTCGGCGTGGCCGGCGCGCTCACCGCGTACGCGCTCCGGCTGCCGCCCTCGCCCCGGCTGGCGACCGCCGTGGTCACGCTGCTGCGGGAGAACCCGCACTGCCGCGCCTGGCTGCGCGCGCGGCTGGGGCACACCGGCATGGACCTGGGGCTTGCCGCCGCGAACGCGGCCGTCCACGGTGCCGGCCAGACCCCGACGTCGCTCGTGCTCGACGGCGCCCTGCGCGCGTGCCAGGTGGCCGAGACGGTGGCCCGCGCCGCCGCCTTCGACGCCCACCACGACGAACTGTGCGCGCCCGGCCGCGTCAGCCTCCCGGCGGACGGCGCCCCCCGCCCGCCGCTGCGCGAGTCCCCCGCGCAGGAGTACGCCGACCACGCCTTCACCGGCAGCCTGCTGGGGGCAGCCGCCACCCTGCTCGTCAAACGCAACGGCGCCGAGGCGGCGGAGGCGGTCCTCGCCGGCTCGCCGAAGGCCGCCCGCTACGGCCCCGCCGCCTTCCACGCGCTGCTGAGCGCCGCGCTCGCCCGCAAGGGAGTGCTGGTCCGCGACCCGGAGCGGCTGCGCCGGCTGGAGCTGGCCGGCACGGTCGTGCTGCACTCCGGTGTGCTGCGCACCGACGAGGGCGAGGCGGACCCGTGGGCCGAGCCCGTGCTGGACGCCGCCCGCCGGGCGGGCCTGCGCGTGGTGCTCGTGGACGACCCGGCCCTGGAGGACTTCACCGGTCTGGCCGACCAGGTGGTGGACGCGCGCCGGCCGCTGGACGACGTGGTGTACGAGGCGCGCGGCGACGACGCCGGTGCGGTGCTCGTCGTCGCCAGGGTGAGCGCGGCCGAAGAGCGGGACCTCCTGGCCGCGCTGTCCGCCGCCGACATCGCCGTCGCGGTCACCGACCGGGACGGGGCCGTGGTCTGGGGCGCGGACCTCCTGGCCCCGCACGGACTGCCCGACGTATGGCGGGTGCTGACCGCGATCCCGCCCGCCCGCAGGGTCGGCCGGCACGCCCAGACCCTGGCCCGCTCCGGGGCCGCGCTCTCCGGCCTGCTCGTGGCCGTCGGCGAGTCGCGCGGCGCCCGCGGCCGCTTCGCCGCGCTGCCGGGCCTCAGGCACGCCCCCGTCGACGCGGGCGCCTTGACCGCCCTGCTGTCCGGGGCGAGGGGCGCACTGAGCGTGGCGGCGGCCCGGCCTCCGCACCCGCGTCCGCGCGTGCACTGGCACGAGCTGGACTGCGCGGCGGCGCAGGAGCGGCTGGAGCAGGAACGGCCCGACGAGGGCGGCGAGTTCGAGGCGCTGACCGCCCGTGTCCGCAAGGCGGCCGCCGGCGTCGCCCGGCATCCGCTCGCCGCGCCCGCGCGCTGGACCTACCGGCTGGGCCGCGCCGTACGCGGCGAACTCCAGGACCCGCTGACCCCGGTCCTCGCGGTCGGCTCGGCGGCCTCGGCGATCCTCGGCTCCGTCGTCGACGCGCTGCTCGTCCTCGGTGCCCTCGACCTCAACGCCCTGGTCGGCGGTCTGCAGCGGCTGCGTGCGGAACAGGCGCTCTCCGGCCTCGTCGCGGAACAGCAGCGCAAGGCGCGGCTCGTGCCGCCCGGGGAGGAGGCGCCGGCCGGCGGCACGCGCACGGTGGACGCGGGCGAGCTGCGCCCCGGGGACGAGATCCGGCTGAACACGGACGACGTGGTGCCCGCCGACGCCCGGCTGCTGTGGCAGGAGGACCTGGAGGTCGACGAGTCCGCGCTGACCGGCGAATCGCTGCCGGTGCAGAAGCAGACCGACCCGACCCCGCACGCGGCCGTGGCCGAGCGGCACTGCATGGTCTTCGAGGGGACGACCGTGGTCGCGGGCCAGGCGCTGGCCGTCGTGGTCGACACCGGTGAGCACACCGAGGCAGCCCGCGCCGTCCACCTGGCCGCCCGTACGCCCCCGGCCGGCGGCGTCCAGGCCCGGCTGCAGCAACTCACCCGCAAGGCACTGCCGTTGACACTGGCGGGCGGCGCCGCGGTGACCGGACTCGCGCTGCTGCGCGGCGCCCCGATCAGGGAGGCGGTCAGCGGCGGTGTCGCCGTGGCCGTGGCGGCGGTGCCGGAGGGCCTGCCCCTGGTGGCAACGGTCGCCCAGCTGGCGGCGGCCCGGAGGCTGAGCCGCGGCGGTGTCCTGGTCCGCACCCCGCGCACCCTGGAGGCGCTGGGCCGCATGGACACCCTCTGCTTCGACAAGACCGGCACGCTCACCGAGAACCGGCTGCGCGTGGTGCGCACCTGCGCCGCCGACGGCACCGTGCGCGCGGTGGACGACCCCGGGTCCGCAGGCACCGTCCGCGCCGCCGCCCGTGCCTGCCCCCACCCCGACGGCGGGGCCGAGCAGCAGCCGGTGCACGCCACCGACGAGGCCGTGCTGGCGGCGGCAGGCCCCGACCCGGACTGGACGGAGGCCGAGGATCTGCCCTTCGAGGCCGCGCGCGGATATGCCGCAGCTGTCGGCCGCGCCGGGGACGGACCGCTCACGCTCGTGGTCAAGGGGGCCCCGGAGACCGTGCTGCCCGCCTGCCCCGACCGTCCCGCCCACGCCTCCGGGGCGGCGCACAGCCTCGCCCGGGACGGCCTGCGGGTGCTGGCGGTGGCGCAGCGGCGCCTCGACGCGGCCGAGGAGGCGGCTGACGCCCTCGAACGGCCCCTGGAGGAACTGGAGTTCATCGGCCTGCTCGCCCTGTCCGACGTACCGCGCGAGACCTCCACGGCGCTCGTCGCGGGGCTGCATGAGGAGGGCGTACGGCCGGTCATGCTCACCGGCGACCACCCGCAGACCGCGCGGGCCATCGCGGCGGAACTGGGCTGGCCCGAGGACACCGTGGTGGTCACCGGCGACGAACTGGCGGCCGCGGACCGGGCGGCCCGGGCCCGGATGCTGCGGGACGCGGGCGTGGTCGCGCGGGTGGCGCCCGAGCAGAAGCTCCAGGTCGTGGAGGCGCTGCGGGACGCGGGCCGGGTCGTCGGCATGGTGGGCGACGGCGCCAACGACGCGGCCGCCATCCGCGCCGCCGACATCGGTGTGGGCATCAACGCGCGCGGCTCGGCCGCCGCCCGCAACGCCGCCGACATCGTCCTGACCGACGACGATCTGACCGTCCTGATCGCCGCGATCGGCGAGGGCCGGGCGCTGTGGCACAGCGTTGCCGACGCCATCGCCATCCTGATCGGCGGCAACGCCGGCGAGGTCGGCTTCGGGCTGCTGGGCACGCTGCTGTCCGGCCGGGCGCCGCTGTCCACCCGGCAGATGCTCATGGTGAACCTCTTCACCGACCTGTTCCCGTCGATGGCGGTGGCGGTGACCGAGAAGGAGGGCGAGGCGGACCTGGCCCATGTGGAGGATCCGGCCGGCGTGCTGGGGGAGCCCCTGCTGCGGCAGATCCGGCATCGGGCGCTCACCACCTGTCTGGGCGCGGTGACGGCCTGGCTGATCGGCCGGTTCACTCCCGGTACGGCGCGCCGCTCCAGCACGATGGCGCTGTGCGGGGTGGTCGGCACCCAGCTCGCGCAGACCTGGCTGGACCGGCGCGACAGCGGTCTGGTGCGGCTGACCTGCCTGGCCTCGGCCGCCGCGCTGGTCGTCGTGGTGGAGACCCCGGGCGTCAGCCACCTCGTCGGGTGCACCCCGCTGGGCCCGTTCGCCTGGGCCGGGGTCCTGACGGCGATCTGCCTGGCCCTGGCGGGGCAGCGCGCGCTGCCCCGCCTGGAGGAGACGGTGCGGCGGATCGTGCCGAGGTGACTCAGACGGAGCGGAGGTACTGCTCCGGCACCCGGACCCCGGCGCCCGCCTCGCGGGCGGCCTGCCGGGCCCAGGACGGGTTGCGCAGCAGCTCGCGGCCGAGCAGGACGGCGTCCGCCTCGCCGTTCTTCAGGATCTGCTCGGCCTGCTCCGCCTCCGTGATCAGCCCGACGGCGGCGACGGGCAGCGGCGTCTCGGCCTTCACCCGGGCGGCGAACGGCACCTGGTAGCCCGGCTCGACCGGGATGGTCACGCCGGAGGCGTTGCCGCCGGTGGAGACGTCGAGGAGGTCCACACCGTGCGCGTGCAGATCGCGGGCGAAGCGGACCGTGTCCTGCGTGGTCCAGCCGCCGTCCTGGAGCCAGTCGGTGGCCGAGATCCGGAAGAACACCGGCTTGTCCTCGGGCCACACCTCGCGGACGGCGTCCACGACCGCGAGGGCGAAGCGGGTGCGGTTCTCGTAGGAGCCGCCGTAGGCGTCGGTGCGGTGGTTGGAGTGCGGCGAGAGGAACTCGTTGACGAGATAGCCGTGGGCGCCGTGGATCTCGACGACCTCGAAGCCCGCGTCGAGCGCGCGGCGCGCGGCGGCGGCGAACCGGCCGACGATCCCGTCGATCTGGTCGGTCGTCAACTCGGCGGGGACGGGGTGTCGTTCGTCGAAGGGCACCGCGCTGGGCGCCAGCGTCCGCCAGCCGCCCGCGTCCGGCCCGAGCGGCGCGCCGCCGGTCCACGGCCGGTCGGTGGATGCCTTGCGGCCGCCGTGCGCGAGCTGGACGCCCGGCACCGTGCCCTGCGCGGCCAGGAAGCCGGTGAGCCGGCGGAACGCCGCCACCTGGGCGTCGCTCCACAGACCGAGGTCGTACGGGGAGATCCGGCCCTCCGGCACGACCGCGGTGGCCTCGACGATGATCAGGCCGGCGCCGCCCGTGGCGCGCGCCCCGTAGTGCGCGAGGTGCCAGTCGTTCGGGGTGCCGGCGAGCGGCCCGTCCGGCTCGGCCGAGTACTGGCACATCGGGGGCATCCACACCCGGTTCGGGATGGTCACTTCGCGCAGGGTGAAGGGCTCGAAGAGCGCGCTCACGACGGACTCCATTCGTCACGGGACCGTTGGTCGACTCGTACGATAACTCTCGTATTACGAGAGATGTCAAAATACGATGACTCTCGTACGATGGTCGTGTGAGGACCGCCGACCCCGCCCCCAGTGGCCGCGACCTGCCGCACCCCGCGTGTGACGAGATCCGGCTGGAAGCCGTGCTGCACGCGCTCTCCGACCCGATGCGGCTGCGGATCGTCCGCGAACTCGCCGCCGACACAGCCGAGTTGACCTGCTCGCACTTCGCCCTGCCGGTGACCAAGTCCACCTCCACGCACCACTTCCGGGTGCTGCGCGAGGCGGGCGTGATCCGGCAGAGCTACCGGGGTACGGCGAAGATGAACGGCCTGCGCCGGGACGACCTGGAGGACCTCTTCCCCGGCCTGCTCGACGCTCTGCTCGCCGCCGCCGCCCGGCAGGCCGTCCGTCTGGGTGACTGAAGCGGAACGTCCCCGGAAGGTGGTGGCAGGCAGGCTGGTTCGGCATCGATCGCCACCGGGACCGCCACCACCGTCAGCTTGTCGTCGCCCGCAGGTCCACCCGGGCCGGCGTCCGCCGCCCGCTCGCCGCGACCGGGCCGACCGGCACCGGCGCCGGAATCACCGCGACCACCGCGCCCGGCTTGGGCGGCAGAGCCGGCGGCATCAGGATCGCGCCGGCCGCCGCGACCACCGAGCGGCTGCGCACCCGTGCCCTGCCGACCGGCCCCATGTGCTGCGCGTACGTCGTGTCCGCGATCGGATCACCGGTCGTCTCGGTCGTGCTCGCCAACGCCTCCACCGGCATCGACGCGATAGCGGGCATGTGCAACGCCGGAGTCCCGAAGGGGAGCGGCGTGCTGTCGCCGGCCCGGCCCGCAGGCTGCCGGTGCCAGGTTCTCCGGCTCCTCGAAACCCCTCGGGCCGGCACCGGCGGGATGTCGGCCAGGCCCGCGACGATGGCCGCGCCGCCCGGTCTGTCGCCGGTGCGCGTCAGACCCGGTCGGGGTGCGCCGAGCGGGCCGCCGTGCGCAGTGCCTCCCAGTCGGCCAGCTTGACCACGCTCCGTCCGAGGCGCGCGCCGAGCGCGGCCTCGGCCCGTCGGATCGCCAGCCAGCCCGACCACGGCACGGGCTCCATCCCGGCCGCCCGCAGCGCCGGCAGCGGGTCCTCGGGCACCTGCCGGGCGAGCAGCGCGGGCGCGTCGGAGAGCAGTGAGGCCGCCGTCTCCTTCGCGCAGGGCCGGTTGGTGCCGATGACACCCGTCGGCCCGCGCTTGATCCACCCCGCGACATACTCGCCGGGACAGGGCTCGGCGCCGCGCACGACCCGGCCCTCCCGGTGCGGCACGGTGCCGCTCGCCGTGTCGAACGGCAGCCCGTCCAGCGGCACTCCGCGATAGCCCACCGACCGCAGCACCAACTGGGCCGGCACCACCTCGTACCGGCCGGTGCCCGTCACCCCGCCGGCTCCGTCCGGTGCCGTCCGCTCGAAGCGCACGGCACCCACCCGGCGTTCTCCGCTCCCGGCCTCGCCGTCCTCGGCCGCGAGCAGTTCCACCGGCCGCAGGAAGAACCGCAGGGAGATGCGCCGGCCGGCCGGCTCCGCCGGGCGCCCCGCCCAGCCGCGCAGCACCTCCAGGTTGCGCCGCGACACCCCGGGCAGCGTGCCGGGGTCGGTCGGGTCCAGCGTCAACTCGTCTTCCCGCACGGTCACTTCGGTGCCGGGCAGGCCGCCGAGCTCGCGCAGTTCCTTGGTGGTGAAGCGGGCCTGCGCCGGACCGCGCCGGCCCACCATGTGGACCTCGGTGACACCGCTCGCCGTGAGCGCGTCCAGAGCGGCCTGCGGGATGTCCGTCGGCTGCAGCTCGGCGGCGCCCCGGACCAGCATGCGCGCGACGTCCACCGCCACATTGCCCATCCCGATGACCACGGCCGAGCGCACCGCGCGCAGCCGACCCGCGTCGGCCGCGTCGGGATGCGCGCTGTACCAGGCCACGAAGTCGGTCGCCGACCAGCTGCCCGCAAGCTCCTCGCCGGGAACCCCGAGCCGGCGGTCACCGGCGGCGCCCACGCAGTACACCACCGCGTGGTACAGCTCCCGCAGCCGCCGGGTGGGCAGCCCGCCAGGGCCGCCCACGCGGACCCCGCCGAGGAAGCGCACCCGCTCGTGCTCCAGCACCTCGGCGAGGCTGCCCTGGAGGGACTTGATCTTCTCGTGGTCCGGGGCGACGCCATAACGGACCAGGCCGTACGGGCACGGCAGCCGGTCCAGGACGTCCACGCGGACCTCGGGATCCCGCTGGATCAGACTCTGGGCGGTGTAGCACCCGCTCGGGCCCGAACCGACGACGGCGACACGCAGCACAGCGAGGCTCCTTGACGGAAGGAGGGTGTGCGGACACCTCCAGCATGGCACCGCCCGGCCCGTGACGGCAGGGTCCGGCGGGGTGACGGGGAAGGCGTGTCGTGTGCACAGGGGTGACCGTACTGTGATCATGTGATTACGCGGCGTGCGCACCGGCGCGATCGCCATCGCTGCTCCGCGCCCGTCGCGCGGACGCGGCATGCGGACCCCTTGATGATGCGTCACATGTGCCCGGGCGTACGGCAGTTGGCGTCAGGAGCGCTCCGGGCGGGCCTCCGTGGCGAAGAAGCGGGAGAGGTCCTGCTCACGGGCCCCGGCGGGCGTCTCGCTCTCCGGCGGTCTGCCCAGCGTCCAGTCGAGCCCGTAGCGCTGGAACAACTCGGCCCGCAGGGCCGGAAGGGGCATCAGCGCGCCCGGGATCAACGCCGCGTACACCGCCCCCATGAGCAGCGCCCGCAGCACCGGATAGTCGGCCGAGACGTTCTGGGAGCCGTACCGGGCGACGGTGTCCCCGAGCAGCTCCGACAGCCGCTGCTGCTCCGGGCACTGCACGAAGCCCTCCGCCTGGAGCAGCCCTGCCATGTGCTGTCGCATGAGCACCGGTTGGTCGCGGGCCAGGCCCAGGATGGCGTCGATGGCCCGGGCCAGCCGCTCGCGGCCGTCCTCGGTGCACGGCTCGCGCTCCAGGGCCTCCTCCAGCGTGCGGTGCATCAGCCGGTGCACGGCGGACTGCACCAGGTGGCGTTTGCCGGGGAAGTAGTACGACACCAGTCCGCGCGCCGAACCGGCCCGGTCGGCGATGTCGCCCAGTGTGGTGGCCTCGAAGCCGTGCTCGCCGACCAGCTCCACCGCCGCCTGCAAGAGCCGTTCGCGGGAACGCCGTCGCAACTCTTCATTGACCGAGGCGCTGCGCGGGGACATCCTGTAACTCCTGCGTTGACTGGCTGCCAGCCAACTATACTCACCGCAGGAGGCGCCGCCGCGTGCGGAGCCGGTCCAGGACTGCCGTCCGTCTGGGGCGACGCGGGGGATCGTCTCAGACGGACGGCGCGCAAGCGAGTCATGGCATGCGCGGTGCCGCCTCACGCGCCTGCTGGGCCCACCAGGTCCAGCACCGGCAGCAGCGCGGAGGGTCGCCGCGTCACCGGCAGATGGTCCACGAAGTGCACCCGGCAGCCGAGCGCGAGCGCGCCGCCGTCCGCCTCCTCGCTGTCGCCGACCATCGTCACCTGCCGCGGATCGGCCCCCAACGCCTCGCAGGCCACCGAGAAAAGCCGGGGGTCCGGCTTCTGCATCCCGTGTTCGTACGACAGCACGTACGCGTCCACGTACGGGTCGAGCCCGTGGTGGCAGAAGACCGGACGCAGGTCCCAGCCGATGTTGCTGACCACGCCGACCCCGATCCCGCGCTCGCGCAGCGTCCGCAACACCTCGGCCGCGTCGGGGTACGGGGTCCAGGCGGCCGGGGCCATGTGCCGCTCGTACAGGGCGTCGTACAACTCCGGTGCGGGCAGCGGGACTTGCCGGGCGACGCCGGTGTAGGCGGCGCGGTGCAGTGCCGCGCTCTCGTCGCGCGCGGCCCAGACCGCGGCGAGATGCGCCGGCGGCTCGACCGGTGCGGCGCCGCCGGGCAGCGCCCCGGCCGCCTCCAACGCCCGCGCCGTCTCGATGAGTCGGGGCTCCGGCAGGGCATGCCCCGACGCGTCCAGCGTCGCGCGCAGCCAGGACTCGGCGGACTCGATCCGGAACAGCGTCCCGGAGAAGTCGAACAACACGGCAGTCACGCCTCGACCCTATCGGGGCCGCCGGGCAGGCGAGTGGGGCTGGCGAGGGCCCGCCCGGTCGTATCCCGTGACGGCCAGCGCCACCGGCAACGCCCCGAACAGCCAGCCGCCGAGCACGTCCGAGGGCCAGTGCACGCCCAGCCACACCCGGCTCACGCCCACGCCCACCCCCGACACCAGCGCCACCGCCACGGCCGTACGCCACAGCCGCGGACCCGCCCCGCGGCGGCGCAGCAGCCACAGCAACAGGCCGCAGACCACGGTCGCCGTCATCGCGTGCCCCGAGAGGAACGACGCGTAGTGCGCGGAGTCGACCGGATCCGGCCAGACCGGGCGGGGCCGGCCACGACCGCCTTCACCGACTGCTGCACGAGTGCGGCCGCACCGCCGACGGCCGGCAGCCACACCGCCGTCCGCCAGGCCGCGTACCGCCACACCAGCCACACCGCGGCGGCCACGCCCACCAGGTGCATGGTGAGCGGATCCCAGACCCAGTCCGTCAGGATCCGGAAGACCCGGGTGAGGCCGCGCTCTCGCACCGCCCAGTGGTGCGTCGTCCGGGAGGCGGCGCCGTCCAGGCCGGACAGCGGACTCCAGCGGGCCACGACGGGCGCGAGCAGCACCCCGCAGCAGGCGGCGAGCAGGGCCGCGGCGCGCGGTGCACGGGAGCGGGGGCGGACGGGGCCGGGGAGCACACCGTCGTCCTCGCGGGTCGGCGGGTGCCTGGCGGGCATCCGGGCGGCTCAGCCGAGTGCCCGCAGCCCCGGTACCAGGGCCACCAGCACCGGGATCACGGGCACCAGCGCGGCCAGGGCCGTCAGACGCAGCCGGTGCAGGGCGGGCAGTCGGTCCGGTGCGGTGAGCAGCCGGTGCACGCGCTGCGGCACATGCGCCTGCGGGGTGGGGGAGGGGCCGAACACGCCCCGTTCTTCGTTGAGTTCGACCAGGGCCAGCGCGGTCGTCAGCCGGCCGAAGCGCCGGGAGGCCATGTCGTCGGCCGCCAGCTCGACCAGCCGGTGCATCTCGTCGCGGAACGCGGCGAAGACCGGCACCTGCGGGAAGCCGCCCGCCAGCGCGGCCGAGCTGTGCAGCAGCCAGTCGTGCCGCGCCTGCGCGTGACCCTGTTCGTGCGCGAGCAGCGCGTCCAGCTGACGCCCCCTCAGTCGGCGCAGCGCGGCTGTGGTGATGACCAGCTGGGGCGCGGCACCGGGCAGCCACCAGGCGTCGGGGCGCTCGCCCTCCAGCACCACCAGCCGGCCGCCGGCCACCTGCTCGCCCGGCAACAGCGGTGCCCGCACGAGGAGTTCGGCCCGCCGCGCACGCCGGCGCGCCCGGGACCGCGCGACCTCGCGCACCAGCATCGCGAGGCTCCACAGGCCCCCCGAGGCGAGCAGCACCGCGGTGACCGCGGCCCACGGGCCGGCGGCGCCGAGCGCGTAGGCGTCCACGACCGCGCGGGGAGCCGGCGCGAACACGTTCCCGCGCACCGCCGCCCAGGCGGCCGCGGCGCTGAGCGTCATCGACAGCGCGCAGCACAGCAGCACGGCCACCACGACGCACTGCCACGCCCACAGGGCGACGACCGGTTCGCGCTCCGCCCAGTCGGCCCGCGCGAGCAGCCGGGGACCGACGACGGCGGTCAACGCGCCGAGCAGCAGCAGTGCCACGGGGACCATCATGGGCAGCACCCTATGAGCGCGGTGCCGCTCACCGTAGGGCCCATGACGCCGAAGTGACGCAGGCAACGCGGCCGGCCGTGCCACGGGCGCCGCTCACATCGTGAGCAGCATCGCCACCATCCCGATCCCCATCGACAGCCGGCACGCCCGCGCCAGCTCCGGACGGTCCCCCCAGCGCGCGGGCCCGGAGCCGAACCCGGACTCGGGCACCGCGACCGCGGCGGGCACCAGGCGGGCGCCGGCGAGGAGCACGTACCCCGTGAAGTACACAAGGAGCGCGCCGGTCAGCAGCGGCACTCCGGAGCCGCCGTGCACGTGGTGCCCGGTGGGCGGGGCCGCGGCCATCGCCGCCGCCATGTAGGCCATCGCCGCCGCGCCCACCAGATGGTGCAGATGGTGCCGGCCGCCCCGGGCGGCCCACAGCGCGCGCAGGGCCGCCGCCCCGAACACCGCCGCGTACACCGGCCACGCCCACCTCGGCGGCGTGAAGACGGCCGCCGGTACGGCCATCACGGCCATGCCGAAACCCATCAGCGCCTCGCCGCCCGCCGAGCGGCGCTGCTCCTCGACTGCGCTGCGCATCCGCAGCAGGCAGTAGGCCCCGGTCGCCGCGCACAGCGCGACCAGCAGCCAAGCCGCCGGTACCGGTCCGTGCACACGCACCCCCCGCTCGACGGTCGGTCGAAGGACGTCGAGGTTGCGATGCCCACGCCATGCGGCGCGCACGCGAGCGCAAGGGTGTACACGGGGAGCACTCGGCGGAGCACGCCAGGTGAGCGGGGACGCCTGCGTGACGTTTTACTAATAAAACACATGCTAAATTAATGGGTATGAGCAGTGCGACCCGCAGCCGACTTCCCCTCTCCGGAGTGCTCCGCCTCGGGCGGCCCTCCGACATCTGGTTCAAGCCCGCGCTGAGCGCGGTCGCCGCCGTCGCCCCGCCCAACCTGATCCTGCTGGCGCTCGGCCGCCTGGACCTCGCCATGTACACGATGGCCGGATCCCTCTGCGCCCTCTACGGCCACAACCGGCCCTACGTCACCCGCGCCCGCGTCCTCGCCTGGGTGGTGCTCGGCATGGTCGCAGGCCTGGCCGTCTCGCTGCTGGCCGCCTCGCTCACCACCGACGCCGTCGTCCTGGTCACCGTCGGCGCCGTCATGGCGGCCGTACAGAAGGCCGTGTGCGACGCCACCCGGCTCGGACCGCCCGCCAACGTGGTCCTGACCTTCATCAGCTCCGCCTCGCTGTTCGCCCCCCAGACCCTCGACCAGGTCCCGGCGCACATCGGCCTGGCCCTGGCAGCGGGCGCCTGGGCCTGGCTGGTCGGCATGGCGCCCGGGCTGCTGCGACCGCACGGCCCGGAACGGCGCGCCACCGCCCAGGCCCTGCACGCCGCCGCCGCGTACGCCGCGACGCGCGGCACCGGCGACGGACACCCGCGGGCCCGCGCGGCGAGCGCCGCCGCGATCCACGCCGCCTGGCAGTCGCTGCTCGCCGCCGGCACCCGCCCCGACCGCGCCCGGCGCGCCCTCGAACAGCTCCTGGTGCGCGCCGAGGTCGCCCTCGCCGCCCCCGCAGACAGCGACCCCGACCGGCTGCGCGCCTGGGCCCGCGAACTGCGCGGCACCGGCCGGATACCGAGGGTCGAGCCGCCCCGCGAGGGTGTCGACGAACTGCTCGGTGCGGACACCGAACTCGCCCTGCCCCGCCCGTCGTTGCGGCACCGGCTCGCCCCGCTCGCGCCGATCGCCGCGCGCACCGCGATCGGCTGCGCCCTCGCCGGCTACGCCTCCCTCGCGCTCGGCGTCGGCCGCCCGTACTGGGCCCTGGTCACGGCGGCCTCCCTGTACCAGGCCAACGTCACCCTCACCTGGAGCCGCGGCGTCCAGCGCGTCGTCGGCAACCTCGTCGGCGTACTCGCCTTCGCCGTCCTCGCCCCGCTCGCCCATCTCCACCCGGCCGCCCTCGTGCTGTGCTGCCTCGCCCTCAACTTCGGCGCCGAGGCGCTGATGGGCCGCAACTACTGGCTCGGCAGCGTGTGCGTGACCCCGATGGCCCTGCTCATCACCGAGTTCGCCCACGCCCAGGACGCGGGGCGGCTGATGACGGAGCGGGCCGTGGACACCCTCGTCGGCGCGCTCGTCGGCTTCGCCGCCGCCGTCGCCGTCACCAACCGCCGCGCGGGCGACCGCCTCGAGCATGCCCTCACCACGGCGGAACGCGCCCGCGAGAACGCCGCCCGGCTGCTGGGCGAGCCGCACCCGGCGCCCCGCGCCCTGGAATCCGCCCGCCGTGCCCTCGCCGCCGCCCTCGCCGACCTGCGCGCCACGGCCGACGCCGCCGCCGGCGAGTGGTGGCAGCGCGCCCTGCCCGAGGAGCGGGTCGTGCTCGTCGAGCAGGCCGGACACCGTACGCTCGCGGCGACGGTACGACGCCAGGGGTTCGTGCCGAGGCAGGACGATGAGCAGCCCCGGCACCGGCGGCAGGACCCGGGCCGGGCGACGGAGGACATACGGCCATGACGGCGAGCAACGGCGGACCGACACCGGCGGACGACACGGCGGGCGCGGGCGCGGGTACGACGGGTACGGAGGCGGGGGCGGAAGGCGAGGGACAGCGGGCCGGCTCCGGTACCGGCACCGGAAAGGTCGCGGGAACCGGGGCCGCGGGTGCCTCGCCCGGGGACACCGTCGCCGCCGTGGTCCGGCAGTGGCGGGCCGTGCACCCGGAGCTGGACACCGGGCCCATGGAGGTCATCGGCCGGATCAACCGCTGCGCCGCCCTGCTCCAGCAGGCCGAGGACGCACCGCTGCGCCGCGCCGGACTCAGCCGCCCCGAGTTCGACCTGCTCGGTGCGCTGCGCCGCACCGGCCACGAGCTGACCCCGGGCGAGCTGGCCCGCGAGACCTTCTCCTCCGGGGCCGCCGTCACCAAGCGGCTCAAGCAGCTGACCGAACGGGGGCTCGTCGAGCGGCGCGGCGACACGCGCGACCGCCGTGTCGCCCATGTCCGGCTCACCACCGCCGGCCGGGACCTGGTCGACGGCATCCTCCCCGAGCAACTCGCCTACGAGACCGCCGTACTCTCGGTCCTGCCGCCCGAGGGGCAAGGCGAACTCGCCGGTCTGCTGGGGGAGTTGCTCAGCCGTTTGGAGGGCCGTATGGGGGCGCTGCGAGCCTAGCCGCCGGGGGATGCCGGAGGCCGAGCCGTCCCTCAGACCTCCGAGCCGACCATGTGCACACCGAACGCCGCGCCCTGGGGGTCCCGCAGCACCGCGATGCGCGGCCCGTCCGGCACGGTCACCGGCGGATGGGCGACGGATCCGCCCGCCAGGTCGGCGACCTCGGCCATCGCGTCGACGTCGGCCACCGCGAAGTACGGCATCCAGTGCGCGGGAACCTCGGGCGGGAACCGGTCGCCCATGTCGGCCATGCCGCCGAACTCCGCGCCGCCGAGGGACCACTCCGTGTACCAGTCGGAGGCGTCGGCGCCCCAGCCGAAGACCGTGGTGTAGAACTCCCGGGCCCGGCCGGTGTCCCGGGTGGCCAGCTCGACCCAGCCGAGCGTGCCGGGCGCGTTGAGCAGTCCGGCGCCCGGAAACGTCCGGGCCTGCCACAGATGGAAGGCCGCGCCCGTCGGATCGACGGCGACCGCGAACCGGCCCGCGTCGAACACGTCCATCGGGCCGACGGCCACCGTGCCTCCGGCCTCCTCCACCCGCCGCCCGGTGGCGTCCGCGTCGAGGACGGCGAAGGTGACGTTCCAGGCCACCGGCTGGGTGTCCCGGTACAGCGGGGTGAGCGCGGCGACGGGCGCGTCGCCCATGTGGGCCACCGTGTACCCGCCCGCCCCCGGGCGGGTATCCGTCTCCGGGCGCCATCCGAACAACTCGGCGTAGAACCGCATGGCCCCCTCCACGTCCGTGGTCCCCAGCTCGGTCCAGCACGGGCCGCCGGTCACGGGCTTGTCGAACTCCATCGCGGTTCCTTCCGGACAGGCGGTCGGACGACGGGCCCTCCCACGCCTCACAGCCCCTCTCCGGCACGCTAACCCGGCCTCGCACCCCCGGCCATCCGAACCCGCCCCGGCCACCCGGCCCCCTGCTCGCCGTCCGGGCCCGGTCCCGGTCGGGGACGGGCGAGGCGGCGGCTACGGGGTCCCTCCAGCGCGTGGGCGGTCCCGCCGGGACGGGCCGGCGAGGGGCCCATGGCGTGAGGCCGGGGGCCGGCTCGTCGCGCCGGGGTGGACCGGGCGGCGCGGGGTCCCCCGGCTGGACCGGCGAGGGCGCGCATGGTCCCGGCGTGAGCCGGTGGAGACGGCGGCCGCGTGATGCGGGGCGCGCGGTGTCGGGTGGGATCGGCGCGCGGGCGGCCGCTCGGGCGTGTGGTGGGCGGAGACTGGGGAGGTCCACTGTGGTGCATGAGGCGGGGCTCGGGCGGCCGCGCCGGGGCGGGCGGGGTGGTCGGCGTGTGATGCCGGCCTGGACGGGGGCGTGGGCGGTTGTGCCGGGGCGTCGGTGTGTGGTGCTCGATCGGACCGGGGTATGGGGGCGCGTCCTGGCGGGGCGGGGCGGGGCCGGGCACGCACGCGTGCGCGGTGGCGAGGAGTGACGGTCCGTCTGTCGGATCCCGGTGGATCGGTCCCCCTTCGGGCCGTGGCCGTTCCGCCCGCCCCGCGATCCGGGCCGAGCGGCGCGCCCCACCGGTCACGGCCGATCAGTCCCTCTCCCGATTCCCGGCCGATCGCTCCGCCCGTCGGGCTCTTGTCCATCCTTCGGGCCTGCGACACCGGCCGATCGCTCCGCCGCCGATACCGCATCGGCCGCCCCTCAGATCCCCGGCCGATACCGCATCGGATGGTCCGCCGGGACCTCCACCAGGGCGATGGGGATGCCGTCCGGGTCGTTGATCCACATCTCGATCAGGCCCCAGGGTTCCCTCACCGGGGGCCGGGCGATGTCGACGCCCTTCGCCCGGAGTTCCTCGTGCGCGGCCGTCACGTCGTCGACCTGCAGCCACAGCCGTACCGTGGGAGGGGACGGGGTCTCGGAACGGCCGGAGAGTTCCAGGAAGCCGCCGCCGAGGAAGTAGACCGTCCCGTGTTCGGGGCCAGTACCGAACTCCCGGTAGACGCCGAGCCCCAGCCGCTCGCCGTAGAAGGCACGGGAACGCTCGGGGTCGGTGGGGGTGAGCAGTGTCCGGCTGCTGAGTACGTGCACCATGCAGGCGGAGCCTACTGGCAGGGTTACCCTCGTCCCTGGCTCAGCCACGCCGAGACCGAAAGGGCGCCCCATGGACACCCCCGCCACCCCCGTCACCTTCCGCGACGCCACGGAGGCCGACGTCGACGCCCTGGTGGCGCTGATCGAGTCGGCGTACCGCGGCGAGGCCAGCCGGGCGGGGTGGACCACCGAGGCGGACATCCTGGACGGGCAGCGCACCGACCCCGAGGGCGTGCTGGAAGTGATCAAGTCGCCGGACAGCCGGCTGCTGACCGTGGAGCGCGACGGCCGGATCATCGCCTGCTGCCAGCTCGAAGACCGCGGCGACCACGCCTACTTCGGCATGTTCGCCGTCAGCCCCACGCTCCAGGGCGCCGGCCTCGGCAAGGCCGTCATGGCCGAGGCCGAGCGCCGGGTGCGCGAGGACTGGGGTGTCACCGCGATGCACATGACGGTGATATCGGTGCGCGACGACCTCATCGCCTGGTACGAGCGGCGCGGCTACCGCCGTACGGGACAGATGAGCCCGTTCCCGTACGGCGACGAGCGCTTCGGCATACCGCAGCGCGCCGACCTGCGGTTCGAGCTGCTGGTCAAGCCACTGGCTTGACTCTCGCCCCGGTGCGCGTGCCCCGCGTCACGCCGTGAAGCGGGCCGTGCGCTTGATCTCCGGGAAGTCCGTCGTCGCGCCGTCCAGCTCCAGCGCGCGCACCAGCCGCAGATGTTCCTGCGTGTTGACCACCCAGCCGATGACCCGCAGGCCGGATGCGCGCGCGTGCTCGACGACCTCCAGGGTGATCCTGCGGATGTCGAGACACAGGGTCGGGGCCCCGACGGCGACGGCCCGTTCCACCACCTCGGGGCCGTAGCGCTCCGCGACGAGCGCCGTGCGCACCCCCGGCACCAGCCGGGCGATCTCGGCGACCGCCTCGTCGTGGAACGAGGACACCTCCACCCGCCCGACCAGATCCCGTTCGTGCATCACCTTCGCCAGCGCCCGGGCCGCCGCGGCATCCTTGATCTCGGCCTGGATCGGTGCGTGCACCGCGTCCAGCACCTCCTCGAACACCGGCACCCGCTCCCCGCGCCCCGCGTCCAGGGAACGCAGCTCGGCCAGGGTCTTCTCAGCGATCGGCCCGGTGCCGTCGGTCGTGCGGTCCACCTCGGCGTCGTGCATGACGACGAGGGCACCGTCCTTGCTCAGATGCAGATCGAGTTCGATGAGATCGAGGCCGGCGTCCTGCGCGGCGACGAAGGAACGAAGGGTGTTCTCGGGTTCGACACCCATGACCCCGCGGTGACCGATGGTAAGGAAGTTCAAGGTTCGACTCGCTTCCGTCGACGGCGGCTCGGCGCACGCGGGACGGACGGACGCCGTCGTCCGCGCGGGCAGGCTCGCAGCCTAATCGCCGGGGCCCGCGATGAACCCGCACGTGCACGCCGTACGGGTGCGTGCCGCGCGCCTCAACTGGCCGGTATGCGCCCCCGCCGTCACCCGCTCGTGGGCGAGTCCCCGCGTCTTTGACCGGCCGGACCGACGCCGTCGTCTGCCCTCTCGCAGACGACGGAAGTGACCGCCGTCACGGTTTGGGGCAGGAAATTCATCGGTGACCATGCGATCCGACGGGAAAATTTCCCGAGTAGCCTCTTGATGGCGGAAACGGGGTACGCATACGGTGTCCATACGCGAGGTTCTCCTGTGGAGGATGGGACAATGACGGAAATTCTTGTGCAGGCGGCTACGGAGGAGCGGATTCCTCCGTCGACCAGGGTGATCGAGCACCCGGCCTGGCCCGTGCTCAAGGATGCCGTGGAGCAGATCCGGCCATGGCAGTCCAAGGACGGGTCGATCGACTTCGCTGCTGAGGGCGCCCCGGCCAGGGCGGACGCCGAGGCGGCCGTACGGCGGGTCGTGGACGCGATCGAGCGGCTCTCCCCGCTGCTGCCGCACGACGCGGCCTACCACCGGGCCGTGGCGCGGGACCTGCGCCGCTGGGCCCAGGACGGTTTCGCGGTGCCCGACTTCCTGGACTCGCTGCTGGAGTTCCAGCCGGCCGCAAACCGCGCGGACGGCCTGCAGCACCTGGTCGTCTTCCCGATGTACACGCAGAACGGCAACCTGGACCGCAATCTGGAGGCGGTCGTGCTGCGCATGGTCTGGCCGGACTGGCTGGCCGAGCTGGAGCGCACCCGCTACGACAACCCGCTGTTCTGCGGCATCACCTTCGAGGACTTCACCTCCGGCTACGACACCAACTCGGCCGTCCTCTTCCCGGAGACCATCGCCGTGCGCGAAGCGCCGGAACGTTTCTCCTGGGGTGGCATCTTCTGTGACCGCGAGGCGGCCCGCTTCCGCCGCGTCACCGAGGCCGCCGTCGACATCCTGGGCCTCGAACTGCCCGAGGACATCGCCGCGATGGTCCACGACCAGAAGCGCTGCGAAGAGGCCTTCGTGCTCTGGGACATGGTCCACGACCGCACCCACAGCCACGGTGACCTGCCGTTCGACCCGTTCATGATCAAGCAGCGCCAGCCGTTCTGGATGTACGGCCTGGAGGAGCTGCGCTGCGACCTCACCGCCTTCAAGGAGGCCGTGAAGCTCCAGGCGGACGGCGTCCCGCAGGCCCGTGACGTGCAGTACGCGGTGCTCTTCGACCGGATGTTCCGATTCCCGGTCACCGGCGACCGCGTCCGCAACTACGACGGTCTCGGGGGCCAGCTGCTCTTCGCCTACCTGCACAAGCACGACGTCGTCCGCTGGAGCGACAACAAGCTCTCCATCGACTGGGAGCGCGCCCCGCAGGTCACCAACCAGCTGTGCGCCGAGATCGAGCAGCTGTACCGGGACGGTATCGACCGCCCGAAACTGGTGCACTGGTTCGCCGGGTACGAGCTGGTCGCCACCTACCTGGCGCCGCACCCCGGCTCCGCGTGGGCCAAGGGCCCGGACGCCCTGGACCTGACCCAGCCGCCGCGCAAGCTCGTGGACGAGGTGCTTCCGGACGAGTTTCCGCTGAGCATGTTCTATGAGGCGCTGTCCAAGAAGCTGAAGAGCGTGATCGCCTCGACCAAGGGCATCACGGCGGCCGGCGCCGAGCGGATCGCCGCGTGAGCGACCGCCTGAAGAACACTGCTCAAGAGGGGAAGAACATGGTGGGGAACGGGTCTCTCAGTGGTGCGGTGATCGCGGTGGCCGGTGCGGGCGGACCCGCCGGGCACGCGACGCTGGTCCGGCTCGCCGAGGCCGGCGCGGTCGTGGTCGGTGCCGACAACAATCCCGAGCGCCTGGCGGAGAGCGTGGACGCGGCCCGCTACGCGAACGGCGGCGCCACCGTCACCGGCGAGACGGTGGACCTGCTCGACCTCGACTCGACCCGTGCCTGGGCCGATCGCACCGAGAAGGAGTTCGGCCGGATCGACGGCCTGGTCCACCTCGTAGGCGGCTGGCGCGGCAGCGCGACCTTCGCGGAGACCGGCCTCGCCGACTGGGATCTGCTGGAGAAGCTGCTGATCCGCACCGTCCAGCACACCTCCCTCGCCTTCTACGACGGCCTCCAGCGCAGCGACCGCGGCCGCTACGTGCTGATCAGCGCCGCCGGGGCGTCGAAGCCCACCGCGGGCAACGCGGCGTACTCCGCGGCCAAGGCCGCCGCCGAGGCCTGGACGCTCGCCATGGCCGACGGCATCCGCAAGGCGGCCGGCGAGGCCGGACCGCGGTCGGCGGCTACGATCCTGGTGGTGAAGGCGCTGGTGCACGACGCGATGCGCGCCGAACGCCCCAGCGCGAAGTTCGCGGGTTTCACGGACGTCAAGGACCTCGCCGAGGCCATCGAGGGCGTCTGGGCCAAGCCCGCCGCCGAAGTGAACGGAAACCGTCTGTGGCTGACCGAGAAGCCGTGAACCCACCCAGGACCGACGCGCGGCGCCATCACGACCCGCAGGTCCGCGGTTTCGCCAGTGACAACTACGCCGGAGCCCACCCGGAGGTGCTGGCCGCCCTGGCCCTGGCCAACGGCGGCCACCAAGTGGCGTACGGCGAGGACGAGTACACCGAGAACCTCCAGCGGATCATCCGCGGCCATTTCGGGTCCACGGCCGAGGCCTTCCCGGTCTTCAACGGCACCGGCGCGAACGTCGTCGCGCTCCAGGCGGTCACCGACCGCTGGGGCGCGGTGATCTGCGCCGAGAGCGCGCACATCAACGTCGACGAGGGCGGGGCCCCGGAGCGCATGGGCGGCCTGAAGCTGCTCACCGTGCCCACCCCCGACGGCAAGCTCACGCCCGAGCTGATCGACCGGCAGGCGTACGGCTGGGAGGACGAGCACCGCGCGATGCCGCAGGTCGTCTCGATCACCCAGTCGACCGAGCTGGGCACGCTGTACACGCCCGAGGAGATCCGGGCGATCTGCGAGCACGCCCACGCGCGCGGCATGAAGGTGCACCTGGACGGCTCCCGGATAGCCAACGCGGCGGCGTCCCTGAACGTGCCCATGCGGACGTTCACCAACGCGGTCGGCGTCGACATCCTCTCCCTCGGCGGCACGAAGAACGGCGCCGTCTTCGGCGAGGCGGTCGTCGTCATCAACCAGGACGCGGTGCGGCAGATGAAGCACCTGCGGAAGATGTCGATGCAGCTCGCCTCCAAGATGCGCTTCGTCTCGGTGCAGTTGGAGGCGCTGCTGGCGAAGGACCTGTGGCTGCGCAACGCCCGGCACGCCAACGAGATGGCCCAGCGCCTCGCCGAGGGTGTGCGCGCGGTGCACGGGGTGGAGCTGCTCTACCCCGTCCAGGCCAACGGCGTCTTCGCGAAGCTTCCGCACGACGTGAGCGAGCGGTTGCAGAAGCGGTTCCGGTTCTACTTCTGGGACGAGTCCGCCGGGGTGGTGCGCTGGATGTGCTCCTTCGACACCACCGAGGAGGACGTCGACACCTTCGTGGCGGCGCTCAAGGAGGAGATGGCGCGCTAGCAGGCGCACGGGCATTGATGCATAGATATGTGGTCACCCGAAAAGTAATTGACTCTCGGGTGATCGCATTCCTATGCTCGGCGCCCATGGAGCTGATCCAGAACACCGCGGACCTCTCTGCCTACTTGGCCGCCGACGAGGTCATCGACCATCACCATCCCGTGGTCCGGGAGACGGCCGCCCGACTGGCCGAGGGCGCCTCGGACTCGTATGCCTATGCGCGTGCCGCGTACGAGTTCGTGCGCGACACCATCCCGCACTCCGCCGACGTCGACGACCCGCGCGTCACCTGGCGTGCCTCGGACGTCCTGGAGCAGCGCACCGGCATCTGCTGCGCCAAGGCTCACGCGCTGGCCGCGCTGCTGCGGGCCGAGGACATCCCGACGGCCCTGTGCTACCAGCGGCTCGCGCACGACGACGGCGGTGGTCACGCCGTGCACGGTCTGGTGGCCGTACGCTTCCGCGGCGCCTGGCACCGGCAGGACCCCCGTGGCAACAAGCCGGGTGTGGACGCGCGGTTCTCGCTGGACGGCGAACAGCTGGCGTGGATCCCCGACCCGGCCGCGGGGGAGGTGGACTATCCGCTCCTGTACGCCGCACCGCATCCGCTCGTCCTCGCCGCCCTGAAGGGCGCACCGGACCGGCCGCACCTGTGGAAGGCACTGCCGGACGCGCTCTGAGCCGGCTCCCATGGTGTGTCGAGCGGGAAGCGGGAGCCACGCGGCGACCGCCGACCACACCGGCCTCGACATCGTATTCTTCTCCGCGGGCGGCGCGACCTCCAGGGCGCCGGCGCCGAAGGTCGCCGCCCAGGGGCGCCGTCGTGATCGGCGACTTCTCGGCCTGGCGCATGGACCCCGAGGTCCCGCTGGTCGTCTCCGAGGTGAACCCGCACGCGATCGCCGACCGTCCCCAGGACATCATCGCCAACCCGAACTGCACGACTGTGGCCGCGATGCCGGCCCTGAAGGTGCCGCACGAGGCCGCGCCGGGCGGTCACTGCCGGGTCGGCGCGCACCGCGTCATGCGTCGCAGGGTGGCCCGGTAGGGCGCAGCGCCCGGCGTGCGCGGTGACGACGGGTGCGGTGCCGGCCGGTGGACGGGGGCGGACGCGTCGGCCGCGGGGTTCTCGGCGGCCGGTCGCCGGGGCGGGCCGAGCCCCCGGTCCCGGGGGCCGTCGGCGATCGGGCGGCCACCGAGCGGTGGGCAGGGTACGGCCGCGGGGCGGAGAGCGCCGGAGCGGCGTCCGGCG
Organism: Streptomyces sp. NPDC104106; assembly: GCF_055584345.1. Lineage (NCBI taxonomy): Bacteria > Bacillati > Actinomycetota > Actinomycetes > Kitasatosporales > Streptomycetaceae > Streptomyces > Streptomyces sp. NPDC104106. The sequence goes on from NZ_JBVJMF010000004.1 coordinate 251,282, forward strand.
AGTCCGACGAGGCCGGGCCTGGAGGAGGCAGCGAAGCGCAAGGCCGCCCACGGCAGCGCGGCACCCGGCGCCGGTGCTCGGGGAGCCTTCCGGTCGTGGAGGGCGCCGTCATCCCCTGTCGCCGCGTGTGCCAGGAGGGTGAGTTGCCCGCGCCTGGGGCAGGGGCACTGGGCGCAGCCCCTTCGCCCCGCGCCCGTCGGCTCCGGGTTTCTCAGTGCACCTCCGCCGCCCGGAGTGCCTCCGCCGTCGGGGCGGTGCCGCCCAGATGGGCCGGGAGCCACCAGGAGTCCTCCGGGCCCTTGGAGCGGCCGGGGTAGGCGCGCTGGGCGGCTTCCAGGAGTTCCTGGACGCGGTCGCGCAGGCGGCGGGTGATGGCGCCCGCGTACTGGTCGCGGGGGGCCTCGACCGCCTCGCCGACGCGGATCGTGACGGGCAGGTGGCTGCGCCTGAAGTTGCGGGGCTGGCCCTTGGTCCACAGCCGCTGCGTGCCCCACACGGCCATGGGGACCAGCGGGACGCCCGCTTCCTGGGCCAGGCGCGCGGCGCCGGACTTGAAGCCCTTCAGGGTGAACGACTGGGAGATCGTGGCCTCAGGGAAGACCCCGATGACCTCACCGGAGCGCAGCGAGTCCAGCGCGTGGGCGTAGGCCGCCTCGCCCTGCTCGCGGTCCACCGGGATGTGCTTCATCCCGCGCATCAACGGACCGGAGACCTTGTGCCGGAAGACCGACTCCTTCGCCATGAAACGCACCAGGCGCTTCTGCGGCAGGGCCGCCAGGCCGTTGAAGATGAAGTCCAGATAGCTGATGTGATTGCTCACCAGCACGGCACCGCCCGAGCGCGGGATGTTCTCCGAACCCTGGCAGTCGATCTTCAGGTCCCAGACCTTGAACAACGTCTTGGCGAAACCGATGACGGGGCGGTAGACCAGCTCTGCCATGGGCGGGGTGGACCCTTTCTGCTCTGCTCGGGAAAGGGGATCCCGGCGGGAAAGTTACGGAGCCGTAGGTTTACGGCGTCTCGCAGATCGTGCCCGAAGAACGCACGGGTAGCCAGTCCTGGTGCCCCGCCGCGGCGAGATCCTCGTCACGTCGGCCTACACCCCGCCTCTGTTCTTTGAATGCCTTTTGTGCGACGCGGGGCTTCCGTCCTGTCAGGCGGGAATCTTCGCGGGCTGTTCCGCGCTGGTGGGGATGCCGGCCGGAAGCGGCGGAGCGGAGGGCGCGGTGCGCGGTCAGGACGAGGACATACGGGACGCCATGCGGGACGAGATGCGGTACGACATGCGGCGGGGGGGCGACGGCATGCGGCTGGGAGCGGCCGAACTGGGCGGGCAACTGGGGGAGCGGGCCACCCTCGTCCAGTTCTCCAGTGCCTTCTGCGCGCCCTGCCGGGCCACCCGGCGCGTACTCGGCGAGGTGGCCGCGATGGTCCCCGGTGTGACGCACGTCGAGGTCGACGCCGAGGCCCACCTGGGTCTCGTATGCGCGCTGGGGATCCTCAAGACACCCACCGTGCTCGTCCTCGACGCCGACGGCCGCGAAGTGCGGCGCGCCACGGGACAGCCCCGCAAGGCCGACGTCATCGCGGCGCTGGGGAAGGCGGTGTGAGGGTGCCTCAGGACGCGGTGGCGCGGCTTCCGGATCCCGGACCGCACTTGACTGCGCGGACCACCTATCGTCAGCCTGACCGTATGCCGATCGAACTCCTTCTCCACGGGCGGGTCCATGTCGACCTCGCCCGCACCGCGAGCGCGTGCTGTCCGGGCTGTTGAGCGGCTACGCATCGGCTCGTCCCCCTCGGCAGAAGGACACTTCCATGACGGCCTCGCCCGAACTCGGCACCGCCCGGCTCGCCTCCCCCGACCTGCTCCGCTCGACCTTCCGCCGGCACGCCGCCGGTGTCGCGGTGATCACAGCGCGCGGTTCCTCCGGCCCGGTCGGCTTCACCGCCACCTCCCTCACCTCGGTCTCCGCCGAGCCCCCGCTGATCTCCTTCGGCATCGGCACGGGCGCCTCCAGCTGGCCCGCGATCGCCGAGACGGACCATGTCGGCGTCCACATACTCGGTGAGCACCAGAGCGAGCTGGCCGCCACCTTCGCCCGCAGCGGCGCCGACCGCTTCGGCGCGCCCACCTCCTGGCGCGAGGGCCCGGAAGGCGTACCGGTGCTCGGCGACGTCCTCGCCTGGCTGGTCTGCCGGGTCGTCGGCCGTGTCCCGGCCGGTGATCACCGCATCGTGCTCGCCGAGGTCGTCCTCGGGGACCCGTCCGGCTCCGGCCGGCCGCTCCTGTACCACCAGGGGCGGTTCAACGGCCTGCGGGATTGATCACGCCGGCAGCTTCTGCGCGCCCGTCGAGTTCCGGTTACGCTGCGTTGCGAAGGTCACAGTTCAAAGCGCTTGCTTAGCGGGCATGAACTGAGTGTACTGATGAGTAATATTTCGGTCGGAGCGCGCGGACGCCCCGATCGGGATCGGCCGCTTCAGGCGCCTATGCTGCCTGCAAGAGGCAGCCCGGAAATGACGATGCAGTAGGAGAGCCGGCGTGAGCTTGAGGATCGTTGTCACTGTGAAGTACGTGCCCGACGCCACTGGCGACCGGCACTTCGCCGATGACCTGACCGTCGACCGCGACGACGTGGACGGTCTGCTCTCCGAACTGGACGAGTACGCGGTCGAGCAGGCCCTCCAGATCGCGGAGGACGCGGACGACGCCGAGGTCACCGTGCTGACGGTCGGCCCGGAGGACGCCAAGGACGCCCTGCGCAAGGCCCTGTCGATGGGCGCGGACAAGGCCATCCACGTCGAGGACGACGACCTGCACGGCACGGACGCCATCGGCACCTCCCTGGTGCTGGCCAAGGCCATCGAGAAGGCCGGCTTCGACCTGGTCGTCTCCGGCATGGCCTCCACCGACGGCACCATGGGTGTCGTACCGGCCCTGGTCGCCGAGCGTCTGGGTGTCCCGCAGGTCACCCTGCTGTCCGAGGTCTCGGTCGAGGACGGCGTGGTCAAGGGCCGCCGTGACGGCGACGCGGCTTCCGAGCAGCTCCAGGCGTCCCTCCCCGCGGTCGTCTCCGTGACGGACCAGTCCGGCGAGGCGCGTTACCCCTCCTTCAAGGGCATCATGGCGGCGAAGAAGAAGCCGGTGGAGTCCTGGGACCTGTCCGACCTGGACATCGAGGCCGAAGAGGTCGGCCTGGACGGCGCGTTCACCGCGGTCGAGACCGCCAACGCGCGTCCGGCGCGCACGGCCGGCACCATCGTCAAGGACGAGGGCGAGGGCGGCAAGCAGCTCGCTGAGTTCCTCGCGGGCCAGAAGTTCATCTAAGGGCCCGCCCCCGCTGACCGCCCCTCAACTTCGTTTCGCAGGAGAGCAATCCCATGGCTGAAGTCCTCGTCTACGTCGACCACGTGGACGGCGCCGTCCGCAAGCCCACCCTGGAGCTGCTGACGCTGGCCCGCCGCCTCGGCGAGCCGGTCGCCGTCGCGCTCGGTGCCGGCGCCGCCGACACCGCCGCCACGCTCGCCGAGCACGGCGCGGTGAAGGTCCTCACCCACGACGCGTCCGAGTACGCCGACTACCTGGTCGTGCCGAAGGTCGACGCCCTGCAGGCCGCCTACGAGGCCGTCTCCCCGGCCGCCGTGCTGGTCCCGTCCTCCGCCGAGGGCAAGGAGATCGCCGCCCGCCTGGCGCTGCGCATCGGCGCCGGCATCATCACCGACGCCGTCGACCTGGAGGCCGGCGACGAGGGCCCGGTGGCCACCCAGTCGGTGTTCGCCGCGTCCTTCACCACCAAGTCCCGCGTCACCAAGGGCACCCCGGTCATCACGGTCAAGCCGAACTCGGCCGCCGTGGAGGCCGCCCCGGCCGCCGGTGCCGTCGAGGCCCTGGCCGTGACCTTCTCCGACAAGGCGACCGGCACCAAGGTCACCGCCCGCACGCCGCGTGAGTCGACGGGCCGTCCGGAGCTGACCGAGGCCGCGATCGTGGTCTCCGGCGGCCGTGGCGTCAACGGCGCCGAGAACTTCGCGATCATCGAGGCGCTGGCCGACTCCCTCGGCGCGGCCGTCGGTGCCTCGCGCGCCGCCGTCGACGCCGGCTGGTACCCGCACACCAACCAGGTCGGCCAGACCGGCAAGTCGGTCTCGCCGCAGCTGTACATCGCCAACGGCATCTCCGGCGCGATCCAGCACCGTGCCGGCATGCAGACCTCGAAGACGATCGTGGCCGTCAACAAGGACGCCGAGGCCCCGATCTTCGAGCTGGTCGACTACGGCGTCGTCGGCGACCTCTTCGACGTCGTCCCGCAGCTGACCGAGGAGATCAAGGCCCGCAAGGGCTGAGCCCCGCCAGGCGCCGCCCGAGGCCCCGGTGACCCCTGCGGTCGCCGGGGCCTTCGTGCATCCTGAGGGCGGATCCCCCGATCTCCCGGCACCCACCCGCCCACGCTCCGGACGGGGTGTTGACCAGCGGGAACGACCCAGATAACTTCATCCTACGGATTATTGATTCCGTAAAGCGGAAAATTGGAGGGTGTGGGATGGGTCAGCAGGAGAAGGTGGCGACGAGCCTCGCGGGCGCCGTGAGCGAGGAGATCAGCGCATCCCTCGCACCGGTCGACGCGGAGCTGGAGCGCCGCTACCCCGGGGACCCCGGCACCCGGCAGCCCGTCCACACGGTCTACGTCCCCGGTGACGCCTTCGCCGCCGACACCATCCGCTCCTGGGGCGACCAGGCCCTCGCCGCCCTCGACGAGCACGCTCCGGACGCCGCCTCCTTCGCGGCCGTCCTCGGCCTGTCCGACGAACTGGCCGAGCCCGTCTACTCGCGCGTGCGCGCCAAGCTGGAGCGCGAGCCCGTCGAGGACCTGCGCGTCGACTTCGAGGACGGCTACGGCCCCCGCCCCGACGCCGAGGAGGACACCACGGCGGCCCGCGCCGCCCGGCTCATCACGGAGGCCTACCGGGACGGCACCGCGGCGCCGTACATGGGCATCCGCATGAAGTGCATGGAGGCGGCCGTCCGCGACCGGGGCATCCGCACCCTCGACGTCTTCCTCACCGGCCTGATCCAGGCGGGCGGCCTGCCCGAGGGCCTGGTCCTCACCCTGCCGAAGGTCACCTATCCCGAGCAGGTGAGCGCCTTCGTGCGCCTCCTGGAGGCCTTCGAGAAGGCGCACGGCCTGGACACCGGCCGGCTCGGCTTCGAGATCCAGATCGAGACCAGCCAGTCCATCCTCGCCACCGACGGCACCGCGACCGTGGCCCGGATGATCCAGGCCGCCGAAGGCCGCGCCACCGGTCTGCACTACGGCACCTTCGACTACAGCGCCTGCCTCGGTGTCTCCGCCGCCTACCAGGCCAGCGACCACCCGGCCGCCGACCACGCCAAGGCCGTCATGCAGGTGGCCGCCGCGGGCACCGGCGTCCGCGTGTCCGACGGCTCCACCAACGTCCTGCCCGTCGGCCCGACCGCCAAGGTCCACGACGCCTGGCGGCTGCACTACGGCCTCACCCGCCGCGCCCTCGCCCGCGCCTACTACCAGGGCTGGGACATGCACCCGGCCCACATCCCGACCCGCTACGCCGCCGTCTTCGCCTTCTACCGCGAGGGCTTCGAGCAGGCCGCCGGCCGCCTCGCCCGCTACGCCAACCACGCCGGCGGCGACGTCATGGACGAGCCCGCCACCGCCAAGGCGCTCAGCGGCTACCTGCTGCGCGGCCTGGACTGCGGCGCGCTCGACACCGCCGAGGTCGCCCGCCTCAGCGGCCTGACCCGCGCCGACCTGGAGGCCTTCGCCGCCCCCCGGCGCGGCGACCTCACCGCCTCCGCGAAATAGCGGCCCGCCACCGGCTGGCACGGGCGTGGCCGGGCGGGCGGTGGAGCGGATCCTCGCCCGGGGCCGGACCGCCGGCGCCGGTCCTGCGGGTGTCCGCCGGCAGCACCCGGAGGCCCGCCCGACGCCGAGGAGTCCCGCGAGGCGCGCTCCGGTTCGACGGCCGCACGCGGGTACCGACCGCTGCTCCTGCCGGGCGACCTGGCCCGACGCAGCGGGATCCCGACCGCCGGACGCGCGTGTGGCGGGCGAAACCCGACGGTGACAGCGGCGTCTACGGCGGCGGTGTCCCGTCCGAGGGCGGCAACCGTGACGGATCGGTGCCGGGGCGTCCGGTCCGCCGGACGGCGGTGTACGGCTCGAAGCCCGAGCGCGTCACCCACCGCTGCTCGGCGAACAACCGGGTGCCCCGCGCGCACAGGGCGGGGTCCTGGCGGGCGCGTGCGCAGAACTCCTGCGGGGTGACCCCGAACAGCTCCCGCAAGGCGGCTGATCCGGCGAGGAGTTCACCGATCAGCACGTGCTGGTCGCCGGGGTGCGGCCGTGGCGCACCGCCGCCGTCGCGCAGCACCCCGTGCCGGTTGACGTACGCGTACACCCCGGGGAGTACGGACCCGTCCGGGAACGCGATCCGCACCTGCGACGCGGGCAGCCACGCCCGCGCGAAGTTGCCGTCGGGCAGCGGCACGCCCTCGCTCGCGTCGATCACGTTCAACTGGCGCCGGTCCAGCCAGAGGACGAATAACTCCCTCGAGGAACCAGGGGACTTGACGGGAGAGGCCGAGACGTACCCCAGCCGGCTGACATGCGCCGAGACACCCACGTCGAGTCCGGTGACCCGCGAGCGCACCATCGGCAGGGGCGAGTCGATCTCGAACTCGGCCATCTTCTGCCGAAGTTGGCCGGGGCAGGCGTTGGAGCCCACCGCGAGCACCGGCACCCGGTCCTCGTGCACCAGGCACTCCAGCGGCAGCATCCGGTCGCCGCGCAGCAGCCCTGAGTCGGCGGGCCAGGCGCCGGGATAGGTCAGCGGATGGTCGCGCGGGGCGTCGGCGAGGCCCAGCTCCGCCAGCGTGTGTCCGGCCATGCGCGGCTCAGCCCGCCGGCGGCAGCTCGCCCGAGCCGCGCGTGATCAGCCGGGTGGGCAGTTCGACGCGCTCCGGGGCCACGAGTCCGCCGTCCAGCTGACGGAAGAGCCGCTCGGCCGCCGTACGGCCCAGGGCGGCCGCGTCCTGGGCGACGACCGTGACGCCCGGCTGGAGCAGATCGGCCAGTTCGAAATCGTCGAAGCCGACCAGGGCGACCCGCCGGGCGTGCTCGGCCAGGACCCGGATCACCGTCACCGTCACCCGGTTGTTGCCCGCGAAGACCGCGGTGACGGGCTCCGGGCCGCTCAGCATCTCCTCCGCCGCCCGGCGCACCCGCTCCGGGTTCGTCTGCCCGAGCGACATCCAGGCGTCCGCGACGGGTATCCCCGCGTCCTCCATGGCCGCCCGGTAGCCGCGCAGTCGCTCGGCGGCGGTGTGGATGCGCGGCATGTCGCCGATGAACCCGATCCGGCGGTGGCCGTGCGCGATCAGATGGGCCACGCCGGCGCGGGCGCCGCCGAAGTTGTCGGACAGGACCACGTCGGCGTCGATCCGTCCGGCGGGCCGGTCCACGAACACGGTCGCCACCCCGGCCCGGATCTCCGGCTCCAGATACCGGTGGTCGTCCCCGGCCGGGATCACCACCAGCCCGTCCACCCGCCGCGCGCACAGGGCCAGTGCCAGCTCCTGCTCACGCTCGGGGTCCTCGGCGCTGGAGCCGTTGATGAGGAGGGCGCCATGGGCCCGGGCCACCTCCTCGACGGCGCGGCTGAGCGGCCCGTAGAACGGGTCGGCGAGATCCTCCAGCACCAGGCCGATGCTCGCCGTACGGCCCTTGCGCAGCACGCGGGCGCTGTCGTTGCGCCGGAAGCCCAGCGCCTCGATGGCCTCCTGCACCCGGCGCTCGGTGTCCGCGGTGACGCCGGGCTCGCCGTTGACCACCCGGGAGACCGTCTTCAGTCCGACCCCGGCCCGCGCCGCCACGTCCTTCATCGTCGGGCGGTTGCCGTAGCGGGTGCCGGGCAGGCGGTCTGCGGGGCGGGTGGTGTCGGGCACGATGCGGCGTCCTGTCCTGTCGTCCGTCTGGATTCGTCCGTCCGGTCCGGATGGCCGGGCGTCCTCGGTGGTCCTCGGGAGGCCGTGAAAAGAGGCGCCTTAGGCGATCCGGCGTTCGTATGAGGATGTGGCGTCGAGCATAGAGCCTGGACAACGTTGTCAGATGCGAGAGAGACTGTCCACCGCTGTCTGTCGGCCTGCGCCCCCACCGCTTGACCGGCCTACCTCTGTTTGGTTCTCAAGCTTCGACGGGGAGATCTGACTCTCATGCACACCGATCTCGTGGCGGCCCTGGACATCGGGGGCACCAAGATCGCCGGCGCGCTGGTGGACGGCGACGGCCGCATCCTGGCACGCGCCCAGCGCGCCACGCCGGCGCAGCAGGACGGCGAAACGGTCATGCGGGCCGTCGAGGAGGTCCTCGGCGACCTCTCCGGGTCACCGCTGTGGGACCGCGCCGACGCCCTCGGCATCGGCAGCGCCGGTCCCGTGGACGCCTCGGCGGGCACCGTCAGCCCGGTCAACGTGCCCGGCTGGCGCGGCTTCCCGCTGGTCGAGCGGGTGCGCGCGGCGACCGGGGGCCTGCCGGTCGAACTGATCGGCGACGGCGTCGCGATCACCGCCGCCGAGCACTGGCAGGGCGCGGCGCGCGGCCACGACAACGCGCTGTGCATGGTGGTCTCGACGGGCGTCGGCGGCGGCCTGGTGCTGAACGGGCAGTTGCACCCCGGCCCGACCGGCAACGCCGGGCACATCGGCCACATCAGCGTCGACCTCGACGGCGACCCGTGCCCGTGCGGCTCGCGCGGCTGTGTGGAGCGCATCGCCAGCGGGCCCCACATCGCCCGGCGCGCCCTGGAGCAGGGCTGGCGGCCGGGCCCGGACGGCGACACCTCGGCCGCCGCGGTGGCCGCCGCCGCCCGCGAGGGCGACCCGGTCGCCGTCGCCTCCTTCGAGCGGGCGGCACAGGCGCTGGCCGCCGGCATCGCGGCCACCGCGACCCTGGTCGAGATCGACATCGCCGTGATCGGCGGCGGCGTCGGCAAGGCGGGTGACATCCTCTTCACCCCGCTGCGCAAGGCGCTCACCGACTACGCGACCCTCTCCTTCGTGCAGCGCCTGACGGTCGTGCCCGCCCAGATGGGCACCGACGCGGGCCTGGTCGGTGCCGCCGCGGCGGCGCTGGCCCGGCGGCCGGACGTCGCCGGGGTCTGAGGGGGGCGCGCTTCGGCTCGCACACCAGCGAGCCGAAGCGGCATAAGGGAGCCGAGGCGCCCACGACGCCACGCCGGGGCGGCCCGCCACGCCGGAGCGGCCCATGACGCCGGAGCGGTCCGCGAGGCCTTGACGGTTCGCGACGGGTTGACGGTCCGCGAGTCCTCGCCGGCCCGCGAGCCGTCACCGGCTCCCGACGCGTCTGGGGACGACCAGGCGCCTTCGGGCCGGAGCCGGGCATGGTCGGTCGGAGCGCCACGGGGAGTGGAGGACCGGTCAGCAGCTCACCGTGGCGTTCGCCCAGTCCGCGTGGTCCGAGTCGTTGCCGTCGCCGCCGTCTGTGACGACGAGGCGGACCACCTGGGCGCCGGTGACGTCGGCGGTGAGCGGCTGGGCGGGCATCGCGTTGGTCAGGACGCCCGTCGCGGCGGCTTTCCTGCCGTCCGCCCAGATCTCGAAGGCGACCGTGCCCTTGGTGCCCTTCTCGTCGTCCACGCCGACGTCCGCGCTGACCTTCGTACAGGCCCGGCCCACGTAGAAGGAGATGTCGCTCGGCGCGTGCGCGCCGAGGCCCTTGGCGTACACCGTGCCGCCGATGGTGATCGGGTGCCCGTCGCCCGCTGCGCTCTCCCCGTTGCTGGTGTCTCGCTCCACCGGCCCCCAGCCGTTGGCGGCGGACAGCCAGGGCAGATCGCTGAGGTACGACGTCCCGGCGGGCGGCCGGACCACCACCGAGGCGGTGAGCGGAAGGGCGCTGGTGACCCGCTGACCGGACGGTGCGCGGTATCGGGTCCGCAGGGTCAGGTCGTAGGTGCCGGTGGGGGTCCCGGCCGGCGCGGTCACGCGCCAGCCGGTGCGCAGGGTCTGTCCGGTGGCGAGGGCGGTGGCCGTGGTCGCCGAAGTGGGCCGTACGGTCCAGCCCGCGGGGCCGGTGAGGGACATGGAGACCCGGCGCGCGGGCGTACGGCCGAGGTCGGTGACGGTGCCGGTCAGGGTGACCGGGGCGGCCGCCTCCAGCAACGGGCCACCGTCCAGGCCGAGTTCGGTCGCCGGGGGGTGGGCCGCCCAGCGCGGGTCGGCCGTCACGCGCAGCAGCACCGTGCCGTGGGCCGGTACGGTCGCCGCGATGGTGCCCGCGGTGTTGTAGTCGCGGTGCTGCCACAGGTCCCGCAGGGTGTAGGCGGGCGCGGCGGACAGGCCGACGGCGCTCGCGGTGGTGGCGATCCGCTGGGCGGAGCCGGACTCGTTGAAGAGGGCCACCGCGCGGCTGCCGTCCCGCATCCGCTTCGCGATCACCCAGCGCCCGTCCGCCGAGGAGACGACCGTGCCCTGCTTGCCCAGCGGGTCCTGGTCGACGGCGATGACGTCCTTGTTGTCCAGGATGTCGAAGGTCGCCCGGGAGGCGGTGCGCAGATCGGTGCCGATGAGCAGCGGCGCGGCCATGACCGACCACAGGGAGAAGTGCGAGCGGTACTCGGTGTCCGTCATGCCGCCGTTGCCGACCTCCAGCATGTCGGGGTCGTTCCAGTGCCCGGGACCCGCGTAGGGGGCGAGCGGCAGGTTCTGCTTGAGGATCGAGACCATCGAGCCCCAGCTGTCGCTGATGTCACCGGTGGTCCGCCAGAGGTGGCCGACGCCGGCGGCCCACTCCCAGGGCTGGTTCTGGCCCCATTCGCAGATGCTGTAGACGATGGGCCGGCCGGTCGCCCTGAGCGCGTCACGCATGGTCCGGTAGCGCGACTGGGCGTCGACACCGAGGTTGTTGCAGTTGTCGTACTTCAGGTAGTCCACGCCCCAGTCGGCGAACTGCCGCGCGTCGCTGTACTCGTGGCCGAGCGCGCCGGGGAAGCCCGCGCTGTTGCAGGTCTTGACGCCGGCGCTGGTGTAGATGCCGAGCTTGAGGCCTTTGGAGTGGACGTAGTCGGCGACGGCCTTGATGCCGTGGGGGAAGCGGGCCGGGTCGGGGACCAGCTTGCCGTTCGCGTCGCGGTTCGGCAGGGCCCAGCAGTCGTCCAGATTGACGTACCGGTAGCCCGCGTCCTTGAGGCCCTTGGCCACGAAGAGGTCCGCGATCCCCTCGACCATGGCCTCGTTGAAGTCGGGTCTGCAGTGTGTGGAGTTCCAGTTGTTGAACCCCATGGGTGGGGTGAGGGCGAGCCCGTCGGCGAGGGCGGGAGCCGCAGGTGCCTGAGCGGGGTCCGCGGCGGCGGGGGCGGCGACGGCGGGGGTGGCGAGGCCCGCCGTACACAGCAGCCCGGCGGTGAGCGCTCCGAGCAGTCTTCGGCGGGCGGTGCTGGTCGTGCGGGTGTGAGGGCGACGCATCGTTGACGTTCCTCCGACTCGCGAAAGGTGACTGACGGCAGGGTGGGGCCTGAGTGCCAGGTGTGTGTCAGCTGTTGCGCGTTTACGGTAGGACCTGTCGGAGTGTGTTGGAAGAGGTACGCCTGGTTGTTCGACAGGCTGTCAAAGGCCTTGACGCCCACGGAATTTGGACCGGTGCGTCCGCCGCGTGTTCGGATGTGTTGGCTTCCCTCGGCTCATGCCTCGTCGCCGACCCGGCCCCAGCCGGGCAGCGGGGGCTGGGGCCAGGCGGGCGGACGGGGCAGGGTCCGCGCCGGGCGGCCGGAGGCCAGGGCGTCGGCGGGGAGCCGTCCGCTGAGCCAGCCGAGGATCCGGTGACCGGCCCCGGAGACCGAGGGACCCCGCGCCGTCAGGGACCAGCGCAGGCCCAGGTCCACCGCCTCCACCGAGGCGAGCGCGAAGCCCTGGGCCCGCAGCGTGGTGAGGGTGTCGTCCAACGCCCAGGAGACGTACGCCTCGGGCCACCGCTCGGTTCCGTAACCCGTGCCGAGGTCCAGATGGTGCGTCTCCAGCTCCCGCAGGCAGCGCAGCAGCAGGTACCGGGCCGGGTGCCGCCAGCCGGCCAGTGCCGGGACCAGCCGGTCCCAGGCGGGACCGGGCAGCGCGCTCGCCCGGCCCGTGAACCGGTCGAGGCTCTCGCGCAGCAGGGTCGTGAGCCGGTCGGCGGGCAGCGCCGCGTCCCGCTCCAGCGCGGCGGCCAGCGCCGCCCGGTCCGCGCGCGGTCCCGGTGGGCAGCCGGTGCGCGCGAGCCCCAGCAGCCACACGTAGGCGTCGGCGCTGTGGGCGACATGGGCGAGCACGTGACCGCGGGACCAGCCGGTCAGCCCCGACGATGCGCGCAGTTCGGCCTCGGACAGTCCGGCGGCGGCCTCGACGAGCCGGCCGGCCGAGCGCACCACGAGGCCGACGGCGTCGCCCTCGGAGCCGGCGACCGGGAAACCGCTCATCTGAACGCGCATACGGCCTCGATCCTGGGGTGCCGTCTGCGGAGAAGCAGGCGTCGTCCGATGTCCCGGGACCGGACGATATCGGCCGCGTGATCTCCGGGCCACGGCGTGTTCACGCCGCCCTTGCCGGCGGCGGCCTGTCCTGCCGCCGCTTTGGCCGCTCCCGTTTCCCGGTCCGCGCTTCCCGCTCGCGGATCCCCGGCTCCTGACTACCCGGCCGCCGGCTTCCCCGCCCAGGCCCCCGACTGCCCCGCCCCGACTCCCCCGCCCGCACCCCGCACCCCGTACCCGCACCCCGCACCCCGCGCCCGCGTGCGGGGCAGCGAGCGGATCGGCTCGACGAGGGCAAACCGCGGCCCGCGCGTGACCCCCGGACGCCTCGGCAGTTGATCAGCGCATGAAGAAGCGCAGCATCCTCGCCCTCGCCACACTGGCCACCGGATTCGTCGTGGCCGCCGTCACCCCGTCCCACGCCGCGGACAACGGGCCCCTCGGAGAGCTGTGGGTCCCGGACACCCTTCACGCGGTCGGTGACCTCATCGGCCAGGACAGCCTGGCCCCCGCCGACGACCAGGCCTTCGGGCAGCAGTAGCCCGGCGGCTCGGGCGCGCGTGCCGGTGTCCCCGCCGCAGGGGGCGCCGGCACTCCTGTGCGGGCACCCTCACCGGGGCGGGGTTTCCGTGGCAGGGTGTTGCGGGCAAGCCACAGGGGGCCGACACAAGAGGGGGAGTCCGTGACCGTCGTCTGGATCAACGGCGCGTTCGGTGCGGGGAAGACCACGACCGCACGGGAACTGATCGAGCTGATCCCGAACAGCACGCTCTTCGACCCCGAGGTGGTCGGCGGATCACTCACGCACCTGCTGCCGCCCAAGCGCCTCGCCGAGGCCGGCGACGTCCAGGACCTGCCGATCTGGCGCCGGCTGGTCGTCGACACGGCCGCCGCGATGCTGGCCGAGCTGGGCGGGACGCTCGTGGTGCCCATGACCCTGCTCCGCCAGGAGTACCGCGACGAGATCTTCGGCGGGCTCGCCGCCCGCAGGATCCCGGTGCACCATCTGCTCCTCGCCCCGGCCGAAACGATCCTGCGCGAGCGGATAGCCGGCCGGGAGATCCCGCCCGAGCTGCCCGACGGCGAGATACGGATACGGCAGTGGTCGTACGACCACATCGAGCCCTACCGCGCGGCGCTCGCCTCGTGGCTCACCGCCGACGCCCATTTCGTGGACACCAGTGCCCTCACCCCGTACGAGACCGCCGTCCGCATCGCCGACGCCGTCTCCGGCGGTGCCGTACCGCCCTGCGACATCGTGCAGACTCCCGAGCCGACCGCCGAGACACTCGCCGCCGGGGTGCTGCTCTTCGACGAGGACGACCGGGTGCTGCTCGTCGACCCCACCTACAAGCCCGGCTGGGAGTTCCCCGGCGGGGTCGTCGAGCGCGGTGAGGCACCGGCCCGCGCCGGGATGCGGGAGGTCGCCGAGGAGACCGGGATAGCGCTGCGGGAGGTGCCCCGGCTGCTGGTCGTGGACTGGGAGCGGCCCGCGCCGCCGGGCTTCGGCGGGCTCCGGCTGCTGTTCGACGGCGGCAGACTGGAGCCCGGCGAGGCCTCCCGGGTCCTGCTGCCCGGCCCGGAGTTGCGCGCCTGGCGCTTCGCCGGCGAGCAGGAGGCCGCGGGGATGCTCCCGCCCGTCCGCTACGAGCGGCTGCGCTGGGCCCTGCGGGCCCGCGAGCGCGGAACCGTGCTGTACCTGGAGGGCGGGGTGCCGGTCGGGTGACCCGCGGGCGCGGCGCTCAGGCGCCCTGCGCCACCTCGCGCAGCGCCGCCGCCGCGTCCTTCAGCACCGCGTCACCATGCCCGAAGCACGCCACATCCGCCTCCAGCTCCGCCAACCGCCGCAGCGAGGCGAGGAGTCGGGGGCGGTCGAGGTTGAACACCCCCGGCATCACGGAGCCGTCGACCGGTGAGGCCGCCACCGTGTCGCCGGTGAACAGCACGCCTTCGGCGGGCAGGAACAGCGCGATGCTGCCGTCCGTGTGCCCGGGGACGTGGATGACCTGTGCCCCGCCGCCGAAGCCGAGGACGTCGCCGTCCGAGACGCCGGTGACCGAGGCGGGCGGCACCGGCGTCCCCTGGGGCAGGCGTTCGGCCGCCGTCGCGTGGATCGGCAGCTCCCATTCCTCGAACCGCGGTGCGGGGCCGGGCAGTTCACCGCGGACGAACGGGGCGTCCAGGCGGTGCGCCAGCACCTCGGCACCGCTCAGCGCCGCGAACTCGCCCGCCCCGCCCGCGTGGTCCTCGTGGAAATGGGTCAGCACGATCCGCCGGACGTCCCCGGGCGCGCGGCCCAGTGACCTGATCGCGTCGGCGATCGTACGGCCGGCGCCCAGCGCACCCGCGTCGACGAGGGTCAACTCGTCGTCGTCGCGCCAGAGATAGGCCTGGCCGACGGGGAAGCGCAGCAGGTGCAGCCGGGGGAGCAGTTCGATGACGTCCATGTCCCGACCGTAGGCGGCGTCCCCGCCCGTGGACGAGAGCGCTCTGCCGTGGGCAGAAGGCGGTTCGGCGGGCGGTCAGCCCGCGTAGTTGCTCAGGAACAGCGCCTCGGCGACCGACAGCCGCTCCAGCTCCTGCGGGGAGACGCTCTCGTTGACGGCGTGGATCTGCGCCTCCGGCTCGCTCAGGCCGATCAGCAGGATCTCCGCCTGCGGGTACAGCGCGGCGAGGGTGTTGCACAGCGGGATGGAGCCGCCCTCGCCCGCGTACTGCATCGTCTCGCCCGGGTAGGCGACAGCCATCGCGTCGGCCATCGCCTGGTACGCCGGGCTGGTGGCGTCGGCGCGGAAGGCCTGGCCCTGGCCGATCTGCTCGGTGGTGGCCCGGGCGCCCCACGGGGTGTGCGCCTCCAGGTGCGCCTGGAGCAGCTTGGTCGCCTCGGCCGCGTCCACGCCCGGCGGCACCCGCAGGCTGATCAGCGCGCGGGCGCTGGAGTGCACCGACGGCGTGGCGCCGACGACCGGCGGGCAGTCGATGCCGAGGACGGTGACGGCCGGGCGGGCCCACAGCCGGTCGGCGACCGTGCCCTCGCCGATCAGCTCCACGCCGTCCAGCACCTTGGCGTCCGCGCGGAACTGCTCCTCGGTGTACTCCAGGCCCTCCCACGTCCCCGTGGCGTCCAGACCGTCGACCGTGGTCGAGCCGTCCTCCGCGCGCAGCGAGTCCATGACCCGGATCAGCGCGGCCAGCGCGTCCGGGGCGGCGCCGCCGAACTGGCCCGAGTGGAGGTTGCCCGCGAGGGTGTCGATCCGCACCCGCACCAGGGTCATGCCGCGCAGGGTGGTGGTCACGGTCGGCAGGCCCACGCGGAAGTTGCCCGCGTCGCCGATGACGATCGTGTCGGCGGCCAGCAGCTCCGGGTGCTCCTCGGCGTACCGCTCCAGGCCGCCCGTGCCCTGCTCCTCGGAGCCCTCGGCGATCACCTTCACGTTCACCGGCACGCCGCCGTTCGCCTTCAGGGCGCGCAGCGCGAGCAGATGCATGATCACGCCGCCCTTGCAGTCGGCGGCCCCGCGGCCGTACCAGCGGCCGTCGCGCTCGGTCAGCTCGAACGGCGGAGTGGTCCAGGCCGCCTCGTCCAGAGGCGGCTGCACGTCGTAGTGCGCGTAGAGCAGAACCGTTTTCGCGCCCTCCGGGCCCGGCAGGTAGCCGTAGACGGACTGGGTGCCGTCCGGGGTGTCGAGCAGTGCCACGTCGGTGAAGCCCTCGGCGCGCAGCGCGTCGGCGACCCAGTTCGCGGCGGCCTCGCTCTCGCTGCGCGGGAACTGCGTGAAGTCCGCCACCGACTTGAAGGCGACCAGCTCGGCCAGCTCCGCCTTCGCCCGGGGCATCAGGGAGGCGACGGTCTGGGCGACCGGATTCGACGACATGGGCACGCTCCTCGTGGGTGCGATGTTGAACGGGGTGAGTCCTCCCGATACTCCCACAGCGGCCTGCGGCGATGTCCGCCGTAGGATGCGAGGGACACTACGGCAGCGGCTGGATCGGAGCAGTAGACCATCGTGAGCGGCGAGAACTCTTCGGCGGACGGCGTTCAGCGGGTGTGGGACGTCGTCGTGGTGGGCGCGGGACCCGCGGGGGCCTCGGCCGCCTACGCGGCGGCGGTCGCGGGACGGCGCGTGCTGTTGCTGGAGAAGGCCGAACTGCCGCGGTACAAGACCTGCGGAGGCGGCATCATCGGCCCCTCGCGCGACGCGCTGCCCCCGGGCTTCGAGCTGCCCTTCCGCGACCGGGTGCACGCGGTCACCTTCTCGAACAACGGCCGCTTCACCCGCACCCGCCGCTCCAAGCAGATGCTGTTCGGTCTGATCAACCGCCCCGAGTTCGACCAGCAGCTGGTCGAGCACGCCCGGAAGGCGGGCACCGAGCTGCGTACGGGCGTCACGGTGCAGCGCGTGGAGCAGCACGGCTCGGCGGTCCCCGACCGGCGCACGGTCGCCGTCGTCCTGCAGGGCGGGGAGACGGTGCTGGCCCGCGCGGTCGTCGGCGCGGACGGCAGCGCCAGCCGCATAGGAGCCCACGTCGGGGTCAAGCTGGACCAGGTGGACCTCGGCCTGGAGGCGGAGATCCCGGTCCCGGAGCCGGTCGCCGAGGACTGGAAGGGCCGGGTCCTGATCGACTGGGGCCCGATGCCGGGCAGTTACGGCTGGGTGTTCCCCAAGGGCGACACCCTGACGGTCGGCGTGATCTCCCGGCGCGGTGAAGGCGCCGCCACGAAGCGGTACTTGGAGGACTTCATCGCCCGGCTGGGCCTGGCCGGCTTCGAGCCGTCGATCTCCTCCGGGCATCTGACCCGCTGCCGCGCCGACGACTCGCCGCTGTCCCGCGGGCGGGTGCTGGTCTGCGGTGACGCGGCCGGTCTGCTGGAGCCGTGGACCCGCGAGGGCATCTCTTTCGCGCTGCGCTCGGGCCGCCTCGCGGGGGAGTGGGCGGTACGCATCGCCGAGGCGCACGACGCGGTGGACACCCGGCGCCAGGCCCTGAACTACGCGTTCGCGGTCAAGGCCGGGCTCGGCGTCGAGATGAGCATCGGCAAGCGGCTGCTGACGGCGTTCGAGAAACGCCCAGGCCTCTTCCACGCGGCCCTCACGGGCTTTCGCCCCGCCTGGCGGGCGTTCCGGGAGATCACCCAGGGCAAGACCTCACTGGGCGAGATCGTCCGCACCCGCCCCCTCGCCCAGCGCGCCCTGACCACGCTGGACCGGAGCCAGGCGGAGGCTTTGACGGAGGAACCGACCGGTTCCTGACGGCCGGTTCCGACGAGGCTCGGTCTGCTCCGCCCCATCCCGTCCGGGCCGGTCGGGTCCGGCTCGTCCCGGCCCGGTCTGGTCCGCCTCGTTCAGCCCGGCCCGCGCGGGCTCGCTGCCGCCACGTGCGGTCCGAGCAAGCGCTCCTCGGCGCGTCCGGCCCGGTCTCCCGGTCTGGCCCGACCAGGCCTGTCCCTGTTCGGCCGGGTGCGGCGCGTTCCTGTGCAGCCTGGTCCGAGTCGGCCCGCAGTGCTCGGGGCTCGTTCGGTGGTCCAGTCCCGGGCCGGTCTCGTGGTCTGACCGTGCTCGGTCCCTGAGGGGCTGACCGGGCTTGGTCCGCCCTGGTTCGGTCCGGTGCGGCTCGGCGGCCCCTCCCGGTACGGTCTCCCGGCCCGGTTCGGCGGCCCTTCCCGGTCTGGGGCGCCCCGGCGTGGGGGCCCTGCCGGCTCCGGCTCGGTTCGCCTTCTCTGTCGCTGCTGGTTGGTCGGCGGCCATCGAGGCCGTGGCCGTACGGGCCGTGCCGATCGGTGCATGGCGGTTCGGACGGCGACGGCGGTGGCGGTCCGGCCCACGGCGATCCGGCCCACGACGGTTCCGTTCGGTCCACGGCTGTTCGGCGGCGGCCCGTTCGGTTCGAGCGCTCTGGCCGGGCCCGGTCGATCGGCGCCGTCCGGCCCGCGGCCGTTCAGTCCGTGACGGTGATGCGGAAGACCGGGTGGTCGCCGGCGCAGGCGAGGATCTCCTCGTCGGTGGACGCGGCGGTCACCCCGTTGAAGAACTGGTTGACCTGCCAGCCCCACTTCTCCAGATAGGTTCGCAGGACCGGGAGCTTCTCGCTGTCGGGAAGCTCCACCGCCGTGAAGGTGCGCACCTTGCGGCCGACGCGCAGTTCGCCGGCGCCGGCGACGCGCATGTTCCGCACCCACTGCGAGTGGCCGCGCGCCGAAACCAGGTACTGACCGCCCTCGTAGCTGTGCGGGTTGACCGGGATGCGCTGCATCTGGCCGCTTTTGCGGCCCGCCACGGACAGTTCGGCGCTTCCCGCGAGGCTGACGCCGTGCCGGGCCAGCCAGCCGATGACGCTGTTCATCCGGTCGTTCATCGGGCTGCCCTTGAGGTAGTAGGGCGAAGAGGACGACGGCATGGTGACTCCCACGGTTTGAGAGAGCGGCGCTCTCGGCTGGCTCCAGTGTGGGGCAGACGGATGCCAGAAAGCAAGAGCAGTGCTCTCTTTTGTGTGCACCGCTCTCGTCCGTGGCAGACTGCTCGTATGAGCACCCCACAGGGCGCCCGCGCACGGGCCAGGATCGAAATCACCGCCGCCATCAAAGAAGCGGCCCGCAGACAGCTGGCGGAGGAGGGCGCGGCGAGGCTGTCGTTGCGGGCGATCGCCCGTGAGCTGGGCATGGTCTCCTCGGCGCTGTACCGCTACTTCCCCAGTCGTGACGACTTGCTGACCGCCCTCATCATCGACGCCTACGACTCCGTCGGCGAGACCGCGGAGCGGGCGCGCGACGAGGTGTCCGGTGCCGCCCCCGTCGAGCGGTGGACCGCCGTGTGCGAGGCGGTGCGCGGCTGGGCGCTCGCGCACCCGCACGAGTACGCGCTGATCTACGGCTCGCCCGTGCCCGGTTACTCCGCCCCCCAGACCACCGTCCCGGCCGCCTCGCGCGTCGGCCTGGTCCTCATCGGCATCATCCGCGACGCCCACGAGGGCCCAGGCCTCGCCGATCTGCCCCTGCCCGCCGCCCTGCGCCCCGAGGCCGAACGCCTGGCCGCCGACCTCGCCCCCGAGCTGCCCCCCGAGGTCGCGGCGGCGATGGTGGCAGCCTGGGCGCAGTTGTTCGGGCTGGTCGGCTTCGAGCTGTTCGGGCAGTTCAACAACGTGGTGGAGGACCGGGAGACGTTCTTCCGGCACGCGGTGACGCGGCTGGCGCAGGGCGTGGGCCTGCGCTAGTGCCCCGGCAGGCGACGTTTGCCCGTCAAGGAGCGGCGTCCGGTGCGTGCTGTCGGCGTGCCGGCCGGAAGTCCTCGTACTGGGCGTACGTGGGCTTTCGGCCGGTGCGGCGAGTGGGGGCACCTCCCGCGCAGCGGGGGAGCGTGCCGGGCGTCGCGACGGGGCGAACGTCGCCTGCCCGGGCACTAGGCGCGGGCGGGCCGGTGCCGGCAGGGGAGGGGCGCCGTACTTCCCCGGGAGTACGAGTGATCACCTCGCCCGGCTGACGCCCCGCCGCGCCGGCGGCGTCTAGCGTGGCGGCATGGAAGAGCAGCACGCCCCCTCGTCGCGGTGGCGGTACGGGCCTCCGTGGGCGCGGTACGGGCCCGTGGGGCCGCGCGGTCCGGACGGGGCGGTCCCGGACCACGGTCCCCGCCGGCCCTGGCGCTCCACCGTGCTGCTCACCGTGTTCGTGCTCGTCGGCAGCAATTTCGCCGCGCACGCCCAGCAGCACCGGGTGCCGCTCGACCCCTACGGGCGCGCGCTGCTGCTCGTCGCCTCGCTCCTGCTGCTGTGGCGGCACCGCCACCCGGTGGCCGTCGCGTTCGGCACGGCCGCGGTGACCCTCGGCTATCTGGCCGCGGGCTACCCGTACGGGCCGGTCTACCTGACGGTCGCGGTGGGCTGCTTCAGCGCCGTCGTCGCCGGGCACCGGCGGGCCGCCTGGGCCTCCGTGGGGCTGCTGTGGGCCGGGCACGCCCTGGTCGCTCTCTGGCTGTACCGCTGGCTGCCGCCCGCCGGGGACAAGGGCGCGGGCGTCACCCAGGAGATCGTCGTCGGCACCTGGGTGCTGGCCGTCGTCGCGGTGTCCGAGCTGGCCCGGGTACGGCGTGAGCAGTGGGCCCGGGAGCGCGCGGACCGGGCGCAGGCGGCCCGGCGGCGCGCGGACGAGGAACGGCTGCGGATCGCCCGGGAGCTGCACGACGTCCTCGCGCACAGCATCTCCGTCATCAACGTCCAGGCGGGCATGGGCCTCGCACTGCTCGACAGCGACCCGGAGCAGGCGCGGACCGCGCTCACCACCATCAAGGCCGCCAGCAAGGAGGCCCTCGGCGAGGTGCGCCAGGTGCTCGACACCCTGCGCGCCTCCGGTGCCGCCCCGCGTGCCCCGGCCCCGGGCCTCGACCGGCTGGCCGAGCTGGTGGAGCAGGCGGCCGCGGCCGGTCTGACCGTCGAGGTCGAGGGCACGCCGCCGCAGTTGCCGCCGGGCGCCGACCTGGCTGCCTTCCGCATCGTCCAGGAGGCCCTCACCAACGTCGTACGGCACTCGGGATCGCGGCACGCGCGCGTGGCGTTCGCCCACGACGGGAACGCGCTGCGGCTGCGCGTCGACGACGACGGGCCCGCGACCGGCGCCGACGCCGGCGGCGGCGGCAACGGGCTGGCCGGGATGCGGGAGCGGGCGGCCGCGCTGGGTGGCACCATCGAGGCGGGCCCGCGCCCCGACGGCGGCTTCCGGGTGCTCGCCGTACTGCCGTCGCGTCTCAGGGAGGACCAGTGATCCGGGTACTGCTCGCCGACGACCAGTCCCTCGTCCGGGCCGGCTTCCGGGCGCTGCTCGACGCGCAGCCGGACATCGAGGTGGCCGGTGAGGCCGCCGACGGCGAGGAGGCGCTGCGCCGGGTGCGCGAACTGGCCCCGGACGTCGTCCTGATGGACATCCGCATGCCCCTGCTGGACGGCCTGGCCGCGACCCGGCGCATCACCGGCGACGCGGACCTGAAGGACGTGAAGGTGGTCATGCTCACCACCTTCGAACTCGACGAGTACGTCTTCGAGGCGATCCGCTCCGGCGCCTCCGGCTTCCTGGTGAAGGACACCGAGCCCGAGGAACTCGTGCGCGCCGTACGGGCGGTGGTCGAGGGGGACGCGCTGCTGTCCCCGGGCGTCACCCGCCGCCTGATCGCCGAGTTCGCGGCCCGCTCGAAGGAACCCGCCGCGGTCGGCGCCCTCGCCCGCCTCACCGAGCGGGAGCGGGAGGTGATGGCGCTGGTCGGCATCGGCCTGTCCAACGAGGAGATCGCCCGCCGCCTGGTGGTCAGCCCGCTCACGGCCAAGACCCATGTGAGCCGCGCGATGGTGAAACTGGGCGCCCGCGACCGCGCCCAACTCGTCGTACTTGCCTACGAGTCGGGGCTGGTGCGCCCCGGCTGGCTGGGCTGAGGGCCGCCGCGCCGGAAGCGCACCAGGACGGTGACCACGCGGGCCGCGAAGACGACCGGCGTGACCGTCAGGGCGAGCCATTTCAAGGCCGTGGACACCACGCCGGGGAGCTCGAAGAGCAGCGCGGGCCCGGCCACTGCCCCGAACAGCACCGCCGCCGCGAACGCGGCGCTGACCAGCGCGTACCCGATCTCGACCGTGGCGGCGTCCTGTTGGGCCTTGGTGCGGCGTCCCCCGTGGCTGTCCATCCGTCCAGCCTCACAGACGTGCGCCCGGCCGGGCAAGCCAACTCCGGCCGGGCGAAGGGACTCTGAAAGGACGCGGGCCTACGTCGAAGTGCGGCGCCGCCGCGCTGGTGCGATCGACGGTACGGCGCGGCAGGCGCCGGCCGGTCCGTCCCGGCACCCCGCGACGCGCACCGCCGCCGGGCGCTCAGTCACGCACCGCGACACGCTCCGTCTCCGCCTCGCGCACCACGGACTGGGCGACCACGACGGACGGTCGGCCACGACGGCTGCGCAGTCCCGTGAGGGTGATCAGCAGGCCGGCGAGCGCGATGCCGGTCACGACGACGAAGCCGGGCCGGTAACTGTCGAGCACGGCCCGCGGCGTGGCGTGCGCGGGAGCCCCCGCGGTGACCACGGCCGTCACCACGGCCAGGAACAGCGCGCCGCCCACCTGCACCGAGGTGTTGAGCAGCCCGGAGACCATGCCCTGCTCGTGGTCCTCGACCCCGTTGGTGGCCTGGATGTTGAGCGAGGGGAAGACCAGCGCGCAGGCCGCGCCGATCAGCAGCATGGAGGGCAGGACGACGGCGGCGTACACCGGGTCGAGGTCGACGCGCAGGAACAGCGCGTACCCGAGGGCCATGAAGGCGAAGCCGAGCGCGATCAGCCGGGGCGTGCCGAACCGGTCGACGATCGCGCCGACCTTCGTGGACGACACCGCCACCAGCGCGCCGGCCGGCAGGAACGCGAGCGCCGTGTGCAGCGCGGACCAGCCGAGCAGGGACTGCATGTACAGCGTCGTGAGGAACTGGAAGCCGACGTAGGAGCCGAAGAAGGCGATCGCGCCGAGCTGGGCGCGGACCTGGCTGCCCGAGCGCAGCACGCCCAGCCGGATCAGCGGGCTCGGCGAGCGCCGCTCGACCAGTACGAACGCGGTCAGCAGCACCGCGACGGCGAGGAAGGACAGCAGCGTGCGGGCCGAGGCCCAGCCGGCCCCGGGGGCCTGGACGACGGTGTACACCAGCAGCAGCATCGACGCGGTGCCGAGGACGGCACCCGGAATGTCGTAGCCGGCGTGGTTCTCCTCGCGGGCGCTGCGCGGCAGCAGCCGGAGGCCCGCGGCCAGCGCGATGAGGGCGATCGGCGCGGGCAGCAGCATGGTGAAGCGCCAACTGGCCTCGGTGAGCAGGCCGGAGAGCACCAGGCCCATGGAGAAGCCGGTGGCGGCGCAGGTGGTGTAGATGGACAGGGCACGGTTGCGCAGCGGGCCCTCCGGGAACGTCGTGGTGATGATCGACAGGCCGGCCGGCGCGGTGAAGGCCGCGCTCAGTCCCTTGATGAAGCGGCTGGCGATCAGCAGCGGACCGGAGTCCACGAGTCCGCCCAGCAGCGAGGCGAGCGCGAAGACGCCCAGGGCGACGAGGAACACCTGGCGCCGGCCGAGCAGATCGGCGGTGCGTCCGCCGAGGAGGAGCAGGCCGCCGTAGCCCAGGATGTAGCCGCTGACGATCCACTGCAGCGTCGAGGTGGACAGATGCAGGTCGGAGCCGATGGAGGGCAGCGCGACGCCGACCATCGACACGTCCAGCGCGTCGAGGAACATCGCCGCGCAGAGCACCAGCAGGGTGCCCCACAGGCGAGGAGTCCAGCGGACGGCCGGGGACGGGGCCGCGGGGGAGGCGAGCGGAGAAGTCATGCCGCAGACAGTACATGCATGCGCATGAGATGCAAATGCATTTAATTACGATGCAACAATCTTGGTTCTCTGCTACGGTGCGCTCATGGCGGCGAAGAAGGCCGAGCAGGCCCTCGTGGAGCAGTGGCGGGAGATACTGGCCCTGCATGCCCGCACCCAGTGCGAGCTGGACCGGGCGCTGCACGAACACGGCCTGTGCGCCAGCGACTTCGAAGTGCTCGACCTGCTGGCCGAGGGAGCGGCGGCCGACGGCGGCTGCGCCTACCGCGTGCAGGAGATCTCCGAACGGGTCCATCTCAGCCAGAGCGCGCTGTCCCGGCTGATCGGCCGTCTGGAGAAGGACGGCCTCGTCGATCGCGCCATGTGCGCCGAGGACCGGCGCGGAGTCAGGGTGGCGCTGACGGCCAAGGGCCGCACGCTGCACGGCCGGGTGCGGCCCGTGCAGCGTGCGGTGCTGGCGAGGATGCTGCCCGGCGCCGAGTGACGGCGCCGCAGCGGCCGGGGAGCCGGTGAGGCCGGACCCCGCGTTGCTCCCGCCGATCGTTCCGCCCTTTCCGGACCACCCTCGTTCCGCCGGGCGGCTGCGGCTGCGGCTGCGGCTGCGGCTGGGCCTGGCCCGGTCAGCGTCCCATGGTCCGCCGTGTCGTGACTCCGATGAGTGCGGCGACGGCGGCCAGGGCGGCCACGCTCGTCAGCGCGGCCGGCAGGGAGAACCAGTCGGCCATGAAGCCGATCGAGGGCGGCCCGAGGAGCATGCCGCCGTAGCCCAGGGTCGAGGCGACGGCGACTCCGGACGGCCCGGTCAGCGCGCCCGCGCGCTCCACGGCGACCGGGAAGAGGTTGGCCAGTCCGACCCCGGTGACGGCGAAGCCGATCAGGGCCGCCCCCACGGAGGGCGCGAGGGAACCGAGCAGCATGCCGGCCGTCGCGACGGTGCCGCCCGCGATCACGGTGCGCGCCCGGCCGAGGCGTTCCAGCAGCGTCGTCCCGGTCGCCCGGCCGATGGTCATGGCCAGCGCGAAACACGAGTACCCGGCCGCCGCCACACCCGACGAGGCCGCCAGGTCCTGCTGGAGGTGGAGCGCGCCCCAGTCGGCCATGGCACCCTCCCCGTAGGCCGTGCACAGTGCGACCAGCCCGAAGACGAGGACCAGCCCGCGGCGGCCGCCCCGAGAGGCGTCGCCGTGCGCGCCGCCTGGGTGCGGGGTTTCCGGGTGTGTGGTGGTCGGGGCTGTGGTCCTGGGTTGTGGGGTCCTCGGCTGCGGTGGCGGGCTGCATTCCGGCGGTGCGGGAGGCTCCAGCCGGAGCAGGGTACGTCCGGCGACGGCCGTGACGAGGAGGCCGGTGGCGGTGAGGCCGAGCAGATGCCGGGTGGGGGAGAGCGCGCCGGCGACCAGCCCGCCGAGGCCGGCCCCGATCATGCCGCCGAGGCTGAACGCGGCATGGAAGGTGGGCATGACGGGCCGCCGCAGCGCGGCCACCAGGTCGACGGCGGCGCTGTTGAAAGCGACGTTGATGCCGCCGTACGCGGCGCCGAAGACCAGGAGCACGGCACCGAGTGCGGGCGCGGAGTGGGTGAGCGGGGGCAGGGCGACGCTGAGGGAGAGCAGGACGGCACAGACGACGGTGACCGGATGGCTGCCGTACCGCCGGCACAGCCGCCCGGTGAGGGTCATCGTGATCACGGCCCCGGCGGAGACCCCGAGGAGGGCCAGCCCCAGATCACTGGCAGAGGCGTCGGTCTGCTCCTTGATGGCGGGGATCCGGACGACCCACCCCGCGAAGATGAAGCCGTCCAGGGCGAAGAAGGCGGTCAGGGCGATCCGGAGCCGGGAGAGATCGTGACTGCTGCCCGGCACGACGTTGTGCGATCGGGTTTTGTTTATTTGCGGCACAAACCCAGGTTAGGGTCAGGTGGAGGGTGGGGCAAGCGGCTTCCGGGGCGGCTCGCCCAGGAGCGTTGGCCGAGAGTGTTCACATCGCGAGACGGCCGGGCGGTGCGTCCATATCCGTTACGGCGGTGGCGGCCTGACGTGCGGAGCGGATCGCCGCGACTGCGGGGGTAGGCGCCTGACGCCGGTGAAGCGGGCGATGTGGCCTTGACCTGCGCCGACTTGTCTGGCCTCGCATCGGCCGTGCCGTCAACACCGGGTGGGGCGAGGCGGGTTCGGGGCCGCCTGAGCGGTTCCGCGCGCGGTCCCCGGGTGGATACAGGTCGGTTAATGCTTGCTCACGACCTGGTTGCCGAGGGGTGAGCGGGCCATGATGGGCCCATGACGTTGGCCTCGCGCGCTCTCGCGCAACTGGCGACCTGGCCCGACCTGAGTCAGGCGGTCCCGAGCTGCGGCCTGGGACAGGCGGTGAGTTCGGCCCAGGGCGAGATCGCCCACTTCCACTCGGACCGCGATGTGGATCTCCGGCTGACCGACCGGGCGATCCGGCGCTTCGCCAAGGACATGAAGGACTCCGGTGCGATCAGAATCGTGCCCGGCTCCCAGTGGGTGACCCTGCGTCTCGACGCGGCGAGCGACGTCGACCTGCTGCTGACCCTGGTGAGCGTGGCGCTCCAGGCCCAGCAGACCTGGCCCGACCCGGTCGACCGGTCATCGACCGGCTGCAACGACCAACGGGGCGCGGGATTCGTCAAGGCGGATTTCAGCCGCGCCTGAACCGGGCGGGGGCGCGCCGGTTCTGTGCGGACCGGTGTGGACCGGTGGTGCCGTGCGGACCGGTGTTTGCGTGCGGGCAGGTGTGGACCGGTGGTTGCAGTGCGGGTCGGCATGGGCCGGTGATCGTGTGCGGGTCGGCGTGGGCCGGTGATCGTGTGCG
Source organism: Streptomyces sp. NPDC104106 (assembly GCF_055584345.1). NCBI lineage: Bacteria > Bacillati > Actinomycetota > Actinomycetes > Kitasatosporales > Streptomycetaceae > Streptomyces > Streptomyces sp. NPDC104106. The sequence goes on from NZ_JBVJMF010000004.1 coordinate 278,003, forward strand.
GGCCCGTGACGAGCGGTGGTTCCGTGCGGTCGGGGTGGCGTACGGATTCGTGCGGCGGTGGCGAGCGCGCTGCGCATCCCTCCGTACAGGCCGGTCGTCGTCGGGCCGGTGCGCTGCGTCCCGCTCCGCACGGGCCGGTCGTGGTCGCGTCGGCGCCTCATGTTCCTCTTCCGCGCGGGCCGGTCACGGCGGTGCGGCCCAGGCGCGGCCCTCTTCGTACGGGCCTGTCGAGGGCGGCCGGAGCGCCGCCGCCCCGTCCGAACGACGCGGCGCCCTCCGCGCCGGCCGGTCTCGTCAGTGGGGCGCGGCCCCTCCGTGTCGGCGGCCGTGGTCAGCCGACACGGGGCCCCCGCACCAGCCCGGCCTTGTACGACCCCGCCTTCGGCAGGGTGGAGCCGCGTACCGCCTCCGCGCGGCCCTGCCCCGGCCGGGACGGCGGGTGGTCAGACCGTCAGGACCCGGAGCCCCGCCTCCTCGAAGCGGCGTACCGTCTCCGAAGGTGCCGCCGTGTCCGTCACCAGCGTGTTGACCAGCTCCGTTCCGCAGATACGGGCGAAGGCGCGCTGGCCCAGCTTGCTGGAGTCGGCGGCGACCACCACCCGCTCGGCGCGTTCGCACAACAGGCGGTTGATCGCGGCCTCCGCCTCGTCGTGCGCCGCCGCGCCGTGCGCCACGTCGAAGGCGACGACGCCGAGCACGGCCACGTCGAGCGTGATCTGCCCGAGCACGCCGTCGGCGAGCGGGCCGATGAGTTCGTAGGACTGCGGGCGCGCGACCCCGCCCGTCACCACGATCTTGAACTGGGGCCGTACGGCCAGCTCGTTGGCGATGTTGAGCGCGTTGGTGACGACGGTCAACGCCGGTGCGCCGCTGGACAGGTCGCCGCGCACGGCCAACGCGCGGGCCACCTCCGTGGTGGTCGTGCCGCCGGTCAGCCCCACCGCCTCGCCCGGGGCCAGCAGGCCGGCCACGGCTTTGGCGATGCGCTGCTTCTCGGAGGCGCGGCGGGCCGTCTTGTAGCGCAGCGGCAGCTCGTACGACACCCCGTGCACCACCGCTCCGCCCCGGGTGCGCACCAGCATCTGCTGCTCGGCGAGCTGGTCGAAGTCCCGGCGGATCGTCGCCGCCGACACCGCCAGCTCGGCCGCCGCCTCCTCGACCTCCAGCCGGCCGCGCTCCACGAGCAGTTCCAGCAGCGCCTTCCAGCGGGCGTCCCGGGACATCCGCAGCCTCCGTTCCGAAGTGTTTCCCGGCGACCCTAGCGCACGAATCTCTGCGCGTGGATGCTTGATTCTGCTCGAAATCACGCTATATCTTGCAGGAACAATCAGCGAGGAGGGTGTGGGCATGACCCATGTCGAGGACGAGCTGAACAGCCAGCCGGAGTGCTGGGCGCGGGCCGCCGAGAGGGCGGAGCGGCACAAGGCCGCGCTGCCGGAGCGCGGGGAACGAGTCGCCGTCGTGGGGTGCGGGACCTCGTACTTCATGGCGCAGGCGGTGGCCGGCCTGCGGGAGGGCGCAGGGCAGGGCGAGACCGACGCGTTCGCCGCCTCCGAGTTCCCGTACGGGCGGTCGTACGACCGGGTCGTCGCCCTCACCCGCTCCGGCACGACGACGGAAGTGCTGGACGTACTCGGCGAGTTGAAGGGGCGGACGCGGACCACCGCCGTCACGGCCGACCCCGACACCCCCGTCATGTCCGCCGCCGACGACCTCGTCGTCCTGGACTTCGCCGACGAACGCTCCGTCGTCCAGACCCGGTTCGCGACCACGGCCCTCACTCTCCTGCGCGCCCATCTCGGCCTGCACGCCGACTCCGTTGTCGCCGACGCGCGCACGGCCCTCGGCACTCCTCTTCCCGAACAGCTCGTCGCCTGCACCCAGTTCACGTTCCTGGGGCGCGGCTGGACCGTCGGACTCGCGAACGAGGCGGGGCTGAAGATGCGCGAGGCCTCCCTGTCCTGGACCGAGGCCTACCCGGCGATGGAGTACCGGCACGGGCCGATCAGCATCACCACCGAGGGCACGGCCACCTGGATGCTCGGCGAGGCACCCGAGGGGCTCGCCCGGCAGGTCGCCGCCACGGGCGGATGGTGGATCGAGGGCGGACTCGACCCGCTCGCCGAACTCGTCCGCGTCCAGCGGCTCGCCGTCGCCGTCGCCGCCGCGCGCGGCCTCGACCCCGACCGGCCGCGCCACCTCGCCCGCTCCGTGATCCTCAGCCCCTGAAACCCCGGCCGCGCCCGATCACCGCGCGGCGGCCCTGGTCACCCTCGGCCGTACCCGGTCGCTGCCCCTGTCCGTGACGGCCTTGCGGCCGCCCCCGTCCGACGCCCGCCGATCCCCGGCCCTCCACGGCCCGCGTTCCGGAAGGACACCCGAAGTGCCCCTCGCGTCCACCGGTGAGCTGATCACCGCCGCCTCCGCGGCCCGTTCCGCCGTCGCCGCCTTCAACATCATCACCCTGGAACACGTCGAGGCCGTCATCGCCGGCGCGGAGTCGGCCGGTGCGCCCGTCGTCCTCCAGGTCAGCGAGAACGCCGTCAAGTTCCGCTACGGACGGCTGCTGCCGCTGGCCCGCGCGGCCGTCGCCGCCGCCGAACGGGCCGCCGTACCCGTCGCATTGCACCTGGACCACGTGCAGAGCGACGACCTGCTGCGGCAGGCGCCCGGCGCGGGGTTCAGCTCCGTGATGTACGACGCGGCCCGCCTGCCCTATGCCGACAACCTCTGCGCCACCCGGGCCGCCGCCGACTGGGCGCATGCCCAAGGCCTCTGGATCGAGGCGGAGTTGGGGCAGATCGGCGGAAAGGACGGCAGGCCTCCGCTGGACGCCCACGCACCCGGTGCGCGCACCGACCCCGACCAGGCCGGCGACTTCGTCTCCGGCACCGGCGTCGACGCGCTCGCCGTCGCCATCGGCAGCGCACACGCCATGACCACGCGCACCGCCACCCTCGACCACGCCCTGCTCAAGCGGCTGTCCACGGCCGTCGCCGTCCCCCTCGTCCTGCACGGCTCCTCCGGCGTACCGGACGACGGGCTGGTCGAGGCGGTCGCGGGCGGCATCGCCAAGGTCAACGTCGGTACGGCGCTCAACGCGGCCATGACGGGAGCGATCAGGGAGTTCCTCGCCGCGCGCCCCGAGGCAGTCGACTCCCGCACGTACCTCAGCGTGGGCCGGGAGGCGATGGCCGGCGAGGTGCGCCGGATCATCGGGGTGCTGGACCGGTCCTGAGCCGCCGCGGGCCCCGAACCCGTCCACCGGACGGTCCCCGACGGGCCGGTCGTCGGTCCACTTCCCTTCAGTCCTTCTTCACGGCCCTGAGCACCACGAACTTGGGGTCCGAGGCGACCAGCTCGCTGTTCCCGAACAGCCGCCGCAGCTTCACGTGGTACCCCAGATGCCGGTTGCCGATCACCCACAGTTCGCCGCCCGGCCGAAGGGCTCGCTTCGCGCCGGTGAACATGCGCCACGCCGTCGCGTCGGTCGTCGCCTGGTGGGAGTGGAACGGCGGGTTGTTCAGGACGAGGTCCACGCTGCCCGGCGCCACCCCGGCCAGTCCGTCGCCGACCCGGAACTCCGCGTGCCCGGGCACCCCGTTGGCCTTGTACGTCGCCTCCGCCGAGGCCACCGCCTGGAACGACTCGTCCACGAACAGCACCTCGGCCGACGGATCCGCCAGCGCCACCGCCGTACCGACGACACCGTTGCCGCAGCCGAGGTCCACCACCCGGGCAGCGCCCGGCCCCGGCAGGTGGGCCAGGAGGAAACGGGTGCCGATGTCGAGCCGGTCGGCACAGAACACGCCGGCGTGGTTGACGACCGTGCGTCCGGAGACCGGCCCGACGTCCTGCGGGAGGGCGTAGCGGTACGGCCACGGGTTCGCGGGGCGCTCCAGCGCCGGGTCCGGGGTGCAGAAGATCAGCCGGGCCTTCTGGCGTGCCAGAGAGGTGCGGGTCGGGCCGAGGATCCGCTCGAACAGCCCGAGCGTGGAGGTGTGGATCTCCTTCACCATGCCGGTGCCGACGACGACCGTGCCCGCGTGCACGGCGGGCGCCAGCCGCAGCAGCTGGTCCTCCAGCAGCGCCAGGCTCTTCGGCACCCGTACCAGCAGCACGTCCACCCGCTGCGGCGGCGGGTCCTGGGTGGTGAGCAGCTGGACGGCACCGGGCTCGACCCCGGCCCGGCCCAGGTTCGCCCGGGTCGCCTCCTGGCTCAGGAAGGAGTCGGTGATCTGCGTCGGGTGGTGGGCGGCGAGCGCCGTGGCCAGGGCGCCCCAGCGGTCCCCGAGCACCACGACCGCGCCGGTCAGCGGCACTCTCTCCTCGGCCAGGTGGCGCAGCAGGTACGTGTCGGAGGCGTCCCAGGCACGCAGCCGGTCGCGGGGGTCCTCGGGGAAGCGGGTCAGCTCGACCTCGCCCCACGGTGTCGTCATGCGGTCGCTCATCGTGCCTCCCAGGCTAGCCGAGCCGCAGATCAGGGGCGGTGCGGCCGCCTTGCGGGATGATGGAGCGCGTGGACGCGGAGCTGTTTCCCAGGGAGCGCGCGCGGGTCGCGCGGGGCGCCGTGCACGCCCCGGACTGGCTGGGCGCCGACCGGCAGCGCGAGCTGCTCACCGCCTGCCGGGCCTGGGCGCGGCCCCCGGCCGGGCTGCGCACGGTGCGCACCCCGGGCGGCGGCACCATGACCGCCAGACAGGTGTGCCTGGGCCTGCACTGGGGTCCCGTCCGAGGCTGCCCGCACTGCGGGCGGCCCGCACGGGACAACCCCGAGTGCCCCGGCCTGCACGCGTACCCGTACGCCTACACCCGCACGGTCGCCGACGGCGACGGCGCCCCGGTGAAGCCGTTCCCGGCCTGGCTCGACGAACTGGGCCGCCGCGCGGTGGCCGACGCGCTCGGCCCGGCGGCGGTCCCGACGGCGCCGTACGACATCGCGCTGATCAACTTCTACGACGGCGACGCCCGCATGGGCATGCACCGCGACGCCGACGAGCGCGCGGACGCCCCGGTGGTCTCGCTGAGCCTCGGCGACACCTGTGTGTTCCGCTTCGGCAACACCGAGACGCGCGGCAGGCCGTACACGGACGTGGAGCTGCGCAGCGGCGACCTGTTCGTCTTCGGCGGACCCTCCCGGCTCGCCTACCACGGGGTGCCGCGCGTGCGCCCCGGTACGGCACCGCACTGGCTGGGCCTGGCCGGACGGCTGAACATCACCCTGCGGGTGAGCGGCCTGTAGCGGGCGCCCAGCGGCACCACGAATGCGGATCATGGGAGACTCGCCCTCATGAGCGGCAAGGCGGACCCCCGGACGGCGGGGGAGAGAACGACCCCGAGGGCGCGGCTGGACCGGGGGCGCGGTGCGCTCGGGCCCGCGCTGGAGCTCGTGCACACCGGGCGGGCACCGACCCGGGCCGTGCTCACCGCCGAACTCGGGGTCACCCGGGCCACGGCGGGCGCCGTGGCCGCAGAGCTGGAGGCGCTCGGCCTGATCCGGGTGGACGCCCGCCCCGGCGCGGCGGCCGGCTCCCAGGGGCGCCCCTCGCACCGGCTGGAGGTGGCCGAGGACGGGCCGGTGGCGCTCGCGGCCCAGGTCCACGCCGACGGCTTCCGGGCCGCGTTGGTCGGCCTCGGCGGGCGGATCGTGGCGACGGCACCCGGCTGCGAGACCATCGACGCCGACCCGGCGAAGGTGCTCGGCTCGGTGGTGGAGGCGGGCGCCGAACTGCTGCGCACGACCGGCCGCCGCTGCGTGGGCGCCGGACTGGCCGTACCGTCCGCCGTCGCCGAACCCGACGGACTGGCCCTCAACCCCCTCCACCTGGCCTGGCCGGTCGGCGCACCCGTCCGGCGGATCTTCGCGCAGTGCGTGCGCGCCGCCGGGCTCACCGGCCCGGCCTTCGCCGGCAACGACGTCAACCTCGCCGCGCTCGCCGAACACCGGCACGGCGCCGGCCAGGGCGCCCGCGACCTGCTGTGCGTGGCCACCGGACACCGCGGTGTCGGCGGCGCCCTCGTCCTCGACGGCCGTCTGCACACCGGCAGTTCGGGCCTCGCCCTGGAGGTCGGTCACCTCACCGTCAACCCCGAGGGCCGCCCCTGCCACTGCGGCAGCCGGGGGTGCCTGGACGTCGAGGCGGACCCGCTGGCGCTGCTGGTCGAGGCGGGCCGTGAGCCCGGCCCCGAGGTCTCCCTGCTGCAGCAGGCCAACGACCTGCTGGGCACGCAGTACGACGACCCGGCCGTCCGCAGGGCCGCCGAGGCGCTGATCGACCGCCTGGGCCTCGGCCTCGCCGGGCTGGTCAACATCCTCAACCCCGACCGCATCATCCTCGGCGGACTGCACCGCACCCTGCTGCGCGCCGACCCCGGCCGGCTGCGCGCGGTCGTCGCCGACCGCAGCCTGTGGGGCCAGAGCGGCGGCGTGCCGATCCTGCCGTGCACCCTGGACCACAACAGCCTCGTCGGCGCGGCCGAACTGGCCTGGCAGCCGGTCCTGGACGACCCGCTGGCGGCCCTGCGGTGACCGTCGCGCCCGTGGAGATCCTGACCGCCGTACGCATCCGCCTGGTCGAGACGGCCCTGCCGGAGTTACGGGAGCGCCACCGTGTGGCGATGGACCGGGCCTGGCAGCAGTGGGTACGGGCGAACCCCGCCCTCTTCGACGGCCCGGTGGCCGCCCTCACCGGGCTGGACCGGGACGGGCCGGACGGCCTGGTGCTCTCCTGGGCACGGGCGAGCTACCGCTACCGCACGCTGCGGCACGTGCCCGGCTCGCCCGCGCTCTCGTCGCTGTTCGTATCGGTGGTCCAGCCCGCCGACGACGGCCGGCTGCTGGTCGGCCGGATGTCCGCCTCGACCTCCACGCCCGGCCGCTGGCAGCTTCCCGGCGGAACCGTCGAACCCCCGGACGCCGGAGAGGCGTTGGACCTCACCGCGCTGGCCGGCCACGCGGCCCGCGAACTTGCCGAGGAGACGGGCTCCGACACCCCGGCCGACGCCCTCTCCCGGTGGCTGACCACCCGGGGAGCACGCGGCAGCGTCGGCGTGATGTTCATCGCGCCCCCGCGCCCCGCGCGGGAGTTGCACGACCGGTACGCGGAGCTGGCGCGGACCCAGACCGGCCGTGGCGAGGAACCCGAGTTCGACCGGATCGAGTTGGTCGGCTCGGCCGCGGACCTGGACCGGCTCGGCGGCCCGCACGTCGACTACATGCGCCCGGTCGTACGGCGCTACGCCCGCGGCTGAGCACCCCTGCGGCCCGCCCTACGCGGCCATGTGAGCCGTCAGGCTCCACAGCGCCGCCACCAGGGGCCTGCGCAGATCGGCCCGGCGCACGCACAGCCCGATCGGGAACCGCTCCGGCGCCGGATCCGCCGGAACCACGGTCAGCCGGTCGCGGACCGCGCTGTGCTCCAGCACGAGCCGGGGGACGACACCCGTGCCGCAGCCGAGGGCGACCAGGGACAACAGGCCTTCGTGTCCGTCCGGTTCACAGGCCACGTCCGGCACCCTGCCCCGGGACCGGAACCAGCGATCGGCCGCCTCCCGCACCAGCCCCCGGTGCGGCAGCACGAACGGCCCGTCGAGACCGGGGTCCGGGCGGTCGCGCGCGGTCACCGGCACCAGGTCGGTCACCGCCACCGTGCGGCTCACCAGCGGATCCGGCAACCGCGCCGGAAGCCCCGCCACGGTCACGTCCACCTCGCCCTCGTCCAGCCGGGCCAGCGCCGCCGCCGCGTCACCGGTGCGCAGGTCCAGCCGCACCTGGGGATGCGCGGCACGGAACGGCCCCAGCAGCTCGGGCAGCAGCGCCTGGCAGGCGGTCACCGTCGCGAACACACCCAGCCTGCCGCTGAGTTCGGCGGGATCCGGATGCTCCTCACGATAGGCGCGCCACAACTCCAGGGCCTGGACGGCGTAGGCGCGGAACCGGTGCCCCTCCGCCGTCAGCGACACCCCGCGCGGCCCCCGGTCGAACAGCCGGTGGCCCAGCTCTGACTCCAGGCGCTGCACGGTCCGGGTGAGCGTCGACGGGCTGACATGGCACTCCAGACTCGTGCGCCCGAAGTTGAGCGACTGCGCGAGATGGAGGAACAGCCGCAGCTCCTGGTGATCGTCCCGCACGGCCGACCTCCGTCTTTCACCTCACGCAACGCCCCGCTGCACATCTTGCGCTTGCCGCAACACAAGGCCGGAGCCTACAACTCGACCATGACCTCGACCACATACACCTCACGCGTCTTCCCCCTGGAGAGCATGTACGTGCCGGGCGGCACCGAGACCGTCCTGCGCGGCGGCCGGCACCTCTTCCCGCTGCTGCCGCAGGCCTTCGCCGGCGTCCGCCGCGTCGGCGTGCTCGGCTGGGGCCCGCAGGGCCGCGCCCAGGCCCGCAACCTGCGCGACTCCCTCGCCGGCAGCGGCATCACGGTCGCGGTCGGCCTGCGCCCCGGCTCGGCTTCGGCCGCCGACGCCCGCGCCCACGGCTTCACCGAGGAGGACGGCACCCTCGGCGACTGGCTCGCCGTGGCCGCCGACAGCGACCTCGTGCTGCTGCTCATCGCCGACTCCGCGCTCGCCGCCCACCACCAGGAGATCTTCGCCGCGCTCAGGCCGGGTGCGGTCGTCGGACTCTCGCACGGCTTCCTGCTCGGCCACCTGCGCGCGACCGGCGGCGACTTCCCGCCCGGGCACGGCGTGATCGCCGTCTGCCCCAAGGGCATGGGCGACTCCGTGCGCCGCCTGTACGAGCAGGGCGCGCAGATCAACGGTGCCGGCATCAACAGCAGCTTCGCGGTCCACGCCGACCCCGACGGCCGGGCCACCGACCTGGCCCTCGGGTGGTCGGTCGCGCTGGGCTCGCCGTACACCTTCCGCACCACCCTGGAGAGCGAGTACCGCTCCGACATCGTCGGCGAGCGCGCCATCCTGCTCGGCGCGGTGCACGGCATCGTGGAGAGCCTGTACACCCGCTGCCGGCTCGCCGGGGACGACGAGGTGACCGCGTACGAGCGCTCCTGCGAGAACATCACCGGGCCCATCGCCCGCACCATCTCCCGCGCCGGCCTGCGCGCGGTGCGCGACGAACTCGACCGCGCCGGACGGGAGGTCTTCGACCGGGCCTACGCGGCGGCGTACGCACCGGCCCGCGAACTCGTCGCCGAGATCTACGACGAGGTCGCCGACGGCACCGAGCTGCGCAGTGTGATCCTCGCCGAACACCGGTTCGGCCGACGGCCGATGAGCCGCATCGGCGGCTCCCCGATGTGGGCGGCGGGCGACCGCGTGCGGGCCCGCAGGGCCGAACGCACCCTGTCCGTCGACCCGTTCACCGCCGGTGTCTTCATCGCCACCATGACCGCCCAGATCGACGAGTTCGCCGAGCGCGGACACCCCTGGTCCGAGATCGTCAACGAGTCGGTCATCGAAGCCGTCGACTCCCTCCTGCCGTACATGCACGCCCGGGACGTGGCCTACATGGTCGACAACTGCTCCCGCACGGCCCGCCTCGGCGCCCGCCGCTGGGGCCCGCGCTTCCAGGCCGCGTACGAGCAGATCGCCTGTCCGGCGGCCGAGGGCGCGGCGGACCGCGGCCTGGTGACGGCCTTCGTCGAACACCCCGTGCACGAGGCCCTGGCGGCGGCGGCGAAACTCCGCCCGTCGGTGGACATCTCCGTGGCGTAGCCGCGGCCCGAGGGGCGGGCGACTACCGCCAGTCCACCGCGAACGCCCGCCCCGGATGCTCGGTCAGCACCCGCTCCACCAGCTCCGCACCCAGCTCGGCCACCAGCCTCGGCCGGGCCCTGCGCAGCAGATACGGCATACCGGGCCCGCCGTCGACCGACCGGCTGCCGGCGAGCACCGTGTCGCAGCCGAGCAGCAGCCGGTCGCCGAAGCCCGCCTCCGCCAGGGCCCGGACCGCATCCGGCATCCGCCAGTCGGTGGCGTGATGGGCGCGCGAGGGCCCGTCGAAGGCCAGCCAGCAGCCCGATCCGGCGGCCTCCCGGTGCGCCACGGGGTCGGGGGAGCGATTGAGGTGGCCGAGGATCACCCGGTCGCCCGGCACGCCGAACTCGCCGCACAGCAGGTCGAGTACGTCCAGCGCGCCGGTGCCCATCTCCAGGTGCACGGCGATGGGCGCACCGGTGGCGTGGTGCGCCTCGGCCGCCGCGGCCATCGTCCAGCGGGCGTGCGCGTCGAGAGCGTGGAAGCCGCCCGCCACCTTGATCAACCCCGCCCGCACCCCGGTCGAGGCGATGCCCTCGGTCAGCTCGGACACGAACACCTCGGCCAGCCGACCGCGCAGCCCGGTGAGCGACTCCGGTGTGTAGTGGGCGGCTTGGTGCAGTCCCGTGGCGCACACCAGCGTCACGCCCGTGATCCGGGACAACTCCGCCAGGTCCGCCGCCCGCCGTCCCATGCCGTACGGCGTCCACTGCACGACGGACGCACCGCCCGCCGCCCGGAACGCCTCCAGCTCGGCCCGGGCCAGGGCCACGTCCTTCAGCTCCTGGCCGGGGAACCTCGGGCTGCTCAGGAAGAGGTGGTCGTGCGCGTCGCACACGCCCAGCTCCTCGGGCGCGACGTCGCCGAGGACCGTGCGGACCCGGCTCACCACTGCCGGCCCCGCGGGAGCATGTCCCGGCCGGGCGCCGACAGGTGCAGCACCTGGAAGACGTCACCCGCGGCCTTCGGGGCGTCGTGCTCCCAGAGCGAGAAGTGCACCAGCTCCCACGCGCGCGTGTCCACGGCGGCCGCCGCCAGCACCGCCCCGTCCGCCGCGGCCAGTCGCTCCGCCTCGGCGACGGCGGCCTCCATCGTCAGGGCCAACTCGACCCCCTCCGGGACAGGTTGGCGGTGCCGCACTGCGAACGTGGCGCGCTCGGCGGTGCCTTGGGCGTAACACAGTCCGGTCCACTGCCGTACCGCGGGTCTGCCGAAGTCGTTCACCAGCCCCTGGAAGGCGCCACCCCACAGGAAGCGGTTCATGCCCTCGACGGTGTTCCACAGGTAGAACGGCGCGTACTGGTTCACCGGCGAGCCGTACCGCCCGCGTTCGCGCAGCAGGTAGGTCTTGAAGCCGAGCCCGTCCCAGTCGTCGAGCAGATGCCCGACGCGGGCGGCCCGGGTGCGGATGATGCCCGTGTCGTAGTCGGCGGGGAGGGTCAACTCGTACTGCATCGCGTGCATGGGGCTCAGCGGTCCTTTCCGTCGGAGAGCGGGGTCAGCAGGGAGAGCAGGCCGCGTACGCCGGCGTCGAAGGCGGCGGGGGAGCCACAGGCGCGGGCGAGCACGTAGCCGCCCTGGACCGTCGCGAGGACGGCGGCGCCGATCTCCGCGCCGTCCAGTCCGGGCGCGAACTGCCCCTGCCGCTTGCCCTCTTCGACGAGGTCCGCGATCCGCCGCCGGATCCAGGCGATCGTCTCGTCCACCGGCGCGCGCAACTCGTCGCTGGCGATCACGTCGGGGTCCATCGTCAGCCGGCCGATCGGGCAGCCGCGCAGCACGTCGCGCTCGCGCAGCAGATAGGCCTCGATGCGCTCGTACGGCGTGCCCGGACCGCCGAGGACGCGCTCGGCGGTGCCGCGCAGCTCCTCGGCGGTCCGCCTGATCGCCGCCAGGGCGAGATCCGGCTTGCCCTTGAAGTGGTGGTACATGCTGCCCTGGCCGGCGCCCGCGCGCTCCAGGATCGCCTTCGGGCTCGTACCCACGTAACCGCGCTCCCACAGCAGCTCGCGTGTGGACTCGATCAGACGTTCCGAGGTGCTCATGCACCCACTGTACATACTAGTAGTTACAACGCGCCAGCCCATCGCGCGGCCCGCTGCTCCGCCCCCGCGCCCGCCGCGTCGCTCCGCGCGGAGCAGCGGGCCGCCCCCGCCGTACTCCCCGCGAGGTACGCCGGGTGCCGCCGGCCGCACGACGACCCGGGCCCCCTGCCGGAGGGAGTCTCGTGGCATCCCCGGACGCCGGGGACGACACGACGACAAGGGAGACGACCCGAGATGCAGACCCTGGCGAGCTGGCACGGCGGGCCCGGCCCGTGGATCCTGTTCTTCCCGCTGATCTGGGCAGCCGTCGCGATCGGCGCCGTCACGCTGCTGCGCCGCACCGTCTGGCGCGGGCGCGGCGGTCCCTGGAGGTCCTTCGACGGCGGGCGCCCGGCCGGTGACTCGCCGCTCGCGGTCCTCGGCCGCCGCTTCGCCTCCGGCGAGATCGACGAGGAGGAGTACTGGCGCCGCCTGTCGGTCCTGGAGGAGCACTTCGGCCGCACGGGCAAGGGCGGCACCGCATGACCCCGACGACCGCACTGCGGCCCGCGGCCGGTGTGACCGACGCGGTGAAGGTGTACGGCGGCGGCGACACCGCCGTGCACGCGCTCGACGGCGTCACCGTCGACTTCCCCACCGGACGCTTCACGGCGATCACGGGCCCCTCCGGCTCCGGCACGCTGCGCGCCCTCGGCTCCGACGGCATCGCCGTCACCCGGACGGAGGCCGCCCGGCGGCATCTGCGCGCCGGGGACACCGCCCGGCTGACGTTCACCGACGGCACGAGCGCGAACTTCACCGTCCGGGCCGTCTACGGCCGGTCGGAACCGCCGGCGACTACGTCATCACCCGGGCCGCCTGGGCGCCGCACCGCACTCAGGACTCCGACACCCTGATCGCCGTCACGTTCAGGCCCGGGGTGTCCGCCGACGCCGGCAAGGCGGCGGTGCAGCGGGCCGCGGCGCGCTACGGCAACCCCCCGGTGCAGACCCGCGACGAGTAGGCCCGGTCGTCGGCGGGCGGCATCGACATGATGCTGACCCTCGTCTACGCCCTGCTCGCCCTCGCCGTGGTCATCGCCCTGCTCGGCCTCGCCAACACCCTGACCCTCGCGCTGCACGAACGCACCAGGGAAATCGGGCTGTTGCGGGCCGTCGGCCAGACCCGCGCCCAGCTGCGGGCCATGGTCCGCTGGGAGTCGGTCCTGGTCGCGGCGTTCGGCACGGTCGGCGGACTCGGCCTCGGCGGCTTCCTCGGCTGGGCGCTGGTGAAGGCCTCCGACGGCGCGAGCGACACCGCGTTCGCCTTCGCGCTGCCGTCGGCGCGGCTCGCCGTGGTGGCCCTCGTCGGCCTGACCGCAGGCGCCCTTGCGAGCCTGCGCCCGGCCCGGCGTGCGGCACACCTGGACGTGCTGCGGGCCGTCACGGCGGACTGAACGCGCGTGTGGGCGCGGGGCTGTACCTGATGTGTGTGTGCCGTGATGGGGTGCCGGGTGTCCTGTCGGGGGCGGGGTGTTTGCCGGTGGGCGGTGGGACTGGAGGTGCTGGGGATGTCACCGTGGGTTGTGGTGTGTGTGGGGGGGTGCCTGATGTGTGGGTGTGCCGTGATGGGGTCCCGGGTGTCCTGTCGGGGGCGGGGTGTTTGCCGGTGGGCGGCGCGTCCGGGTGCTGTCGCGGCGGGCTGAACGCTCGCGGGGCGTGTGCTCGATCGCGGCCACCGCCGCGCTCGGGGTCCCCGGCCCCCGGGCCGGGGAAACAACGGACGGCGCCGCACGTGCGGCTGCGGCGCGCGGTCCTGTCGGAGCCGGCGCGAGGGGCGTGGCCCGGAGCCGGGTCTCACCGCCCGGCCGGCCGGGAACGGCCGGCCGGGCGGGAGCCTATGCCCCGGACACGGTGGAGGCGTGCGCCACCGCGGGGGCAGCGGCCGCGTCCAGTACCGCAGCGGCGGTGACGGGAGCCCCCGCGACCGGCACCGGGGGCGCCATGGGCGCGGGTTCCGGCGTCGGCCGTGCCGTGCGAGCGGTACGGCGCGGCCCGCCCGCCGGGTGGGAGCGCGCCGTCTGGGGCGCGGGCAGCGTGAACCACACGACCTTGCCGTGCTCGCCGTCCGGCCGCGCCCCCCAGCTCTCGCTCACCGCGGCCACCATCGCCAAACCCCGCCCGCACGTGGCCAGCGGACTCGCCTCCGGTGCGTCCCCGGCCTGGACGACAGGCACCGGCAGCCGGGGATCGCTGTCGCGCACCGAGACGGTGAGCCGGTCCGGCAGCAACTCCAGCTCGACGGTGCACGTCTTGTCGGGCCTGGCGTGCCGGTGGACGTTGCTGAGCAGCTCCGTCACACCGAGCGCGGCCCGGTCGATCAACGGGTCCATACGCCAGTAGCGCAACTGTGCAGATACGATTCTGCGGACCTGGCCGATCCGCGACGGCAGGGCCTGGAGCTCCACCGTGCAGTGCCTGCTCGGATGACTGGTCACGGCTGCGACTCCCCGATGTAGAGGTCCGACGGACCGGAAGAACACGGAGAACAACGGATCCAGCAGGGTGCTTGCGTCCAAACGTCCGCCTGCTGTCGTGGTCGGCGGGCTGGTTCGCAGCGTTATCGCCGGTAAACCCAGAGTGACGTGAGAACAGCGTGACGCAGCGGATGCGCTCTCGCAACTCGCCGCGACGGAACGCTGCGGCGCGAAGTGGCGCCGGTTCCTCGGCGTCCGCGCCGGGCGCCGTTCCTCAGCCGCCGCGCCCGGCGGCCCGGCGCACCGCCTCGATGAACCGCCGTGCCGCGGGCGGTCCCGACTCGCCCGGAGCCGGGTCGTGCTCACCCAGCGTCAGCAGGTACCGCTGGCCGTTCAGATCGGCCAGCGCCCGGTCGTCCGGCGCGAACCACGGCTTGGAGGCCCGGACCGCCTGCACCGGCGCGCTGTCGATCTCGCTGCCGTAGCTGTTGAGCAACTCCAGCCTGCCGTCGTTGATCCGGACCTGCCCGGCCCGCGTGAGCGAACGCAGCCGCTTGCCGATCCGCACGCCCGTGGCCGTGAACTCCGGCTCCGCCATCGCTTGCCGCCCCCTTGCGCGTGTGCTTCCGCGATCCCAGTGTGCGCCCCCGTTCGGGACGATCGGTCCCGTCGCGTGCAGTCTGCCGCGAGGCGGCCGCGAGCACCAGTGCACGCGGGGCGCGTGCGACGACCGCCCGGAGCACTCCCGCCAATGCGCCCCCGGCCGCCTCGCACGCCTGTGCCCCAGGGCCGCTTGGGGCCACCCAAAGATGCGTTTATGCAGGTGGGAAGCGGTGCGAAAGATGCCTATGCTCGAAGTGCCGGCCGCGTCGGGCGCCGTCGGCGCGCAGCGTAAGGAGCACCGCCGTGACCACCACCCCCCGGATCCGTACCGGCGCCACCCTCGATGTGGACCGCAGCGACTCCGCCTACCGCGACTGGCTGAAAGACGCCGTGCGCAAGGTACAGGCCGACGCCAACCGCTCGGCGGACACGCACCTGCTGCGCTTCCCGCTGCCCGAGCGGTGGGGCATCGACCTGTACCTCAAGGACGAGTCGACCCACCCGACCGGCAGCCTCAAGCACCGCCTCGCCCGCTCGCTGTTCCTCTACGGCCTCTGCAATGGCTGGATCCGTCCCGGCCGCCCGGTCATCGAGGCCTCCAGCGGCTCGACCGCCGTCTCCGAGGCCTACTTCGCCAAGCTGATCGGAGTGCCCTTCATCGCGGTCATGCCGCGCACGACCAGCGCCGAGAAGTGCCGCCTGATCGAGTTCCACGGCGGGCGGTGCCACTTCGTGGACGACTCCCGGAAGATGTACGAGGAGTCCGCCCGCCTCGCGATGGAGACCGGCGGCCACTACATGGACCAGTTCACCTACGCCGAGCGGGCCACCGACTGGCGCGGCAACAACAACATCGCCGAATCCACCTTCCGCCAGCTGCGCCTGGAGCGGTTTCCGGAGCCGGCGTGGATCGTCGCCACGGCGGGCACCGGCGGCACCTCCGCGACCCTCGCCCGCTACGTCCACTACATGCAGTACGACACCCGGATCTGCGTCGCCGACCCGGAGAACTCCTGTTTCTTCGAGGGCTGGACGACCGGCGATCCGGACGTCACCTGCGACTGCGGCTCCCGGATCGAGGGCATCGGCCGGCCGCGCATGGAGCCGAGCTTCGTGCCCGGCGCGATCGACCGGATGATGAAGGTGCCGGACGCGGCCAGCGTCGCCGCCGTACGCGCCCTGGAGCGGGCCATCGGCCGCAAGGCCGGCGGCTCCACGGGCACCGGGCTGTGGAGCGCGCTGAAGATCGTCTCCGAGATGGTGGCCGAGGGCCGCACCGGCAGCGTCGTCACCCTCCTGTGCGACCCCGGCGACCGCTACCTCGACAAGTACTACTCCGACGCCTGGCTCACGGAACAGGGACTGGACATCACGCCGTACACAGCCGCGATCGAGACCCTGCTGACCACGGGCGCCTGGCCGGACTGAGCTCGCGCGGGGCGGACCGGCGGGCGGCGGCGCGGGTGGTTCAGCGCAGGCGCCGGTCCAGTGCCGCGACCGCCGTGCGCAAGGACCGGCCGACCCCCGGGCGGGCGAGGCCGCACACCAGCCGGAAGGCGGCCGTGCCGTCGAGGGCGAAGGTCATCCGCACCCGGGTCCCGCCCCCGGCCGGAGCCAGCCGCCACTCCTCGACCCAGGCGCGGGCGCCCGGCGTGTTCGTCACGTCGACCCGGTAGGCGTACACCTCGGGCGCCGTCGCCACGAGCACCGTCTCCCGGAAGCGGACGCCGCCGCGCAGCCGAACCTCGCGCCCGCCCTCGGTGGGCCGGGCGGAGGCCACCGCCGGGAACCACGCCGGCCAGCCGGGCACGTCCTCGGCGAGGGCGCGGAAGACCGTCTTTGGAGCGGCCGCCATCGCGTGCGTGAAGACGAGCCGTACCGGCGCGCTGTCGACGAACTCCGGCCCGACCGGGCGCAGTCGGTGCGGCATGACGCCCACCCCCTCGGTGAAGTCCCGTCCCGGACAAGGCGTTGAGGGGGTCAGACTAACTGACAAGCCGTCAGAAATCCTCGTCCGCCGAGACTTCCGTCTCGCCCGCCACGATCAGCCGCGGCAGGTGCTCCGAGATCTCCGTACGCGCCTCGGCCGGCAGCCCCGCGTCGGTGACGAGCGTGTCCACCTGCTCCAGCGTGGCGAACGAACTGAGGCCCACCGTGCCCCACTTGGTGTGGTCGGCGACCACCACCACCCGGCGCGCGGAGTGCACCAGCCGCCGGTTCGTCTCGGCCTCCGCGAGGTTCGGCGTCGACAGCCCCGCCTCGACCGATATGCCGTGCACGCCGAGGAAGAGCAGATCGAAGTGGAGGGCGGCGATGGCCTGGTCGGCGACCGGCCCCACCAGTGAGTCCGACGGGGTGCGTACCCCACCCGTCAGCACCACCGTGGCCGCGCCCTGACGCTGACCCGAGGTGCGCTGCGCCGAGTGGAAGACGTCCGCGACCCGCACCGAGTTCGTCACCACGGTCAGGTCGGGCACCTCCAGCAGATGCTGCGCGAGCGCGTACGTCGTCGTACCGCCGGACAGGGCGATCGCCGCGCCCGGCGCGACGAGCACCGCCGCCGCCCGCGCGATGTCCTCCTTGGCGGTCAGCTCCAGCCCCGACTTGGCCTCGAACCCCGGCTCATGGGTGCTGGCCTCGACCACCGGCACCGCGCCGCCGTGCACCTTCTCCAGCATTCCCTGCCGGGCGAGGGAGTCCAGATCGCGGCGCACGGTCATGTCCGACACCCCGAGCTTGCGGGTCAGCTCGTTGACCCGCACACCGCCCCGGCGCCGGACCTCGTCCAGGATCAGGGCGCGGCGCTGCTCCGCGAGGAGGTTCTGATTCTCACTCACGCCCGCACCGGTCCTTTCGCCGCCAACCGTCCGACACGCCCGGCACACCGGCTCCGACCAGGAGCTTCCGTACGACCTGAAGGTGCGCGGGCGTCCTATCTTTTCACGGGTCGGTACCGGTCGCGCCACCCGCCCGTCACGACGCGCACATGCCACTCCTGCCACCGCTGTTCCGCCCGACGTCACTCGGATCGGGGAGATTCCGTGACGACCGGTGCACGGCACCCGCGCAGCGGAGATCCTGAGGCCCGCATCGACTCAGGCCTTTCGGGCGCGTCACGGGGGTGCGACGACGGTGGAACGGGCGCAGGACCGCGGCACGGGGCGGCAGACCGACACGCTCCAGCACACCGGGCCGGAGGCCGAACTGGAACTGCTCGTGCACGGGGTCGGCGGCACCACGCCCGAGAAGATGCTCGACGACGCGCGCACGGTCCGCGTCACCGGTGACGACACCGCCGCCGTCTTCCGGCGCGCGGCGGACACCGAGCCGGGCAAGGGACCACGCCCCGAACCGGTGCAGGAGGCGTACGTCTGGTGCAACCTGACCTCCGGCGACAGCAGCCGCGTCCTGTGGCTGTTGCTGCTGCCGTTCATGGTGGTCAACCTCGTGCACTGGATGCGCCCCGCCGCCACCGGCCGGCCGCGCGCCGTGCGCCTGTACGGCGTCCTCGTCCGGCTCACCGCCCTCACCCTGACGGTGCTGCTGGTGGCCGCCGCCTGCGAGGTGGCCCTGGACCTGGTCGCCTGGCAGTGCGCGGGCGCCCACGACTGCGCCCGCCGCCACTCCTGGCTCGCCTTCTGCGCCGCCGCGACGTCCGGTGCGGCCGGCGGCTGGTGGAGCCCGCCCGGCCGCCGGCTCGCCCTCGCCGCGCTGGTGCCGGGCGCGCTGACCTTCCTGCTCTGGTACCTCTCGCGCCGCACCTGGAGCGCGTACGAGTCGCACCGGCCGCTGGACCACGCCCACGAGCCGGAGCCCGACCACGGCGCGCTGGCCAGGCCCGGCTTCTGGTACGGGCGCCGCCTCGTCGCACGGCTGCGCGCCGCGCACACCGCGGCCGGCCTGCTGACGGTGGCCGCCGCCGTCGCGACCCCGGCGACCCGCTTCGACCACCGGCCGGGCGGCCCCGCCGTCCTCGACACGCTCAGCTGGCTGCTGACCGCGGCACTGGTGGCCGCGGCGACGGCGGCGGTGGGCGTGGTCTGCCGCCGTGGCCGCAGCGAGAACACCCTCGACCAGCGGCTCGACCGGCGCCTCGTACGCCATCTTCCGCTCGGCGCGCTCGGCCTGCTGCTGCTCACCGTGGTCTACGCCGGCTGGTCCCGGCCCGGCTGGCACTCCACCGGACGGCTGCCCGGCGACCCGGCCTTCGGCGCCCTGATGCTGGCCCAGGGACTGCTCGTGATCGCCCTCGCCGTCGTGGCCCGGTACCTGCACCGCCGCGCTCCCGACCGGCGCGCCGGGATGCGCGGCCTCGGCGGCCCCGCCGTCGCGCTGCTCGCGTGCGCCCTGGGCGGTGTGATGTCCGGCGGGGTCGCCCAGCGCGTCGCCGGCTGGCTGGACGGCACCCGCGGCCTGCCCGCGGGGCCGCCCGTGCTCCTGACCTGGCAGGCGTCCACCATCCCGCCGGTGCTCGCGGTGCTGCTGCTGCTCGGCGTCCGGCTCGCGACCGGCACCGCCCGGCTCGCCCGCGCCGAACGCGCCCGTGTCCGCCACGAACACCCCGGCGAACCCGAGGACCCCGGCCGCACCCGTGCCATCGCCGGGGCCCGGGCCATGGCCGCCCTCACCGACCGCGCGCCCCAGGTCGTCGCCGTGCTCACCGCCGCCACCTTCGTGCTCGGCGCGGTGGCCCTGGCCGGCGCCATGGCCACCGGCAGGACACCCGACGGAGCGGCCCGCCGCACCGTCGACGTCCTGCGTGTGGCGGCCGAGACCTCCCAGGCGCTGGGCTCCTGGCTGGTCGGCTTCGCCTTCCTGCTGTTCGTGACCTGGGGCCGGCGCGCCTACAGGGACGCCTCGGCGCGCCGCACCATCGGCATTCTGTGGGACGTCGGCACCTTCTGGCCGCGCGCCGCCCATCCCTTCGCGCCCCCGTGCTACGCCGAGCGCGCCGTGCCCGACCTGACCTGGCGGATGGCGACCTGGACCCAGCGCACCCAAGGCCGGCTGGTCCTGTCCGGCCACTCCCAGGGCAGCGTCCTGGCCGCGGCCGCCGCCTGGCAGCTGCCCCCGTCCACCCGCCGGCGGATCGCCCTGCTGACCTACGGCTCCCCGCTGGAGCGCCTCTACGGCCGCTGGTTCCCGGCCCACTTCGGCCCGCCCGCGCTCGCCGCCCTGCACCGTGACGTCGCCTGCTGGCGCAACCTCTACCGCCGCACCGACCCCATCGGCGGCCCGGTCCGGGTCTCCGACGACACCGCCCCCGAGGTCGACCACGCCCCCCTGCGGGATCCCCTCGCCTACGGCCGCACCCCGGACCACCCTCTGCCGGCACCCATCCTCGCCCACTCCGACTACCAGGCGGACCCCGAGTTCGCCCGGGAACGCGCCCGCCTCCTCAGCAGGCTGCGCCCGGACATGCCGGGGCCGCGACCGGGCCGAGCCGGGACAGCCGGCGGCTAGTGCCCGGGCAGGCAGCGTTCGCCCCGTCGCGACGCCCGGCACGCTCCCCCGCTGCGCGGGAGGTGCCCCCACTCGCCGCACCGGCCGAAAGCCCACGTACGCCCAGTACGAGGACTTCCGGCCGGCACGCCGACAGCACGCACCGGACGCCGCTTTTTGACGGGCAAACGTTGCCTGCCGGGGCACTAGACCGTGTGCTCGACGTATTCGATGACGGCCCCGCCCGGGTGCCGCACGGTCGCGTTGCGGCCGGTGGGCACCTCTCGCGGGCCGTCGAGGATCTCACCGCCGTGGTCGGTCACCAGCGCGTGCACCCCGTCCACGTCGTCCACGAGCACCGTGCTCTGCACGCCCCGGAACGGGGCGAGGGCCCGCTCGTCGCCCGCGACGAGCAGGAAGCCGCCGATGCTCGCGACCTCCACCTCGCCGTGGGAGAACCGCGTACGCACGTCCTGGCCGGTCAGCGCGCGCAGTGCGGGCAGCGCCTCGTCCAGGTCGGCCACATAGAGCCGGGCGAGCGTCGTCAGTGCTTTCATGCGGAACCTCCACGCGGGTGCGGCCTGCGGTGCCTGCTCACGGCAGCTCCGGCAGGTCCTCGGCGTACAGCAGGGTCAGATCGTCGGTGCTCGGGTCCGCGAGCTGGGCGACCCGGCTCGCGTGGCGCTCCACCATCGCCTCGAACGTCTGCCGGGCGGTGCGGCCGTTGCCGAACGCCGGGCCCTTCGGCAGTGCCGTGAAGTAGGTCAGCAGCGCCTGCGCGGTGCCCGCCGCCAGCCGGTACTCGTGCTCGTCGGCCTGCTGCTCGACGATCCGCAGCAGTTCCTCGGGGCCGTAGTCGCCGAAGGTGATGGTGCGGGAGAAGCGCGAGGCGACACCCGGGTTGACCGACAGGAAGCGCTCCATCTCGGCCGTGTAGCCGGCGACGATCACCACCACCGCGTCCCGGTGGTCCTCCATCAGCTTCACCAGCGTGTCGATGGCCTCCTTGCCGAAGTCCCGCCCGGCGTCCTCCGGCGACAGCGCGTACGCCTCGTCGATGAACAGCACGCCGCCGTGCGCCCGTTGGAAGGCCTCCTGGGTGCGGATCGCCGTGGAGCCGATGTGCTCTCCCACGAGGTCGACGCGGGACACCTCCACCAGGTGTCCCTTCTCCAGCACACCGAGCGAGGCGAGGATCTCGCCGTAGAGCCGGGCGACCGTGGTCTTGCCGGTGCCGGGGGAGCCGGTGAAGACCAGGTGCCGTTTGACCGAGGCAGCCTTCAGACCGGCCCGCTGCCGGCGCCGGCCCACCTCGATCATGTCGGTCAGCGCCCGCACCTCCCGCTTGACGCTCTCCAGGCCGACCAGCGCGTCCAGCTCTCCGAGCACGTCCTTGGCGGTGCGCACCGGCGTGGCCGGCTCCGCGGCGGCGACGAGCGGCTCCTGCTCCGTGGTGCGCTGCCCAGGGATCGAGCCGAGCAGGCCGGCGGAGTGCGTCACGGTCTGTACGGCGGTCTCGCGCGCCGCCGGCGGCCGCAGGCCCCCGCTCTCGTCGCTGGTGCAGTCCTCCACCACCGGGCCCGTGCCGGCACCGGCGTCCGGGCCGGCCTCGGCGAACTCGTAACCGCCGCGCGCGCAGCGCTCCGTACGGCACTTGCGCAGCGTCGCCCGGCAGCCGTCGATCACGTGGAAGCCGTAGCCGGCGCTGCCGCTGACCCGGCAGCCCAGGAAGCTGCCGCGGCCGCCCGCGGAGACGTAGAAGCCGGCCTCGGCGGGGGAGTCGACCGTGCAGCGCTCGATGGTGGGGTCGGCGCCCTTGGTGACGATCACGCCGGTCTGTGTGCCGTCCAGCGTGCAGTTGTTCAGCGTGCCGCCGCTGCCGTGGTCACGGAACCAGGCGCCGGTCGCCGCCTCGCGGATGCGGCAGTCGTCGAGCTGTGCGGTCGCCCCGTCGCTCACCGACACCGCCGTGTTGCGCACCTGGGTCAGATCACTGTCCACGACGTCCGCGCGCGAGCCGCGGTCCAGCACGAACAACGCGTCCGGCACGTCGTGCACCCGGCACGAGTCGAGCACGGCGGTGGCTCCGTCGCTCACCCACACCGCCGGATAGTCGCCGGTGCTGTCGAAGATCTCGCACTGGTTGGCGTCCACCCGGGTGCCGGGGTCCCACACCGACAGGCCGTTGCGCCCGAACTGACGCACCGTCGTCCGGGTCAGCGTCAGCACCGAGCGGGAGCGCAGGTCGACCGCGTTCTCCGGGATGTCGTGGATGCGGCAGTCGGCGAGCGTGAGCACCGCGTCCGTGTCGAGCGTGACGCCGTCGCCGGTGGTGCGGTGCACGTCGCAGTCGGTCAGGTGGGCGCTGGCGCGCTGGGCGATCTGCACGCCGGAACCGCGCACCTCGTAGATCTCGCAACCCACGGCCTCCAGTGAGGAGTTCTCCCCGGTGGCGGTCAGTCCGGTGCCGGAGGCGTGGTGCACGCGGCAGCGCTCCAGGCGCGGATGGGCGCCGCCACGGACGGCCACACCCGCCTGGCCGGCCGCGACGATCTCGCACTCCTCGAACACTCCGCCGCCGCCGTCGAGCACGGCGATGCCGATGCCCGCGGGGTTGTCCACCGTGCAGCGGCGCACGGTGGGGCGGGCGGCGCCGCGCACCTCGATGCCGGTGGCGGACCGGGTGACGATCCGCATGTCCATCAGCTCGGGCGTGCCCTCCTCGACCAGCAGAGCGGGCGCGGCCGCGTCCTGGCCCTCGACATGGAGGTCCTGCACGACGGCCGAGGCCCGCACGGTGAGCGGCACCCCCGCCTCCGGCGCGATCCGCACCGAGCCGGGCGAGCCCTCGGGGCCGCGGAGCGTCACCGCCCGCTGCACGACGAGGTTCTCCCGGTAGGTGCCCGGGGCGATGGTGAGGACGTCGCCGTCGGCGGCGGCCTCCAGGGCGGCGGCGAGAGATGCGTACTCACCCGTGCGGCGCCGCCACCGCGACGTACCGGTGTGCGTCACCTGGACCGTGCCCTGTGCCATGGCGTTGCTGTGCCCCCACCTCGTCGTACTGACGGCTCGCTCCCGCGCGGGACCGTGCCGCCCGGGCCGGGAGTGCGGCCGTGCCCGGTCCGGGACCGGTGCGCGTGTGCGCTCCCGACATACCTGATATCTGCACGTCCCTGCGGTTCGTTCGTCCGCGGGTTGTCGCCGAAAGCGTTTCGGCCGGTCCACCGTAGCGTGTGCGTGCAGCGTGGGTTGACCAGAGCCGTCAGGCCGTCAGCTGCCGGTGCCTGCCTTGCCCCAGTCCGGGCCGGCCCGGTCCCAGGCCTGGTCCCAGCGTGCGTACCGCCGGCGGATCATGTGCCCCACGGTCAGCCGGCGGACACCCTCGACCAGGCCGGCGACGAGCAGGGCCGCGCCGAATCCGGCCAGCACCGCGTGGGTCGTCGCGGTGGCGGAGTCCAGCGGGCGGGTCGTTATTCGCCCCTGGGGGTCCGTCCAGAGGCCGAAGTGGTCGCCCGTGTGCGGCGACTTGAGGTCCGCGAGGGCGGCGCCGTGCCGCGGAGAGCCGTCGGGGGCGGACCAGTCGGCGAGGACGCGGTGGCGCGGCTCGTGCACAGCGGTGGCGTCGGGGTCGGTCTCCAGCGGGGCGTCGCCCAGCTCGCGCACCACGGTGGCCCTCACCAGATGGCGTGTGTGCTGCTGCTCGCGAACGGCCCGCTGCAGCGAGTCCTGGGCGACGGCACCGGCCAGAGCGCCCGTGACGGGCGCGGCCACGGCGATCAGCACCAACGCGAGCAGCGCCACCCAGGCCTCGGCGAGATCGGTCGGCCGGCGCAGCGGATTGCGCCGCCAGCGCCACAGCCCACTGATGGCCCGCATCTCCCCACCCCCTTCCGCTCCGTCATAACTCCCCGGCCTGGCGCGCGTGCGTATCCCGGACCAAGAGAGAGCGACGTCACGTCAGCCGCAGACGGCCCCGGCCACGGCTTCTCACGCGTTTCTCACGCACTGTCAACGACCGGACACCGGCATCGGTTCCCACCCCGACCGGACGCGGTCGCGGGTCACTCCAGCACCCGGACCGGGTCCCCGATCCTGATCGTGCCGGTCGTGAGGGGCACCAGGTTCTGCCCGAAGAGCAGGCGCGAACCGGTCCTGCGATGCCGGGCCAGGGTGCGCAGCGGCTCGCGGCCGCGTACGGCGGTGTCCTGGTCGACGGTGGTGACGACACACCGTCCGCTCGGCTTCGCGACGCGCAGGACCACCTCGCCGACCGCGATGCGCGACCAGCGGTCCTCCGCCCAGGCCGCGGTGCCCGACACGACGATATTGGGCCGGAAGCGGTTCATCGGCAGGGGGCCCTCGTGGGCGTGAGCGCCCTCGGCGATCCGGGAGTTGAGGTCGTCGAGGGAGGCGGCCGTGGTGACCAGCAGGGGATAGCCGTCGGCGAAGCTGACCGTCTCGCCGGGCAGGGCGTAGGCGGGGTCGACCGGGCGGCGGACGGCCGGGTCGTCCATGTGGACCAGGCGGATGTCCGCCTTGAGGTAGGAGCTGCACCACGCGTGCGCGGCCGCCGCGGCCGGGACCGCCTCCACCTTCGTGCCGAAGACGCTGACCGGAAGGGTCTCGCCCGGCTCGGGCACCGTCACCGTCAACGGCGCCTGCCCCGGCGCGGACAGCCGGATTCCGCCGCCGGCCAGCGGCTCGGCGGCGGCCAGCGCGAGGCACGGCTGCTCGCGCTGGGTGACGACCTTTCCCCCGTCGTCGATCAGCGTCCAGCGCCGGTCTCCGGTCAGGCCCCAGGGCTCCACCACAGCTTCCCGGGGCGCGTGTCCCCGCAACGCCTTGACCGGATGGACGTGGATCGACTGCAATGCGGCGTGTCCCATGACGCCATCGTGCCAGGAGGCACCGACAGCGCCGGGGCGCAGGTCAGTAGCCGCGGTACTGCTGGTTGTTGTACGGGTCCTGGTAGGGAGCCGGCGCCGGACGCGGCGCGGCCGGGCGCATCGCCTCGTACCCCATGCCGCCCGGCATCGGGCGCTGGGGCTGCGGGGCCTGCTGACCGGGATAAGCCCGGGGGGCGCTCGCCTGCTGCGGGATGTACGCCGTCGGCGCCTGCTGGAACGGCGCGGGCTGCGGCGTCTGGGGGTAGCCGTAGGCGGGGGCCTGCGGGGAGGGAGCCGCCGGGAGGGCGGGCAGGGCCGACGGCAGAGCGGGCAGGCTGCTGCCCGTGTCGTAGGCGGCGGGGACCCGGATCGGGGCGATCTGCGGGGTACCCCGCTCGGCGACGAGGGAGTCGTAGATCGGGGTGTCCGGGAAGGAGGCGGAGTAGTAGCCGCCACCATAAGTGGAGCGGGGGGAGGTCATGGCACATAAGTTAAGCCCACGATGTGCTCGTTGGGGAGACCGATAAGAGGGTTCTTTTCCGTGTCGGCAGTGACGTGGGATCCCCAATGCGAGCGAACTTGCCAAAATAGGGCGTCGGCCTGGGTTTGAATCATGTAAAGGGCGACTTTCTGCGGGGTTACCGGCGGTCGACCGGCGATCTTCCCGTGCCGACCAAGGGGTTCTCCTGCCCCGGCAATGAGTTGTGGGATAGGGATGACCGGACGGCCGGGTTGCCCGGACGCCGAACGAATGGGGGCGGACATGCCAATGACGAAAGGGTCGAACGCACCGGTGCCGACCACGGCCCTGCGCGTCGAATTGGGCTGGCGCTCCGGCCCCGGCGTGCCCGACGCGGACGCCTCGGTGCTGCTGCTGGCCACCGGAAAGGTGCGCTCCGACGGGGACTTCGTCTTCTACAACCAGCCCGCGCACCCCTCCGGCGCGGTGCGCCACGAGGGCAAACGGTCGGCCGGCGGTCGGGTCGCCGACACGCTTTTCGTCGACCTCGCGCGCGTGGAGGGCGCGATCGAGCGGATCGTCCTCGCCGCCTCCGCCGACGGCGGCACGTTCGGACAGCTCCCCGGCCTCTACATCGAGGTGACCGACGCCGCGACCGGATCGGTCGTCGTCCGCTTCGACAGCCCCGGCGCGACCACGGAGACCGCCTTCCTGCTCGGCGAGTTCTACCGCCGCCAGGGCGGCTGGAAGTTCCGCGCCGTCGCCCAGGGCTACAGCAGCGGACTCGAAGGCCTGGCAACGGACTTCGGGATCACCGTGGACGAGCCCCAGCACGCCGCACCGCCCGCCGCGGCCCCGACCCCCGACCCGACGGCGCCCGCGACGACTCCCGTACCGCCCCCGCCCCCGACCGTGGCGCCCCCGGCCGTGGTCCCGCCCGCGCCGGTCCGGCTGTCCAAGCTCACCCTCACCAAGGCCGCCCCCTCCGTATCGCTCGCCAAACAGGGCGGAACCTCAGGTGCCATGCGGGTGAACCTCAACTGGCAGGTGCGCAAACACTTCTCGGGCTGGGGCGGCCGCTGGGGAGGAGGGGGCCAGGGGGATCTCGACCTCGACCTGTGCGCGCTGTACGAGCTGGCCGACGGCCGCAAGGGAGTCGTCCAGGCCCTCGGCAACGCCTTCGGATCGCTCCACCGGCCGCCGTACATCCATCTCGACGGCGACGACCGCACCGGTGCCGTGGCCGCCGGCGAGAACCTCACCATCAACCTGGACCACCGGCAGGACTTCCGGCGCATCCTCGTCTTCGTCACCATCTACGAAGGCGCCAGCTCCTTCGCCGATCTGCACGCCACCGTCACCCTCCGGCCGCAGCACGGCGCCCCGATCGACTTCTCGCTCGACGAGTGCACGGTGCCCTCGACGGTGTGCGCCCTCGCCCTGCTCACCAACACCGGCGGCGACCTCCTCGTCCGCCGCGAGGCGCGCTATCTGGTGCCGGAGCGCGGAGTGAGCCCGCAGCGGACCGTGGACCGCGCCTACGGCTGGGGTATGAACTGGACGCCCGGCCGCAAGTGACCGGGCTCAGCCCTCGTCGGGGACGGCACCGGGACGCGCGTACGTCCGGCCCTTCCACGCGGCTCCGCGCCCCCGGTAGTGCTGCACGGCCGAGTCGACCGTCATCAGCAGGTACAGCAGCGCGGTGAACGGCAGCAGCGGAGCGAGCCACAGCGGCTGCCCGTAATAACGCAGCATCGGTACGTACGTGCCCGCCATCACCGCCCACGCCAGAGCCCCGAGTGCCGCCGTCGCCATACTCCCGCCGGCCGCGCCCGCGGCCAGCGCGGCGGGCGGCACCAGGTACACCAGGGCGAGTCCGGCGACCGTGCCGAGCAGCAGCAGCGGGTTGTGCCGCAACTGTGCGTAGGCACTGCGCGAGACCATCCGCCACAGGTCGCGCAGCCGCGGATAGGGCCGCACACTGTCCACCCGCTCGGCCAGCCCCAGCCAGACATGGCCGCCCGCGCCCTTCACCGCGCGCGCGAGCGCCACGTCGTCGATGACGGCGTGCCGGATGGCGTCCGGGATCCGCGCCCGTTCGGCCGTGTCCGCGCGCAGCAGGACGCAGCCACCCGCCGCCGCGGCCGTACGCGATCCCCTGCGGCCGATCCACCGGAAGGGATACAACTGAGCGAAGAAGTAGACGAACGCCGGCACCACCAGCCGCTCCCACATGCTCTCCACCCGCAGCCGCGCCATCTGCGACACGACGTCGAAGCCCCCGGCCCCGGCCGCCGCGACCAGCGCGCGCAGGCTGTCCGGGGCGTGCGCGATGTCCGCGTCCGTCAGCAGCAGGTATGCGGGATCACGCGCGCGTGCCAGGCCGATCCCGTGCCGGACCGCCCACAGCTTGCCCGTCCAGCCCGTCGGCGGCTCCCCGGGCGAGCCCACCGTCAGCGGCAGCCCACCGTGCCGCCGCGACAGTTCACGGGCCAGCGTGCCGGTGCCGTCCGTGCTGCCGTCGTCCACCAGGAAGACCTCCGCCCGGCCCGGATAGTCCTGCGCCAGCAGCGACGGCAGGCTCGCGGGCAGTACGGCGGCCTCGTCCCGGGCCGGTACGACCACGCACACGGACGGCCACGCGTCCGGTTCCCCGCGCGGCGGCAGCCGGACGTCCGTGCGCCAGAAGAAGCCCTGGCACAGCAGCAGCCAGCACCAGGCGGCCAGGGATACGACGGTGATCCACATCAGGGCGCTCACGGCCGCAGTCTGCCCCACCGCAGCGGTCCATGCGGGTGCATCGTCTATCGTGGCCGGGTGAAGATCGCGCTCATGGACTCCGGAATCGGCCTGCTCCCCGCCGCGGCCGCGGTACGCCGGCTGCGGCCCGACGCGGATCTCGTGCTCTCCTGGGACCCGGACGGGATGCCCTGGGGGCCGCGCACCCCGCAGGACATCACGCAGCGGGCGATCGCCGTGGCCGAGGCCGCCGCCGCACACGCGCCCGACGTCCTGATCGTCGCCTGCAACACCGCCTCCGTGCACTCCCTGCCGCAGATGCGGGCCCGCTTCGAGCCGGACCTGCCGGTCATCGGGACCGTCCCCGCGATCAAGCCGGCCGCCGCGGGCGGCGGGCACGTCGCCATCTGGGCCACCCCCGCCACCACCGGCAGTGCCTACCAGCGTGGGCTGATCGAGCAGTTCGCCGCCGGTGTCGCCGTCACCGAGGTGGCGTGCCCCGGCCTCGCGGACGCGGTGCACCACGCCGACGAGGCCGCGATCGAGGCCGCCATCGCCTCGGCCGCCGCCCGCACCCCCGAGGACGTCACCACCGTCGTCCTCGGCTGCACCAACTACGAACTGGTCGGCGAGCGGATCCGCGCGGCCGTCCAGCGCCCGGACGCCCCGCCGCTGGTCCTGCACGGGTCGGCCGGTGCCGTGGCCGCCCAGGCCCTGCGCCGCATCGGCGCGCCGCCGGCCCCGGAGGCCGTCCCCGACCCCACCCTCACGGTGCTGCTCAGCGGCCGCGAGGCCACACTCCCCGACACCGCGCTGTCGTATCCGGAAGGCCGCTTCCTGCGGGCCGTCAGCCCGGTCCGCTGACCGGCCGGCGGATGGGCCGGCCGTGCCCTGCCCGGGCCGGTCACCGTTCGCTGCGCGGGTACCCGCGCAGCGAAACCTGAGTAACCTCATAAACATGAGGGACCACCCCCACGCCGAGGACACCGCGCACCCCGACGTCTGGACCGGGCGTGCCACCAATCGGATCCAGTGGCTGCTTGCACTGGTCGGCGCTGCCTGCCTGGCGCTCGGCATCGAGCTCGCCGTGGACTCGGCGTGGACCGCCGGCATCGCCCCGCTGGCGATGTCGGTCGTCGGCTGCATCGCCGCAGGCCTCCTGGTCCTGTTCGGCACGCTCGCCTTCGTGCACGTCGATCTCACGCTGGACAAGGAGTCCCTGGAAGTGCGCTGTGGCCACATGGGGCTGCCGCGCCGCCGTATCCCGCTCTCCCATGTGGCCGGCGCCGACTTCACCGCCCTGGTCACGCCACGGCACTGGGGCGGCTGGGGCTACCGGTGGCGGCCCGAGAAGGGCACCGCCGTCGTCGTCCGCCGGGGTGAGGGCATCGTGCTCAGTCTGTGGGACGGCCACACCTTCACGATCACGGTGGACAACGCCGAGTCGGCGGTCCGGGTCATCCGGGCCCGGCTGCGGACCGTCCGGCCCGGCCCGGCCACCTGACGCCGGCGCACCGCGGCGCCCGGGTCGTTCCGTCAGAGCCGGGGCTCCGCGTCATCGCGCGCCCAGGGCCGTGCCGTCGCCCACCCGGCCAGCAGCCCGGCGCTCGCCGTCACCGAGGTGAAGCTCAGGGCGTTGCCCACCGAGGCCAGCACGGCCAGTGCCGTCAGAGCGGCGCCCGCGGTGAGGGCGACCGGGGTGGCACGGGGTGTACGCCACAGCGCGTACAGCACCCAGCAGAACGCGGCACCGCCCAGCCCCACCCCGACCAGGCCCTGCTCCGCCGCCGTCTGCAGCAGGGCCGAGTGCGGCTTGCCGTCGGATGGCACCGTCTGGGACGCTGCCGGGCTCAGTTCGCCGAACCGGTCGGGCCCTACCCCGAGACCCGGATGTCCGTCCGCCATCCGCAGAGCGTCCTGCCACAACCCCACCCGGTGCGCGGTGAGCCGCCCTTCGAGCACACCCGTGAGCCCGGCGGGCACCACGTCGGCGGCCAGCGCCCACGTCGTGACCGCGACCAGCGCCGCGGCAAGCGCGAGCCCCAGCAGCGCCAGGCCCCGTCGCGTCACCCACCCCGCGGCCAGCGCACACAGCAGTACAGCGGTACTCGCCGCGCACCCGGCCGCCGAGCCCAGGGCGGCCCCGGTCGGCGCCGTCGCGGCGGCCAGGATCCACAGCCCGATCCGCGGTGCCGGTGCGGGCGCGGCCCAGGCGGCACAGCACACGGCACCCGTGGCCAGCGCCAGCAGGGCGGCCGTGCCGCCGGCGTGGCCGAGCGGGGTGGCGTACCAGGGGTCCGGCGCAAGATCGGGCCGTGCCACGGCGAGGGCGAGGGCGGCCAGCGCGCCGGCGCAGGGCGCGGCCACCGGCAGCAGGGCTCCGGAGACGCGGCCGACGGCATGACCGGCGGTCGCGGCGAGCACCGCCAGCAGCACGCCCTCCGGCCGTCCGCCGTGGGCCGCCGCGGTGAGCAGTGCCCATCCCGCGCAGGCGCCCAACACGATCATGCCCGCGCCGTCGGAAGCGTTTCCTCTGACGCGTTCCGCGTCCACCGCGCCCACCGTGCCCGCACCGGTCGCAGGCCTCATCCTCGTCGCGCCCACCGCCGCCCCTCGTCCGCCCCCGCCGCCCGTGCCCTGCCGCGGCAGGGCACGGCGCCGAGTCCGGCCGCACTGCCGAGGCTGGGCACACCGTAGCGGCTGATGACCGGGTTGAGCACGAGATGCGGCGGATCGTCGCGATGAGGAGCCGGGTGAGAACGGATGAGAGGGGGCAGGACGCAGGCGCGGCCGGGAGCGCCTGCGCTGTGCGACCGCGTTCCCCGGCGGCCCGCCACACGGCGGTGACCAGCGAAGACCACCGGCAGCCGTGCCGGTGCCGGCTCCCGAACCGTGCTGTCCGTGGTCAGGGATGCCGCCGTACACTCACCCGGGTGACCGTCACCGCAACTTCCGTGGACCAGCCGGACCAGCTCCAGCCGCCCGCCTCCGGCGCGCGCGCCGCCCGGCTGCTGCGCCTGGTCCCGGCCGTCGCCTCCGTGCTCAGCGGGGTGCTCCTCTACGTCAGCTTCCCGCCGCGCACCGTGTGGTGGCTGGCGCTGCCCGCCTTCGCCGGCTTCGGCTGGGTGCTGCGCGGCCGCAGCTGGAAGGCGGCCCTCGGCCTCGGCTACCTCTTCGGCCTGGGTTTCCTGCTGCCGCTGCTGGTGTGGACCGGCGTGGAGGTGGGTCCCGGACCCTGGCTGGCCCTGGCCGCCATCGAGGCGGTCTTCATCGCCCTGGTCGGTGTCGGTGTCGCCGCCGTCTCCCGACTGCCCGCCTGGCCGGTGTGGGCGGCCGCCTTGTGGACCGCGGGTGAGGCGGTGCGCGCGCGTGTACCCTTCCACGGCTTCCCCTGGGGCAAGATCGCCTTCGGCCAGGCGGACGGCGTCTTCCTGCCGCTCGCCGCGGTGGGCGGTACGCCCGTGCTGGGCTTCGCGGTCGTCCTGTGCGGCTTCGGCCTGTACGAGGCCGGGCGGCTGATCGCCGAGCAGCGCCGGAGCAGGGTCCTGCGGCGCGGTGCCGCGGCCGCCGCGCTGCTGAGCGTCGCCGTACCGGTGGCGGGCGCCGCCGCCGCCCGGACGCTCGTGAGCGACAAGGCCGAGGACGGCACCCGGACCGTAGCGGTCATCCAGGGCAATGTGCCGCGCTCCGGGCTGGAGTTCAGCGCCCAGCGGCGGGCCGTGCTCGACTACCACGTGCGCGAGACACTCAGACTCGCCGCCGACATCAAGGCCGGCAAGGTCGCGCGGCCCGACTATGTGCTGTGGCCCGAGAACTCCTCGGACATCGACCCCTTCGCCAACCCCGACGCGGCGATGGTCATCGACGAAGCGGCCAAGGCGGTCGGTGTGCCCATGTCGGTCGGCGGCGTCGTGGAACGGGGCGGCAAGCTGCTCAACGAGCAGATCCTGTGGGACCCGGTCAAGGGGCCGACGCAGACCTACGACAAGCGGCAGATCCAGCCGTTCGGCGAGTACCTCCCGCTGCGCGGGCTCGTCGGCGCGGTCAACAAGAACTGGACCAGCATGGTCCGCCAGGACTTCAGCCGGGGCGGCAAGCCCGGCGTGTTCGACCTCGACAGCGCCAAGGTGGGCCTGGCCACCTGCTATGAGGCCGCGTTCGACTGGGCGGTACGGGACACGGTCACGCACGGCGCGGAGATGATCTCCGTGCCGAGCAACAACGCCACCTTCGACCGCAGCGAGATGACCTACCAGCAGCTCGCCATGTCCCGGATCCGCGCCGTCGAGCACAGCCGCACCGTCACCGTGCCGGTGACCAGCGGGGTCAGCGCGATCATCATGCCGGACGGGAGGATCACGCAGAAGACGGGCATGTTCGTGCCCGCCTACCTCGTGCAGAAGGTGCCGCTGCGCACCTCCAGGACCCCGGCTACCCAGCTGGGCATCCTGCCGGAGATCGCCCTGGTGCTGGTCGCCGCGGGCGGCGTCGGCTGGGCCGTCGGGTCCGGGCTGCGCGGCCGCCGCACCGGTGAGGCGTGACCGTACGACCGGCCTGCGAGCCCTGAACCGGCAGGTGGACGTGCGGCCTTGCCCGTTATGGTCGGGCCATGGCTACTCCTGACTTCATCCGCACGCTGCGGGCCTCGGCGGGGCAGCAGCTGCTCTGGCTGCCCGGCGTCACCGCGATCGTCTTCGACGACGAGGGCAGAGTGCTGCTGGGCCGACGGGCCGACAACGGCAAGTGGTCGGTGATCGGCGGCATCGCGGACCCCGGCGAGCAGCCAGCGGCCTGCGCCGTGCGGGAGGTCTTCGAGGAGACCGCGGTGCGCTGCGTCGCCGAGCGGATCGTCCTGGTGCAGGCCCTGGAGCCGGTCACCTATCCCAACGGCGACACCTGCCAGTACATGGACATCACCATCCGCTGCCGTGCCGTGGGCGGTGAGGCCCGGGTCAACGACGACGAGTCTGTGGAGGTGGGCTGGTTCGCGGTCGATGCGCTGCCCGACCTCAACGAGTTCGGCCTCTTCCGTATCAAGCAGGCCATGTCCGACGCGCCCACATGGTTCGAACCTACGACTCTGGGCTGAAGTATGGGCGCAGACCATATGTGGTGAGGGGCAGGTTCTGCTTAAGGTCGGCACATGACCGCCTCCAGCCCCCCGCCCGGCCCGCACCCGCACCCGCAGCCCCTCGCCCTGGACCTCCGCGGCCGCACCGCCCTCGTCACCGGTGCCGCGAGCGGCATCGGCCGCGCCTGCGCGCTGCGGCTCGCCGCCGCCGGGGCCGAGGTACGGGCTGTCGACCGCGACGCGGCCGGTCTGGCGGAACTCGCCGGACAGGCGGAGCGGATCCCCGACCTCCCCGGGGGCGTCGTACCGCACGTCCTTGACCTCACCGACCTCCAGGCCGCCGAACAAGCCGCCGCCGGCACCGACGTACTGGTCAACAACGCGGGTCTGCAATTGGTGCGCCCCATCGAGGACTTCCCGCCCGACGTCTTCCACACGGTGCTGACCGTGATGCTGGAGGCACCCTTCCACCTCATCCGCGGTGCGCTGCCGCACATGTACGCACAAGGCTGGGGCCGCATCGTGAATGTGTCCTCCGTGCATGGTCTGCGCGCCTCTGCCTTCAAGTCGGCCTATGTGACCGCCAAACACGGTCTGGAGGGTCTGTCCAAAGCGGCCGCTCTCGAAGGCGCCGCCCACGGAGTGACCTCCAACTGTGTGAACCCCGCCTATGTGCGCACACCCCTGGTCGAGAAGCAGATCACCGACCAGGCGCGGGCGCACGGCATCCCCGAAGAGCGCGTGCTGTCCGAGATCCTGCTGAAGGACACCGCCGTGCAGCGGCTCATCGAACCGGAGGAGGTCGCCGAGGCCGTGGCGTACCTCTGCAGCCCCCAGGCGTCCTTCGTCACCGGCACCTCGCTCGTCCTCGACGGCGGGTGGACGGCCCACTGAGGGCCTTGGACAACCCTGGACGGAGCCCACCCACCGGAGTTGTCCACAGGCACGGCAGGCCGGGCCGCCGATGCGCGATCCTGTGACCATGTCTCGCGATCACGCCCAGTCGGCACCCAGCCGCAGCCCCGAAGCCCCGTACCTGGAGCTGCTGGCCCGCGACGCCTCCGTGGAGGCGTACGAGCAGCCGGTGCTGCTCGCCCGCGCCGAGGGCCGGCCGGCCGACCGGATCGCCGAGCTGGAGCAGGCCAGAGCGCTCGCCCTGCGCGTCCGGGCCGAGCTGGAGGGGCGCCGGCGCCGTGAGGCGGAGCTGTCCGCGCTGTTCGAGACCGCCCACGACCTCGCGGGCCTGCGCGACGTGGACGCCGTCCTCCAGGCCATCGTGCAGCGCGCCCGCTCCCTGCTGGGCACGGACGTCGCCTACCTCACCCTTCACGACCGGGAGCGCGGCGATACCTACATGCGGGTGACGGAGGGCTCCGTCTCCGCCCGCTTCCAGCAGCTGCGGCTCGGACTGGGGGAGGGGCTCGGCGGACTGGTCGCGCAGACCACACGGCCGTACGTCACCGACGACTACTTCCAGGACGCCCGCTTCCAGCACACCCTCACCATCGACGCGGGCGTCCGCGACGAGGGCCTGGTCGCCATCCTCGGCGTCCCCCTGATGCTCGGCCCGCACGTCATCGGGGTCCTGTTCGCCGCCGACCGCCGGGCACGCGTCTTCGAACGCGCGCAGATCGCCCTCCTGGGCTCCTTCGCCGCCCTCGCCGCCGCCGCGATCGACACCGCCAACCTGCTCACCGAGACCCGCGCGGCAGTGGCAGGCCTGGAACACGCCAACGAGATCATCCGGGACCGCAGCGCCGCCATCGAGCGGGCCTCCGACGTCCACGACCGGCTCACCGAACTCGTCCTGCGCGGCGGCGGGGTGCACGACGTGGCCGCCGCCGTCTCCCAAGTCCTCGACGGAACCGTGGAGTTCACCGAGTCCGGAGCGGCCCCGGCCGAGGCGCTGCGAGCCTCCCGCGCCGAGGGACACGCCGTACGGCACGGCGGGGACTGGATCGCGCCGGTGGCCGCCGGCGGCGAACTCCTCGGCGCGCTGGTCCTGCGCGGGCACCGCGGCCTCGACCCCGTGGACCAGCGCACACTGGAGCGGGCGGCGATGGTCACCTCACTGCTGCTGCTCGCCCGCCGCTCCGCCGCCGAGGCCGAACAGCGCGTACGCGGCGAGCTGTTGGACGACCTGCTGGACGCCCGCGACCGGGACCCCCGCCTGCTGCGCGAGCGCGCCACCCGGCTGCACGCCGACCTGGACGCGACCCATGTCGTCCTCGCCGCCCGGCTCGACGGACCCGCGGCCGACGCCGACGAGGAGGCCGCGGCCCGCCGCCGCCTGTGGTCGGCCGCCTCGCACCTCGCCGCCACCCGCCACGGCCTCGGCGCCGCGCGTGACGGCGGCACCGTCCTGCTGCTGCCGCTCGGCGCCGACGACAGCGCCACCGACGTGGCCCGCCGCACCGCCCGCCAGCTGGGCACGGCCGTGCGCCAACCCGTCACGGTCGGTGCCTCCGCACCCGTCACCGGCCTCGCCGCCCGGCCCGAGACCGTGGCCGCCGCCTACGCCGAGGGCCGCCGCTGCCTGGACGCGCTGCGTCTGCTGGGCCGGGCCGGGGACGGCGCGGCGGCCGAGGACTTCGGCTTCCTCGGCCTGCTCCTCGCCGGTGACCGCGACATCGCCGGCTTCGTCGAGCGCACCGTGGGCCCGGTCGTGGCGTACGACGAGCGGCGCGGTAC
Source organism: Streptomyces sp. NPDC104106 (assembly GCF_055584345.1). Taxonomy (NCBI): domain Bacteria; kingdom Bacillati; phylum Actinomycetota; class Actinomycetes; order Kitasatosporales; family Streptomycetaceae; genus Streptomyces; species Streptomyces sp. NPDC104106. Next base: position 314,124 of record NZ_JBVJMF010000004.1, read on the forward strand.
GGAGCTGCTGCGCACCCTGGACGCCTACTTCGCCTGCGGCATGAGCCCGGCCCGTACCAAGGACGCCCTCCACGTCCACGTCAACACGGTCGCCCAGCGGCTGGAGCGCGTGGGCCGGCTGCTCGGCGCGGACTGGCAGGCACCGGCCCGCGCCCTGGAGATCCAACTCGCGCTGAGACTGCACCGGTTGGCGGCATCGACCAGAGCCTGATCACGGGCCACGGACGTGGCGGGACCCGGGAGTCGTATCCAGCTCCCGGGCCCCTGGGGATGCCACCCAATTGCGCACGCCGGCGGCGTGAGAGGACGGATCAGTCATCATGCCGTCGTGTTCTGCCTTTGAACTACCGCACCGTGCGAGAGGTGCAGGCGAGAGTCGAACTCGCATCCGACGGCGTTCGTCCGGCCTCGGTCGGTCCGGCGATCGGCGGCGATGCTGAGACTGGAGCGAGAGTCTGAGATTGACCGCGGCACTGTCGCCGCTTCTTCAGGCTGAACTTCAGTGTCAGCTTGCGCTCATCGCGCGCACCGGTCCTCGATCCGGTCCGCGCCTGTGGCGCACCCCCGCGCTCGCACGCGGGGGCGATCGTGGATGCTACCCGCGACCGGCGTCAGCCGAGCAGGTAGCCGAACACCGCGTCACCGACCCGCTGGTCGGTGACCTCGGCGCCGTTGGCCTCCTCACGGGCGAACTTCACCGCCTGCTGGAGCTTCTCGACCCGCTCCACCAGCTCGTTCACCCGCCGCGCCGGAAGCGCGCCGGAGAACTTCACGGTCGTCCAGTACCCGATGGGCACGTCCTCGTAGTACACCTCGACCTGTGCCGGGTGCTTGTCGGTCGCCTCCGCCTTGACGTGGTTGCGCGGGACCTTCCGGGTGCGGATGGTGCGCACCGGGTCCGTCTTCCACCAGTCCGTGGACGGGTCGTGCGACCAGGACTCGGCGGCGTCGAGGGTGGGGAGCTTCCTGACGAACGTGTGCAGGTCGGTGAGCTGCTTCTCCAGGAAGAGGAGGTAGCTGACCGGGACGTCGGTGAGGATCGTCCGGCCGTCGACGGTGACGTCCGCGCGGGCCGCGCAGTTCGCCCAGTCCTTGGTGGCGGTCACGTCGAAGAGCCGGGTGAGCGACACGGACATCTCGCGCAGCACGTCCTCGGCCTGCACCTGCACCCGTGTGGACTCGGGCGGCAGCTGCTCGCCCTCCTCGTCCTTCGGCTGGTACGTCCGTGAGATACCGGCCAGCAGTGCCGGCTTCTGCACCTTGTGGTGTGCCGCGGTGATGTCCTGGAGCGACTTGCTCTTGACACCCTTCTCGACGGCGATGATCTGGTTCAGCTTCGCCACTTCGGGTCCCCCTTCGAACAGGCAGGAACGTACCTCGCCGGTTCGGACACCCGCATCCTCTTTATCGCGGGGCCGGGCCCCTGCCGGGCGACCGGCCGACCGGCTGTTTCGAGGTGCCAAGGCCCATGCCGCTGCTTGAAGTTGTGTGATGGTCACCCGTCCGAAGGCCCGGCTTACCGGCGACTGCGCCGAGCCCGAGCGGCTCGCGGCGTCCTGGGCCGCTGCCCCGGGGTACGAGGTCGAGCCGCCGCCCGCGCCGTTGGGCACCCGGCGTGCGTACTGGCTGGACCAGGGCGTGCCGGAGGCGGCGCCGGGCACGGGCGACTGCGGTGACTCCGTGGTCGACCCGCGCGTGGCCGGCCCGTGGATGTGGTTCCGGCAGGTGCCCGGACTACGGGTCCTTCCGTGGTGATGCGCGATCCGGAGGGCTCGGTACGGGCATGTGAGGTTCGGGAGCGTGTGGCGTGGCTCCATGTGCGGGAGCCGGCCGGTCACACCGTCCAGTGGCCCGAGCGGAGGCGAGCCCGAAGTGGCGCGGTGCGACCGGAGGTTCCTACACTCGCCCGCGTGGATCACGAGAAAGTCGCGCACTGGGACGGCGTCACCCGCCGGTCGAGCCTCAAGGACACGTACGCGGCACTGCGCGACCAACTCGCCGACGCCGCGCGGGACGGCCACTGGCGCGATGTGTTCGCGCTCCTCGAGAAGCACCCGGACTGGGTCAACACCGCGCGACTGGAAGGCCGGAGCGGCTTCACACCGCTGCACCAGGCCGCGTGGCACGGCGCCTCCGCCGAGACGGTCGGGCGGCTGCTGGAGGCCGGCGCGTGGCGGACCCCGCGCACCGGCGACGGGGCGCGGGCCGTGGACATCGCCGCACGGCGCGGCCACCACCACATCACCGCTCGGCTGCGCCCGGACATCCGGCACCCCCTGCCCGCCGACGTGACCGGCCGCCTCCAGTACCACCTGCACCGGCTCATCCGGCACAGGGCGGGACTGGAGGACGGCTCCGACCTCGCCACCCAGCAGATGATGCGGCTGCCGGAGGTGGAGGTGCTGACCGAACTGGCCCATCCGGTGTGCTGGTTCCCCGTCCCCGGCATGTACGGCGGCTTCAAGATCCGCCTGAGCGGCCGCGAACTGACCGTGGACAGCTGGATCCGCATCGTCGGAGGCTCCGAGCGGACGGATGTCGTCACCGTCGACGGAGTGACCATCCAGGAGGGCGGCCTGCTGTGACGGGCCCGGCCGGCGCAGGGGCGACCCGGCGAGGTGCTGGGCTCAGGGCGGGGGCGGTTCGTCGGCCGGAGCCGGGGGCAGGGCCAGGTGCGCCAGGTCGCCCGGCCGGGGAGTGGTCACCGGCCACAGCGGAGCGGCCTCGCCGTCGGCCAGTGCGGCCGGTGCGTCGGTGAGGTTCATGCGCTCGCGCAGCCGGCCGTAGAAGTCCGTCGGGCCCAGCCGTACGGCCTTGAGCTTGTGCGGAGCGGCGTACACGCCGATCCAGTCCCCGGGGCCCAGCACCCCGCGCAACTGGCCGTCGATACTCACGGCGGCCTGGCCCGAACGCTCCAGCACCCGCAGCGCGATGGGCTCGTCCGGAGCGGCCACGACCGAGCGGTTGAACACCATGTGCGGGGCGACCGGCGTGAAGACGAGCGCCTCCGCGCGCGGTGACACGACGGGTCCGCCCGCGGCGAAGCTGTACGCCGTGGACCCCGTGGGCGTGGCCACGAGCAGTGCGTCGGCGGAGTACGACGCGAGCAGCCGGCCCGCCAGATAGACACCGACCGACACCTGGCGGTCCCGGGCCAGCTTCTCCACGACGACGTCGTTGAGCGCCGTGACGTTCAGGGCGACACCCCACTCGTTCCCCGTCTCGCACTCCGTGCGCACCCGGGGCGGCGGCAGCATCGGACCGCGCCCGTACCGCAACAGCGCCTCCATCTGTGCCGGCACCTCCAGCCGGCAGGAAGCGCGCATGGTCAGCAGCATCCGGTTCTCGACCGTGATCCGCCCGTCCCGTACGGCGTCCAGTGCGACGCGCACCGCCGGGGCCGGCACCTCCGTCAGAAAGCCGACCCGGCCGAGGTCGACACCGAGGACCAGGGCGTCGTGCTCGGCCGCGAGCCGGGCACCGCGCAGAAAGGTGCCGTCGCCGCCGAGCGTGACGATCAGGTCCGGGTCGCCCGCCGCCTCGATCTCCTCCAGGGCACTGTGCCGCGCGCCCTGCTGCCACACGTCGATGTCGGCACAGCCCACCGCGTGCTCGGCGCACCACTCGCGCACGGCCCCCGCGGCGGCCACCGCCTCAGCCCGTCCGCCGTGCACCACCAGGCCGACACGGTTCACCGTCATACCCGCCTCCGCCTCCCTGGCACCTGTTCCCCAAGCGCCCTCACCGAGCGCCATCCTCACCGCGTACCCCGCCGCCCGGCTCGCGCCACGCCGCCGGTTGCCGCGACCGGACGCGCCGCACCCCCGGGCACCACCCGCGGGCTCCACCGGGCCGGCGAAGCGCCGCCCACCGGGCACGCGGGCCGGGCGATTCACCGGCCGCGCGGCTGCGGCCCCGTGCCCCGCCTCACCCGGTGATGCCCCCGGTCTGCGCCGGACGCGTGCCCGGCGTGTGGCCGAAGGCGCGGCGGAAGACGTCGATGAAGGCGCTGGCCGAGGACCAGCCGCACCGGTGCGCCACCGCCGTCACGGGGGTGTGCTCGGCCAGCAGCACCAGCGCCCGGCGCAGCCGTGCCTGGGTACGCCACTGCGGGAACGTCACGCCCAGCTCGCGGCGGAACAGCCGCGAGAGCGTACGGTCGCTCGCCCCGACCTCGCGGCCGAGTTCGGCGAGCGTGCGGCCGTCCGCAGGGTCCGCGAGCAGCATGCCGCACAGCGCGCGCAGCAACGGTGACGACGGCGTCGGCAGATGCAGCGGCCGCTGCGGCGAGGCGCGCAACTGGTCGAGCAGCACCGCGCGTAGCCGCGCCCGCTCGGGACTGCCGTCGTCCGGGGCGCGGGTGTGAGCGATGATCAGCTCGCGCAGCAGCGGGGACACGGCGAGCGCGGTCGGGGTGTCCAGGCCCAGCGGGTTCTCGGTCGCCGGCAGCCCCACCAGGTGCAACTCCAGCTCGCCGTGCGCCTCATGAGCGTGCACCGTGCCGGCCGGCACCCACAGCGCCCGGGTGGCCGGGGCGATCCAGGAGCCCGCGTCGGTGGTGACGCCGACGACCCCCCGGCCCGCGTAGACGATCTGGTGGTCGTCGTGCCGGTGGGCGTCGATGCCCGTGCGGTCCCGCGCTCGTCGGGACCGTGCTCTGCCTGGCCGTACCGCGCGCCCCCGGCCGCCGCCCGCCGAACGGCACCGCCGCCGCGCCCAGCCGCGCCGGGCGGGACACGGCCGACGACACGGCGTCGTTCATCCGTCTGTCGCTGGCCGTGGGCTGTCGCTCGATCGTCTTCGTCGGCCTGAGCACTTTCCTGTCCCTGTACGCCGAACAGCGCCTGGGCGGGGGCGCGGGCACCGCCGCGCTGTGCGTGCTCTACGCCGGCGGTGCGATCGGCTCCGTGCTCGGCGGGGCGCTGGCCGAGCGCTGGGACCGGGTCACGGTGTGCCGCTGGTCGTACCTGGTCTCGGCCTGCGCGGTGGCGGGCGTCGTGCTCGTGCCCGGACCGGCGCTGTACGCGTGCGTGGCGCTCACCTCCGCCGGACTGTACGTGCCGTTCTCGCTCCAGGTGACGCTCGGCCAGGACTACCTGCCCTCACGGGTCGCCACGGCCGGCGGCATCACGCTGGGGCTGGCCGTCGGCGTCGGCGGTCTCGCGAGCCCGCTCATCGGCCTGCTCGCCGACGCGACCTCCCTGCCACCTCCCTGGCGCCCCTCGCCCTGATGCCCGTACTCAGCTGGCTCTTCCTGCGCGCTCTGTCCGAACCCGCCACCGCGACCCGAACCCGCCATGGCCCCGACGACGCAGGACGACCCGCTGCCGCCCCGATGACCGGTCGCCGCGGCCCGGCCGGTGCCGGCGGCTGGCACGCGTGTGCGGCGGCCGGGACACAACCGCCCGGCCGCCGCATCGGTGGCCGATCATTCGTTCCGGAAGACGGCCTTGCTCACTTCGGCGGGATTCTGGAACTCCTTCTTCCCGAGGTGGGAGATCCGGTCGGTGATCTCCTTGGACGCGTGGTTGTCCTCGGCGACCTTCCTGAGCTGCTCCCGGTCGGCCGGATACTCCGCTCCCGAGAGGGCTTTCTGCAGATCCGTGGGGCTGACACCCGCCATGGCTCCTCCAGGCGGCGAGATGATGCTCGGTCGGTACGCCGGCGCCGCATGCTGCGCCGGACCGCTATCAGGTACCCCCCGCCCGACGGCGGATTCAAGGAATCATTCCGCTCACGGGACCGGCGAGGAACGCCTGGTCGCCGCCGTGCGTGCGGCGCGCGCCGCACGAGGTCCCGGACCGGCCCCGGGCCCCGCGCCATACAAGCGGCCCCGGTGTCTCTCCCGCCCGGCGAGTCTTCGCGCCATTCCCCGGTACGCCGACGCGGCGGCGCGATGCGCGACCTGCCGCCCGCCTTCGTCGGCAGGGTGCCCCTCACCCGTGTCGTGGCGGCGGAGCGGCCGAGCGGCGCCTGGCGTGCCTCCTGGGACCGGTGGCGGCCCTTCGCCCACCGGTCCCAGGGACCAGCCTTTCCGGCAATCCGTCCACCGCGTGGACGCCTCAGTGGACGAAGATGCGCAGCTTGGCGTCACGGGCCCGCGGTCGCATCGGCATGCGGCCACAGGAGGGGGCGTGCGGGTGTGGCCACCAGACCTCCGCGCGATCCTCACGCATGTGCCGGGTCCCACCGGGTACGCGGCCCGGGAGCGCCCGGGCACTGACCGGTCCGGGAGCCGTACCTTCGCAGCTACCTGGGGATTTGCCATGGACGCATCCGCCGCACACGACCCCCGGCCGACCCCGGCCCAGCAGGCCCTGGACGCGCTGGCCGTCGACGCCGAGGACCAGGCCGCCCTGGACACCCTCGCCCACAGTGACGTACTCGTTCCGGTGCCGGACGACGCGGCCGATCAGGAAGGCGCCGACACCACCTCGCTCGCCCTGCCCGTGCTGGAACAGCCCGGAGGCGAACCGGTCGTCCCCGTGTTCACCACGGAGGGCGAGCTGGCCCGGCTGCTGCCGTTCGTCTCGCGCTACCGCCTGGTCCCGCTCGGCGCACTCGCCTCGCAGTGGCCCGAAGATGACCTTTCGCTGGCCATAGACGGCAACTCCGCACACGCCCTGACGCTCACGTCCCAGGGGGTGAGGACCCTGCTGGCCCGCTGACGAAGCGCTCAGCAGGGGCGTGGGACGCGCGCGCCACGCGCAACCCGGCCGCACGGGCGTACGCATCGGACGGCACAGCCTTCCGAGGCGTCCGACCAGCTGGTGGTCAGGGGCCACCCGCTCGGCGCGAAGGTCCCGAAGGAGGACCCGGTGCCGCAGCCGGCCAGCGCATGGGTCACGCCGCGCCGTACCCGGTCGACTCCCGGGCCAGCGAGGGCGAGGAGCTGGAGGGACGGTGCGTTGCGGCCCGGCGCAGGCCAGGCGGCCACGGGAGCCGGTCAACCGGGACGGCGCCCGCCGTTCCGTCCCGTCATCCGGTCGCACGCGGATCGCCATCCACCTGAGCGACGCCGACCCGCTGCTCGGCCGTCGTCACCGGCACGCGCGCGTGCCGCCAGGACGGGGCCGAGGCGCTGCGCGACGGGAGCGAGCTGGTGCGTCAGGGCGGCTGAGCCGCCGCTCTAACGTTCCTGCTCGGTCAGCATGCGCTGCAGCACCGCACGCTGCAGTGGCAGCACCTCAGCGTGCAGGGCGCGGCCCTTGGGGGTGAGCGCCACCCACACCCCGCGCCGGTCCTCGGCGCACACCGAGCGCTCGACCAGCCCGTCCTTCTCCAGCCGGCCGATCAGCCGGGACAGCGCGCTCTGGCTGAGATGCACCCGTCCGACCAGGTTCTGCACCCGGCACTGCTCGCCCTGCGCGGGCGACTCCGCGGCCAGGATGTCCAGCACCTCGAAGTCGCTGGCGCCCAGCCCGTGCGGGTGCAGGGCCCGGTCTATCTCGCACATCGTGCGCGCGTGCACCGCGAGGATGCCGCGCCACCGTTCCTCCAGCCGGGCGTCGGCCGTCTTGAGTGCCATACCCGCACCGTAGCACCGATCCAGCCAATCGTTGAGTATGCAACTAGTTGGGGGGCGGGTGACGGCCGGGGCTCAGGCGGCCGGGTCCTGGAGGAGGCCGATGAGGTTGCCGTCGGGGTCCTTCACAGAGGCGATCAGCCGGCCGTTGCCGACGTCGCGCACGTCCTGCAGCACCTCGGCGCCCGCCTCCACCAGCGCTGCCAGACGCTCCCGCAGGTCGGTGACGTGCCAGTACGGCACCGGCCCGGTCAGCCCCTGGGCATGCCCGTTCGGGTCCAGCCCGACGTCCTGGCCGGCCGCCTTGAAGCCGACGTAGTACGGCTCGTCGGCGTACGGCTCGACGCCGAGCAGAGCGGTGAACAGCGCCTTGGCGGCCTTCGGGTCCTTCACGGGGTAGATGATCGTCTGAACGCCTGCGGTCATGGAACTCACTCCTTCGCGATGCACGGCCCGGCGGGCCCTCCCGCCGGTGCACCTCACGCTAGGGCGGGGCGGCCCGCTCCGGCTTCTCCGATCCTGACCGGTTGTCCGCGCGACCCGGAAGGCCGGACTCGTCCCAGGGATGCAGACGACTGGATCCGCAGGTCGGTGCGGATGTCAGTGCCGTCTGCGACCATGAACGCCATGGGGGAGTACGACGCGTTGGCGGCGGCGCTCGCAGTGGCGTGCGCGGCCGTCGTAGGGCTCGCGGTGGCGCTGGTGCGCACCCGGCGCCGCTGGCGGGCGGCGGTCGGGGAGCGCGGCTGCCTGCTGGAGCGGGAGCGGGAGAGCGCCGCCGAGGCGGCGATCGCGGCCGAACGCGACCGCATCGCCCGGGAGCTGCACGACATCGTGAGCCACAACGTCAGCCTGATGGTGGTCCAGGCGAGCGCCGCGCGCGAAGTGCCGGGCACGATGCCGGACGAGGCCGCGACCGCGCTCAGAGCCGTCGAGGACGCCGGGCGCGGCGCGATGACCGCAGACGCCTGACGATCCTGCCCGGCACCCCCTGACGCACCCGGCACTCCCAGCCCAGCGTTCACGCGGACTCGCGCCGCACCAGCTCCGTCGGCAGGATCACCGCCGCCGGATCCTCGCCGCCGATCTGCGCGAGCAGCACCCGCACCATCTCGCTGCTGATCCGGTCCCACGGCTGGCGGATCGTGGTCAGCGCCGGCGTCGCGGCGGTCGCCGCGGGGGAGTCGTCGAAGCCGCCGACAGCGATGTCATCCGGCACCCGCTTCCCGGCCCGGTGCAGGGCCGCCAGCACCCCCTGCGCCATCAGGTCGGAGGCCACGAACACCGCGTCCATGTCCGGGACCTGCGCCAGCAGCCGCTCCGCGCCCGCCTCGCCGCTCGCCCGGCTGTAGTCGCCGGAGACGACGAGCCGTTCGTCGACCTCGATCCCCGCCTCGGCGATCACCTCCTTGTATCCGGCGAGCCGCTCCACACCACCCGGTGTGTCCAGGGGGCCGGCGACCACACCGATCCGGCGCCGGCCCAGCGACAGCAGGTGCCGGACCATGTCCCGCGCGCCGTCCCGGTCGTCGGCGGCCACGTAACTCACCTTCGAACCCAGGCCGATGGGCTTGCCGCAGGCGACGAGCGGCACGCCCGCCTCCCGCAGCTCCTCCGCGACCGGATCACCGGAGTGGCTGGAGACCAGCAGCACCCCGTCGACGTGCCCGGCGGTGATGTACCGCGTGATGCGCCGCCGTTCGTCCTCGGTGCCCGCCAGCATGAGCAGCAGCGGCACGTCGTGCGCGGCCAGCGCCTGCGTGCAACCGCGCAGCAGCACATTGAAGTTGGGGTCCTCGAAGAACCGCTCCTGCGGCTCGGTCAGCAGAAAGCCGACCGAGTCCGAGCGCCCGGTGATCAGCGAACGGGCGTGCCGGTTCACGACGTACCCCGTCCTGCGGATGGCGGCGTTGACCGCCTCCTGCGCGGCGGGAGAGACGTAGTGCCCGCCGTTGAGCACGCGCGAGACGGTGCCGCGCGAGACACCCGCCTCGCGCGCCACGTCGTGGATCGTCGGCGGTTTGCGCCGGCCCCCCGTATTGCCCATGGTCATGACTTTACGGCCCCGGACAGCAGGTCGAGGCTCCAGAACCGCTGAATGACCAGGAACAGCGCGATCAGCGGCAGGACCGCGAGGAACGCGCCCGTGATCACGAGGGTGTACAGCGCCGGGGTGTTGGAGCCCTGTTCCAGCAGCGTGTACAGACCCAGTGTGAGCGGGAACTTCTCGTCGTCGCCGAGCATGATGTACGGCAGCAGGAAGTTGTTCCAGATCGCGACGAACTGGAACAGGAACACGGTGACCATGCCGGGGATCATCATCGGCAGCGCGATCCGGGTGAAGATCCGCCACTCGCTCGCCCCGTCCATCCGCCCGGCCTCCACCACATCGGCGGGGACGGCGGCGGACGCGTAGATCCGGGCGAGGTAGACGCCGTACGGGGAGAGGATCTGCGGCAGCAGCACGGACAGGTAGGAGTCCGTCATGTTCGCCTTCGCCAGCAGCAGGTACTGCGGGACGGCGAGGATCACCGGGGGCATCAGCACGCCCGCCAGCAGCACGTTGAAGATCGTCTCACGGCCCTTGAACCGGTAGGTCGCGAGCGCGTAGCCGCTGAACGCCGACACGGCCGTGGACAGCAGCGCGCCGAGACCGGAGTACAGGGCGGAGTTGCCCATCCACGACCAGTAGATGCCGCTCCGGTAGGCGTTCAGGTCCTTGATGTTCTGCGCGAACCCGGTGCCCGGCAGGAAGGTGAAGGTGGAGAACAGCTCGTGCCCGGACTTGGTGGAGGCGATCACCACCCATGCGACCGGCAGGAGGGTGTACAGGGCGCCGATCAGCAGCGTGACCGTCGACACCAGCGCGATCCGGCGGCGCAGCGGCGGGTCCTGCGCCGTACCGGGAGTGGTGCCGGCGGCCGGGGCGGCCTTGCGGACGGCGAGGGTGCTCATCGCGCCTCCATCGTGTTGCGGCGGTTCGCGGCCCGCAGGAAGCCGAACGACAGCAACAGCGTCACCAGGGCGATCAGTACCGCCTCGGCGGCGGCCGAGTAGATGTCGTTGCGGTGGAAGGCGTCCTGGTACACCTTCATCAGCGGACTCCAGCTGGTGTCCACGGAGTTGGTGAGCGGTTTGAGGGTCGTCGGCTCGTTGAACACCTGGAGCGTGGCGATGATCGAGAAGAAGAAGGTCAGCACCAGCGAGGGTGCCACCATCGGGATCTTGATCCGCAGGGCGATCTGCAGCGGGGTGGCGCCGTCCAGCTTCGCCGCCTCGTACACCTCGGCCGGGATGGACTTCAGCGAGGTGTAGATGACGGTCATGTTGAAGCCGGTGCCGCCCCAGACCGCGATGTTCGACAGGGCGAGATACAGCGGTCCGCCGTCCAGGAGGTTCGGCTGCGGCAGGTGCAGCTTCTGCAGCACGTAGTAGAAGGGGCTCACGTCCGGCAGGTACAGGAAGCCCCACAGCAGCGCGGCCACCACACCGGGGATGGCGTACGGCAGGAAGATCGCGAGCCGCGTGAACGGGGCGAGCCGCACCTTCTCCGAGTCCAGCATCAGCGCGAACAGCAGGGCGAGGCCCAGCATCACCGGGACGACGATGCAGCCGTAGCCGAGCACGCGCAGCGCGCCGTGCAGCAACTCGCCGTCCTTGAAGGCCCCGGTGTAGTTCTGGAAGCCGGCCCAGACCTCCTTGCGCGCGTTCGCGCCGAGTCCGAGCCCGGACACGTGCACCTTGCGGAAGCTGAGGAAGACGGCGTAGCCGATGGGCAGCGCGAAGAAGAGGGCGAAGAGGAGCGTGGCGGGGAGGAGGAAGACATAGGGCGCGCTTCGCGCTCGTTGGAGGGTGGCGGTCGGAGACGGGTGGGCGTACGGGGCCCCCTTGACCCCGTACGACTTCCGGTGTGCCGGGCTTGTCACTGGGAGACCTCGAAGCCCTGCTTCTTCATGTCGGCGACCGTGGCGTCCTGCATCTCCTTCAGGGCGGCGGTGAAGTCCGACTTGTCCTTGGCGGCGGCGCCGAACGCGTCGTTGAAGGTCGCGTACGCGACGTTCACGTTCGGGCCCCAGGCGGACGGCGCGGTGGTCTTCGCGATCTCGGCGGCCTTCGGGTAGAAGTCGGCCTGGTTGGAGAAGTAGTCCGGCGGGTTCGAGAACGCGCCGCTGAGCTGCGCGGACGTCGACGCCGGGTAGATGCCGCTGTCCTTCGCCAGCGCGTCGAGGGCGTCGTGATCGGTGTTCAGCCAGGCGGCGAACTTGGCGGCGGCGTCCTTGTGCGCGGAGTCGGTGGTCACGGCCGTCGAGGAGCCGCCCCAGCTGCCGGTGACGTCATCGGTCGCCGACCACTGCGGCAGCGGGGCCATGGCCCACTTGCCCTTGGTGTCGGGCGCGGCCGTGGTCAGCGTGCCCGGCGCCCACACGGCGCTCACCCAGGCGATCTGCTTGCCGGTGTCGAGGGCCTTGTTCCACGACGGCGTGTACATCGGCTGGTTGTCGATGGCGCCCTCCTTGACCAGTCCGCCCCAGAATTTTGCGACCTTCTGGGTGGCCGGGTCGTCGATCGCGACCTTCCACTTGCTGCCGGAGGTGGTCCACCACTTGGCACCGGCCTGCTGGGCGAGCCCCGCGAAGAGGCCGGAGTCGTTGGCGGAGAAGGTGGTCAGCTCCTTGTCCGGCGCCTTCTTCTTCAGCCGGCGGGCGGTCTCGGCGAACTGGTCCCAGGTGGTGGGCACCGTCAGGCCGTACTGCTTGAACAGGTCCTGGCGGTAGTAGAACATCATCGGGCCGATGTCCTGGGGTATCGCGTAGACCGCGTCCGTGCCGAGGGTGGTCTGCTGCCAGACGCCGTCGGCGAACTTGCCCTTGATGTCGCCGACCTGCTTGGAGATGTCGGCCAGCGCGTCATTGCTGACCAGCGTCGGCAGCGCCTGGTACTCGGCCTGGACCAGGTCCGGGGCCTGGTGCGCCTTGTGCGCGGTGAGGATCTTGGTGACCAGCGTGTCACCGCCGGCCTGCTTCTTCGCCGTGACGGTGATCCGGTCCTTCTTCCCCGGCCCCTTGTTCCACAGGTCCACGACCTTGTCCATGCCGGGCGTCCAGGTCCAGTACGTCAGCGAGACCGGACCGGAATCGGACTTGCTGTCGCTCCCGGAGCCGCAGGCGGCGAGGGTGGTCGCGCCGAGCGCGACGGCGAGTGCGGTTGTCACGAGGCGACGGCGCTTCGTGTGCGGCATGGTTTCTCCCCTGACCTGGGTCCCCGCCCGCTGCGGGGACCTGCCATGCAGATGTGCACGTTCACATGACCCGGTGCTCGCTCGTCGGAGCCCCTGCCATGCTTCTGTGAGCGTTCACAGTAGAGAAACATCCCGGACACTTGTCAATGGTTGTTGCTGTGCGGTTATGTTGGGCTCGCACCGCCGCCGCTGTGTGTGCACGTTCCCAAATGATCGATTCCCCGGGAGACATCCATGCCGGACACCAGCCCCAGGGGCCTCGCCAGGCTCGCCTTCGGTGGCGACTACAACCCCGAGCAGTGGCCGGAAAGCGTCTGGGAGGAGGATGTCCGGCTGATGCGCGAGGCCGGCGTCACGATGGTGAGCGTCGGCATCTTCTCCTGGGCCCTGCTCGAACCGGCGCAGGGGGAGTACGACTTCGGCTGGCTGGACCGGGTCATCGGCCTGCTGCACGCGGGCGGCGTCCGCGTCGACCTCGGCACCCCCACCGTCGCCCCACCCGCCTGGTTCTACCGGGCACACCCCGAGGCCCTGCCGGTCACCGCCGAGGGACAGCGCTATGAGTTCGGCTCCCGCGGCGCGATCTGCCACAGCAACGCCGACTACCGGGCCGCCGCGCAGACGATCACCACGAAGCTCGCCGAGCGCTACGGCGACCACCCCGCGCTCGCCCTGTGGCACGTGCACAACGAGTACGGCGTCCCCGTCTCGGCCTGCTACTGCGACTCCTGCGCCGCCCACTTCCGCCGCTGGCTCGCGCAGGTCCACGGCACCGTCGACGCCGTCAACGAGGCCTGGGGAACGGCCTTCTGGGGCCAGCACTACACGAGCTTCGAGCAGGTCAACCCGCCCCGCGCCACCCCGACGGTCGGCAACCCCGGCCAGGCCCTGGACTACAAGCGGTTCGCCGACGCCACCATCCGGGAGAACTTCCGCGCCGAACGCGACATCCTGCACCGTCTCTCGCCGGGCGTGCCGGTCACCACCAACTTCATGACCGCGCTCAGCCAGTGCGACTCGATCGACTACTGGGCCTGGGGCCGCGAGGTCGACCTCGTCACCAACGACCACTACCTGATCACCGACGGCCGCCGCACCCACGTCAACCTGGCGATGGCCGCCGACCTCACCCGCTCGGTCGCCGGCGGCGCCCCCTGGCTGCTGCTGGAGCACTCCACCTCGGGCGTCAACTGGCAGCCCCGCAACCCCGCGAAGGCGCCCGGCCAGATGGCGCGCAACTCGCTCGCCCACGTGGCCCGCGGCTCCGAGGGCGCGATGTTCTTCCAGTGGCGCCAGTCCCGGCGGGGCGCCGAGAAGTTCCACTCGTCGATGCTGCCGCACGGCGGCACCGACACCCGCGTGTGGCGCGAGGTGGTCGAACTCGGCGCGTCCGTCGACTCGTTGAGCCCCGTACGTGGCACCCGCACCGACGCCGACGCGGCCATGCTGTGGGACTGGCAGTCCTGGTGGGCGCAGAACCTCGCCTGGCGCCCGAGCGAGGACCACGACCCGCGCGAACGCGCCGACTCCTTCTACGAGACGCTCTACGACCGCCACCTGACGGTCGACTTCGCCCACCCGGAAGCCGACTTGTCGGCCTATCCCCTTGTCGTCGTACCGGCGCTGTACCTGATGACGGAGGCGGCCGGGAACAACCTCCGGGAGTACGTCGAGAGCGGCGGCACGCTCGTGGTGTCGTACTTCTCCGGCATCGTCGACGAGCACGACGCCGTGCACGAGGGCGCCTACCCCGGCGCGCTGCGCGACGTGCTCGGACTGACCGTGGAGGAGTTCTCGCCGCTGCTCAGGGACGAGCGGGTGCGGCTGACCGGCCCCGACGGCTCGGAACTGACCGGTGACGTCTGGACGGAGTTCGTCGTCCCGCGCGGCGCCGAGACCCTCTGGACCTACGCCGACGGACTCGCCGCGGGCCGTCCCGCCGTCACCCGGCACCAGCTCGGCCGGGGCACCGCCTGGTACGTCTCCACCCGCCTCGACGCGCAGGGCCTGGACGCCCTGGTCGGCCGGGCGGCCGACGACGCCGGGATCGCCCCGCGCGCCGACCTGCCCCGGGACGTCGAAGTGGTGCGCCGCAGCGGCGAGTCGGGCACCTACCTGTTCGCGATCAACCACACCGCCGGCGACACCAAGGTGCCGCTGGACACGCCCGGCACCGAGCTGCTGACGGGCGAACGCGCCGCGGGCCGCCTCCCGGTCCCGGCGGGGGCCGTCCGGGTCGTACGACTCGACGGCTGAGCCGGCTCCCCTCCGCCCGCGTGTGCCACGAGAGCCGTGGGCGGAGGGGTCCTCCTCCGGTCTCACCGGAGGCCCCCCTCCCCAGTTACGTCGAAGGGACGACGGACGATGAGGTTCCATCCCAGACGCACCACCAGGGCCCTGCTGCTGCCGCTCACGGCCGGGCTCGCCCTCACCTTCCTGCCCGCGCAGGCCGCGCAGGCCGCGAGCACGCTGACCAACGGCGGCTTCGAGGCCGACGGCACCGGCACGGCCACTCCCACCGGCTGGTCCGAGTACGGCGACACCGCCGCCTCGTACACGGAGGCCGGCGGCCACAGCGGCAGCTACCGCCTCACCCAGTACGCCGCCTCCGCCTACAAGGTGGAGACGTACCAGTACCTGTCGGGCCTGGCCAACGGCGACTACACGTTGACCGCGTGGGTCCGCTCAAGTGGTGGGCAGAACGCCGCCTACATAGCCCTCAAGAATTGCGGGAGCGCGGAACAGCGCACTGATCTGCCCATCTCGTCCAGTGGGTGGATCCGTATCGTCACTCCGATCAAGGTGACGAACAATCAGTGCACCATCAGCATCAACAGTGACGCGAACGCCGGCAACTGGATCAACGTTGACGACCTGACCTTCACGTCCGGCACCACGGGCACTTCCATCCACGGTGCCGACATCTCCTCCCTCGCCAAGAGCGAGGCCAAGGGCGGCGCCTACAAGACAGCGTCCGGCACGACCGGCGACGCGCTGGCCATCCTGAAGTCGTACGGCATGAACTACGCCCGCCTGAAGGTCTGGGTGAACCCCGCGGACGGCTTCAACGACAAGACGCACGTCCTCGCCATGGCCAAGCGCATCAAGGCGCAGGGCATGAAGCTCCTGGTCGACTTCCACTACTCGGACACCTGGGCCGACCCCGGCGCCCAGACCAAGCCGGCCGTATGGACGGGCCATACATACAGTCAACTCAAGGCGGACGTGTACAACCACACGTACGACGTGTTGAACGCCTTGAAGACTCAAGGCACCACCGCCGACATGGTCCAGATCGGCAATGAGATCAATGCCGGCATCCTGTGGAACGAGGGATCCACCTCCAACTGGAGCCAGCTCGCCGGTCTGCTCAACTCGGGCCACGACGCCGCCAAGGCGGTCAGCTCCGCCACGGTCGTCGCGCTGCACCTGGCCAAGGGCGGCGACCAGTCCGGCACGGAGTGGTGGTTCGACAACGCGGTCGCGAACGGCGTGAAGTTCGACGCGATCGGCCTGTCGTATTACGGCTACTGGCACGGCCCGCTCTCCGACTTCCAGACCACCCTGGACGACGCGGCCGCCCGCTACGGCAAGCCCGTCTTCGTCGCCGAGACCGCCTACCCCTTCACGCTGGCCAACGACGACTCGCTGGAGAACCAGATCGACACCACCGCCAAGCTGGTCTCCGGCTACCCGGCGACGGTGGCCGGCCAGACCAAGTGGATGAACGACGTGGCCGGCATCGTGGAGGCCGTGCCGAACCACCGCGGCCTCGGCGTCTTCTACTGGGAGGCCACCTGGACCGCCGTCCCGGGCAACGGCTGGGACCCGACCGACGCCACTTCCGGCAACGGCTGGGAGAACCAGGCCCTGTTCGGCTACGACGACAAGGCGCTGTCCTCCATGACGTGGTTCAGCCACCGCTGAACCACGTCATGGAGGGGGCCCGGCAGTAAGGGGCGGCCGGGCCCCTGCCGCACACACGACCCCGGCCCGTCGCTCCTCGGCCGCGTGCCCGTTCCCTACCGGACAACGACCGCCGAGTCCCCGGCCGCCCCGGCGTCGCCCGGTCCACAGTGGGAACACTGCGCAGGACGAGGCCGGCGACGGAGGGCGGACGGATGACGGGAGCACCCTCGGGCCGGATCCGGCACACCATCCTGGAGTGGCTCAAGGAGCCCGCGGCGCACTTCCCGGCCCGCGGCCGCGGCGACCTCGCCGAGACGGGGGTCACCGCACGGGCCGTGGCCGCCAAACTGGGCGTGCCGCACCGCACCGCCCGCGCCCACCTCGACTTCCTCACCCGCCTCGGCCTGCTGCGCGCCGCCCGCGTGGGCTGCCGCACCTGCTACCGGCGCGACGAGATCCGCATCGCCGAAGTGGCCCGGGTGTTCGAGAAGGGCTGGTGAGCCGGCCCGGGGGAGGGGCTCGCGCCCGGGCTGCCGCCGTCGTGCGGCGGTAGGCTGGTGCCCGGTCGTGATCACCCGACGGGGCGGGCCGAACAGGAGACACACGCGCATGACAGCCCCGGAAACCGAGAGCCTCCGTGTCCCCGTCGCACCGCGGCGCAGGTCCGAGTGGCGCACCCAGGCACCCGTCGTCGCGGTGGTCGCGGCCGGCGGCGCCCTCGGCGCGTGCGGCCGCTACGCGCTGGCCCTCCTCCTGCCCGCACCACCGGGCTCCTTCCCCTGGGCCACCTTCTGGACCAACGTCATCGGCTGCGCCGTGATCGGCGTGTTCATGGTGCTCATCACCGACGTGTGGGCCGCCCACCGCCTGGTCCGCCCCTTCTTCGGCACCGGCGTCCTCGGCGGCTTCACCACGTTCTCGACCTACGCCGTCGACATCCGCAAGCTGGTGGGGGCCGGCCGCCCCGGCACCGGGCTCGCCTACCTCGCCGCGACGCCGTGCGCGGCCCTCGCCGCGGTCTGGCTCGCCTCCCTCGCCACGCGCCGTGTGCTGACCGGGAGGCGGCGATGACGTCCCTGACCGGCCGGGCCCTCCGGCTCACCGTCTACGTCGGCGAGGACGACACCTGGCACCACAAGCCCCTGTACTCGGAGATCGTCCACCGCGCGCACGCGGCCGGGCTCGCCGGGGCGAGCGTCTTCCGGGGCATCGAGGGCTTCGGCGCCTCCTGCCGTGTCCACACCTCCCGCCTGCTGTCCCTGAGCGAGGACCTGCCGGTGGCGGTGGTCGTCGTGGACACCGAGGAGCGGGTACGGGCGTTCCTGCCGCAGCTCGACGAACTCGTCCACGAGGGGCTCGTGACACTGGACGCCTGCGAGGTCGTCCGGTACGTGGGCCGGGCCGAGGGCCCGAGGGGGGCGAAAGGTAAGAATCCGTTGTGAACTGGCTCCTGGTCGTCGCGGGTGCCGTGGTCGGTGCGCCACTGCGCTACCTCACCGACCGCGCCGTACAGGCCCGCCACGACCCGGTCTTCCCCTGGGGCACGTTCGTCGTGAACGTCGCCGGATGCCTGGTCCTCGGCACGCTCACGGGCGCCGTCAGTGCCGGCGCGGCAGGCCCCCACCTGCAGCTTCTGCTGGGTACGGGGCTGTGCGGGGCGCTGACGACGTACTCGACGCTCTCCTACGAGACCCTGCGGCTGGCCGAGGCCGGCTCCGGTCTCTACGCCGCCGTCAACGTCCTCGGGAGCGTGGCGGCCGGGCTCGCGGCGGCGTTCGCCGGGGCCGCGTTCGCCGACGTGCTGTTTGCCTAGTTCTTGCTCTACGGTCCGGCATAGTAAGACTGTCGACTGCACTGTCGACCAACTCTTACCCAGAACTGGATCCCATGAGCGCCATCTCCGTCGGTCAGGCCGTCGTTCTCGGAGTCGTCGAGGGGGTGACCGAGTTCCTCCCGGTGTCCTCCACCGGTCACCTGAAGATCACCGAGGGGCTCATGAACATCCCCGTCGACGACAAGTCCGTGGTCGGCTTCTCCGCCGTCATCCAGGTCGGTGCCATCGCCGCCGTGCTCGTGTACTTCTTCAAGGACATCAAGCGGATCGTCTCCGCCTGGTTCCGCGGTCTGGCCAACCGCGAGGAGCGTTACCACCACGACTACAAGTTCGCCTGGTGGGTGATCGCCGCCACCGTCCCGATCGTCGTCGTCGGCCTGGCCGCCAAGCCGCTCATCGACGGCCCGCTCGCCTCCCTGTGGGTGGTGGCCGGCTCGCTGATCGTCGGCTCCGGTGTGATGTGGGCGGCCGATCAGATGGGCCGGCACAAGCGCGGTGAGGACGACACCTCGTTCAGGGACGCCATGTGGGTCGGCTGCTCCCAGATCCTCGCGCTGCTCTTCCCCGGCTTCTCCCGCTCCGGCGCCACCATGTCCACCGCGCTCATCCTGGACCTGGACCGGGTGGCGGCCACCCGGCTGTCGTTCTTCCTCGGCATCCCGGCCCTCACCGGCGCCGGTGTCTACGAGTTGAAGGACGCCCTCGGCGCGGGCGTGGGCGCCGCCCCGCTGGCCGTCGGCACCGTCGTGTCCTTCGTCGTCGCCTACGCCTCCATCGCCTGGCTGCTGAAGTTCGTTGCCAAGCACTCCTTCAACGCGTTCGTGGTCTACCGGATCCTGATCGGCGTGGGCCTGCTGGGCCTCCTCACCACGGGGGCGCTCAGCGCCTGAGAGAACACCGCTGATCATCCATGGGGTGCGGATGCCTGTTTTCAGGCGCCGCACCCCGTGAATGTTTCCTTACTGGATGTCTTGACAGTATCTGCGGGCAACCCGCAGGATCGTCACTCGTGAACCTGTCAGACAGCCAGACAGGTGGTCTGGGCCCCCGGCGCGTGAGCGCCATGGAAGCCGTACTCGGCCACCTGCGCGGCGCCATCGAACGCGGCGAGTACGCCATAGGCGACAAGCTCCCCTCCGAGGCCGAGCTGTGCCGCACCCTCGAGGTGTCGCGGCCCGTGCTGCGCGAGGCGCTGCGGGCGCTGCAGACGATGGGCCTCACGGTCTCGCGGACCGGCAAGGGCACCTTCGTCGTCGCGAACGCCGTCGAGGACCCCACCTTCGGCGACTACGCGGCCAGCGACCTGCTGGAGGTGCGGCGGCACATCGAGATCCCGGTCGCCGGGTACGCGGCCCTGCGCCGCACCGCCGAGAACCTGGACCACCTGGCGCATCTGCTCGACCGCATGGAGCGGGAGACGGACACCACCGCGTGGGTCGCGATGGACACCCTCTTCCACCTCGCCGTGGCCGAGGCCGCCCAGAACCCGGTCTTCCGCCGGGTCATCGAGGAGATCCGCGACGCACTGGCGCGTCAGTCGGCCTTCCTCAACGAACTGGGCGGCCGCCGTGAGCAGTCCAACCGCGAGCACCGGGCGATCGTCGAGGCCCTGATCGACGGTTCCGAACACGACGCGGTGGAGGCCATGAGCCACCATCTGGACCGCGTCGAGACGACCCTCACCGACATCGTGCGTCCCCAGCGGACGGACGACCTCCCCACGGAAGGCGGACCCGAGGCGTGAGCGAACAGCACCTCAAAGACGAGACGCGCCCCTCGTCCGGCCATGTCGACGCCGGAGACGCCGGCTACAGCAAAGGCCTGAAGCACCGGCACGTCAACATGATCGCCATCGGCGGCGCCATCGGCACCGGCCTCTTCCTCGGCGCGGGCGGCCGGCTCGCCGACGCCGGTCCCTCCCTGTTCATCGCGTACGCCGTCTGCGGCGTCTTCGCCTTCCTGGTCGTGCGAGCCCTCGGCGAACTCGTCCTGTACCGGCCGTCCTCCGGCGCCTTCGTGTCGTACGCCCGGGAGTTCCTGGGCGAGAAGGGCGCCTACACCGCGGGCTGGATGTACTTCCTGAACTGGGCGACCACCGGCATCGCCGACATCACCGCGGTCGCCACCTACACCCACTACTGGGGCATGTTCTCGGACATCCCCCAATGGTTGATCGCATTGATCGCCCTGGCCGTCGTGTTGACCGTCAATCTGATCTCGGTCAAGATCTTCGGCGAACTGGAGTTCTGGTTCGCGATCGTCAAGGTGTCGGCTCTCGTCGTCTTCATGTGCATCGGCATCTTCCTGCTGGTCACCCAGCACCCGGTCGCCGGCCACCACCCCGGCCCGTCCCTGATCACCGACAACGGCGGCATCTTCCCCAACGGCCTGCTGCCGATGCTGCTGATCATCCAGGGCGTCGTCTTCGCCTACGCCTCCGTCGAACTGGTCGGTGTGGCCGCCGGTGAGACCGAGAACCCCGAGAAGATCATGCCGAAGGCGATCAACTCGATCATGTGGCGTGTGGGCCTGTTCTACGTCGGCTCCGTCGTCCTGCTCTCGATGCTGCTGCCCTGGAACAAGTACAGCGCCGGCCAGAGCCCCTTCGTGACCGTCCTGTCCCACATCGGCGTCCCCGCGGCCGGCGGCGTGATGAACCTCGTCGTCCTCACCGCGGCCATGTCCTCGCTCAACTCCGGCCTGTACTCCACCGGGCGCATCCTGCGCTCCATGGCCATGAGCGGCTCGGCCCCGAAGTTCACCGGGAAGATGAGCCGCAGCCAGGTCCCGTACGGCGGAATCCTGCTGACCAGCGGTATCTGTGTCCTCGGCGTGGGCCTCAACTACGTCGTCCCCGCCGACGCGTTCGAGATCGTCCTCAACTTCGCGGCGATCGGCATCCTCGCGACCTGGGGCATGATCATGATCTGTCACGCGCTCTTCTGGCGGAAGACCCAGAGGGGCGAACTGACCCGGCCGTCCTACCGGCTGCCGGGCTCCCCCTGGACCGAGATCGTGACGCTGGCCTTCCTCGTCTCCGTCCTGGTCCTCATGTACGCCGACGGCGGCGCCGGACGCACCACCGTGCTGTGTCTGCCGCTGATCGTCGCAGTGCTGGTCGCGGGCTGGTACGGCATCCGCGGCCGCATAGCGAGCTCGTCCACCGGCGCCGACGCGTGACCCGCGAACCGGCTCCCCTCAACCAACGATGCAGGCAGTGATGTACAGCAGTTCCCCCGCCGACGCCCCTGTCGTCCGCGAACCCCTCCACGCCCCCGTCGCCCACCTCGTCCGCGGCGGGGTCGTCGAGGGCATCCACTACGGCTCCGTCGTCGTCCTCGGCGCCGACGGCCGGGTGGAGTTCCAGCTCGGCGACATCGAGGCCGCCTTCTACCCGCGCTCGGCCGTCAAGCCCCTCCAGGCCGTGGCCATGCTGCGGGCGGGGCTGCCGCTCGACGGCGAACTGCTCTCGCTGGCCGCCGCGAGCCACTCCGGCGAGGAGCGCCACCTCGCCGGCACCCGGCGCATCCTCGAACTCGCCGGGCTCACCGAGGACGACCTGCGCAACGTCCCCGACATGCCGTTCGACCCGGTCGTGCGGGACGCCTGGGTGCGCGAGGGCCGCATGCCCTCCCGCCTCGCCCAGAACTGCTCCGGCAAGCACGCGGCCATGCTGTGGACCGCCAAGCTCAACGGCTGGACCCTGGCGGACTACCTCGATCCGGCGCACCCGCTCCAGCAGGCCGTCCAGGAGATCGTCGAGGACCTGACCGGCCAGCGGGTCGCCCGGGTCACCGTGGACGGCTGCGGCGCGCCGCTGTTCTCCATCTCCCTGCACGGCCTCGCCCGCGCCGTCTCCCGCATCGCCTCCGCCGCGCCCGGCACGCCCGAGGCCAAGGTCGCGGACGCCATGCGCGAGCACGCCGAGATGGCCTCCGGCTCGGGCCGTGACGTGGCCGCGCTGATGCGGGCCGTGCCGGGGCTGCTCACCAAGGACGGCTTCGAGGGCGTCCAGGTCGCCGCGCTGCCCGACGGCCGGGCCATCGCCGTGAAGATCGCCGACGGTGCGAACCGCGCGCGGATCCCGGTCGCCGCGGCGGCGCTCGCGCGCGCGGGCGTGGACCCCGCGCTGCTGACCGAGTTCGCGGGCGAGCCGCTGCTCGGGGGCGGGGAGCCGGTGGGGTGTGTGCGGGCCGTGCGTGCACTGGACCCCGTTGCCCAGCCCGCGTGCGTGTAGCGCGGCGCTGAACTCCGCCTGGCCCGGGGGACTGCCGACGTCGCCGGGCCGCGGCTCGTCCGCGCCCGGCCGAGCGGCTCCCCGCGTCCCTCAAGGGGGCGCTGTCACCTCCGTACCTCACCGAAGGACCCTCCCTCATGACCGCCGCCACCACCCGCAGCGAGCACGACCTGCTCGGCGACCGTGACGTACCCGCCGAGGCCTACTGGGGTGTCCACACCCTGCGGGCCACCGAGAACTTTCCCATCACCGGTACGCCGATCTCCGCGTACCCGCATCTGATCGACGCCCTGGCCGCCGTCAAGGAGGCCGCCGCGCTCGCCAACCAGGAACTGGGACTGCTGGTCCCGCACAAGGCGGAGGCGATCGTCACCGCCTGCCGGGAGATCCGCGCGGGCGGGCTGCACGACCAGTTCGTCGTCGACGTCATCCAGGGCGGCGCCGGCACGTCGACCAACATGAACGCCAACGAGGTCGTGGCGAACCGCGCGCTGGAGCTGCTCGGCCACGCCAAGGGCGAGTACACGCATCTGCACCCCAACGAGGACGTCAACCTGGGTCAGTCGACCAATGACGTCTACCCGACCGCCGTCAAGATAGCGACGGTCTTCGCGGTACGTGGACTGCTCAAGGCGATGGCCGTACTGCAGGACTCGTTCGCCCGCAAGGCCGTCGAGTTCCGCGACGTGCTCAAGATGGGCCGCACTCAGTTGCAGGACGCCGTGCCGATGACGCTCGGCCAGGAGTTCTCCGCCTACGCCGTCATGATCGAGGAGGACCGCAGCCGGCTCGCCGAGGCCGTCGAGCTGATCCACGAGATCAACCTCGGTGCCACGGCGATCGGCACCGGCCTCAACGCGCCCGCCGGATACGCGGAGGCCGCCCGCCGGCACCTGTCGGCCATCACCGGGCTGCCCCTGGTCACCGCGGCCAACCTGGTCGAAGCCACCCAGGACTGCGGCGCCTTCGTCCAGATGTCCGGTGTGCTCAAGCGGATCGCGGTCAAGCTCTCGAAGAGCTGCAACGACCTGCGCCTGCTGTCCTCCGGTCCGCGCGCGGGCCTCGGCGAGATCAACCTGCCGCCGGTCCAGGCCGGTTCGTCGATCATGCCGGGCAAGGTCAACCCGGTGATCCCCGAGGTCGTCAACCAGGTCGCCTTCGAGGTGATCGGCAACGACGTCGCCATCACCATGGCCGCCGAGGCCGGACAGCTCCAGCTCAACGCCTTCGAGCCGATCATCCTGCACTCGCTGTCGGAGTCGATCACGCACCTGCGCAGCGCCTGCCTGACGCTGGCCGAGCGCTGCGTGAACGGCATCACCGCCAACACCGAGCGGCTGCGCGCGACCGTCGAGAACTCCATAGGCCTGGTCACCGCGCTCAACCCGCACATCGGCTACACGGCGGCGACCGACATCGCCAAGGAGGCGCTCGTCACGGGACGCGGCGTGGCCGAACTCGTCCTGGAGAAGGGCCTCCTGCCCGCCGAGAGGCTGGCCGAACTGCTGCGCCCCGAGGTCCTCGCGGGCAGTGCCGCGCCAGCTGCCTGACCTGCGGCAACGCGCGCTCGATTACGCTACCGGAACGGGCGGGAGGCACAATGGCGATCATGACAGCGACGTCGTCCCACGCCTTCCTGCCCGTCCTGGAGCGCATCGCCGAGGAGATAGGCCGCACCCCCGGCCGCGGCCGCCCCGCCGACTACATCCCGGCCCTCGCCGCCCGCGACCCCCGCAGCTTCGGCATGGCGGTCGCGGAGCTGGACGGCACCGTGTACGGAGTGGGGCAGTGGCGCGAGCCGTTCTCCGCGCAGTCCATCACCAAGGTCTTCACCCTCGCCCTCGACCTGGCCCGAGAGGGCGACGAACTCTGGGAGCACGTGGGCCGCGAGCCCTCCGGCAACCCCTTCAACTCCCTGGTGCAGCTGGAGTACGAGAACGGCATCCCGCGGAATCCCTTCATCAACGCGGGCGCGCTCGTCGTCACCGACCGCCTGCAGACCCGTACCGGCGACGCTGCCGGACAGCTCCTGGACTTCCTGCGCGCCGAGAGCGGCAACCCCGCGCTGGACTTCGACAAGGACGTCGCCGCCTCCGAGACCGCCCACGGCGACCGCAACGCCGCCCTCGCCCACTTCATGGCGTCGTACGGCAACATCGACAACGACGTGCCGGTCCTGCTCGACCAGTACTTCCGGCAGTGCTCCGTCGCCGCCTCCTGCGCCGACCTCGCCCTCGCCGCCGGCTTCCTCGCCCGGCACGGCATCCGCGCCGACGGCAGCCGGCTCCTCACCCGCAGCCAGGCCAAGCAGGTCAACGCGGTCATGCTGACCTGCGGGACGTACGACGCGGCCGGCGACTTCGCCTACCGGGTGGGCCTGCCCGGCAAGAGCGGCGTCGGCGGCGGCATCATCGCGGTCGTACCGGGCCGCTGCACGCTGTGCGTGTGGAGCCCGGGCCTGGACGAACGCGGCAACTCGGTGGCCGGGGTGGCGGCGCTGGACCGGTTCACGACGCTGACGGGCCTGTCGGTGTTCTGAGCGGACCGGTCCGCGGCGCGCGCACGGCCGCAGGCGACCACGCAGCGGTCACACGTCGGCCCCCGCCCGGAAGGGCTACCGTCGCCTTCCGGCCACCCGCCGTCGACAAGCTGAACCGGTGTTGGCCATGGCATTCCCCGTCGATCTCCGCAGCTGCAGGCTGCTCGGGCTGGCCGGAACCGCCTTCCTCGCGCTGGGCGGTGAGACCGCCGGAGCCCTGCCCGTGCAGGAACTGCCGGCCCCCGCCTCGGCCCAGGCGGCGCTCGGCCTGGTCGGGGTGTACTTCGGTGTCGTACTGCTGATCGCGGCCTGGGTGCTGCTCGGCCGTCTGGTACGCGGACCCCGGCCGCCCGGCCCGCGCGCCCTGCTGCTCGTCCTGGCCCTCTGGACGGCCCCCCTGCTGCTCGCCCCGCCGCTGTTCAGCCGGGACGTCTACAGCTATCTCGCCCAGGGCGCCATGGTCGACGCGCACATGGACGTCTACGCCCACGGCCCGGCCCAGCTCGGCGGCCCGCTCGCCGACGAGGTCGCGCCGATGTGGCAGCACACCGGCGCCCCCTACGGCCCCGCCTTCCTCGCCCTGGCCTCCGCGCTGACCGGCCTGACCCGCGGCGAACTGCCCGCCGGCCTGCTCGGGATGCGCCTGGTCGCCCTGCTCGGCGTGGCACTCATGGCACTGGCGCTGCCCCGGCTCGCCCGGCACAGCGGCGCCGACCCGGCCGCCGCGCTCTGGCTCGGCGCGCTCAACCCGCTGGTCCTGCTGCACCTGGTGGCGGGCGCCCACAACGACGCCCTCATGCTCGGCCTGCTGGGGCTCGGCCTGGTCGCCGCGCGCGGTCGCCGGCCGGGCGCCGGGATCGTCGCGGCCGTCCTCGTCACCCTGGCCGCCCTGGTCAAGGCGCCGGCCGCGCTCGGACTCCTCGCGGTGCTCGCCCTCCGGATCCGCTCCGGCCACCGCCCGCTGCCCGCCGCACTGACCACCGCGGCCGCCTCCGCCGCGACGACGGTCGCCGCCACCGCCGTCGCCGGCACCGGCTACGGCTGGATCGCCGCCCTCACCACCCCCATCTCCCCGCAGAACTGGGCCCTGACCAGCCTGCTCGGCCGCGTCACCGGCGCCCTGCTGGACCGTCTCGGCAGCGGCCTGGCCCCGCTCGCCGTCCCGGCCTGGCATCTGCTGGGCCTCGCCGCCACCGTCGTCGCCGTGGCGCTGATCTGGCTGCGGCTGCGGCTGAGTCCGGTGTACGCGCTGGGCCTGAGCCTGCTGACGGTCGCCGTGTTCGGCCCGGCGCTGCGCCCCTGGTACGTGCTGTGGGGGCTGTTCCTCATCGCCGCCGCCGCGCCCGACACCTCCGTACGGCAGCGGATCGCGGCGTCGGCCGCCGTCCTGGCCGTCGCCGTCCTGCCCAGCGGCGGCCCCGCCGGCCCCGGGCAGCTGGTGCTCGCGGTCTGCGGCGGGGTACTCGCCGTGGTCGTCCTGTGGCAGGCCCACCAGGCGGCCCGGACGCAGGCTCCGGTCCCGGGAGGCGCCGCATGACCGGGCTGACCCGGCCGGCCTGGCCGCGCACCACCCCGTGGCGGCCGCGTACCGCCCGGAGCCGGCTGCTGCTGGTCCTCGTCCTCGCCGCCGCGGTCACCGTCTTCACCGCGACCGTGCCGCTGCTGCGCGGCTTCTTCGACCTGCGCGTCTACTACGGGACCGTGCACACCTGGGTCCACCACGGCGGCCGACTCTACGACTACCACGTGCCCGGCACCTCCTACGGCTTCACCTATCCGCCGTTCGCCGCCCTCGCCATGCTGCCGCTGGCCCCGCTGGGCCGGCCCGGTGCGATCGCGCTCTCGCTCGTGGTCAACCTGGCCGCGCTGGCGGTCGTCCTGCGGATCCTCGCCGGCCCCGGCTGGCGGCGGCACGGCTGGTACCGCTGGGCGCTGCTGCTGTGTCTGCTCGCGCTGTTCGAGCCGCTGCGGGACACCTTCAGCTTCGGCCAGGTGAACCTGGTGCTCCTCGCCCTCGTCCTCACCGACTGCCTGCTGCTGACCACCGGCCGCGGCCGCTGGGCGGGCGTCGGGATCGGGCTCGCCGCCGCCGTGAAGCTGACGCCCGCCCTGTTCATCGCACTGCTGCTGCTCGCCGGGCGCCGCCGGGCGGCCGCCGTCGCGACGGCCGTGGCCGGCGCCGCGACCGCGCTGGCGGCCTGGGCGGACCCGCGGGCGTCCCGCTTCTACTGGACCGACGCGTTGTGGGACACCGGCCGGGTGGGCCGGCTCGCCTACGTGTCGAACCAGTCGCTCCAGGGCGTGCTGTCCCGCCTCGGCGAGAACGGCCGTCCGCTGTGGGCGACGCTCGTCCTGCTGACCCTGTGCGTGTGGGCCTGGCGGGCCCGGCGGGCGGTGACGGCCGGCGACTGGACGGCCGCCTTCGCCCTCACGGGGGCGGCGGCCTGCCTGGTCAGCCCGGTCACCTGGGTGCACCACCTGGTGTGGCTGCTGCCGTCCTTCGCCGTGCTGCTGCGTGCCGGACACCCCCGGATCGCGGGCGCCCTGTACACGGTGCTGTGCACGAGCGTGGTGTGGCTCTGGTACGACGACGCCTCGGGCGTCGGCGGCTTCCTCGGCGGCAACACCTACACCTGGATCACCCTGGGCCTGCTGCTCGGGCTGCCGGCGGCTCAGCCGCGCGCGGCCCTGCGCCTGGCCCGCAGCACCAGCGCCACGGTCCCCGCGCCGAGTGCGCAGAGCCCGGCGACGACCGCGGTGCCGGGCCAGTCCCCGTCGTCGTCCGGGGCCTGCGACGCGGCGACGGTCACCGGAACGGCCGCCGGCTTCGACGGCCGGGGCCCCGCGCGCAGCCCGTCCAGCGAGCCGACCGGATCCACCCGCCCTGCCGCGTCGAAGCCCCAGTCGAGCAGTTCGCGGGCCTCGTCGTACACCGTCGATCCCGCCTGCTGAGGGTTCATCACGGTCACGATGAGCGTGCGCCCGCCCCGGCGGGCGGCGGCCACGAGGGTGTTGCCGGCGTTGCTGGTGTAGCCGTTCTTGATGCCGATCAGCCCGGGGTACGGCGTGACCCCGTTCGCGCCGGTCAGCAGCCGGTTGGTGTTCGCGATCCCGAAGGACCAGCCCTCGGCGGGGAACATGGCCTCGGCGGTGGAGCAGTAGCGGGCGAAGTCGGCGTTGCGCAGCCCCTCCCGGCCGAAGACGGCCAGGTCGTAGGCGGAGGACACCTGGCCGTCCGCGTCGTAGCCGTCGGGGGAGACCACGTGGGTGTCCAGGGCGCCGAGCGAGCGGGCCTTGGTCTGCATCCGCGCGGCCGTGGTGTGCCAGCCGCCGGCCATCGAGGCGAGCACGTGGACGGCGTCGTTGCCGGATCTGAGGAAGACCCCGCGCCACAGGTCGGCCACCCGGTAGGTCCGGCCCTCCTGGATGCCGACGAGACTGCTGCCCGCGCCGATACCGGCCAGCTCCTCGTCCCGCACGGTGTGCCGCATCCCGCTCGGCAGCGTGGGCAGCACGGTCAGGGCGAACAGCGTCTTCAGGGTGCTGGCGGGCGGCAGTCTGCGGTGCGCGTCGGCCGCGGCCAGCACGTCCCCGGTGGCGGCGTCGGCCACCAGCCAGGACAGCGCCGACGCCTCCGGGACGTCGGGTGCGCCCCGGTGCGGCCGGACCAGGACGCCGGAGCGGTAGAGCAGGGACGGCCCGGGGGTCGCCGCGTGCGGCCCCGGCGGGACGGGTTGCCCGGCGGCCGGGGCCGGGGCCGCGGTGCGGGACCCGACGGTGGCGGTGGCCGGCGCGAGCGCCAGCACCCCCGCCACACACAGGGAGCAGGCCGTCACAGCCGTCCGTGGGGAAAATCCGTTGATCATATGAGCAACGTAGGAATGGATCGGTGATTCTTCGCGCGGTCCGGGGCCGTTCGGCCCACGCGAACAACCCGGAAGCCGGACCTCGCCCCCCGTCCGGCGCGACGGTCAGGCCGAGGGCAGGGTCGGCCGGACCTGCCGCAGGAACGCGGCGTTGTCCGGCGTGGCGCGCAACCGCTCCAGCAGGGTCTCCAGACCGGACGGGCCGCCCTCGCGGCCGCGCAGCACCCGGCGCAGACCGCGCACGGCCGTCAACTCGGCCGCAGTGAGCAGGAGTTCCTCGCGGCGGGTGCCGGAGGCGTCGATGTCCACGGCGGGGAAGCGGCGCCGGGCGGCCGCCTCCCGGTCCAGGCGCAGTTCCATGTTGCCGGTGCTCTTCAGCTCCTCGAAGTAGTACTGGTCCGCACGCGAGCCGGTGTCCACGAGCACGGTGGCGAGGACGGTGAGCGAGCCGCCCTCCTCGGCCTGCCGGGCGGCGCCGAAGAACCGCTTCGGGCCGAGCAGCGCACCCGCGTCCACACCGCCGCTCAGCGTGCGCCCGCCGGCGGCGGAGGCGTTGTTGTGCGCCCGGCACAGCCGGGTCAGCGAGTCCAGCAGGACGACGACGTCCTCGCCGGCCTCGACCAGCCGCTTGGCGCGCTCGACGAACAGTTCGGCGAGCGCGATGTGCTCCCTGGCGGGCCGGTCGAAGGTGGAGGCGTACACCTCGCCGCGCACCGAGCGGCGCATCTCGGTCACCTCCTCGGGCCGCTCGTCCAGCAGCAGCACCATCAGCCGGCACTCGGGGTGATTGCCGGCCACGGCTGCGGCGAACTGCTGCAGCAGCACCGTCTTGCCGCTCTTCGGCGGGGCCACGATGAGCCCGCGCTGGCCCTTGCCGACCGGTGCCAGCAGATCGGTGACGCGGCCCGCGAGCGCGGACGCAGGGTGTTCGAGGCGGATGCGGTCGTGCGGGTGGAGCGGGGTGAGGTCCTGGAAGCGGCGCCGCTCGCGCGCGTCCGCCGCGGCGCGTCCCTCGACGCGCGTGACCTCGCTCAGCGCCCGCTTGTCGCCCCGGACGCCCTCGACGAGGTCGCCCTTGCGCAGTCCGAGGCGCCGGATCAGGGCCGCCGGGACCTGGGGGTCGGCGGCGGTGGCCAGGAGGTCCCTGGGCCGCAGATGCCCCTTCCCCTGCGCGTCGATGTCGAGGACACCGGAGACGAGCCGGGCGGCCGGGGTCTGCGGGACCACGGGAGGGTGTTCGAGTGTGGTGGTCATGGTGGAAGGTCCTTTCGCGGACGGAACATGCGTGGGGAGGGGGGAGAGGCCGCGAGTGGCAGGGGGGCACAGGCCTGCGGGCGGCGGGAACGACACCTCGGATACGGCGGAGAAGCCCTGGTCACGAGGGGTGCTGAGAAGAAGCCCGGGCCGGTCGGAAACCTCGGCCGAGGGGCTGGTGGAGAGGAGAGCGGCACCGGTGTCCGTACGACGGGACACGCACATCCGCTGCTCGCACTATACCCGTGCGTCCGCTCGGGTCAACATGATGGCGTCCGTGTCCATTCCCGCCCGCCGCACCGCGCCGATCCGGTCCGCTTCCCCGGCCTGTGCCGGCACCGTTCGACCGTCCGGAGAACGCGTGGAGACCTCCCCCGCCCGGCCGCCGTACCGTCTCGACCCCGCCGGCGGCTGCCCGTCCCCGGTCAACGCCCGGCTGCCGGCGCAGGGCTGCGTGGCACGGGTCGAACTGCCCGGCGGCATCGAGGGCATGGCCGTACTCGGCCACGAGGCACTGAAGACGTTCCTCCGGCAGCCCGAAGTCGCCAAGGGCGCACGGCACTTCGCGGTGCTGCGCGAGGGGTGGATCCCTCCCGGCCGGCCGATGCCGACCTTCGCCGCCGTGCCGGTCGTGATCACCGCGGACGGTGCCGCCACGGCAGGCTGCGATCCCTCGTCGGACGGTCCTTCACGCCGCGCCGGGTGGCCGGACCGCGTCCACGCGCCCAGGAGTTGACCGCCACCCTGCTCGACGGACTCGCCCGCGCCGCCGGCGCCGGGGACGGCGTCGCCGACCTGCGGCGGCACTTCGCCCCGTCCCTGCCGATGGCCGTCATCAGCGAACCCCCGGGCGTGGACGGCCGCCTTCCGCGAGCGGCCGCACGCCTCGGCAACCAGGTCGTGGCCACCGACACCGCACCGGACCGGGCCGTCGCCGGCAACCGCGAACTGCTCGCCGCGCTCGGCGAGATCGCGACGGTGAAGGCCGCGCACCCCCGCCGACGACCTCACCAGCGCGCTCCTCGCCGCCCGTGCCGAGGACGGCGACCGGCTCAGCCGCCAGGAGCTGATCGGCACCCTCGTGTCCTGATGACCGTCGCCGGGCACGAGACCAGGCTCAATCTCGTCACCAACGCCGTACGGGCACTGTGCGCCCACGGCGACCAACTCGACCGCGTGCGCGCCGGCCGGGCGAGCGGCCGACGCGGTGGAGCAGACCCTGCGCTGGGACGCGCCGGTCAGCTGCTTCCCGTACCGCTACCCGGTGCGGGACCTCACCGTCCACGGCACCCCCGTCCCCGCCGGATACTCCGCCGCCGGCCGCGACCCGGCGGCGCACGGGCCCGACGCCGACCGCTTCGACGTCACCCCCGGCCCGGCCCGACGCGGTACGCCGTCTCTCCCTCGGGCACGGCGCCCACCACTGCCTGGGCGCGCCACTGGCCAGGCTGGAGGCCGTCATCGCGCTGGAGCGGCTGTTCACCCGCTTCCCGGCCCCGAACTCGCCGCCGCAGAGGCCGATCTGCCGCCGCGTCCCCGGCTTCGTCACGCGCCCGGCTCCCGGATCCGCCGGCGGCTGAATCGCCCGACAGCCGCCGACCCGCCGCCGGGCACCGACCGGGGTGTCATGGTTGTGTCTCACATGTCCGCAGACCATAACGATCCCGGACGACACGGGACGTGCCTGGCAAGCGAGCGCTATCTTCAGGGCATGTCCACGCCACCGCAGCCGCCCCCGCCGGCCGACCAGCCGTTACCGCAGCCCGGGCAGCCCCCGCAGCAGCCGGTCGTCCCGCCGCAGCCGACGGCCTATCCGTACCCGAACCCGCAGTCTGCGCCGCCGGGACACTTCTACGCGCAGCCCACGGTGGCCGGGCAGCCCGCCCCCCTGCCGGGGCAGTTCGGTCAGCCGGGGCAGCCGCAGCCGGGCAACCCCTATGCCCAGGTGCCACAGTTCGGCCCGGCGACGCCCCCGACCGCCCCGTCCGGCGGCGGAGCCGGCAAGGCCGTGCTGTGGGCGGCCGTCGGCGCGGTGGTCGCCTCGGCCGCCTGGGCGGGCGGTGTCTTCCTCATCGGCGACAAGGGCGGCAGCGCGGACCTGCGGGGCTACTCGGCGCCCGCAGACATGTGCTCCAGCGCCGACTACTCCTCCTTCAGGAGCGAGTACCCGCAGGACGACAGCTCCCCGACCAAGAACTCCCTCAAGAACCCGGCGCTGGACGAGAGTTACTGCAGCCTCGGGCTGAAGAAGACCGGCTCCACGTACTCCGACGCCTACCTCACCATGCAGCTGGACCTCCACAGGAAGACCGATCCGGGGCCGGAGTTCACCGCCACATGGAAGAACTACAGTGACAGCCACACCGGTTACGGCGTTTCCCGGGTCAGCGGCATCGGCGACGAGGCCTACCTGGTCAGCCAGGACACCACCACCGGCTCCTCCACCGGCGGCTCCCGCTATGCCACGCTCGCCGTCCGCGACGGCTGGGTGACGTACGAGATGACGTACAGCGCGTACCTCACCACCTACGACCAGGACAAGAACCCGCCCACCCTCGCCAACGTCACCGACTGGCTGAAGAAGGACGCCAGGGCGACGCTGGGCCGGCTGAAGGGCTGACAGCCGAGGGGCACGTCACGCCGACGGTGCCTGCGCCTCCTTCACGATGTCGTCGAACCGCGCGCCCATGGCCTCGGCGAGAGCCTGGGCGCCGGACAGCGGGCGGACCATCACCATGAAGTCGTCGATCAGACCGTCCTCGTTCACATGGATGAAGTCGCAGCCGGTCACCTCGCGCTCGCCCACCTTCGCCGTGAAGACCAGCGCGTGGTCGGTGCCGTCCGGGGCGCCGATCTCACGCACGTACCGGAAGTCCCCGAAGACCTGGGACACCGCGCGCAGGATCGCCGCGGTGATCGCCTTGCCCGGGTACGGCTTGAACACGACCGGACTGGTGAAGACGACGTCGTCGGCCAGCAGCGCCACGGCGGCGTCGATGTCGCCGGCCTCCACCGCCTCGCGGAACGCGCGCATCGGATCACCTCACATAATCAATTAATTGAGTAGGTGCGGATGAGACTAATCAATGGCTGCTAGCCTGTCCACATGTCGCTCAAGTACGCCGTCCTGGCCGCCCTGCTGGAAGGCGAGGCCTCCGGCTACGAGCTGTCGAAGCTGTTCGACGTCTCGCTCGCGAACTTCTGGCCGGCCACCCCGCAGCAGCTCTACCGGGAACTGGAGCGCCTCGCGCAGGACGGGCTCGTCCAGGGCCGCACCGTGCGGCAGGAACGGCGGCCCGACAAGCGGATGTTCACGCTGACCCCGGCCGGCCGGGCCGAACTCAGGGCTTTCGCCGCCGAGCCGCCGAAACGGCCCACGGCCGTCCGCGACGAACTCCTCATCAAGATCCAGGCGATGGACGGCGGCGACCCCGAGGTCACCCGGGCGCTGATCGAGGAACGCGAGGGCTGGGCGCGCGGAAAGCTCGACCGCTACCGGCGGACGCGCGAACGCCTGCTGGACGGGCGGAGCGAGGAGGAGTACCTGCGCACGGCCGAGCGCGTCGGCCCGTACCTCACCCTCATGGCCGGAATCTCCTTCGAGGAGGAGAACCTGCGCTGGTGCGAGCGGGCCCTCACGGTTCTCACCGAACGCGCACCCCTGGGCTGAGACGATGTTCGGTCCCGAAGGCCCCACCCTGCGCGAACTCGCCGTCCAGGCCCTGTCGTCCGTCGAGCGGGGTTACGACCTGCTCGCCCCGAAATTCGACCACACCCCCTTCCGGACCTCCGACGCGGTCCTCGGCTCCGTCGCGCGGGCCCTCGCGCCCCTCGGCCCCTTCGAGGACGGGCTCGACCTGTGCTGCGGTACCGGCGCGGGCGTCGAGGCGCTGACCGGGCTGTGCCGCCGGAGCGTCGCCGGGGTCGACTTCAGCGCGGGCATGCTGGACGTGGCCCGGCACCGGGTGCGGCCGTCCGCCGGCGGGCCCGGGATCGCCTGGGTCCGCGGCGACGCCCGGGCCCTGCCGTTCACCGCCGCCTTCGACCTCGTCGTCTCCTTCGGGGCGTTCGGCCACTTCCTGCCGCGTGAACTGCCCGGTCTGTTCGCGGGGGTCCACACGGTTCTGCGGCCCGGCGGCCGGTTCGCCTTCCCGGTGCTCGCCCCGCCCCGCCCCACACGGCCCGGCTACTGGACGCTGCTCGGCTTCGACACGGTGATGCGCGTGCGCAACGCGCTGTGGCGCCCGCCGTTCGTCATGTACTACCGCGCCTTCCGGCTCAGCGACGTGCTGCGGGAGCTGGAACTCGCGGGCTTCCGTACCGGGCTGACGGCCCTGCCGGAGTTCGGGCTGCGCGGCGACGGCCCTCCCCGGGCCCGGCTGGTGGTGGCCCGGCGGGCTCAGCCCGCGGCGGGCAGCGTGAACTCGTAGACCAGTGCGTCCCGTTCGTGCACCACCAGATCGGTGATCTCCAGGGGACGCGCGTACTGGTCGTGCACCCGCCGGGTCACCCGGACCGCCACGGAGTCGCCGACCTGGCTGATGGCGTCCCGGTGGTGCAGGGCCAGACCGGCCCTGCGCATCCAGTCGTAGGCCCGCCGCAACTGGGCGGGCGTGGCCCCGTCGGCCCGGCCCCGGTAGCGGGCCAGCTCCTCGACCTCGGCCAGGGCCACCGCCGAGAACGACGTCACCGCCGTGCGCAGGGACCGGCCGTCCGGGGCGGCCGACCGGTAGCGGTGCACCAGCGTCGGGCGCCGCGGGGCGAGATCCAGCGCCCGCGCGTGCTCCGCGGGTGGCGCCTCCCAGGCCACCGTGGCCCGGGCGACGGCGCACGGATCCCCCCACCGGGCGCCCAGCGGGAAGACGGGCGTGCCCGGCTCACCGACCGGCCCGCCGGGCAGCGTGGCGTGGCTGCCGCGCCGGTCGGTCGCGACCAGGCCGCTGCGGCGCAGCACCTCGAGCGCCTGCCGGACGGTCTCCCGGCTGACCCCGTAGTGCGCGGCCAAGTGCCGTTCGCCCGGCAGCCGTTCGCCGGGCGGGATGGTGCCGGCACGCAGTTCGTCGAGCAGTAGCGCCGCGATCCGCCCGTACAGGGGCCGGTCGTCGCTCTGCGCGGGTTCGTGCTGGGTGGTGCGGGCCATGCCGCGCCCTCCTGTGGTGACAAGACGTAGCCGTGCGGGCTCATTGCGCGACCACACTTAGCATTGGTCTAAACCACGAGGGAAGAGCGGCCTGCCGGTTCGGCCGAAACCCGCCCCGTGCCCTCAGGCGTACGACCGCAGCCAGCGCACCTTCGCCGCCTCGTGGAAGGGGCCGCCGCCCTCGTGGTCGTTGAAGTCGTACACCTCGATCGCCTTGTCCTCGTGCGCCCAGGCGTTGAAGGCCGCGAACACCGTCGACGGCGGGCAGGTCTGGTCCTCCAGCGCCGCCGAGAACAGGGCCGGCGCCCGGCCCCGGGCCGCGAAGTGCACGCCGTCGAAGTACGACAGGGTGCGCTGCACCTCCGCCGAGCGGCCGCGGTGCGTCTTGAGGAACAGCCCGATCTCCCGGTACGGGTGACGGTCCGTCATCGTCGTAGCCCGCGGGAAGTCGCACAGGAACGGCACGTCCGGCGCGACCGCGACCAGGTCCGGTACCAGCCCGCCGACGGCCAGCGTGATGCCGCCGCCCTGGCTGGCGCCGAGCGCGACGGTGCGTGCCGCGTCGGCCAGTGGATGCGTGCGCGCCGCCTCGACGGCGCGGACCGCGTCCGTGAACACCCGCCGGTAGTAGTAGTTCTCGGGCGCGTCGATGCCGCGCGTCATGAATCCCGGGTACGCGGGCGCCGCGCCCACCGGGTCCGCCGTCCCGCCGCCGGCGCCCCAGGCGCTGCCCTGACCGCGGGTGTCCATCGTGAAGTGCGCGCGGCCCGTGGACGCCCACAGCAGGTTCTCGTGCGCGAGCCCGCGCCCGCCGCCGTAGCCGATGAACTCCACGACCAGCGGCAGGGGCCGCGTCGCCCCGGCCGGCAGCCGCAGCCAGCCCTTGACCGGATGGCCGCCGTACCCGGCGAACGTCACGTCGTACACCTCGACCGTCGACAGCCCTGTCTCCACCGGCTCGAAACGGACGTCCAGGTCGTACTCGCGCGCCTGCTCCAGGGTCTTGTCCCAGAAGGCGTCGAAGTCCTCCGGCTCCGTGGACTCGCTGCGGTACGCGTGCAGTTCGGCGAGGGGAAGGTCGAACAGGGCCATCAACAACCGCCTTTGTGAAGGGACAGTGCGTCAGCTCACCGTACGTGGGTGATCGGAGGACTGACCAGGGCCCGGGGGGGTGCACCCCTGGGTTTCCCTGCGCGTGACTCGCCTGGCCAGACAGTGAGTAAGCGCTTGCTCCGGAAAGGGGTGGACCGACAGTCGGAACACGGTGATCGGGTCACCGCCGAGCCTGATCGGGGCGCCGTCACATCCGCGGCTGGCTCCACCTCGGTCCGGTCTCCGCCCACGCGCGCTCCCACTCGGCCATCCGGTGACGCAGCGCGATCCGGCGTTCGACGGCGTACCCGAAGAGTACGACGGCCGCCGCACCGCCCGCCGCACACACGCCGACGGTGACGGCGTGCTGCAGTATCGCCGTGGCGTCCGGAGGCGGGGCGACCACGCGGCCCCGCGCGTCGAGCCACACCGGGACCGTGTCGCCGGTACGGACGCCGGCCGGCACGCGCGCCCAGGCCGTACGGGTCACCTTGCCGGGCTCCGTCCAGCGCACGTGCGCGCGGTAGGGGCGCCGGCGGTCGCCCCCCGCCTCGGACACGTGCCGGGGCGGGTCGCCGATCACCTGGGCGCGCACCGGGTGTCGTTCGGCGCGGGCCGCCGCCGCGAGAGAGCGGGCCTGGTCATGCGCGTGCAGGCCCGCGGCCGCCCCCACCAGGGGCGCCACGACGAACAGCAGGACGGAGACCACCAGCACCGTCCACGCCTCCATGACGTCCGAGCGGCGCCGCAGCGGATTGCGCTGCCAGCGCCAGCCACGCACCCGGGTCCGCATGTCCACCTCCTCGCCCCGTCGGGCCGGTGCGCCGAACGGACCGCCGTCACCGGTCCGCCGCCCCCCGTCGCTCACGTACACGAGCGTCCACATCCGTCTCGTACCCCGTACGGTGCCCCTCGTTCACGCCGCGAACCGTGAGTTCGAGCCCGCTTGGAGCGTGGAACGAGTCATGCGCCCCACGATCGCGTCGACCGGCCCGCGCGCGATCCGGGTACCGGCCCGACGCGCCGAGGCGGCGGGCTCGGCGCGCGAGGAGGCGCATGGTGGGGGGGCGCGGGGCTGTGCGTCGGGCGGTGCCCGACCCGGAGGTGTCCTTCCGGCCGGCTCGGGCAGGCTCGGACGGGCTCGGACGGGCGCGTCAGCCGAAGCGCTCGATCCGGATCCGCTCCACCGGCTGCCCCGCCGCGACCAGCAGCCGGGAGGCGTGCTCGGCGAAACCGTTGGATCCGCACACATAGGCCTCCCATCCACCGGCAGGCCGCTCGGCCAGGAGTGTCGCCACATGTGCGGCCGTCACACGTCCCACCGGCGTGCCCTGTGGGGCGCTGCGGGTGAAAACCGGCGTCGTCTCCGCGCCCAGCTCCGACGCGTAGATCAGTTCCCTGGGGCTGCGCGCCGACACGAGCAGGCGCAGCGGCACGTCCAGGCCGCGCAGCCGGTGATGGCGCACCATCGACATCAGCGGTACGACCCCGGAACCGGCGCCCATCAGCAGCGCGGGCCGGTCACCCGGCCAGGCGAAGAAGCCGCTCAGCGGCCCGCGCACCTCGACCGTGTCACCGGGCCGGGCCACCGTGTGGAACCAGCCGGAGACCTCGCCGCCCGGCACATGGTCCAAGGTCAGCTCGATGTG
Organism: Streptomyces sp. NPDC104106; assembly: GCF_055584345.1. Lineage (NCBI taxonomy): Bacteria > Bacillati > Actinomycetota > Actinomycetes > Kitasatosporales > Streptomycetaceae > Streptomyces > Streptomyces sp. NPDC104106. The sequence goes on from NZ_JBVJMF010000004.1 coordinate 352,408, forward strand.
CCCGGAGTCGTCGGGCGCCGACGCGAGGGAGTAGTGGCGCTGCGCCGTGTAACCGTCCGGCGCGGTCAGCCGCAGCATCAGATGCTGACCGGGCAGATGCCCCGCCCAGGCCGGCACCGCCAGCCGGAACGTCGCCGTCCGCGGCGTCTCCCGCCGGATCCCGGTCAGCGTGGCGGTCTGCCACACAGCCGCCGCCCGGCCGCTGACCGCGATCCGGCCCGGCACGGCGAACCGCGTCACCGGAACGGTGGGGCCGCCCGCCGGGCCGGCCGGATGCGTCGTCACCGTGTCAGTCACCGGAGTACCGCTGCTCCTCCCACGGGTTGCCGCGCTCGTGGTAGCCGTTGCCCTCCCAGAAGCCCGGTTCGTCATGGTCGAGCAGCGTGAGGCCCGCGATCCACTTGGCGCTCTTCCAGAAGTACAGCTGCGGCACGATCAGCCGTGCCGGGCCGCCGTGTTCGGCCGGCAGCGGCTCGCCGCCGTACTCCCAGACGATCCAGGCCCGCCCGCCGGTGAGGTCCGCGAGGGGCAGGTTCGTGGTGTAACCCGTGTGGGAGTAGGCGACGGCATGTGTGGCGGACACATGGGGCCGCACCACACTGAAGAACGCGTCCAGCGAGGCGCCGCCGAAGCGCACCCCGAACTTCGACCAGCCGGTGACACAGTGGATGTCGCCGTCGTACACCGACGCGGGCAGCGCGTGCGCCGCGTCCCAGCCCCAGGTGTGCGGCCGCTCGACCAGGCCGTCGATGCGGAAGGACCAGTCGGCCGGGGAGAGGTCGGGGGTGACCTCGGCGGACAGGACGGGCCAGTCGTCGCCCGCGTCGTACTGCCCGGGCGGCAGACCCGGATCGGCGACGCGCGGGCGGCCCGTGAAGCCTCGCGTGACGTTCATGCTTCAACCGTACGCTGTTGTTCCGGGTGCTCCGTCCCAGGTCACTGCCCGGATCATTGCGTCCGTATGAACTCTTCGGGCCCCGGGGAATAGCTCTGCGGCGCTTCTCCTTGGCGCTCGATGCCGGCACCGGTACACCGGTGGCAGCGCGAGAGAAGTGAGGAAGAGCATGCCCAAGGCGTACGTCTACACGCGGCACGGCGGACCGGAGACCGAGGCACTGACCGAGCTGGACCGTCCGAGCCCCGGCCCCGGCGAGATCCTGATCGCGGTCCGTGCGGCGGGAGTCAACCCCGTCGACTGGAAGCTGCGGCAGGGCTTCCTGCGCCCCGGCGAGCAGGAGCGCCCCTTCCCGCGGGTCTTCGGCAGCGAGGCCGCCGGCGTCGTCGTCGGACTCGGACCGGACGTCACCGGCTTCGCCGTCGGCGACGAGGTGTTCGGCAGCACCACCGACGGCGGGTACGCCGAGTACGCGCTGCTGACCGCCGGCGTGAGCGCCCACAAGCCCGCCGCGCTGTCCTTCACCGACGCCGCCACCCTCCCGGTCGCCGCGGCCACCGCCTACGACGGTATCCGCCAGCTCGATCTGCCCGGCGGGACGACCCTGCTGGTCACGGGCGCGGGCGGCGGGGTCGGCAGCGCGGCCGTGCAGATCGCCCGCGCCTTCGGGCTGCGGGTCGTGGGCGTGGCGAGCGAGGGCAAGAAGGACTTCGTCGAGTCGCTCGGCGCCGTACACGTGCCCTCCGGGCCCGGCCTCCCCGAGCGGGTCCGCGCCGCCGCGCCCGACGGCATCGACGGCGTGTACGACCTGGTGGGCGGGCCGGTGCTCGCCGAGGCCGCCGAGTCGCTGAAGGACCGCGGCAAGCTGGTCACCGCCGGCTCCCCGCTCGACGTGGTCGCCGCGCTCGGCGGCGCGCGCGTCGAGCGTGCCCGTACCGCCGCCGTCCTGGACGCGGTCGCGGACCTCGCCGTACGCGGCGCGCTGCGGCCCCACGTCACCCGCACCTTCCCGCTGGAGCAGGCCGGCCAGGCGCTGCGCGCGGTCGAGGACGGGCACACCCGCGGCAAGATCGTCATCGAGGTGGCCGCGTGAGCCTCATAGCCCGCCCGGGCGGCGACGACCGTACGGCCACCGCCGCGCACGTCCTCGACCACCCCGCCCTGGCCGCGCTGACCGGCCCGCACGCCCACTTCGCCGAGCGGCGCGGCCGGGTGCTGCGGTACCCGGTGGACGTCACCCCGTGGCTCGCCCTGCCGGACGAACCGGACGCCCGGGACTGGGCGGACCTCGCGGCGCTGGCCGGTCCCGGCGCCGAGGTCCCGTTGCTGGGCTTCGCAGGCGAGGTGCCGCGGGGCTGGGAGGTCACCTTCCGGGTCGAGGGCGTCCAACTGGTGGACGAGGGCCTCGCCGCCGAGCCGGACCCCGAGGCGGTCCGGCTCGGTCCGGCGGACGTGCCCGAGATGCTCGACCTCGTGGCGCGCACCAGGCCCGGACCGTTTCTGCCGCGCACCATCGAACTCGGCACGTATCTCGGCATCCGCCGCGACGGCGCGCTGATCGCCATGGCGGGGGAGCGGCTGCACCCGCCGGGCTGGACCGAGATCAGCGCGGTCTGCACCGATCCCGGCTTCCGCGGCGAGGGCCTGGCCACCCGGCTGATCCGTGCGGTCGCGCACGGCATCCGCGAGCGCGGCGAGACACCGTTCCTGCATACGGGTGCCCAGAACACCGACGCGATCCGCCTGTACGAATGCCTGGGCTTCCGCCTGCGCCGCCACACCGCCTTCGGCACCGCCCGCGCCCCGCAGCACCTGGCCGGTGACGACCGCACGACGGTGCCGGTGGCGTAACCGTCACCGGTGCCGCGGATCCTGTCGCCGGTTGTCGCCGAGCGCCGCGGCTTCTGTCGCGGATTGCGGGCGGCGCGGCGGGGCTTGTCGCAGTTCGCCGGTGTCGGTTCGGGGGGTTCCGGCGGTGGGTGCCGGCGGCACCGTGGGGCCTGCCTGCGGTGGTCGCCCTGCGCGGGCGCGGGAACCGGACGCGGGTGAGGCTCCCGGATCCGGCCGGGACGCGGTCACCGGCACCCGTCCCGAGCGTGCCCGGCCCCCCGGCCTTGCCGCCACCGCCCCGGAGCAGCCTGGGCCCGAGACACCCGAGCCCTGCCCGCGCCGTTCCCCCGCCGCCCGGGTGGGCGGCCGAGCAGCCCGGCGCCGAGCGCCCCGGCCGGCAACCCCTCGGCCCTGTTCACCCGGCGCCCCGGTCACCCGGTCCGACCCTTCGGCTCCCGTCACTCGGACCCTGAGCCGCCCGGTCCCGCGTTGTACCGCTCCAGATAGGCGGCGAAGCGGATCAGGTCCTCCTTCGGCCAGTCGGCCAGCCGCTCGTGGAAGGCGGCCCGGCGGCTGCGGGTGACCTGGGCGAGGATCTCCTGGCCGGCCTCCGTCAGATGCAGCACCTGGACCCGGTGGTCCTCGGGGTCCAGCCGGCGCTCGATCAGCCCGGCCCGCTCCAGCGCCGCCACCTGCCGGCTCACCGTGGACTTGTCCAGGGCGTAGTGCGCCGCCAGGTCCGTGGCCCGGCACCCGCCCCGCTCCTCCAGGTGGCCGAGCAAGGTGTACGACACCAGCGACAGCTCGGGGTGCATACGGCCCGCCGAGGCGCGGGCCCGGCGGGCGAAGATCGTCATCTCGCGCTGGATCGTCTCGACGGCCGACTCCGCTGCGCTCACGGAATACCTCCTCAGGCGTTCTAGTTGTATAGTACAACTTGAATAGGAAGTTGTATTAGCCAACCTTTGGAGGTCATGCGCGATGAGGTCCCCGGCACTGCGCCATGTGCTCACGCACCTGATCACCCCGCTGCTGATGTGCATAGGCATGGGGCTCGCGTACATGGGGGCCTTCGTCACCCCCGAGCCGCATCACCTGCCGGTCGCCGTCGTCGGCACCACTGCGCGGGCGAAGGTCTTCGCCCAGACGGTCAAGGACACCGCGGGCGACAAGCTCGACGTCCGTACGGTCGCCACCCGCGCCGAGGCCGTCGACCTTCTGACGTCCCGTGATGTGACCGGCGCCTATGTGCCGAGCGCACACAAGCCCGAACTGCTGGTGGCGAGCGCCGCCTCGGACATGGGTGCGACGGCCGTGGAGAAGGTCTTCACGCCGGTCGCCGCGCAGGAGGGCGTCCCGCTGACGGTCACCGACGTGGCCGCGCCGGTCGCCGACGATCCCACCGGCCAGGGCCTGTTCTTCCTGCTGATCGCGATCAGCATCGGCTCCTACGCCTCGGTCGCCGCCCTCGGCGCCGCGGGCGCCGCGCTCCCGATGCGCGTACGGGCGCTGCTCGCGCTCGGCGTCGCCGTGGTGGTGGGCGGTATCGGCACGCTGCTCGCCGGGCCCGTGTTCCACCTCGCGCACCACGACCTCGCGAGCGTCCTCGGCATGGCCTCGCTGTACTCGGCGGGCATCCTCCTCATCGGCGTCGGCCTGCACACCTTCCTCAAGCGGTGGACCACGCTGGCCATGATGGTGCTGTTCGTGATGCTGAACTTCACCAGCTCCGGCGGCCTGTTCCGCCCCGAGCTGCAGAACGGCTTCTTCGGCACCCTGCACGCCTTCTGGAACGGCGCCGGCTTCGTCGAGGGCATCCGCAGCCTGCTGTACTTCGGGGACGACGGCCTCGCACGCAACATGTGGACCCTCGGGGCCTGGCTGCTGGCCGGTCTCGTCGTGACCGGCATCGCGGCCCTCTACGAGCGGCCCCGGCACGCCCGGCACGCGGCCGGTCACGGCGGTAGCGCCCACCAGCCGGCCGCCGGGCCCGCCGTCTGCGCCGCGCCCGCCGTCTCCGCCGCGCCCCGAACGCCGGCGGACAGGACCGCCGCCGAGGCCGAGGCCGAGATCGAGGAAGAGGTCGAGGAGACGGTCGGCGTCTGATCCGGCACGGACAGGGAGCGCACCGCCCGGCGACGGGCGGAGCCCCCCTGCCACCCGTGCTGCCCATCCCCGGCGCGCACCGCCGGCCCGTCACCCTGGCGCCGAGCCGATCGTCACCACCCGTGCCCACGCGGGCGGCGTGTCCGGCCGGTAGCCGGGATCGTTCCGGGTGGTCCGGGGCATCAACGGGACCCCGGGCAGCGCAGTCACCAGATGCAGGGGTCGGGCCCGGCCGGACACGGTGTAGCGGGCCAGCGTGAGGGTCAGCCCGGGGCGCAGCAGCCCGTCGGGTGCGATCCTCGGCATGTGCCAGCGCAGGAGGTCGGGCGCGAGATGCCGGAGGTCGGTGCGCAGCCGCGCCGTGAGATCCGCGCCATGGACACGGGCGACGCAACGCAAGTCGAGGTCGACGTCGACGCGGGCGGCGCAGGCTCCCGCCCAGTCCCCGGCGGCACGCCGGTCGGTGGCCAGCTCGATCATGGACGGTGGCACGGCGCACGCACGCACGCGCTGCCACAGGGAAAGCCGGGAATCCTCGTACGCGCCGGAGGTGGGCATCAGCACTCACCTTGCGCGGACGGGACCCCCATCGCAGAGTCGGTCGAGTCGTCATCGCGGGGAGCAACCACCGGCCGGGCGGCGTGTCACCCGCATTTCCCGGCGGCCCGGTACGGCGGCCGCGGGCGGCCGTTGGGATAGGGTGGCCGTCCGGTCGCGCATCGGTCGCGGCCCCGATCGCCGGAGGAGGTGGGACCCATCACCGCTGTGTCAGCCGGGGTGCTCTTCCCTCAGGACGGCGCGGTGCACCGGAGGCGGTGACCGCGGGAGCGCCCACCGGTCAAGCGCTCCTGAAAGGCTTTCGCCCTCCGTGTACTCATCTGCTTTTCCTTCCGCCGTCGTCTCCGCCCTGCGTGCCGCCGGGTGCGTCTTCGCCGAGGACGAGGCGGAGTTGCTCCTCGCCACCGCCCGGACCGCCGCGGAACTGACCTCGATGGTGGACCGGCGCGTCGCCGGGCTCCCGCTGGAACAGGTCCTCGGCTGGGCCCCGTTCCACGGACTGCGCGTCCGGGTGGAACCGGGGGTGTTCGTCCCCCGCCGCCGTACCGAGTTCCTCGTGGACCAGGCGCTGGCGCGGGCGCCGCACGCGTCCGTCGTCGTGGACCTGTGCTGCGGCTCCGGCGCGCTCGGCGCCGCCCTCGCCGCCGCCCTCGACGGCGTCGAGGTGCACGCCGCCGACATCGCCCCGGCCGCTGTCCGCTGCGCCCGCCGCAACCTCGCCCCCTTCGGCGGCCGGGCGCACGAGGGCGACCTCTACGACGCCCTGCCGCGAGGACTGCGCGGCCGCGTCGACCTCCTCGTGGCCAACGTGCCCTACGTCCCCACCGCCGAGGTCCCCCTGCTGCCGGCCGAGGCCCGCGACCACGAACCGCTGGCCGCCCTCGACGGCGGCGCGGACGGTCTCGACGTCCTGCGCCGGGTGGCCGCCGGGGCGCCCGCGTGGCTGGCGCCGGGTGGCTGGCTGCTGACCGAGACCAGCGAACGCCAGGCGCCGGCCGCCCTGCGCGCCTTCGCCGACGCCGGCCTCACGGCCCGGCTGGCGAGGTCGCGGGAGCTGTACGCTCACGTGGTCATCGGGGTACGGCCCTGACGCCCGCCGCCGCTACGGCAGTTCCTGCGCCCGGGCGATGAGCAGGGCGACGTCGTCGTGGTTGTCGGGGTGGTGCAGGGTCCGCAGCAGGAAGTCGCAGGTCTCCTCCAGGGGGCGGGCGGGGTCGTCGAGCAGGGACAGCAGGAAGTCCAGCCGCTCGTCGAGCGAATGGCAGCGGGTCTCCACCAACCCGTCGGTGTAGAAGACGAGTTCGTCGCCGGGCTCGAAGTCGACGGTGACGGTGGAGAACCCGATCCCGCCCACCCCCAGCGGCACCCCGGTGGGCAGGTCGAGCAGTTCCGGCGGCCGGCCGGGGCGGACCCGGGCCGGCGGCAGATGGCCGGCGTTGGCGATCCGGCACTGCCGCAGATGCGGATCATGGACAGCGTAGACACAGGTCGCGATGGAGTGGTCCAGGGCCGACGTCGTGTCGTCCAGGTGCTCCAGCAGCATCGCCGGGTCCAGGCCGAGGGAGGCGAGCGTGGTGGTCGCGGTGCGCAGCCGGCCCATGGTCGCGGCCGCGCTGATCCCGCTGCCCATCACGTCGCCCACCACGAGCGCCGTCTTGCCGTCCCGCAGCGGGATGACGTCGAACCAGTCGCCGCCGACCTCGCTGGTGGCGCCGGCCGGCTGGTAGCGGGAGGCCACCTCCAGGCCGGTGGTGACCGGTGGATGGCCGGGCAGCAGGCTGCGCTGGAGCGTCAGGGCGGTGTTGCGGGCGTTCTGGTACCAGCGCGCGTTGTCGATCTGCACCGCCGCGCGGGCGGCCAGTTCGCGGGCGAGCAGGACGTCGTCCTCGTCGAACGGCGCGGGGTTGCGGGTCCGTTTGAGGTCGAGGGCGCCGAGCACCTCGCCGCGCGCGATCAGCGGCACCGCAAGGTACGAGTGCAGGCCCGCCCGGCCCAGCAGCGCGGCCGCCTCGGCGGAGCGGGCGATGCGGGGCAGGTCCGCGTCCTTCACCTGCGGCACCAGCACCGCCTCGCCCGAGCGCACGCACTCGGTGACCAGCCGGTCGGGCGCGTACCGGGCGATCCTGCCGGGCGCGTCCGCGGCCCGTACGGCGTCCGAGTCGTCCTGCGGGCGGACCGCGAGGGCCCGGATCACCGCCGACTCCGCCGGACCCAGCGCGCTGCGCCGGCCCTCCACCACCGCGTCCAGCAGGTCCACGGCGGCCACGTCGGCGAGTTCCGGTACCGCGACCTCGGCCAACTCACAGGAAGTGCGGTCCAGTTCGAGCGTCGTACCGATCCGGGCCGAGGCGTCGGCGATGACCGCGAGCCGGCGCCGGGCCGCCTCCGCCTCCAGGGAGGCCCGGTGCTGCTCCGTGATGTCGATCACCGTGACGGCCACCCCGAGCACATTGCCCATGGCGTCCTCCAGCCGGTACAGCGAGTGCGCCCAGGTGTGCTCGTGGTCGGGGTCGGCGGGGGTGCGGCCGATCGTGAGGTCGTCGATCACGGGCAGGCCCGTCTCCAGCACCCGTCGGGCCCCGGTCTCCACGGGCCCGGCGTCCACCAGCGGCAGCACCTCGCGCAGCGTCCGCCCGATGTGCTCGGCGGCCGGCACCCCGTTGATCTTCTCCAGGGCCGGGTTGACCGAGACGTACCTGAGGTGGGTGTCGAGCACGGCGTAGCCGATCGGGGACTGCTTCACCATCCGCTCGGACAGTGCCACGTCCTGCTCCAGCCGTCGCACGGTCGACTGGTCGGCGGCGAGTCCGAGCGCGTACACGTCGCCCCGGTCGTCCAGCAGCCGCATGTTGCGGAACTCCACCAGGCGGGTGCTGCCGTCCTTGTGCCTGACGGGGAAGCCGCCCGCCCAGCTCCGCCCGGTGCGCATCACGTCGGCGAAGAGCCTGCCGACCAGCTCGATGTGCCGCTCGTGGACCATGAGCCGGGCCGCGTACTGGCCGAGGGCCTCCTGCGCGGAGTAGCCGAACAGCTCCTCGGCCTGCGGGCTCCACAGCACGATGCGGCCCTGGGTGTCCAGCACGACCGACGCCACGCCCAGGACGTCCAGCAGGCCGCCCGGGGGCACGGGCCCGCGCACCGGCTCACCGCCCTCCGGCGCCGGAGCCTCGGCTGCACTCATGCCACGCACCGCCTTCGCCCGTTCGCACGGCATGCCGTCCCCCGTGCCGACTCCCCTGGTCCTACCGCGCTCACACCCGTCTCTCCGCCGCCTTCGCCGTCTACCTCCACCATCCCTCACCACGGCGGCGCACGTCCGCCCGAACCGCCCGACCCGGCGCCCGCCCGCGCGCCGGCTCCCGTCCCGGACATCGTGCCCGCACCGAGCGCCGGGCGGGAGAGTTCACACTGATGTCGCCTTGTTGGTCTGTACATGCCCACGAGGCCACGCCAGACTGTCCGCCGTGCGAGTACCCCCGCCCCCGTCCGAGGAGTCGGCCATGCCCGTGTCCGCCCGGCAACGTTGTCACGTAGTCCTCGCCGGACTCGTCACCCTGGCCACCGCCGCCGTCGTGTCCTTCGCCGCACCCGCGCCCGCCTCCGCGGCCGGCACCTGGACCGAGACCGGCTCGGACCGCGCCGACCCCCTGACCGAGAGCCAGGGCCTGACCTCGGTGGAGGTCCCCGCGAACAGCCCCAACCGGTACACCGGCATCGGCACCATCCCGCTCAGCGTCTCCGTCCGGGGCTGGAACCACGTCGGCGACCCCGACGCCTCGTACAGCGGCTACTACGTCGAGCCCTACCAGGAGGACTCCGGCAACGCGAAGATGTACCGCGTGCAGGCGCCCGACGGCACCTGGTCGGAGTACGTGCACACGCTCAGCCCCGGCGAGGCCCTGAACAACTCCTGGGACGCGATCTCGCCCGACGGCCAGTGGATGCTCTCCGGCGAGTGGGGCACCATGAACCGCCTGCTGGTCTTCCCGACCCCCGGCGTCAACGCGAGCACCTCGCCCTCGGCGAACCTCCCGCTGGCCTCGAAGGTGAACCTCGACCACCCCGTCCGTGACGTGCAGGGCTGCGACTTCTCCGGTCCCACCACCCTGCTGTGCTCCTCGGACGACCCCGACGGCAGCCTGTTCGGCATGACCAAACCGCTGCTCCGGATCGACCTGTCGGCCACGCCGAACGGCTCCTCGGACGTCACCGGCCATGTCACCGCGCTGCGCCAGCTGCCGCTGCGCAGCGCCTGCTCGGGCAACTTCGAGGTGGAGGGCATCGACTACGACCGGCGCACGGGCATCCTGCGCGTGATCGTGATGTCGCCGGGCTTCTGCGTCCTCACCGACAGCAAGACCTACACGTTCACCCGCGGCTGAGCCCGGCCGCTCCGGGTGTGCGCGGCGGCCGGTGGTGCTTTCCTGGGGGTGGAAGCGGCTGGGCGGGGTACCCCCCTCCACCGCGGCACGGCCACGAAAGGAGCGATCAATGGCACACACGGAGCGGTCGCATCCGGAAACCGTCACGGTGGAGATCAGCGGCTCCAAGGAGGACGCCCGCATCGTCTTCGACGCCCTGCGGTCCTGCTTCGCGTCCGACCGGGGCGCGGAGGAGGTGCCGCAGCAGTTCCACGAGGTGCGGCCGATGGTGTGGCTCGGCACGTACGACGTCACGGACGAGCACGAGCCGCACTGCCGGCCGGTCCACCTCGGCGCGGCCGTCCAGGCGGACGTCCAGGGCGGCTACTGGGCCGTGAACCGGTTCCGGCGCACCCTGGACTCGATCTTCACCGTCCAGGAGACCTGCACGGCCTCCGGCGACCAGGAGCGGGACCTGCACCTGCGCCTGGAAAGCGCCTGACACCGGCCGCGCAGGGCTACGCCGACGCCCCGGACGGCTCCTCGCCGCCCGGGGCGTACTGCGCCACCCCGTACCCGAAGGACCAGTCGACGGCCGTGTTCTCGGTGAGGGTGACGAGCACGTGGCCCGGGTCGGTGCCGGTGCGCTCGTGCACCAGCTCGGCGATCCGCAGGTACAGCGCCCGCTTGCGCTCCGCGCCGCGCCCGGCGCGCAGGGTGATCGCGACGGACACCGCCGAGTCGTCCTTGGGCACGCCGAGGTAGTCGTCGTAGCGCAGGGTGCTGCTCAGGCCGTGGTGGCCGGTCAGGACCTGGAAGCCGTCGTCGGGCGGGACGCCCGGCGTCTCCACCAGGGCGTCCTGGACGGCCCGGCCGAGCGCGTCCAGCCGGGCGGGATCGGTGCCGAGCGTGTCGATGCGGACGAAGGGCATGGCGGGAGGTCCTTTCGGCGGCGTGTTCCGGTCGACGGTGTGTTCCGCGTCGTGTGTACATACTGGTAGGTACAGGGTGGCCGGTGACCCCTCCGCAGTTATGCAACTAGTTGCACAAAGGGGCGGGTGTCCTCTACAACAAGGAGCGACGACACCGCGCACGGAGGGCCCGATGAGCCGTTACCCGCATCTGCTGACCCCGCTCGACCTGGGCTTCACCACGCTGCCCAACCGCGTGCTCATGGGCTCCATGCACGTCGGCCTGGAGGAGGCCGAGCACGGCTTCGAGCGGATGGCGGCCTTCTACGCGGCCCGCGCCCGCGGCGGAGTGGGCCTCATCGTCACCGGCGGCATCGCGCCCAACGACGAGGGCCGGCCGTACGAGGGCGGCGCCAAGCTCACCACCGAGGCGGAGGCCGAGCGGCACAAAGTGGTCACCGACGCCGTGCACGGCGCGGGCGGCCGTATCGCGATGCAGATCCTGCACTTCGGGCGCTACGCCTACCACCGGGACCTGGTCGCGCCGAGCCCGCTGCAGGCGCCCATCAGCCCCTTCGTGCCGCGCGAGATGACCGACGCCGACATCGAGCGGACCGTCGACGACTACGCCCGCGCCGCCCGCCTCGCCCGGCAGGCCGGTTACGACGGCGTGGAGATCATGGGCTCCGAGGGCTATCTCATCAACGAGTTCATCGCCCTGCAGACCAACCGGCGCACCGACCGCTGGGGCGGCTCGTACGAGAACCGGACGCGCTTTCCCGTCGAGATCGTCAAGCGGGTGCGCGAGGCCGTCGGCGAGGACTTCATCGTCATCTACCGACTCTCCATGCTGGACCTGGTGCCGGGCGGCTCCTCGCTGGAGGAGGTCGTCACCCTCGCCAAGGAGATCGAGGCCGCCGGCGCGACGATCATCAACACCGGCATCGGCTGGCACGAGGCCCGCATCCCCACCATCGCCACGTCCGTGCCGCGCGGCGCCTACACCTGGGTCACCCGCAGGCTCATGGGCGCGGTGTCCGTGCCACTGGTGACCACCAACCGCATCAACACCCCCGAACTCGCCGAGCAGTTGCTGGCCGACGGCGTCGCCGACATGGTGTCGATGGCCCGGCCGATGCTCGCCGACCCCGACTTCGTCGCCAAGGCCGCCGCCGGCACGCCGGAGGCCATCAACACCTGCATCGGGTGCAACCAGGCCTGCCTCGACCACACCTTCAGCGGCAAGATCACCTCCTGCCTGGTCAACCCGCGCGCCTGCCACGAGACCGAGCTGGTGCTCTCCCCGACCCGGCTGAAGAAGCGCGTCGCCGTCGTCGGCGCCGGCCCCGCGGGCCTGGCCTGCGCGGTGAGCGCCGCCGAACGCGGCCACGAGGTCACGCTCTTCGACGCCGCGAGCGAGATCGGCGGCCAGCTCAACGTCGCCCGCAAGGTCCCCGGCAAGCAGGAGTTCGACGAGACGCTGCGCTACTTCCGCCACCAGCTCGACGCGCACGGCGTGGACGTACGCCTCGACACCTGGGTCACCGCCGAGACCGTCGCCGGCTACGACGAGGTCGTCGTCGCCACCGGCGTCACCCCGCGCACCCCCGACATCCCCGGCGTCGACCACCCCCGCGTCCTCGGCTACCTGGACGTGCTGCGCGACGGCGCCCCGGTCGGCGACCGCGTCGCGATCCTCGGCGCGGGCGGCATCGGCTTCGACGTCGCCGAGTACCTCACCGACGGCGGCGACAAGGCGAGCGAGGACCCCGAGACGTACTTCCGCGCCTGGGGCGTCGACATGGACTACCGCGCGCCCGGCGGCCTCGCCGCGCCCGAGCGCCCCGCCCCGCCCCGCCAGGTCCACCTGCTCCAGCGCAAGACCACCAAGGTCGGCGCCGGGCTCGGCAAGACCACCGGCTGGATCCACCGCACCGAGCTGAAGCACCGGGGCGTGACCATGGTCCCGGGCGTGCGCTACGACCGGATCGACGACGCCGGCCTGCACATCACCGTCGGCGAGGAGAGCACCGTGCTGGAGGTCGACACGGTCGTGCTGTGCACCGGCCAGGAGCCGCGCCGCGCCCTCTACGAGGAGCTGGCCGCCGCCGGGCGCAGCGTCCACCTGATCGGCGGCGCGGACGTCGCGGCCGAGCTGGACGCCAAACGGGCCGTCAAGCAGGGCACCGAGCTTGCGGCGACGCTGTAGGGCGCCGGCCGCGCCTCCCTAGGATGAGCCCATGTCACTCCCGCACGCGATCCTCACCGCCCTGCTGGAAAAGCCGTCGTCGGGACTGGAACTGACCCGCCGGTTCGACAAGTCGATCGGCTACTTCTGGTCCGCCACGCACCAGCAGATCTATCGCGAGCTGGGGAGGCTGGAGGCCGACGGGCTCATCCGCGCCCTGCCGGCCCAGGCGCCGGCCCGCGGGCAGAAGAAGAGCTACGAGGTCCTGTCCGCGGGCCGCGCCGAACTGGCCCGCTGGACCGCCGCCGCGCAGGACCCCAAGCCGCAGCGGGACGTGCTCCTGCTGCGGCTGCGCGCCGCGGCGGTGGTCGGCACGGCGGGCCTGGAGGCGGACCTGCGCCGCCATCTGGAGCTGCACCGGCGGCAGTTGGCGGAGTACCGGGAGATCGAGCGGCGCGACTTCCCGCCCGAGCGGGACGCCCCCGAGGACCGCCTGCGCCATCTCGTGCTGCGCGCCGGCATCGACCTGGAGACCTTCTGGACCCAGTGGCTCACCCGCGCCCTGGCGGAGTTCGCCGACCTGCCCGACGCCGGCTGAGCCGCTGACCGCCGCTCAGAACCCGTGCGGCTTCGAGCGGCGGCGCACGGACCAGCCCGTGGCGATGACCCCGGTGCCCACCAGGGCCCCGCCGATGCCGAGCGTCAGCGGGCCGTAGTCCCGCGCGGCGCCACCGAGGCCGCCCACCACAGCCCGCGACGGCGCCGCCGAGACCGTCGGCGCCGAGGACGGCGAGACGATCACCGACCGGGTGCCCGCCGTGGTGCCGCTGGAGCAGACCACGACCACCGTGTACGTCCCGGGGCTCACCCCCGTCCAGGCCGCGGACTGACTGACGGACGTGCCCGCCAGGGCCGTCTGCCGCCCCTGCGAGAAGTTCGTCTGCCGGCTGGTCAGCAGGGCCGCGCTGCCCCAGCTGCCGTTGATCTGCGCACACGCGCTGGTGACCACCGAGACGGTGGAGCCGGCGGTGCTGACGGAGATGCCCGAGGCCGCGGCGGACGGACCGGCGAGGGCGGCCGGGAGCGCGGCGGCGGACGCCAGCGTCAGGCCGGAGCGCAGGAGGAGTCGCGAGATGTGCATGGGCCGGCCTCCGGCCGCACGGTCGGCGGTACGTCCCGTGCGCCGCCGAGGATCGGGTACGTCCGTGCGCCTGGTCAGCAGCAAACGCGCCCGCGCGGGTGCCGGCATGCGGGAGGCGGCCGGTCAGGTGACGCATTCCTCCGGGCGGCGCAGAGCCGCCCGCTCGTCCGCCGTCACCGCTGTGACAGGGTCACCGTGCGCTCCGCCGACCAGCCGCCCCACGTGCCGTCCGGCAGCCGCGCCCGGAGCCGTACCCGGTGCTCCTCGCCGTGAGCGGTGCCGGCGTAGAAGCTGTAGCTCGCCCGGCCGGTCGGTGGCGTACCGCCCCACACCAGCGAGGTGGTCGCCGTGCCGTCGAGCTGGATGCGGTACTCGGTGATCATCCCGTCCGTGGGCGGCGGATCCCAGGACAGGTCGATGAAGAAGGCCCCGTCGGAGCGGTGGGCCGCGGCCGTGAAACCGGTGGGGCCGGTGCCGCGGCCGTCGTCCGAGCCCGGGGTGGTGAGGCGGACCGGGGCGCTCGCGGCGGAGAGGTTGTCGGCCGCGTCCCGGGCCCGGACCGTGAAGACGTACGCGGTGCCCGGGCGCAGCCCGGTGACCACCGCCGCCGTCCGGCCGCCGCCGACGGTGTGGATCGGCACACCGCCCTGGCATACGTCGTACGACACCACCCCGTGGTCGTCTCTGGACGCGCCCCAGGACAGCTGGACCGCGCGGCTGCCGACGACCCGCCCGGCGGGTGACGACGGCCGGGTCGGTGCCGAGCGGTCCGCCGCCGCCCGCGCCGGCGTCCGCGCCCGCACGGCCCGGCTCGGCGGCCCGAGACGGCCCTGGCTGTCCCGCGCCCGCACGGTGAAGGAGTACAAGGTGGACGGCCTGAGCCTGACGACGTCCACCATGGTTTGCGAACCAGGCACTTCGGCCGCCTTCGTGGTGCCGCGATACACCTCGTAAGCGCGGATGCCGGGACTGTCGGTCACCGCGTTCCACATCACGTGCACGCTCGTGGCGCTGCCCGCCTGCGCGGTGACACCGGTCGGCGCACCGGGGGCGCGGCCGTCGTCCCCTTCGCCGGACCCGCCCCGGCCGCAGGACGCGACCAGCAGCAGGGCTCCGCAGACCATGACGAGCCACAGGGGTACACGTCGCACGGCTCTGCCTCCCCGGGACGGCACACGACACACGGCATACGGCATCGGCAGCACATCGGCATCCGCAAAGGTCCGGACCAATATGGCCCGGCGGGTGCGGGGACGGCAAGGGGGCCGCACGCGGTGACCGGTGGCGCCCCCGCGTTGGTGACCCACCGGGGGAGTTACGTATGCTGAGGCTCCCTACGGCCGAACTCCCCGAGAGAGCAGGGAAGTTCACGCCGATGGCGCGGACACGCTGTCGTCGCCGAAGCCGCGCCGACGCGGGCGGCCGGGGGATCCGGGACTCGCTTCGTCCCGGATCCCCCGGCCCCTGTCGTCCCCGTCACGTCCGCTGTCCCTCACGGGGCGTCAGAAGCGTGCTCCATACGGCCCCTTCGGGAGCGGCCCGGACGGCTCCGGGCGCGGACCCACCGCACAGTGGCCCGGGTGTCCGCCCGTCCCCGACGAGAGGTCCCTCATCGTGCGTGTCCCGTCGCTGACACCGGCCGCGGCCTGCGCGGCCCTGCTCGCCCCGGCCGCGCTGCCCGCCCCGGCCACCGCCCTCCCGCCGCACGAACGACCCGTGGTCCGCGGTGCGGCCGCCGTCGCCGCCGCCGACCTGCTGGCCCGGCTCGGCGGGTGCCACCAGATCTCCCGGGGCCGGTACCGCACCGGCGCCGGCCGACCGGCGACCGTACCCGTGTGCGGCACCCGGGACGCCGTGTTCTGGAAGGCCGACATGGACATCGACTGCGACGGCCAGAGAACCGCCCGCTGCAACCGCCGCACCGACCCCGCGTTCGCCCCCGCCACCGCCTTCCCGCGCTCCGACGGCCGCTACCTGAACGCCGAGACGCTGCCCTACGTCGTGATCCCCGCGCCGAGCCGGATCTGGGACCACCGCGCCTTCGGAGTGCGGGGCGGCTCCATCGCCGCCGTCGTCTACCGCGGCCGGGTGCAGTACGCGGTGGTCGGCGACATCGGCCCGCGCGACATCATCGGCGAGGCCTCCTACGCCACCGCCCGCGCCCTCGGCATCAGCGCCGACCCGCGCACCGGCGGGGCGCCCTCCGGCGTCACCTACATCGTCTTCCGCAACTCCGGCGTGGACCGCATCGAGGACCGCGCGGCGACGGTGGCGACGGGCGAACGGCTGGCCCGCCTGCTCGCCGCCGACCGCTGACCGGGCTCGCCGGCGCCGCCGTTCGCGGCCTTCGGGCGGGCGTGCGACGGCTGCGCGGCCAGGCTGCCGCGGGGCCTCGCCCGGCACGCCTGCGGGCACCTCGGTACGAAGGGTGCGCGGGGGGTGTACGAGGGGTGTGACGATACCCGCCGCCCGCCGTCACTCCTTGCGGTAGCGGTACGCCTCCGTGGCCGCGGCTTCCACCGCGTCCAGGTCCGCTCCGGTGGCGGCGGTGACCACCGCGGCCACCGCGCCCTCCAGGAACGGCGCGTCCAGGAGCCGGGTGCCGTCCGGCAGTTCGTCACCCTCGGCGAGCAGGGCCTTCACGGTCAGTACGGCGCTGCCGAGGTCGGGGATGACCGCGACGCCGGCGCCCCGGTCGACCGAGTCCGCCGCGGCGCAGATCAGCGCGGCGCTGGTGCCGACCCCGCCGCCCTCGGTGCCGCCCGCCGGGGCCACGGGCACCGCCTCGGCTCCGCCCGCGAGCCCCTTGGCCAGTTCGGCGACCGCCGCGGCCACCGCCGCGCTGTGCGACACCAGCACGATCCCGACCAGTTTCTCCCCGCTCACGTCAGCCCTCCGCCGTCGCCGCCGCTTGTTCGAGCGCGGCGATCAGCAGGGCCGACGAGGTCGCCCCGGGATCCTGGTGCCCGATGCTGCGCTCGCCCAGATAGCTCGCCCGGCCCTTGCGGGCCTGGAGCGGGACGGTGGCCTCGGCGCCCTCCTCGGCGGCAGCCCGAGCGGCGGCGAAGCCGTCCCCGAGCGCGGCCACGGCCGGCTCCAGCGCGTCGATCATGGTCTTGTCACCGGCCACCGCACCGCCGAGCTTCTTCACCCCCTCCACCCCGTCCCGCAGCGCCGCCGCCAACTGTTCCTCGCTGACCTCGGCGGCCTCGCCGAGCGCCTTGCCGGCCCGGCGCAGCAGCGTGCCGTACAGCGGCCCGGACGCGCCGCCGACCGTCGAGATGAGCCGGCGTCCCACGAGCGTCAGGACGGCGCCCGGTGTCGCGGGCGCCTCCTCCTCCAGAGCGGCCGTCACGGCCGCGAAGCCGCGCTGCATGTTGATGCCGTGGTCCGCGTCCCCGATCTCCGAGTCGAGGTCGGTGAGCCGCTGCGCCTCACGGTCGACGGACGCGGCGGTCACCGCCATCCAGCGGCGGAAGAAGTCGGCGTCGAGCACTGGATCTCCTTGCGTGGTGAGTGCCTTGGTCGGCGGGGCGTCGTGCGGGCGGCGGGCCAGGCCGACCGCCGCGGCGCCGTGTCACATGCCCCAGCGCAGCGCCGGGGTCTTCACCGGCGCGTCCCACAGCCGCAGCAACTCCTCGTCGATCTGGCACAGCGTCACCGAGGCACCCGCCATGTCCAGGGAGGTGACGTAGTTGCCGACGAGCGTACGGGCCACGGCCACCCCGCGCTCGCGCAGCACCCGCTGCACCTCGGCGTTGAAGCCGTACAGCTCCAGCAGCGGGGTGGCGCCCATGCCGTTGACCAGCACCAGCACGGGGTCGCGCGGGGGCATGTCTTCCAGGATCGCGTTCACCGCGAAGTCGGCGATCTCCCCGGAGGTCATCATCGCCCGCCGCTCCCGGCCCGGCTCACCGTGGATGCCGATACCCAACTCCAGCTCACCCTCCGGGAGTTCGAAGGTCGGGGTGCCCTTCGCCGGGGTCGTGCAGGCGCTGAGGGCCACGCCGAAGCTGCGGGAGTTCTCGTTCACCTGCCGGCCGATCGACTCCACGCGCTCCAGCGGCTGTCCCTCGGCCGCGGCGGCGCCGGCGATCTTCTCCACGAACAGCGTCGCGCCGGTGCCGCGCCGGCCGGCGGTGTAGAGGCTGTCGGTGACCGCCACGTC
This sequence comes from Streptomyces sp. NPDC104106, assembly GCF_055584345.1. Lineage (NCBI taxonomy): Bacteria > Bacillati > Actinomycetota > Actinomycetes > Kitasatosporales > Streptomycetaceae > Streptomyces > Streptomyces sp. NPDC104106. Next base: position 370,566 of record NZ_JBVJMF010000004.1, read on the forward strand.
GTCGTTCACGAGCACCTTGGCGACCTGGATGCCCTCGTCCTCGGCCAGTTCGGCCGCCATGTCGAAGTTCAGCACGTCGCCGGTGTAGTTCTTCACGACGAACAGCACCCCGGCGCCGCTGTCCACGGCGGCCGCGGCACGCGCCATCTGGTCCGGCACGGGCGAGGTGAACACCTCTCCGGGACAGGCGGCGGACAGCATGCCGGGGCCCACGAACCCGCCGTGCAGCGGCTCGTGCCCGGAACCGCCGCCCGACACCAGCGCGACCTGCCCGGCCACCGGAGCGTCCCGGCGGACGATCACCCGGTTCTCCACGTCCACGGTCAGCTCGGGATACGCGGCCGCCATCCCGCGCAGCGCGTCCGCCACGACGGTCTCGGGCACGTTGATCAGCATTTTCATGGGGGAGTCTCCTGGTGAGCGTAGCGTCGGCGGTCCGGTGCGGTTCGGTGCGGTTCCTCGAGGTCGACGGCGGACGGTGGCGGGTCTGTCGCTGACTCAACTGCTGACTCGACTATGGGCAGTATCGGCCTTGCGGAACCGAAGGTCATCCGCGATCGCCGGATCTCACGCTGCGTAGTGGGACGGGCAGCGCACCGTGCGACACGCACGGGGAAAATCGTTGCATCAGGCGCACGCGCGGAGCACAGTGAAGCCCCGGTCAAGACGCGGCTGGCTGATCCTTCCCCACCCAGGAAGCCCGATCCCATGGAAAACGGTCAGCCGTCCCCTGCCCCCGCCCGCCCCCGCGGCCCGGCCCCGCTGCTCGTGCAGACCCTGCACGAGCAGCGCCCCGAGGTCGGCGGGATCAGCGTCCTGAAGGCCCGGGGCTCGGTCGACGCCTCCAACGCCATGGAGTTCTCCGAGGCCCTCGCCGAGCACATCGCGCACGCCGACGAGTCCGGAGAGCACCCCCTGCTGGACATGACCGAGATGTACCTCGCCTGCGCCGCCGCCGTGCGCTCCCTGGACCGGGCGACCGGTGCCCTCGCCTTCTCCGGCCGCGCCCTGCCGGTCGTACAGCCCCGCCCGCACGTCCGCGACGCGCTGCGCGCCGCGGGACTGCCGGGCATCCGCGTCCACGCCACGATGGCCTCCGCCCTGAACGCGATCGAGGCAGCACCGGACGCGGGGCAGGCGCGGCGAGGCGGCGGGCAGGCGGGGCGGAACGCGGTCGGGACCGCGACCGACTCCGCGGGAACCGCCCCGGATTCCGGGGTCCCCCGAGGCCCGGTAGGCGGCGGGCACGCTCGGGCGACGCGACGACGGGCGGGGCCATGAATCCCCCTCCCCGGCCGCCGGACCCGTCCGGCACACCGGCCCCGCTCGTCATCGCGTCGTCCGTCGTCGAGGGGCTGCCCGACGAACCGGCACTGCTGCTGCGCATGTCCGGCAGCCTCGACGCCGAGGGCGCCCAGGCCTGGTCGGCGGAGCTGCGCGGCCACCTGGAGCAGGCCGACCGCGCCGGACTGCGGCCCGTCCTCGACATGGGCCATGTGCAGCTCGGCGGCGCCGCCGTCCTGCGCGCGCTCAGCGAGACGACCCGGGCCCGCCCCGGCCGCCCGGACCTCGTCGTCGTCCGGGCCCGGCCCGGGGTGCGCGAGGCGGTGCGGCTCGCGCGCCTCGACGGCGTCCGGCTCTACGCCACCCTCGACGAGGCGCTGCGCGAGCTGGCCCGGGCCGCCACCCGCACCGCGGATCTGCCCGGCTGGCGGTCACAGATGGCCGACCCGCTGCGGCCCAGCTACGAGGACCTGCGCACCGAGGTCCGCGCCCTGCGCGCCCGGGTGCGCTCCGCCCCGGTCATCGGCATGGCGCAGGGTGTGGTCATGGTCCGCTACGGCGTGCCGGACCCGGCCGGCGCCTTCCAGGCGCTGCGCGAGGTCTCGCAGCGGTTCAACGTGCCGCTGAGGGTCCTCGTCTCGGCGGTGGTGGCGGCCCGGCCACCGGACGGCCCGGTCTGGTTCCCCGGCCGCCGGCCCCTGCCCGTACCGCCGTTGCGCCTCCTGGCCCGCGACGGCCTGGACCCCCGCTACCGGCGCCGGATGACCGACGCCGTGCTGCACGAGGCGCTGGCCGTCGGGCGCGCCTGCGCCGGATACGTACGCTGCGTCGACCCGGCCGTGCACGAGCTGGTGCTGGAGGCCCACCACGGCTGCGCGGAGACGTTTGTCGACCATCTGGTGCGCGGCGGGGACGACGGTACGGCGGACGCGGTCGCGCGGCTGCGCGGTCGCCGGGTGAGCGTGCCCGACGTGGCCGCCGACACGCTGCTGCCCGAGGAGTCCCGGCGGGTCCTGCTGGACACGGGCACCCAGGCCGTCGAGAGCGTCCCCGTGCTGTCGGCGTCCGGGACCTGCGTCGCCGTGATCACCCTGCACTGGCCCGACGCGGGGCGCCGCCCCACCCCGGAGCAGAGCCGGCGGCTCGCCCTGCTGGCGTCCGACACGGCGGCCTGGCTGAGCTGGTACCAACGCTCGGTCCTTCTGGACGCGCTGGAGCACCTGCACCGGACGCTGACCGGCCCCGGCTGACGGCCGTGCGGGCCGGCGCCGGCCGGCCGGGCGGCATGGCGGGCGGCGGGCTCGGTGACCGGTCCGGCGAGGAGCGGGGAAGGGTCGTTCCAGGGCCGCCCCGGGTGACGGCGGTGGCGACAGCCGGGCGGGCCGGGCCTCCGCCGTCCGGTGCGGTCGCCGGTCCGAGCAGCACGGCGGAGCCGGGCGCGTTCCGCTCCGCCGGCGCCGGACTCGGCCCCGGCGGGCCCGCCTCCGTCCTGCCGGACCCGGTGTACGGCCGTGTTCGTCGCCGTGCTCGTCACAGGCCCGCCGGCACGGCCCGGCGGGCCGGGGCGCGCAGGGAGTCGGCGCTGAGGTAGGGGCGCAGCGCCTGCCGGGCCGCGTAGAGGGCGGCCTCCGCCAGCGATGTGTGCGTGGCCGGGGCGAGCGCGAGGGAGAGCGGCAGGGGGTCCGGGGCGGGCAGCGCCGGCAGCGCCCCGGTGGGCAGCCGCGGCACGGTTCCACTGTCCGGACTGTGCGCGGGCAGACAGGTCAGGCCGAGGCCGGCGGCGACCGCGGCGCGCAGCCCGGGCACGTCGGGGCCCTCGTAGGCGATGTGCCACGGGAGGTCCTGGGCGCCGAGCGCGGCGAGGACGTGCCGGCGCAGACCGCACGGCTCGCCGCACAGGGCGATCGGCAGGGAACCCGGCGCGGGGGAGGGGAGGCTGCCGTACCAGGCGAGTGGCACCGCGCCCACGGCCCGGGAGCCGGCGCCGCGCGGCGGGCGCAGCACCAGCGCGAGGTCGAGTTCGCCCGCCGCCACCCGGGCCGCCAGCGGCTCGCTCAGCCCGGTGTGCACGGTCGGGCGGATCCACGGCGCGAGGCCCACCAGGGCGGTGAGGAACTCCGGCAGGGCGCCTTCGAGGTACGGGGACACGCCGATGGCGACGCCGGTCGGGTGCTCGCCCGCGGTGATCCGGGCGGCGGCCTCGTCGTTGAGCGCGACGATGCGGCAGGCGTAGTGGTACAACTCCCTTCCCGCGTCCGTGAGTTCAAGACGGCGTCCGGTGCTGGCGAAAACGGGTCCGCCCAGCACCGCCTCCAGACGTCGTATGTGCTGGCTGACCGCGGGCTGGGTGAGGGACAGCGCCCGGGCCGCCCGCCGGAAGCCCCCGGTGCGCATGATGGTGACGAGCGTGCGGAGCTGACCGACGTCCAGGTTGCGATACACCGGTTCCCCTTTCGTGTACGACCGGCCTTCGCTGCACCACTTCCCGCACATATGGGAATTTCTTTGCCGACGTTTTCCTTATTCCTGTCGGTGGGGCGACAGCTTTCGGACTGGTGCAGACTACAGACACCGGGCGTGCCGAGCGCATGAATGAGGTCACGGTCCCCGGCCCGGGATTAACCGAGACTGGCCGAAAAACGACCGTCTTGAGGGAGGTGCCGGCGCGCGGAGCGTCGCGCCGAGGGTGAAAACTTTCGTTGATCGGGCCGATAACGAACAGAAGTTTGCCAGTCGTGTGACCCCCCGTTAGCCTCGTGACGGTTCACGGAACGGCGCGGCACGGCAATTCCGCAAACCCGCTGGAATTGCCCTGCACTACCCGCCGCAAAAAACGGGAAAAAAATCAGGGGGAAGGTTCACCCATGCCGCAGACAACGGCCACCGGGGAATCCACGCACACCGAGCTGTGGAATCCCAAGACCTATGACGCGCTGCGCCGCCAGCTCATACCCTCCTTCGACCTTCTCTACGACAGCGCGGTCGCCGCGGTGGCCATGACGGTGGGCCCGGCGCCCCGCGTCCTGGACCTCGGCGCGGGCACCGGCCTGCTCAGCGCCGCGCTGAGGGACCGCCTCCCCGGGGCCGACCTGGTGCTCCAGGACCGCTCGGAAGCGATGCTCGGCCAGGCCCGGCAGCGGTTCGCCGCGGACGACCAGGTCTCCGTGCGGGTCGCCGACCACCTCGACGAACTGCCCGCCGGCCCGTTCGACGCCGTGGTGTCGGCGCTTTCCATCCACCACCTGACGCACGAACAGAAGCAGGACCTGTTCGGCCGTATCCGCAAGGTCCTTGTCCCCGGCGGCATTTTCGTCAATGTCGAGCAACTCCTCGCACCGACGACCGCGCTGGAGAAGATGTACGACCAGCAGCACGAGGCCCATGTGCACGCCTCCGGAACTCCCGCCGAGGAATGGGCCGCAGGCCGCGAGCGCATGAAGCACGACATCCCCATCGACGTCGACACCCAGCTGCGCTGGCTGCGCGAAGCCGGCTTCAGCACCGTCGACTGCCTGGCCAAGGACTGGCGGTTCGCCACGTACGCGGGCTGGAACGAGGCGTGACGCCGCGCGCAAGAACCACGGCAACAACCAGGACACCCCGCACGAGGCAGAAAACGTACGCGTCCCGTCCGCTTCCGCGCCGGTCCCGCCCGGCCGGGAGCCGGCGGCCGGCCCCCACCCCGAGGTGAAGCGTGCTCTACCAAGCCCTGTGTGACACAGCGGCGCGGCAACCCGGCCGGCGTGCCGTCACCACCACCGACGGCACGTCGGTCAGCTACCCGGAGCTGGTCGACCTCGTCGACCGCACGGCAGCCGGCCTGGCCGGCCACGGCATCGGCGCCGGCGACACCGTCGCCTGCGCCCTGCGCAACAGCGTCGGCTACGTGGCCCTCATCCTGGCCGTCGCCCGCACCGGCGCCCGCTATGTGCCGCTGATGAGCAACTTCGACGCGGCCGACACCGCGACGGCCCTGCGGCTGACCCGGCCCCGCCTGATCGTCGCCGACCAGGACCGCCCGCTGCCCGCCGACGCCCCGCCCCGGGTCCGGCTCGACGACCTCAGCCGCACCCCGCCCGCGCCCCGCACCCCCGGCGAGCAGCACACCGGGATCTTCCGCGCGCTGTGGACGTCCGGGTCGACGGGATTTCCCAAGCAGATGGTGTGGCGGCAGGACAAGTTCCTGCGCGAGCGCCGGCGCTGGCTGGCGGACACCGGCATCACCGCCGACGACGTGTTCTTCTGCCGCCACACCCTGGACGTGGCCCACGCCACCGACCTGCATGTCTTCGCCGCCCTGCTGTCGGGCGCCGAACTGGTCCTGGCCGACCCGCACGCGGCACCCGGCGCCCTGCTGCGGCAGATCGCGGACCACGGCACCACCGCCATGAGCGCGCTGCCCCGCCACTACGAGGAGTACGTGCGGGCGGCGGCCGACGGCCCGCGCCCGGACCTGTCCCGGCTGCGCCGGCCGCTGTGCGGCGGCGCCTACCTCAGCGCGGCCCAGCTACGCGACGCCGCCGACGTCCTCGGCATCCACATCCGGCAGATCTACGGTTCGACCGAATTCGGCCTCGCCCTCGGCAACATGGCCGACGTGCTCCAGGCCGGCGCGGGCATGTTCCCCGTGCACGGTGTGGACACCCGGCTCGAACCGCTCGCCCCGGACCGGCCCGACCTCGGCGAACTGGTGCTGGTGTCCGACTGCACCAGCGAGGGCTACGTCGGCAGCGACGAGGCGAACGCCCGCACCTTCCGCGGCACGGAATTCTGGACCGGCGACGTGGCCGAACGGCAGGCGAACGGATCCCTGCGCATCCTCGGCCGGGTCACCGAGATCCTCGCCGCCGCCGGCGGACCGCTGCCCGCGCCGGTCCTCGACGAGGAGATCGCCGCCCAGTGCCCCGTCCTGGAGTCGGTGGCACTGCCCGCCCGTCCCGGCACCTACAGCGCCGAGGTCCTGCTCGCCGTGCACCCCGACCCGGCCCGGCCCGAGAGCGAGGTCCGCAAGTCCGTCGAGGCCGTCCTGCGCGGCCACGGGCTGGCCGGCACGGTCCGCCTGACCGACGACATCCCGCACACCCCGGTCGGCAAGCCGGACAAGCCGCGCCTGCGCGAGCGCTGGGTGGCCGAGACCGCCATGGAGTCCCCGCATGCCTGAACTCACCCTGGACGACGGACAGTTCGTCCACTACGACGACAGCGGCGAGGGCCCGCCGCTGCTCCTCGTCCACGGCCTCGGCGCACCCTCGGCCTTCTTCGCCGGGACCGCCGCCGAACTGGCCCGCGACCACCGCGTCCTCACCCTGGACCTGCGCGGCCACGGCGCCACCCCCCAGGGCACCGAGCCGGTCACCGTGGACCGCTGCGCGGCCGACCTGCACGCCCTGACCGAGAAGCTGGACGTACGCGGACTGACCCTGCTCGGCTGGTCCCTCGGCGCCACCGTCGCCTACCGCTACCTGGAGCGGTACGGCGCCGCCCGGGTCACCGGCCTGGTCTCCGTGGAGCAGACCCCGTACCTGCTCACCGAGGACGGCTGGGAGCACGCGGCCTTCGGCGCGCTGGACAGCGCGGGCGCCGATGACGTCGACCGGATGCTCGGCGCGGCCGACCCCGCCGTCACCGCCCAGCTGGTCCGCAGCTTCTTCGCCCGCGGCACCACCCCCGCGCAGGCGCTGGCCGACGAACTCACCGAGGCCGCGGCCGGCTGCCGCAGCGACGCCACACGGCAGTTGTGGCAGGACGTGCTCGGACAGGACTGGCGCGGACGGCTGGCCTCGCTCGGGGTGCCGGTGCTGTTCCTGCACGGCGCACTGAGCCAGGTCTACCCCAGCGCCGTCGGCGCCTGGCTGGCCGACACCGTGCCCGGCGCCCGGCTGGAGTTGTTCGAGCACAGTGGACACCTGCCGTTCCTGGAGGAGCCCGACCGGTTCCACCGCGCGATCCGCGCGTTCACGGCACGACGAGGGGAGCGTTGATGACCACGGCACCCGCTGAGCAGGCCCCCGGCCGCCGGCTGTGCTGGATCTACCCGGACCGCGGCACCGACCGGATGCGCACCAAGGAGTGGACGCACGTCTGGGGCATCTACGAGGAGGTGGCCCGGGAACGCGGCTGGGAGATGTCCCTGCACAAGCCGGAAGAGGTGTCCGTGGACGCCACCGGCGCCGGCGCCCCCCGGGTCTACCTGGACGGCACCGAAGTCACCCCCGCCGACACGGTGTTCGTGACCTCGCTGTGGTCCCTGGCCCACCACACCACGGACGTCTGCAACCAGCTCTACCTCTACACCATCCTGGAGGCGGCGGGCTTCTACCTGCCCATCCCGCCCCGGCTGTCCTTCCTCGCCAACGACAAGACCGCGACCATGCTGCACCTCGCGGGCAGCCCCCTGCCCCAGGTGCCGACCGTGCGGATCGGTGTCGGCCGGGACTCGCCGACCCGCGCCTACGAGGCGGCCCTGGGCGGGCTGAGCTACCCGCTCATCGTCAAGCCCGCGTACTGGGGCATGGGCCAGGGCGTGTGCCTGGTGCGCAGCGCCGAGGAACTCAAGGGCGTGGTGGGTCTCGCCGCCGGAGCGGAGACCGCGCTGGTCTGCCAGCCGTACCTCGGCGAGGGCATCAACGACTTCCGGGTGTACGTCATCGACGGCAAGGTCCACACGGTGCTGCGCCGCATGCCCAAGGGCGCCTCGCTGACCGCGAACCTCTCCTCGGGCGGCTCGATGGAGCACGTACCGCTGCCGCCCGAACTCGCCGACACCGTCGACTACGTCGCCTCCCGTATGCCCATGCCGTACATCGCCGTCGACTTCCTGCACGACGGGACACGGTTCTGGCTGTCCGAGGTGGAGCCCGACGGCGCCGTCGGCTTCCCCGGCTCAAAGCAGGCCGCCCGCGAGCAGCGGCAGATCATCGCGGCCCGCTTCGACGCCTACCACGCCGCGCACCGGGAGTTCCTGCGCGACAGCGGACACGCGGCCGACCGGGAGGAGAGCGTACGATGATCGGACACATACCGGCCGACGACCTGCTCGCGCACGCCAGGAAACTGGCCGACGCCGGCGGTCTCGCCGTCCCCGACACCGCGCGGGGGCTGACCGACCTCGCCGTCAGCGGGCCCGCCGAGATCTACGCCCAGACCCGGCTGGCCGCCCAGGGCGCCGGCAGTGTCCTGATGTCCAGCGGCGGCACCACCGGCACCCCCAAGCTCACTCATGTGCCGCACGGCATGGGCCTGGAGCGGCTGCTGGCCTTCTGGCGCCCCCTGCGACCGGGCGACACCCTGCTCAACCTCTTCAACGCGGGCCGCATGTGGGGCTCCCACTACTACATGCAGACCCTCGCCGAGAAGTCCCGCTGCACCGTCGTCCCCTCCGGCCCCTACGAACCCGACGAGGTCGGCCGCTGGCTGCCCATGTTCACCGAGGTCGGCGTCAACGCCCTCGCGGGCACCCCCACCGGGCTCGCCGACTTCGCCCGCGGTGTCCTCGACGCCGGCGGGCAGCTCCCCGTGCGCACCATCATCTGGATGGCCGAGCCCTGGACCGGCAACAAGCGCGAGACGGTCCGCGAGGCCTTCCCCGACGCCGGACTGTGGGGCAACTACGGCTCGGTGGAGACCTGGGTGATGGCCGCCAACCAGCCCGGCTGCGACGAGACGGTGCTCCATCTGCTGCCCGGCCAGCTCATGGAACCGGACGAGGACGGCGCCCTGCTGAGCCGGGTCGGCGACGGCTGGACCATCCCCGTCGTCCGCTACCGGCTCGGCGACCGGGTGGCCCCGGCCGACTGCCGCTGCGGCCGCCCCGACGCCCTCACGGTCCTCGGCCGCGCCGACGACTCCCTCACCCTGCGCAGCGCACTCTTCAAGGTGAGCGAGCTGATCGACGTCGTACGCCGTGAACCCGGCGTCGTCGAGGCCCAGTTGCGGCTCACCCGGAGCACCGACTCGGCGCGCGCGGCCAGCGCCCTCACCCTCGACTTCACCGGCACCGCCGACCCCGACGCCGTCTCCGCCCGGCTGACCGGCGAGTTCTACCACCTGGCGGCGGTGGCCCGGCAGTACCCCGGCGCGCTACAGGCCCGGCGGGTGGACCGGCTGGCCCGGATCGAACGGACCAACAAGGTCCCGGCGATGCTGTGGCAGGACGACGACCGGAGCGACGACCAGCACGACGGCGCCGCAGGCGCCGAGGCACAGAGCAGGAGCACAAGCCCCGCATGAGCAAGGTACGCGGTAACCCCTGGGCGATCCTGGTCGTCCTGTCCCTCGGCTTCTTCATGACGCTGCTGGACCTGACGATCGTCAACATCGCCATCCCGAGCATGATCCACAGCCTGCACGCCTCCTTCGACGAGGTGCTGTGGTCCATGAACGGCTACATCCTGGTGCTCGCCGCGCTGCTCATCACCGCCGGCCGCCTCGGTGATCTGCGCGGCCCGCGCCAGCTCTTCGCCGTCGGGGTGGCACTGTTCACGCTCGCCTCACTCGCCTGCGCCCTGGTGGACAGCCCCGCCCAGCTCATCGCGGCCCGCGTGGTGCAGGGCCTGGGCGCCGCGCTGCTCGTCCCGCAGACCATGACCCTGATCGTGGGCGCGTTCCCCGCCGAGCGGCGCGGCGCGGCGCTCGGCGTGTGGGGCGCGGTCGCCGGCGTCGCCGCCGTGGCCGGCCCCGCCCTCGGCGGCCTGCTGGTCAGCGGCCCCGGCTGGCGCTGGATCTTCTTCGTCAACGTCCCCGTCGGCGTCCTCGTGCTCGCCGTCCTCTTCGTCGTCGTGCCCGACATCCGCCAGGGCGCCACGCACCGCCTCGACGTCACCGGTGTCGTGGTGTCGGCGGCCGCCGTGTTCTGCCTGACCTTCGCCCTGACCGAGGGCCAGCGCTACCACTGGAACGCCGTCGTCTGGACGCTGCTCGCCGCCGCCGCCGTCCTCTTCGGGGCCTTCGTCGCCCAGCAGCGGCGCCGCCAGGACCGCGAACCCCTGGTCCCGTTCGCGCTGTTCCGCAGCCGCAACTACACCGCGATGAACGTCGTCTCCGCCGCGATCTCCGTCGGCGTGCTCGGCCTGATGCTGCTGCTCTCCCTGTACTTCCAGAACGTGCTGCACTTCAGCGCCCTCAGGGCGGGCCTCGCGCTCGCCCCAGCCTCCGTCGTGTCCATGGTCCTCGCGCCGTTCGCCGGGCGGCTCACCGACCGGATCGACGGCAAGTACGTGCTGCTCACCGGCATGGTGCTGACCGCCGTCGGCATGCTGTGGAACGCGCTGGTCATGGGCTCGCACACCGCCTGGGCCGCCTTCGTAGCGCCGATGGTCGTGGTCGGCATGGGCAACGGCTGCCTGATCGCCCCCATGGCGGCCGTCGCCATGCGCGGCGTCGAACCCGCGGTCGCCGGCGCGGCCTCCGGTGTGCTCAACACCGTACGGCAGCTGGGCTCGGTGGTCGGCAGCTCCGCGGTGGGCGCCCTGGTGCAGACCCAGACCGCGGGCGGCGGCGACGGTGTCTCCGCGATGCGTACGTCGATGGCGCTGCCCATCGGGGTCATCGTGCTCGGCGCCATCGCCTGCCTGACGGTCCGGCGCGAGGACGCCGCCCCCGCCCGGCCGGCCGGGCCGTCCGCCACCGAGACCGCGACGTCCGGAAGGAGCACCCAGCCATGAGACCGCCCAAGGACACCCGGTTCGCGGGGGGACGCCCCGGTGCCATGCCCTCCCACCGCTACACCCGGCCCCGGCCCGCCGACCTGCCCGACCGCACCTGGCCGGGCCGGACCCTCACCGCGGCGCCCCGCTGGCTCTCCACGGACCTCAGGGACGGCAACCAGGCGCTGATCGAACCGATGAGCCCCGGGCGCAAACTGCGGATGTTCGAGACGCTGGTCGCCATGGGCTACCGCGAGATCGAGGTCGGGTTCCCCGCCGCGAGCCGCGCCGACCACGCGTTCGTACGACGGCTCATCACCGAGGACCGCGTCCCCGACGACGTCCGTATCTCCGTCCTCACCCAGGCCCGGGACGAGCTGATCGAACAGACCGTGCGCAGCCTGGCCGGCGCCCGCGCCGCCACCGTCCACCTCTACAACGCCACCTCGCCGCTGTTCCGCCGGGTGGTGTTCGGCGTCGGCCGCGAGGAGTGCAAGAGCCTCGCCGTGCGCGGCACCGAGCACGTCGTGAAATACGCGGAGCAGCACCTCGCCGACTGCGACCTGGGCTTCGAGTACTCACCCGAGCTGTTCAGCGAGACCGAGGGCGACTTCGCGCTGGAGGTCTGCGAGGCCGTCATGGACGTCTGGCAGCCGGGCCACGACCGGGAGATCGTCCTCAACCTGCCCGCGACCGTCGAGCGCAGCACGCCCAACGTCTACGCCGACCAGATCGAACGCATGAGCCGCGGCCTCACCCGCCGCGAGCACGTCGCCCTGTCCGTCCACCCCCACAACGACCGCGGTACGGCCGTTGCCGCCGCCGAACTGGCCGTTCTCGCCGGCGCCGACCGCATCGAGGGCTGTCTGTTCGGCGGCGGCGAACGCACCGGCAACGTCTGCCTGGTCACCCTCGGCCTCAACCTGCACGCCCAGGGCATCGACCCCGGCATCGACTTCTCCGACATCGACGCGGTCCGCCGCACCGTCGAGGAGTGCACCGGCCTGCCCGTCCACCCCCGCCACCCCTACGCCGGCGACCTCGTCTACACCTCCTTCTCGGGCTCCCACCAGGACGCCATCAAGAAAGGCTTCGAGGCACTGGAACAGCGGGCGGCGGCCGAGGGCGTCCCGCTGCGGCGGACCCACTGGGACGTCCCGTACCTCCCGATCGACCCGGCGGACGTCGGCCGCACCTACGAGGCCGTCATCCGGGTCAACAGCCAGTCCGGCAAGGGCGGCGTCGCCTATCTGATGCTCCACGAACACGGCTTCGACCTCCCCCGCCGGCTCCAGATCGAATTCGCCCGCGCCGTACAGCGGCACACGGACACGGCCGGCGGCGAGATCACCGCGGACCGCCTGGGCGAACTGTTCCGGGCCGAGTACCTGCGGGTGGCGGACGGTGCGGGGGAGCGGTCCCGGGCGGAGGAGGGGCCAAAGGGGGAGGACGGGCCGGGGCCGGCGGTCCGGTCCGCGGCGGACGTCCGCGTCCTCTCGCACGTCGAGCAGTCCCGGTCGGCGCCCGACGGCAGCCCCGAGGTCGTCGTCTACGCCGAGTGCGCTGTCGCGGGCCCGGCCGCGGCGCGGACGGTCTGGGGCGTCGGCTGCGCACCGGACGCGCCGCAGGCGCTGCGGCGGGCCCGCGCCAGCGCCGCCGCCCGGGCACACCGCGCGCGACGCGCCTGCGACCCCGCGGCCGGTCGGAGCTGAGCCCGGCTGCCATGCGCCTGCCATGTGCCTCGTGGCCGGGGCCGACGGGCCTTGTCGAGGGCGGGATGCCGGGCGGACGGTGGTCTTGGCGGGCCGAGCCCGGGTGTCATGGGGCCCGGCGCCGGCGGCTCCCGGGGTCCGCTGTCGTACGTCCGGCCGGCGGGGAGCCGAGGTCAGTCCGGAACCGGGGCCGCTGCGAGACCCACCGAGGCGAAGAAGTCCTCCAGGGCGGCCGTGACCTCCGCCGGACGCTCCAGCGGCGGCAGATGACCGGTGTCGGGCAGCTCGATGTGCCGGGCGCCGGGGATCTCCCCGGCGAGCAGCGCGGACACCTCCAGGATCTCCGGCACGTCACACCGCCCGCTGATCACCAGGGTCGGGACGGACACCTCGGCGAGCCGCTCCCGCGCCGCGGGCCGCGCCGTCAGCTCCCTGGTGGGCGGCCCGCTCCAGATCCGCTGCCGGGCCAGCCGGTCCATCTCCACCGCGCGCAGCCACACCTGCGGACACAGCGCCGTACGGTCCCGGCCCTCGCCCGCCACCAGGAAGTCCACGTCCGCCACCGCGGCGGCGTCCAGGTCGGCGGGCTCGATCCGCTCGGCGGCCCCCGCCTCGTAGCGCCGCAGCCGCTCCGCCGGGACCGCGGCGAGCAGGTGCTGCCGGCCCCGCTGCACCATCGTCCGCGGCCATCGGTGTCCCGAGAGGCCCGAGGCGATGAGCGCCAACGCCCGGAACCGGTCCGGCGCCGTCAGCGCGGCGTCCAGCGCGATCCGGCCGCCGTCGGACGCCCCGACGACCGCGGCCCGCTCGACGCCCCACTCGTCCAGCAGGGCGAGCAGGTCGAGATGGTGGCCGAACTCCCCCTCCGCGTCCCCGGAGGCTCCCCGGCCCCGCCAGTCGTGCCGGAACACCCGGTACCGGCCGGCAAGGGCCGTGAACTGCGCGTCCCACATGCGCCGGTCCGCGCAGCCCGCGTGCACGAACACGACGGCCTCACCGCTGCCCGCCTCCTCGTACGCGATCCCCGCCCGTGCCACCCGGACCCGCCGGGCCGTGCCGATGACCAACACCCACCTCCGTGTCGTCGCGACGTCCAGCAAGGGCCTACCCGCCCGAACGGGGTCGCCTCCCGCTTTCACTCGGGGTGAACGCGGCGGAGCGGGGCAGACCGGGTGAATCGCGGCGCACACAGGTTCGTGAGTCGGCCCCGTGTCGCCTTGGCGCGCCCCCGGGCGCAGCCGTCCCGACTCGGCGATGCCGGTCTATACTCACCGCTGGCCTCCGGGCACAGTGTGAGGCGCCGGACAGGGCCGGGCACTGCCGAGGGCTGACGGACCGGATGTCCGTAAAGGATGTCACCGAGCCTTCGAGGCTCCCTGACCCGGGCGGGAGAGAGCCGCGCATGAAGATCTCCGTCTCCTCCGACATGGACGAACCCGTCGCCCGGCTCCTCCTCGCCGAGCTGGCGAAGCGCGGCCACGAGGTGCGGGCGCACGGCGCGCTGCGGCCCGGGGCCGACCCGCAGTGGGCGGCGTGCTCCGAAGCGGCCGCCCGGGACGTGGCCGAGGGCATCGCCGACCAGGCGGTGGTGTGCTGCTGGACGGGCACCGGCGCGTCCATCGCGGCCAACAAGGTGCCCGGTGTCCGAGCCGCTCTGTGCACGGACGCCGTGACGGCGGACGGCGCCCGGCGCTGGAACGACGCCAACGTCCTCGCCCTCAGCCTGCGCCTGACCTCCGCACCGGTGCTGCGGGAGATCCTGGACTCCTGGTTCGCCGCCGAGCCCAGCCAGGACGCCGAGGACCGGCGGAACGTGGCCCGCGTCGGCCGCCTGGACGCCGCCCGGACGGACTCCTAGGGCGGGTGTACGGCGGCTCGGCGCGGGCCGGGCTGCTAGAGGGGGATCGGGGGGTGGGTGTGAGTGGCTGAGTGCCGGAAGGGGAAGTGCGCGGCCGGGGGTCAGTGAGCGCCGAGTCCACCGCCGCCGAACGAGCCGCTGGACCCCTTGCTCCAGCGCGGACGCTCCTTCGACGCGCTCGGCCTTGAATCCATGTTGCTCAGCTCGTACGGGGTGAGCGGGCGGCCGCCCTTGGGTGTCTGGGGAACCTCCTGGGACTCTCTGTTCTCCCGGACCTCGCGCACCGGCCCCTCGGCCGGCAGCGTGGGCTGCTCCTCCGGCCTCGGCCGGGGGGACTCGCGGTACTTGACCCGGGAGTTCAACCAGAAGCCGCCGGCGAGCATCACCACGAGGCCCAGGCCGATCACGACGAACAGCACGAGGACCATCAGGCCGCTCGCCGCGGCCAGCTGCGTCGATGCGGTATCCATAGGACAGGGATACCCATCCCATAAGCGGATGAACCGGACAATGTGTGCGACCAGGGCCGGGTGTGCCCCGACCGGGCCGCGCGGCGCGGCCTCCGGCGAATTCACCCAGGACGCGGTCATTCCCAATTTCTGAAACACGTTCTACGGTGTGCGCCGTCAGGACCGCCCTTGGGGAGCCTGGAGGCGCCGTGCACCTCGACCACACGCCCGAGCAGCAGCGACTGCGCGCCGAGCTGCGCGCCTACTTCGCCGAGCTGGTCCCGGCGGGCGCCTACGCGCGCCACGCCGACCCGGCCGCGCAGAAGCGGTTCTACCGCGACACCATCCGCCGGCTCGGTGCCGACGGCTGGCTCGGCGTGGGCTGGCCGAAGGAGTACGGCGGGCGTGGCATGACGGCGATGGAGCAGTTCATCTTCTTCGACGAGGCCGCGCAGGCCGGCGTACCGCTGCCGCTGATGGCGCTGAACACCGTCGGCCCCACGCTGATGCGCTTCGGCACCGACGAACAGAAGGCGTACTTCCTCCCGCGCGTCCTGTCCGGCGAGATCGACTTCGCGATCGGCTACAGCGAACCCGACGCCGGCACCGACCTCGCCGCCCTGAGGACCAGGGCCGTACGGGACGGCGACACCTACGTCGTCAACGGGCAGAAGATCTGGACGACGAACGGCGACACCGCGGACTGGGTCTGGCTGGCCACCCGCACCGACCCCGCCGCCCCGCCGCACAAGGGCATCACCATGCTGCTCGTGCCGACCTCCGACCCCGGCTACTCCTGCACCCTCATCAACACCCTCGCCTCGCACGACACCACCGCGAGCTACTACGAGAACGTCCGCGTCCCCGTCTCCCGCCGGGTGGGCGAGGAGAACCAGGGCTGGCGGCTGATCACCAACCAGCTCAACCACGAACGCGTCACCCTCGCCGCCCACGGCACGATGGCCATCCGGGCCCTGTACGACGTCCAGCGCTGGGCGAGGGGGACCAAGCTCGCCGACGGCCGCCGGGTCGCCGACCTGGGCTGGGTGCGCCGGCTGCTCGCCCGCACCCACGCCCGGCTCGACGCGATGAAGCTCATGAACTGGCAGATGGTCACGGCCGTCGAGGAGGGGACGCTCACCCCGCAGGACGCCTCCGCCGTGAAGGTCTACGGCTCGGAGGCCCGCCGGGACGCCTACGCGTGGCTCATGGAGATCGTCGGCGCGGCCGGACCGCTCAAGGACGGCTCGGCGGGCGCGGTCCTGCACGGCGACCTGGAGCGCGGCTACCGCTCGGCGGTCATCTTCACCTTCGGTGGCGGCAACAACGAGATCCAGCGCGAGATCATCTCCTGGATCGGGCTGGGGATGCCGAGGGTGCGGCGCTAGGTGTGTGTGACGAAGCTTTTTAGTTGGCACAAAAGCGGGATAGTTGGCACTGGGTGTAATGTGCAGCTTCGCGGTGCGAAGTCGCCGAGGTGCGATGGAGTACGGGCTCTGAACTGCAGCTTAGTACTCCAGCTGTAGATCGCGATCTTGCTGGTCGGGGCTGGCCAGGGAACAGGTGCGGCCACCGGTGATCACCGGCCGGCCGCTCGCGCCTATCAAGGCTGGGTGAATGCACCGTGGGTCGCCTCGCCTCGCCTCGGCTCACTGAACGCGGCACCGGCCGACAACGCGAGCATCGGCAGGACGGGTCGCGTGGAAAGCCGACGCGATGACGTCCCCTATCACTGACCACGCCAAGAAACTCGCCAGACTCCTGCGCGAGGACCTTGCTGCAGCGGGGATCGAGATCCCGCACAGCCTCGCACTCGAACTGATCGCCCACCAGCTCGGCACCAAGGACTGGAACGTGCTTGCCGCCCTGACGAGCCGCGCAGGAAGCCCCGCCGCCCCGGACATCATGCCTCCTCCTCCTCGGCGGCAGCGTTCTCCAGGGCTGTGAGCACGTCCTCGCTCGGGTGCATCCCGGCAGCGCCGTGGTGAGCGCGCGCGGTGGTGGAGTCGAGGCTGACCGGAGACAGGTCTGCCGCACCCCGCTTCGCGCCTTCCGCGATCAGGCCCTCCAGCAGGGCCTCCAAGACGTCGGCGTCACGCCACTGGCGGAAGCGGTTGGATACGGTCGACCAGGCGCCGAAGTCCTGCGGCATTTCCCGCCACTACCCGCCGGTCTTGAACCGCCAGATCGCGCCCTCGAACTGCTCCCGCAGGCGCTTGGGGAGCGGTCCGTACTCGCCGATCGGCAGGTACGGCCCGATGAACTCCCACACTTCGTCTGTCAGTTGCACTCGCGTCACGCCACACGGTCTACCGGATCAGGCTTCAGAGCGAGGGCAAACCCAGAGATTGATCACGACTCGATTGACCCTAGAGGGATGACCGTCCAGCCGCATCCCCGGGCCTTGACCACTCTTGGCTGTCGGCGGGCATAGGCGGCTGTCTGATCGGTCCATGCCATAGGCGTGGTGTTGTTGCGTCTTTGGGTCTGGTGATGGGCGGTAATGCTCCGGTGGGCGGGGCTGGCATCCCCGGCCTGGAGGGAGGAGGCTGGGGGAGTGAAAAGCCGCACATGCCTGGGAGGTGCCGGCATGACGATCCTCCTGGGCGGGGCTGAATTCCCGCAGCTGCGCCCGTTTGAGTCGGCGGACGAGGCGGGGGTGCTGGAGTTGCTCGCGACGGACCGGCTGCCGGGCCAGCCGGCGTGTTCTACGGGGATGCTTGCCGACGCCGTGGCCGGCCGCTCGGCTGCTGACCCCGCCGGGCGGGCCGTGTTGGAGGGGCCGGTCGTCACCACGGTGCTGTGTGCGCCCGGCGGCGGTATCGCGGGCGTCGTCTGCTGCGCCGGGCGCCCCAGCGACGGCCCGCCGTTGTTGCTGTGGTTGCACTGTCGTGAGGACTTCTCCACGGCGCAGGCTTTGATCGCCCAGGCGCTTCAGTGCTGTGCTGCCGGGCCGATGCATGCCTTCACGCTGGCGTGTGCCGTGACCCGAGGTCTGGTCGGTCTGCCGGAGCGCCACCGTCGGGTCACCGGGGAAGCTCTTCGAGCGGCGGGTTTCACGAGCTGGGGCCGGTGCCGTTACCTGCGTGCCGAGCTGCCCGTCGCAGGGCTGCCCCACCTCGTCGGCGTCCAGATGAACGACACCGCCGCACCGCCGGGCAAGCACCTGGAGGTCCGTCGCCGCGGTCGCGTCCTGGCCCAGGCCTCCCTGGAGCGTCCCATCGACGGGGTCGGCTTGATCCGCAGCGTCACCGTCGCCCCGTACGCCCGCGGCCAGGGCCTGGGTCTGGGCCTGCTCGGCAACGCGCTGGACGTTCTCACCGGCCTGGGCGCCCGTGAGGCGATCGTCTACCTGGACGAACTCCCCGCCGACCCGGAACGGGACCCGGTCGCCGCCCTGCGCACGTACGCGGCTTCCGACTTCATCGAGGTCGATCGGCTGCTCACGTTCACCAGGACGCTGGCGCCGGGTTAGCGGGCGTGGGCAAGATCCGCCCACTGGCGCTCCTCCTGACCGCGGGCCAGGCCGCCGACAGCCCGCAGTTCATCCCCGTGCTGAAAAGGATCCGGGTCCGCGGGCCTGTCGGCGCCACCGCACGCGACCGGACGCCGTCGCCGGAGACAACACGGTGAGGGCTCCGACGGGCAGAGCGACGCGCAGGTCATCGACAAGGCCGTGCAGGTGTGCAACAAGAAGGTTCCCGGCATGCAGCAACTGCAAGCCCAGCGCAACGAAAGGGCCGTGCAGGACGCCCGGAAGTTCGCCGCCTGCGCCCGCAAGAACGGGATCCCCGACATGGCCGACCCAGCCGTCGTCAACGGCGCTCCGCAGATGAAGACGCCCGACGTCCCCCCGGAGATGTCCGGTGGCATGGGCGTGGTCAACCCGGGGGGAACGGCCAGTGAGCATGACTCCCGAGGCCGGTCCGCTGGACCGGCTGTGCGACAGACCGAGTCCGAAGACGCGCCTGCCGCCGGCCGTCGTCGTGACGGCCGGCGCCGCAAGCGCCGCACCCGGCGTGTCACCGGCGCGGTGGTCACTGTCGTGGCCGTGACCGCCATGGTGTTCGCCGCGCAGCAGCAGGGCTGGCTGGGCGGCCGGGATGGAGGCAGGGCCGAAGGCCCCGCCAAGCCCGAGGCGACCGCGGTCGTCGAGCGCATGTCCCTGTCGACCGGCATGGACGTGAAGGGCACCATCGGCTACGGGCACGAGACCGATGCCGTGAGTCGCGCCGGCGGCACACTGACCGCCATCCGGCAAGTGGGGGACCTCGTGCGCCCCGGACAGTGGCTGTGGGAGCGCACCCCGCCAGGACCGGCAGGAACTGCAGGCTGTCGTGCCGCTGCCCGGCGGTGACGTGCGGCTTGCGGGGATCCGCACGATTCCCGACCAGCTGGTGCCGTAAGCCGATCCCGAAGTCCGACCAATCCGCAAGGGCGAGCCCCAGCACCCCAGGCTGATCTGCCACATCCTGGGTGTCGGAGTGCTCAGATTGTGGCGGCTCGACCTCGCAGGGATCATCGAAGGCATGGACAGGAACATGTCCGTCGGATCCGGGGAGCGGCTGCTGGAGGAACTGGTCAGAGCAGCCCAGCTGGCATCACCTGCGGAACTGCCCGTGGTCCTGAACCGGTATGCCGAGGCCATGGGCCTGGGCAGGGCCGTTATCTATCTGGTCGACATCCAGCAAAGACTGCTGGTGTCGCTTGTCGAAAGCGAGCCGGAACTGGAGCTCGACACTTCGCTGGCCGGATGGGCCTACCGCACCGACTCTCTCCGAGTGGAAGAAGGCCCCTCCGGCGGGCTGAACGTATGGCTGCCCCTGGCCGACGGAGCGGAGCGGCTGGGTGTCGTAGAGCTGAACATGAGCACCCTGGACGGGCTCAAGCTACGGCGCTGTCGAACGACGGCGCTGCTCCTCGCACTGATCATCACATCCAAGCGCACCTACAGCGACACCATCGCACAGCGCATGCGCACCAGGCCGATGCACCTGCCCACAGAGATGGTGAGGGCCTTTCTCCCTCCCCGGTCGATCGGCACCGGGCGGGTCGTTTCGACGGCGGTTCTGGAGCCTGCGTACGAACTGGGCGGCGATGCTTTCGACCATGCGTTCACCGAGGACGTTCTGCACGCCACAATCCTTGACGGCATGGGGCACGACCTGGCGTCCGGACTTGCCACCTCTGTCGCCATGGCAGGCTGCCGTAACGCCCGGCGCAGCGGGGCAGACCTGAACGAACTCGCGGGCACCGTGGACGAGGCGCTGGCGAAGTGGCTTCCGGAGCAGTTCTGCACGGGTGTCTTCACCCAGTTGCACACGCCCACCGGTGTGCTGCGCTGGTGCAACTGCGGCCACCCGCCCCCATTGCTCATCCGTCGCCACCGCCTGCTCCACAACGCCTTGGAGCGGCCACCTGAGCCTCCTTTGGGTCTGCCCGCCAGTCTCGCCGGGACCGCCCGTCAGGTGCACGACGTCAGCCTCGAACCCGGTGACCGAATACTGCTCTACTCAGACGGCGTCGTAGAGTCACGCGACGAGGCAGGCGAAGAGTTCGGCCTGGAGCGCTTCACCGACTACATCATCCGGTCGACCGCAGCGGGGCAGAGCGCCCCGGAAGTGCTGCGCCTGCTCATCCACGCCATCCTCGAGCATCGGCACAACAAACTCAGCGACGACGCCACGATCTTGATGTTCGAGTGGCAGCCCCCTGATACGTAACCGCAAGAGCCGGAAAGCGCAGCCGTGGCGCCGGTACCTTGCGCCGGGTTGAGAACCCCCACAGCCTCCAGTGCCTCCCGCAGTTCGCGGGGCGCCTGGCGGATCACGCCGGTCACTCCGTCGTTCAGCCGGGGCATGGCGGTGTCCGAGGGTGGTGGGCTGATCAAGCAGTCCTACTGCCAGTGCGGCGCCAACCTGGACCGGGACGTTTCAGGCAGCGAAGGGGAACCCGATTCCTGATGGAGATGTCCAGCGGCGAGTGTGACGGACGGTGTGGGGTTGTAGCACCGTCCGTCAGGCAGGAGAGCCGGCTCGCTCACGATCGTAGAAACGGCGGGACTCGTCGCAGCAACGGATGCTGATCAACGCGGAAGTGTGGAAGACCCGTTGGAGGCGTCGGCTGTAGCGCTTGGACCGGTGCAGGCTGCCGCTGATCTTGCCCGAGTGCGTGCGGCGGGGGCGACGCAGGCGAACCTGGCGACACGGTCGGCCGCCGCTCGGGCAGAGCTGTCCCGTCCATGCCTTTCTCTCTGTGCGGCACCGACACAAGGTCCGTCTCACCCCGCCTTGCGCTCCCCGGGGTCACAAAGCGGGCCTTACAACCTGATCACGGCGATCACGGTCGGCCTCGGGGTGCCGAGTCGCTCCGGCACGGCATCCACGGGCACCCTTCTGGAAGATCCAGACGGAGCGTTTGGGACCGTCGCACACTCGGGCAGCAGAATCACGATCATCATGCTCGGCAACCACCGTGCCTCATGGGCTCAGTCCGCGAGGTCGGCCTTGCCGAACAGGACCGCGTAGCTGGAGGGGAGCTGGCTGATGATCTGATTCAGCTCTCCGCCGGTGACAGCGTCGGCGACGGTGGTCAGGACCGCGCTGGCGTCCCACTGCGCCGTACGCGGCCGGGCATGGGTGCGCTCGGCGACCCGGCGGTAGAACTCTTCGATCCCGAAGCTTCGCGCCTGCTGCGGCGCGGCATGGTCCAGGACTTGTCCCAGCGGGCCGGGCAGCTGGGATGCGAGGTCCTTGACCTCTCCCGGGCTGATCCGTTGGGCCAGTACTTCCAGCACGGCGTTGGTGACGTCCGCGGCTTCGTCCTGGTCGTTGTATTCGCCTCGCTCGCGCACGCGGGCGAGGAATCCGTCGTATTTCATAGCTGACTTCCTTCTGCCTTGGCCACCGCTGGTCATGAGGGTCGCCAGGTGCTCCGTCGGGCCGACCGGGTCCGTCCGCCGGCGCGCAGCTGCCGTGCGCAAGGCCCTTGGCCCGAGACTCACGCAGGGCACGGCGGAAGCGCCGGAGGCCCCAGGAACGGCCGCCCACCGCCTGTTCGAGTCGGTCGCCGCTCGTCGGGCCGGCTTCTTGGAGCGCGTGGGCAATCTGTTCGATCTCGTCGTCGAGGCGTTGTCCGGCCATGGCGGACGTACGACCTGCCGTGCCCTCGGTGCCGGCCATCCTCGGCGAGTTCGGGGTGCTGCCCGGTCCGGTGCCCGGGCGATAACGGCGGGCTCCTACTCCCGGCGGCGGGCGGTGCGGTCGGCGCTCTTCAGGACCTCGCTCACCGTCAGACAGGCACAGTTCGCTCCCGCGTAGGCCACGAAGAAGGTCAGCGAGAGCAGGAAGAACCGCCAGCGGTGTGAAGCCACGTAGCGCGTTTCTCCGCCTCCGTGAGGGGTGTCGAGCCTCGCCGGCCCGGCTGCGGTGCCGGATGGGTGCCCGCAACCGCAGCGCTCGCGTCTCAGCCGCTTCTCTCGGTGCTTCCACTCGTCTCGGTGATCTCGACGTGTCGCGGCTTTGCGACGTCGGTCTTGGGGACGGTGATGCTGAGCACTCCGTCCTGCATCTCAGCCTTGATCTTGTGGGTGTCCAGTTCTCCGGGCAGCCGCAAACGGTACTCGAAGGCTCCGACGCGGCGGGTGCTGCGGCGCAGGACACCCTTGCGCTCCCGCTCCTTGATCTCTCCGGTGACCACGAGTTCGGGACCATTGGCCTCTACGTCAATGTCCTTGCTCTTCACTCCGGGGAGTTCGATCTCCATGTGGAACGCGTCCTCGGACTCCGACACGTCCGCGAGAGGCGTCCACGCAACCGCGGGTGCCGCGCCCACCGTCGACTCCAACAGGCCGCTCATCTGGTTGAGCAGTTCGTCGAACTCGACCAGGGGATTGACAGGGGTGGGTGCCCAGACGGGCCGTTCCTGCAGGCCGCCACCGCGGTGGCGCCGGACGGGCATGGCCATCGCCATCGCCTCCTTCTTCCTTCTCGTGAGCTCCTCGTCCGCCATGCGTCATGCGAGCCATGCGGACTCCTTGTGACGTATGCGTGGGGGGACGTCCGAGTGGCCGGCGACAGCTGACGTGCCCGTGGTGCCGGGTACGGCCGAGTGCCCCAGGTGCCGGTGCACGAAGTGGATGGCCATCGCGCCCTCACCGGCCGCGGAGGCCACCCGCTTCACCGAGCCGCTACGCACGTCCCCTACCGCGAAGACCCCGGGCAGGCTGGCCTCCAGGGTCATGCACGAGCGCCCGCGGCCGCGCCACACCTCGGGGGAGGCGCAGGCTTCCTGGGCCTCCGGCCCGGTGAGGACGAAGCCGCGGGAGTCGAGGGCGATGATGCCTGCGAGCCACTCGGTGTGAGGTTCGGCGCCGGTGAAGACGAACAGGCTCCGTACCGCGAGCCGGCGGTGCCCGCCCGTGCGGTTGTCGACCACGTCGAGCTCCTCCAGCACCTCCTGGCCGATGACCTCGGTGACCTCGGTGTGCAGCATGACCTCCACCCGCGGATGGCGCTCGACCTGGTCAACCAGGTAGCGGGACATGTTGGCCTCAAGGCTGGCTCCTCGGACCAGCAGGTGCACCTTCGGCGCGTACCCGGCGAGGAACAGCACCGCCTGGCCCGCCGAGTTGCCTCCGCCGACGACGGCCACCGGGTCGGTGCGGCACTGCTGGGCCTCGTAGACGGTCGCCGAGTAGTGCACGCCCGTTCCCTCCAGGCGTTCGATGCCGGGCACCTGGAGCCGGCGGTAGCGGGCACCCATGGCCAGGACGACGGCGCGGGCGGCGATCTCGCTGCCGTCGGCGAACGCCACCACGTAGTGGTCCTCGTCCTTGGGATGCAGACCGGTCGCCTCCAGTGGAAGGCTGATCCTGGCGCCGAACTTGTCGGCCTGGAGCACAGCGCGTTCGGTGAGTTCGGCGCCGGAGATGCCGGAGGGGAAGCCGAGCAGGTTCTCGATGCGGGACGACGTGCCGGCCTGGCCGCCTGTGGCCATCGCCTCCACCACCGTGGTGCTCAGGCCCTCGGAGGCGGCGTACACCGCGGCAGCGAGGCCGGCGGGTCCGGAGCCTACGATGAGGACGTCGCCGTGACGGTTTCCGGCGGGTAGTGACGGCAGGCCGATGAGCCGGGCCAGTTCCGCGTTGCTGGGGTTGCGCAACAGGGTGGTGTCCCGCCAGATGACGAGTGGTGTCTCCGCCGGGCCGACGCCGAAGCGGCGCAGGAGTTCCTCGGCCTCCTCGTCGGTCTCCAGGTCGATCCAGCGGTGCGGCAGCCGGTTGCGGACAGCGAACTCGCGCAGCCGTCTGGTGTCGGGCGAGTAGCGGGAGCCGATGATGCGGAAGCCGGCGCCCTGTCCGACGAGCAGCGCGCGACGGCCCAGACAGGCGCGCAGCACGATGTCCCCGATGGTGGAGTCCTGGGACACCAGGTGGCGCAACTGGTCCAAGGAGACGACGAGGACCTCGCCCGGCTCCCTGGCAACAGCGGTGTAGAAGGCCACTTGTCCGTACAGCAGGCCGAGTTCGCCGATGAAGCGACCGGGACCGTGCACACGCAGCACGTGCTCCTCGGGAGTGCCGTAGTCCTCGACGACGGCGACGGTACCGCTGAGGACGACGAAGAACGTCTCGCAGCGCTCGCCCTCCCGGATCAGCACGTCGTTCGGAGCCATGGTCCGGCGTTGCCCGTGCTCCGCCAGACGTGCTATCTGGTCGTCCGTGAGGCGCGGATACGCACCGTAGATGTCCGGGGTCTCCCAGAAGGCGGCCTCGTCCGCTTTCTGGGGAACCGGTTCTGCGCCCGGCAGCGACTGGTCGCCGGACATCAGACGAACGCCTCGTGAACGTAGCACCAGCGCCATTCCTCGCCGGGCTGGAACGATTGCACGATCGGATGAGCGTCGGCAGCTGCGTGCCTGCGCGCGTGCTTGTTCGGCGAGGAGTCGCAGCAGCCGACGTGTCCGCAGGTCAGGCAGAGCCTCAGGTGGACCCACGGGGAGCCGAGCATCAGACACTCCTGACACCCTTCTGGGGTCAGCGGCTGGACCGGCCGGACGAGCGCGAGGTGGGGGTCTGCGTGCAGGGTCATCCGGATCACCCTTTCCGGGCGGTGATCGACTGTTCCACCCACTGGCGCAGAGCGGGGGCGGGCGCCGCCCCCGCCTGCCGGGCGACCGTCTCGCCCTGGTTGAGGATCAGCAGTGTCGGTACGGCCTGGACCTCGAAACGCTGCGACAGCCGCGGGTTCTTGTCGACGTCGACCTTGACGAGTTTGATTCGGCCGGCGAGATCGGTGGCGACCTTCTCCAGTGCGGGGCTGACCATGCGGCAGGGGCCGCACCAGGTGGCCCACAGGTCGACCACGACGGGGACGTCGGCCCGCTCGGCGACCTCCGTGAAGTCGTCGTCGCCCGCGTCCACCATCCACGGTAGGGGCTGCTTGCAGTGGCCGCACTTGGGGCGGCCCTCCGCGGCCACGGGCACCCGGTTGGTGCGCCCGCAGTGGGGACAACTGACGGTCGTCGCCTGCATCGTGTTCATGCCGCCCGCGCTCCCTTCACGTCCTCGGGCTGGCCGTAGGTGACCACCAGCTCTCCATGTTCGGCGTCGACGCGGACCGTCGCGCCGTCCTGGACGTCACCGCGCAGCAAGGCGCGCCCGACCATCGTCTCGACCTCGTGGGAGATGTAGCGGCGCAGCGGCCGGGCCCCGTACACCGGGTCGTAGCCCTGGTGGGCGATCAACTCCCGGGCTGCTTCGGTGAGTTCGACAGTGATGCGGCGTTCGGCGAGGCGGCGGCGCAGCTCGTCGAACTGCAGCTCCACGATCCGCTCGATCTGCCGCTCGCCGAGCGGCTTGAACAGCACGATGTCGTCGACGCGGTTGAGGAACTCCGGGCGGAAGTGCCCGCGCAGCTCGCCCATCACCAGGGCGCGGGCGTCCGGCTTGATCTCGCCCTCGGCGGTGGCGCCGTCGAGGAGGTGCTCCGAGCCGATGTTCGACGTCATGATGATCACGGTGTTGCGGAAGTCGACGGTGCGGCCCTGGGAGTCGGTGATGCGGCCGTCGTCGAGGACCTGCAGCAGGGTGTTGAAGACATCGGTGTGCGCCTTCTCGATCTCGTCGAACAGCACGACCGAGTACGGCTTGCGGCGTACGGCCTCGGTGAGCTGGCCGCCTTCCTCGTAGCCGACGTATCCGGGTGGTGCGCCCATGAGCCGGCTGACGGTGTGCCGCTCCTGGTATTCACTCATGTCGAGGCGGACCATGTTCTCCTCGGAGTCGAACAGGGCCGCCGCGAGGGTCTTGGCCAGCTCGGTCTTCCCGACGCCGGTGGGGCCGAGGAAGATGAACGAGCCGATGGGGCGGCGCGGGTCGCGGATGCCGGAGCGGGCGCGGATGATGGCGTCGGCGACGAGTTTGACGGCCTCGTCCTGGCCGATGACGCGCTCGCGCAGGATCTCGTCGAGGCGCAGCAGCTTCTCGCGTTCGCCCTCCTGGAGACGGGCGACGGGGATACCGGTCCAGGCTGCGACGATCTCGGCGATCTCCTCCTCGGTGACGACCTCGCGCAGCAGCCGGTTCTGCCCTTGTTTGGCGGCCAGTTGCTCCTCCTCGGCCTTCAGCCGGCGCTCCAGGTCCTGGAGGCGCCCGTAGCGCAGTTCGGCGGCGCGGTTGAGGTCGTAGGCGCGTTCGGCCTCCTCCGCCTCGTGGCGGACCTGCTCCAGTTCCTGGCGTAGTTCCTGCACGCGGCGGATGGCCTGCCGTTCGGCCTCCCACTGGGCGTGTTTGGCGTCGGCCTCGCCGCGCAGGTCGGCCAGTTCCTTGCGCAGTTCCTCCAGGCGAGATTTGCTGGCGGCGTCGGTCTCCTTGGACAGGGCCGCCTCCTCGATCTCCAGGCGGGTGACGCGGCGGGTGATCTCGTCGAGTTCGGCGGGCATCGAGTCGATCTCGGTACGCAGCCGGGCGCACGCCTCGTCCACGAGGTCGATGGCCTTGTCGGGCAGGAACCGGTCGGTGATGTAGCGGTGGCTGAGGGTGGCCGCGGAGACCAGCGCGGTGTCCTGGATCTTCACGCCGTGGAAGACCTCGAGGCGTTCGCGCAGTCCGCGCAGGATGGAGATGGTGTCCTCCACGCTCGGCTCGTCGACCAGCACCTGCTGGAAGCGGCGTTCGAGGGCGGCGTCCTTCTCGATGTGCTTGCGGTACTCGTCGAGGGTGGTGGCGCCGATCATGTGGAGTTCACCGCGGGCGAGCATCGGCTTGAGCATGTTGCCCGCGTCCATGGCCCCTTCGGCGGCGCCCGCGCCGACGACGGTATGCAGTTCGTCGACGAAGAGCAGGATGCGTCCCTGGGCGGCCTTCACCTCGGACAGCACAGCCTTGAGTCGTTCCTCGAACTCGCCGCGGTACTTGGCGCCGGCGACCAGGGAGCCCATGTCGAGAGCGAACACCGTCTTGTCGCGCAGGCCCTCGGGAACGTCGCCGCGAACGATGCGCTGGGCCAGGCCCTCGACGATGGCGGTCTTGCCGACGCCGGGATCGCCGATGAGGACGGGGTTGTTCTTGGACTTGCGGCTGAGGATCTGGGTGACGCGGCGGATCTCCGCATCACGGCCGATGACCGGGTCCAGCCGCCCGGACCGAGCCTCGAGGACGAGATCGCGGCCGTACTTCTCCAGAGCCTCATAGGCCACTTCAGGGTTGGCGGAGGTGACGCGCTGGTTGCCGCGGACCTGGGTGAGCGCGCTCAGGAACGAATCCCGGGTCACGCCATGCTCCTTGAGCAGCCGTCCGGCGGCGGTCGCCGAGCCCTCCTCGGCCAGGGCGAGCAGGAGGTGCTCCACGGACACATACTCGTCCTTGAGGCGTTTGGCCTCCCGCTCGGCGGCATCGAGCAGGCGGGACAGGCGCTGAGTGACGAAGACCTGGCCGGGTGCCGCGCCCGGACCGGTGACCTTCGGGCGGCGGGAGAGTTCCTCGCGCACGGCCGCGCGCAGCTCCTTCGGCTCGGTGCCGGCCTGTTGCAGCAACCGTGGGATCAGACCGTCCTCCTGATCGAGAAGCGCGAGCAGCAGGTGTTCCCCGTCGACCTCGGTGTGCCCCATGCCGACGGCCGCGCTCTGGGCCTCCTGCAGGGCTTCCTGGGACTTCTGGGTGAGACGGTTCATGTCCATGGGGGTGTTTCACTCCTCGTGCCGCGGCCGCGCAGGGCGGCTTCGAGCAGGCTGATGCGGTCGAGCAGGTCGAGCACCAGGCCGATGGATGCATAGTTGAGGCAGAGTCCGGTGCGCAGCCGCTGGATACGGGCGAGAACCGCCGGAGCCGTGGGGTCGAACATCAGTCGCCCCGCGGAGTCGCGTTCCGCGTCGACCAGGCCGAGGGCGACGAACCGGCGGATCAGATCGGGGTGGAGGCCCGAGCGGAGGGCCACGGCGGCCAGGGAGAGCCTGGGGACGGGCACGAGCGCGTACCGGACAGCCGTCGAGGCGCTGATGTCGGCGCCCGTTCGTACCGGACGGGCGCCCACGCCGGCCCGGCCGATGCCTCCCGCTCCCGCCGGTCGGTCGTTCATCGCGTCCTCCTGGGGTCGAACGAGGAAGTGGCGGCGAGCTCCTCGAACAGTTCGCGCTCCCGGTCGCCGAGGGCGGGAGGCACCATGACGCGAAGTTCGGCGTACAGGTCGCCGTTCGCGCCCCGCGGGTTCGGCATGCCCTCGCCGCGCAGTCGCAGCCGCCGGCCGCTGGACGAGCCCGCGGGCACCGTGACCTTCGCCGTGCCGCCGCCGGGCGTGGGCACCGGCACGGTCGCACCCAGGGCCGCCTCCCACGGGGCGACCGGGACCTGGACGTGCACGTCACGGCCGTCCAGCCGGAACCGGGGGTGGGGCTGGATACGCACCCGCAGGTATAGGTCGCCCGCGGCCGCGTCACCACTGCCCCGGCCACCCTCACCCGCCAGCCGGATGCGCTGCCCGTCGGTGACGCCCGGCGGCACATCGACCTCGTACCGCCGCGGCTGCCCGCTGGGGCCGGCGAGTGTGACGGTGCGACGGCCGCCTCGGTACGCCTCCTCGACGGTGAGCGGCAGTTCGGCCTCCTGGTCCGCTCCGGGGACGCCGCCTCGGGCGGCGCCGGCTCCGAACATGGAGCCGAGCAGGTCCTCGATGTCGATGCCCGCCGCGCCGAAGTCGTCACCGAAGCCGGTGGTGGAGCGGACGCGAGGGCCGCCCGCGCCCGCGGTCCTCCGAGCGCGGAAGCCGCCGCCCGCTCCGGCCGCGACCCGTTCGTCGAAGTCCTCCGGGATCTTACGGAAATCCTCGCCGAAGCGGTCGTATCGGGCTCGGGTCTTGGGATCGGACAGGACGCTGTATGCCTCGTTGAGGTCCTTGAAACGCTCCTCCGCCCCGGGGTCCTTGTTGACGTCCGGGTGGTACCTGCGGGCGAGTTTGCGATATGCCTGCTGGATCTCGTCCTGGCTCGCGGTCCGCGACACGCCCAGCACCTCGTAGAAGTCCCGTGCCATGACCGGTCACTCCCGCTTCGCGACCGTCACGGCGGCGGGCCTGAGCTGCCGTTCGCCGTCCCCGTAGCCGGGACGCAGCACCTCGACGACGGTGCCCGGTGGGGCGTCGGGGTCCTGGACGACACCGACCACCTCGTGCCGGGCCGGGTCGAAGGCGACGCCGGTCTCCGCATGCCGGGGGTAGCCGAGCAGTTCGAGGACGTTCACCGCCTGATCGCGTACGGCTCGGATGCCCTCCACGATCGCGCCCGGATCGGCGCCGGCGTGGGTCAGGGCGAGTTCGAGGTTGTCGAGGACAGGCAGGAAGGCGGCCGCCGTGCGGGACCGCTCTGCCGCCCGTTCGCGCTCCAGTTCCCTGGCGTGACGCTTGCGAAGGTTGTCGAGGTCGGCGAGCGCGCGCCGCCAGCGGTCCTCCAGTTCCTTGATCGCGGTCGTGTACTCGTCCTCGGCAGGCGCGGGGCCAGCGGCATCGGGTCCCGGTTCGCCGTTCGCCGCTTCGGGCCGGGGCGGGCCCGGTTGGGGCAGATCCCCGCGAGGAGGGCGTCCGGCGCCTTCCGGGACCCGTACGCCCGGATCCGACGCGGCCCGGCCGGGTTCCTGGGGGTGGGTGGGCATGGCGCGCCTCAGCCCTTGTCGAACTCGGCGTCGATGACATCATCGTCACCGCCACCCGTGGGACCGCCGGTGGCGGCGTCCTGGCCGGGACCGCCGCCTGTGGCGGCGCCCTGATGTGCCGTCAGCCCGGCGAGCACCTGCTGGAGTTCGGAGGTCAGAGGCCGCACGCGCTCCACGCCCGCCTCTTCCTTGACCGCCGCCCGGGCGTCGGACACGAGCATCTCGGCGCGTGCCTTCTCGTGCGCGGGCGCTGCGTCGCCCAGCTCGGCGAGGCGCTTCTCGACCTGGTACGCGACGGCGTCGAGTTCGTTGCGGGCGTCGACGGCCTCGCGGAGTGTCTGGTCCTGGCCCCGGTTGCGCTCGGCCTCCTGGACCATGCGTTCGACCTCACTGCGGTCCAGGTTGGAGCTCTCGCTGATGGTGATGCCCTGTTCCTTGCCGGTGTCCCGGTCGCGGGCCTTGACGTTGAGGATGCCGTTGGCGTCGATGTCGAAGGTGACCTCGATCTGTGGTTCGCCCCGCGGCGCCGGCCGGATGTCGGTGAGCTGGAACCGACCCAGCACCCGGTTGTCGGCCGCCCGCTCGCGCTCGCCCTGGAGGACCACCACATCGACGGCCGGCTGGTTGTCCTCGGCGGTGGAGAAAGTCTCGCTGCGGCGCACCGGGATGGTGGTGTTTCGCTCGATGATCTTCGTCATCACTCCGCCGCGTGTCTCCACGCCCAGCGACAAGGGTGTGACGTCGAGCAGCAGCACGTCCTTGACCTCGCCCTTGAGCACCCCGGCCTGGATCGCGGCGCCAAGGGCCACGACCTCGTCGGGGTTGACGCTCATGTTGGGTTCCTTGCCGCCGGTCAGCCGGCGGACCAGAGTCTGGACGGCGGGAATGCGGGTGGAACCGCCGACGAGGATGACCTCGTCGATGTCGCTCTCGCCGACCTTCGCGTCGGCCATCGCCTGCTGCACCGGTCCCAGACAACGCTCCACCAGGTCGCCGGTGATCTGCTCGAAAGTGGACCGCATGATCGAGTCGGTGAGGTGCTTGGGGCCCGAGGCGTCGGCGGTGATGAAGGGCAGGCTGACCTGCGTCTGCGTCACCGAACTGAGCTCGGTCTTGGCCTTCTCCGCCGCCTCGAACAGTCGTTGCAGCGCCTGCGGGTCCTTGCGCAGGTCGATGCCGTTCTCCTTCTGGAAGTCGTCCGCGAGGTAGTCCACCAGACGCCGGTCGAAGTCGTCGCCGCCCAGGTGGCTGTCACCGGCGGTGGAGCGCACCTCCACCACGCCGTCGCCGACGTCGAGGATGCTCACGTCGAAGGTGCCGCCGCCCAGGTCGAAGACGAGGACGGTCTCGTGCTCCTTCTTGTCCATGCCGTACGCGAGGGCGGCCGCCGTCGGCTCGTTGATGATCCGCAGCACCTCCAGTCCGGCGATCCGTCCGGCGTCCTTGGTGGCGGTACGCTGGGCGTCGTTGAAGTAGGCGGGAACCGTGATGACCGCCTCCGTGACCCGCTCCCCCAGCTGCTTGGACGCGTCGTCGGCGAGTTTGCGCAGCACCTGTGCGCTGATCTCCTCAGGCGCGTACAGCTTGTCGCGCACCTTGAAGCGGGCCGCCCCGCCGTCGCCCTCGACGACGTCGTAGGCCACCGCCCTGGCCTCGTTGGAGATCTCGTCGAAGTGCCGGCCGATGAACCGCTTGGCCGAGTAGATGGTGCCCTTGGGGTTGAGGATCGCCTGGCGCCGGGCCAGCTGGCCCACCAGACGTTCCCCGGTGTCGGTGAAGGCCACCACGGACGGTGTCGTGCGGTTGCCCTCGCTGTTGGGCACGACGGACGGCTCGCCGCCCTCCCACACGGCGATCACCGAGTTGGTGGTGCCCAGGTCGATGCCCACTGCCTTGGCCATGAGGAACTCCTCCCGGTGCAGCGCCTGCGTCGACTCTCCGGATCACGTTCGTTCGGACAGAGGTGGGACTCCGCCGGTTTCCCACCGGTGCGCACGGAGGGTCTCGAGCACTCCCCAGGGTGACGAACCGGGTGGCTCCACGCCTGCGCCTGGCGAGTCAGGAATGCACGGGTCCGGTCGCCCCACGAGTACGAGAGAAAGAACCCACACGTGTCGGGTAGCCGGCCCAGGACCGGGTACGCGAAAGCCGCGCACCTCCGAAGGACGGAGTGATCTCCCATGGTCGGCAGTCGGGCGTACAGCCTGTACCGCTGCTCCAACCGGAAGGGAAGCCTTCCGCGGGGCAGCGCTCGGCGACGCCCCACGGCCGCGCCCAGGCGACCCCGCCTGCCCGCTCGCACCCCGGCCGCCCATGCCCTCCACGAACTGGTCGCGCTCTCCCGCGCCCAGTTCGACGCTCCGGACGAGGACGAGATCCTGCGCCTTGCTATGGATCGCATAGTCGCCGCGGGGCCGTACAGCGCCGAGGCCGGATACCTCAAGGTGGGCGGCGCCCTGATCCCCAGCCCGTGGAACGGGCGAGCGCATGCCTTGGCCGTGGGCCGGAGGGTGCGGGAGCTGGCCGGGCAGGACGGCAGCGTGACCGTAGCCGGCAGGCCCTGGGGCCGGGCCCTGGGACTACGCGGACCTGGGGTCCTGCACGGCTACCTCGTGGTCACGTCCCGCTCCCGGCCAACCAAGGCCGAGCAATCCCTGCTCTCCATGCTCGTCCGGCACACCGCTGCTGCACTGTCGGTCGCCTGCGCACACCGCCGCCAACGCCAGGACGCGCTGGAGCTGCACCGGCTGAGGGAGGAACGCACAGCCCTCCAGCGGAAGCTGATCTCTGTGGTGGCTGAGCTGGGCTACGAGCGAGCCGTTCACGCTCTCATGGCCGACGTCGCTGCCTCGGGTGGCGGCGAGGAAGCTGTCACCCGCGCACTGAACGGGCTCACAGGACTTCCCGCGCTGGTCGAGGACCGCTTCGGTCGGCTGAGGTCCTGGACGGGCCCCGGCCGCCCCGTCCCCTATCCCGAACCGGACCCCGTGCGCCAGGAAGACATGCTGCACGCCGTCGCCAAAGAGGCCGGGCCGGTGCGGATAAGGGACCGGCTGCTCACGCTCGTCCGCTCGCACGGCGAGATCCTGGGCGTGCTGGCGCTGGTCGACACCCGGGACGAGGCCGACGAGCACACCGTCCTCGCGCTTGGACACGCCGCCACGTCGCTCGCCCTGGAGCTGACGCACCTGCGCAATCTGGCCGAAGTGGAGCTGAGGCTGCACCGCGAGCTGGCCGACGACCTCCTGGCAGGGACGGACGAGCCGAGCGCCTACGCCCGGTCCGAGGCACTCGGACACGACCTTCACGGCAGCCACTACATCGTCGTGGTGCAGTGGTCGAACCGGACGGCGGACGATTCCTTCGCGCAGACCGTGGGTCGGGCGGCCGCTGCGGTGGGCATGCGCTCGCTGCTGACCCGCCGCTCCGACCACGTCGTTCTCATCAGTGGCGACCGGCCGCACGCTCGCGCGTTGTACGAGGTGCTCGCCCGAGAGAACGGGACACGGTCCGGGACGATCGGGGTGAGCGCCCCTTGCGACTCCGTGGACGACATCCCCCACCACTACCAGGAGGCGCAGCGCGCCCTCGACGTGCGCCGCCACTCCCGCGAGCGCTACGGCACGTCGTTCTTCGACGAGCTCGGTCTCTACCGCATCCTGGGACCCGGCAGCGGTCACCGGGAACTGGAGACGTTCGTGCAGGAGTGGCTCGGGCAACTCATCGACTACGACTCCCGGCATCACGCGACCATGGTGGAGACCCTGTCCCGGTACTTCGACTGCGGCGGCAACTACGACGAGACCGCCGACTCCCTCGCGATCCACCGCAGCACGCTGCGCTATCGGCTCCAGCGCATCCGCGACATCAGCGGCCACGACCTCGCGAACGTCGAGGACCGGCTGAACCTCCAGGTGGCGACCCGAGTGTGGAAGATCGTGCTGGGCGGACCCGGCTGATGCCTCACTGGAGCTTTTGCGCGAGCGGTGTCAGGAGCAGTTGGGCAGGCTGCCCCGTTTGCGGCGGTGGCCACGATGCCGGGCAGCACCGAACCCGTCCGTTCCGGACGTGCCTCGTGGTGGAGGTCGTGCAGGTACGTCGTCGCGGTCGAGGCCATCAGCCCCAGTCCGACGCCGTTCAGGATCCTGCCCGCTATCAGCCCCGGCAGGTCCCCCCACACCTCGGCGGCCTGGCCTCAGGGCCCCTGGTCGCCGGAGCCGCCGCCGAGTGGCTTCCCGCACCCTGATCACCGCCCAGGCGATCTTCACGCTTCGCCATGGCCGTGTGCCCGGCGCTGGTGCTGTGCACCCCGGAGACCGTGGACCTGGAGTTGCCGGGGTGACGGTCATGGCCTACTCCCCGATCGAGCAGGGGCGGCTACTGAAGGGCGACGCTTTGGGTGCCGTGGCCCGGGCCCTCGGAGCCACGCCGGCCCAAGTGGCACTGGCCTGGGTGCTGGAACAGGGGGTGGCCGCGATCCCGCGTTCCGGATCACCCGACCACGTTCGGGAGAACCGCGGCGCGCTGGACCTCCACCTTCCCACCGAGGCGCTCGGCGCCCTCGACGAGGCGTTCGCGCCGCCCAACGGGCCCACGCCCCTGGAGATGCTTTGAAGGGGTTGCCAGGGTGACCCGCCCCCCCCGCAACGCCTCTCCAGCAGCCAGTGCGGGAAGCAACTGCTCTGGCGCGGCTTGTGGACGGCCAGCCCGATCGTCCTGGCCCACGTGTCCCACTCGAGCGGGCGATAGCCGTTACGATGATTGACGCATTCGTCGCTGACCTGCTCGTATTCGGCATTGCAGAGGGCCTCGGCCTCCGCGGACATGAGCGCGTGGCGCCCTGTGCGCCCTGGGTCCCGGGCGCACCAGGTCCGCACGCTCACGTTCGCAGGGCACCCAAGAGGCCGTGCCCTACCTTGCCCGCTCATGCGGGGAGCGGTTCGCCCAGCTTCGCGCAGAGCGTTTCGCCGGAAACACGTCCATGGCTTGGCGGACCAGAGGGGCAGCTCAGTCGCCGGTATCTCACGAGACGCCTCCCAGTCCGGAGAAGAACGGCCGCCGCTGCCCGCTCTTCAGCCCGACCTTTGCACCTAGCCGGCCGTACGGCCGGCCGAGGGATGCCTGCGCACTTCATGCTGCTCTGCCAGGGGAAGAGGGGGCGCCCTTTTTCGGCCTGGAGTGCGGAGGCGCTCAGCAGGGGGCTCTGCGAATCTCGACCGGGTAACAGCCGATAGCGGCGCGGGCGGGAGCGAACGGCGCCGTCCGTTCCCGGTGAGGAGGCGAGGGGCATGACCGTGATGGGTGTGTCGAAGTTCGAGAGGTTCTTCCGCGCCGCCGCAAACCTCGACGTGGACAGGAACGACCTGAAGCGGTACGGCGATTTCGTCGACGCCAAGCTCTACGACCTCCTGGTCGTCGGCCAGGCGTCGGCCAAGGCCAACGGCAGGGACACCGTCGAACCGTGGGATCTACCGATCACCAAGGGCCTCCAGGAGAGCATCCACCGGTTCCGGCGACTCGACGAGGAGGTCGAGCTGAAGCCGATCCTGGAACAGCTGGCCGCACACCCTCCCCTCGACAGGACACCCACCCAGGAGGCCGAAGAGCGCTACCCCGAGATCATCGGCGGTCTCAGCGTCGCTCTCGCCGAGACGTTCAAAATCATGTATCCGGATGTCAAGAACCCGCAGACCAGTCACTGGGAGGGCGTTACAGCGGTGTTCGACCGGCTGCTGTAGTCGCGCCCCGGTGCATGGCGCCGGCTCGCCTCAGGCCGGGAAGGTCGAGCCGCCCCGGATCATCTCCCACGAACTCGTACTCAACAAGGCAGCGGACGGATACACGGACGCCAGTATTTCGGCGCCCGCGACGACGGCTGGACGGACGGCAGCTTTTACTGACCGCGCGCAGCCATGCACTCGGGGCACCTTCGGGCCTTGCACGTCCGGTCCGGAAAATGGGATGCGGACAGGCCCCGCCGGGTGTTCCAACCGCTCGCGTCCTAAGAAGCCGTTGTCGTTCCGAACCTGAAGGCGGCGTTTTAGCTGGTCAGGCATAGGGCCGGTGATTCCGTGGGAGCTGTGGCCCGTCGTGTCGCCGCTCTCCGGGAGGTCGCGGATGCCGTCGGTCGTTGGACTGCTGGAACAGCATGAGCTTGCTGCTCGCCGACGCGTGGACGAGCTGCGGGAGGAGGTCGACCGTGTCCAGGCCGAGCTGGCCACGGCCGAGCAGGAGTGGCAGGAGTGGATGATCGCCCGCAGGCGGGTCGATACGGTGCTGGCTTAGGACGACGCCGATACCGCTGAGGCCGAGGACAACGCGGATCCGCAGAATGATGTCGCGCCGTCGACGGTCCGGGATGCGGCGAAGCCGAAGACGCAGGTGCCGGTGTGGCGACAGGGGCTTGCCTGGTCGGTGCTGTCGGCGGACTACCAGCGCATCCTGAAGGCGCTCGCGGACCGGGGGCGGCTCGGCCAAGGGCCGCTGACCTGCCAGGAGATGGCAGCCGGGTTCGGCATGGACGTGGTGCCGGCTCGGGTGGAGGCGCTGCGGTCGAAGGCGAAACGCCTGGTCGCGCGTGGCTGGCCGAGCCGGCGCCGGGCCGGTTCACTCTCGCCCGCGGTGTGGCGGGGCCAGGCGGCGGGTCATGAGCCCGGTCATCGACCAGTAGATCACCGCTTCGGCGCTGGTGGTGCGGCGCTCGAAGTCGCGGACCAGGCGGCGGCTTCGCATCAGGTGGGCGAAGAGACGCTCGACGATCCACCGCTTGGGCAGCACCACGAAGCCGCATATGTCGTCGCTGCGTTTCACGATCGCCAGAACCAGCGCGAACGCGGCCAGGCAGTGCTCGACGAGGCTGTCGGTGTAGCCGCCGTCGGCCCAGACCAGCTCCAGCCGGTGGTGCATGTCGGCGACCTGCCCGAGCAGCACCTGGGCGGCGATGCGGTCGCCGGTGTCCGCGGCGGTGACCATCACGCCCGGCAGAAGGCCGAGCGTGTCGACCACGACATGCCGCTTGCGCCCGTTGATGAGTTTGCCGCCGTCGAAGCCACGGCTGCCCGATCCAACGACGGCATCCGCCTTGATGGACTGCGAGTCGATCACCGCGGCCGTCGGCTCCGCATCACGGCCCAGCTTCTCGCGGACCTGTCCGCGCAGCCGGTCGTGGAACTCCCTGACCAGGCCATGGTCACGCCAGCGGCGGAAGAACGCATAGACCCGGTCCCACGGCGGGAAGTCGGCGGGCATCGCCCGCCACTTGATCCCGTTGTCCACGAGATACCGGATCGCATCGAGTATTGCCCGGTGGCCGTACGCCTCCGGCTGGCCGCCCCGGCCACGCAGCCAGCCCGGCACCGGCAGCAGCGGCCGGGCCACGGCCCACTCCGCGTCCGTCATGTCCGAGGGATACCGCCGAACACGTTCCGGATGATCGGCCGCGTTCCCGAACCGGTGAGCGACACAATCACACGTCGGTGCAGCCGAGTTGAACTCCACCGGCGCGAGCACGCACGACTGCGGCAACAGGGTCTCCCGGATCTCGGTTGGCTTCGCAACCCCGAGCTACCAAGAGGCCCTGTTCTCATGCCCGCGGCCAGCGCCCCGGTCGAGGTTGACGTTCACGTCGTTGGGCAGGGGGCCGACCTGTCCCATGGCGGCCTGGAGGGTCGGGCCGAGCAGGGGCGAGTCGTGGCCGTTGGCCCCGGCCGCGACCAGGCCGAGCGGGACGCCGTGGATGTCGGCGGCGATCGAGCGCTTCAGCCCCTGCTTCCCGCGGTCCACCGGGGACCGGCCTGCGTGCTCGCCGCCGCACGGGGCCTTGGTGATACAGCCGTCCACGGATATCTCGGAGAGTTCCAGGCCGATCACGCGGTCGTATGTCTGAAGTGCGAGGGCATGCACGGCTTCGGAAATCCCTTGTTCAGCCCACTCCATGACGCGTCGACGGATCGTTCGGTCGGAGCACCCAGGGGTGGAACACCTAGCGGCCCAATTGCGTAACTACCGTTCCGACTGTATATAATGCCTATGTACACTCGGGGAGGAATGGAGGGTCGTCGTGCGGGTGGTGTTGTCCAACAGCAGCGGTGTGCCGCTCTATCAGCAGATCAAAGAGCAGATCGGCGCGGCCATCCTGTCGGGGGAACTCGCCGAGGACAGCGCCCTGCCTTCCGTCCGGGCCCTCGCTCGTGATCTGCGGATCAGCATCATCACCATCACCCGTGCCTACGCCGAGCTGGCCGCCGAGGGGTTCATCGCCACGGTCCCGGGCAAGGGTGCCTACGTCCTGCCGCTGGACTCGGCGCTTGTGCGCGAGCAACTGCTGCGCCAGGTGGAGGAAGGCATGCAGACCGCCCTGGACGCCGCCCGGCGGGCCGGCCTCGACCGCGAGGATCTCATCGAGATCCTGGACGGGCTGATGCAGGCCGAGCACGAGCACGCCTGAGATCAGGAGGATCCGTCAGTGCACAGTGATCTCGCATTCGCCCTGCGGGGCGTGAGTTCCGTGGTGGGCAACGGCTTCGCGTTGCGCGATGTGAGCTTCGAGCTGCCGACCGGCTACGTCATGGGCCTCATCGGCGCGAACGGCGCTGGCAAGACGACGACGATCCGCTGCCTGCTGGGCATGCGCGGGATCGAGACCGGCGAGATCGAGCTGCTCGGCCACCGGGTACCCGGCCCGGTCGAGCTGCGCCAGGACGTCGGGGTGGTGCTCGACCACACCTACCTCGTGGGTGACTGGCGGCTGGCTGAGGTCGAACGGACGCTGCGCCCCTTCTACGACCGTTGGGACGGCATGCGTTATCGGCAGTTGCTCGAGGAGTTCGGCCTGGATCTGCGGGCGAAGGTCAAGGACCTGTCCCGCGGCATGGCGATGAAGCTCATGATCGCCGTTGCGCTGTCGCACCGGGCGCGGCTGCTCGTCTTCGACGAGCCGACCAGTGGCCTGGACCCCGTCGCCCGGGACGAACTCGTCGGCATCATCGGGGACTTCCTGCTCGACGAGGGGCACAGCGTCCTGTTCTCCACACACATCACCTCCGACCTGGACCGCATCGGCGACTACGTGACGCTCATCCATGGCGGCCGCATCGTCCGGACCGGCCCCAAGGACGAGATCCTGGAGGCATATCGGGTGGTGCGGGGCGGCCCTGACGATCTGAGCGACCTCGTCGGCGTCGAGCTGATCGGCGTCAGGCGGACGCCAACCGGGGCGGAAGCGCTCGTTCGCACCGAGGAAGCCGACCTTCTCGGCAGGGGCGTCCTCGTCGAGGCGCCCACCCTGGAGGAGATCGCCATCCACATCGGATCGCCGCCGATGAAGCCGGCAGCAACGTGGAACGGCCGAAGCGGGGCGACTGCATGAGCGCCGTCGCCCGTATGGCCGTGCTGCACCTGCGTACCGTCGCGCCGTACCGGACCCAGGGCCTGCTGGTGTTCGGCCTGATGGTCCTGGTGCTCGCCCGCAGCCCCGTCGGTCTCGTACCGGCACTCGCGCTGCTGCTCGCCCCGTTGATCGCCGTCCACCCCTTCGTGGTCGCCGACAAGGCAGGCCTGGAGACGCTGTACGCCGTCCTGCCCCTGCCCCGCCGCACGGTGCTGCTCGGGCACTACGCCTGGGCGCTGGCAAGTTTTATCGCGACCGTTACCGCAGGTACGGCGCTTACCGTTCTCCTCGCGCGGGCCGAGGGCGTACAGTTCGGCGGTCGCACCCTGGTGACGATGCTGACCCTGTCCTGGGCCCTGTTCGCCGTCAACATCGCGATCCAGTTCCCGCTGCTGATCCGGTTCGGGTACGCCCGCATCAACGTCCTGGGCACCACCATGCCACTGGCACTGGTCATGCTGGCCGTCTACCGGCTGCACCTGACCATCGCCTCGATCCAGGTCTGGCTGCCGCTTCTCTGGGTGGCCGGCGCAGCCGCAATAGTGACGTCCGCGGCCCTGGCGACGCATGTGCCAAGGCCACGGGCGTAGCACGACTCGTGCTTTTCCTGTGACTGGGGCCGCCCGTTTCGCCTTCCTGTGAATCGCCTATCAAGACCAACCGGTAATGGGAACCGGAGAGTTGGGCGGGCAGCAGAACGGGCACGGATCTACGTAATCATGGAGTTCTCGACGCTCTGCGACCGCGAAGGACAACCGTGCCCGCGCTGCCATCTTGCCTGCTCGACCCCGTCTGGGACCAGTTCGCCGCGCTCCTGCCCGTCCGGGAAGAGTTCGCCACGAACCACCCCCTTGGCTGCCACCGCCGCCGGGTGCCCGACCGGACCGTCTTCGAACATATGGTGCTCGCCTTGGTCCACGGCTCGGGCTACGAGCGGATCTCCACCCCTGGGTGCTCCGACCGAACGATCCGTCGACGCGTCAAGGAGTGGGCTGACCAAGGGATTTCCGAAGCCGTGCCGACCACCCAGTCCGCCCGCCGTACGACGTCCATGTCGTGCTCCACGATGAACAGCGAGTTGCCCGCCCCCTTGAGGCGGTCCAGCACGTCAAGGAGCGGTTCCGCATCAGCCGGGTGCAGGCCCGCGGAGGGCTCGTCGAGGACGTAGACGACGCCGAACAGCCCCGAGCGCAGCTGGGTGGCGATCCGCAGGCGCTGCGCCTCGCCGGGCGACAGGGTCGTCGAGCGGCGCCCGAGGCTGAGATATCCGAGGCCCAGGTCGAGCAGTACGTCGACCCGCGCGACCACATCGCCGCAGATCCGGACCGCGACCTCGGTCGTCTCCCCGGATCGGGCGGTCGACGTGGTGGCGTCGGCCTCGGAGCGCGCCGCGACGGGCCGCAGCAGCGCCACGACCTCGGTGAGCGGCATCGCGTTGATCTCGGCGATGGAACGTCCGGCGAAGGTCACGGCGAGCGCCTCGGGCCGCAGTCCGCTGCCGTGACAGGCGGGGCAGGGCACACTCCTGACGAACCGGAGCGCCCGTTCGCGCATCTTCTCGCTCTTGGAGTCGGCGAGGACGTGCATGACGTGCTTGCGGGCGCTCCAGAATTTGCCCTGGTAGCCGTTGTCGACGGGATCCTCCTCCGGCTCGATGTACACGGAGGGCTGTTCGTCCGTACAGCAGCCAGTCCCGGCCCTTCTTCCTGAGCCTGCGCCACGGCCGGTCGATGTCGATCCCCAGGCCGCTCACGACACTGCGCAGGTTGGCGCCCTGCCAGGCACCCGGCCAAGCGGCGATCGCCCCCTCGCGGATGCTCAGCGAGGGGTCCGGGACGAGCAGGTGCTCGGCGACGTCGTGCACGACGCCCAGTCCGTGGCACTCCGGGCAGGCGCCGGCCGCGGTGTTGAGTGAGAACGACTCGGCTTCCAGCCGTGCGGCGCCGGGCGGATAGGTGCCGGCGCGGGAGTACAGCATGCGCAGCAGATTGGACAGTGTGGTGATGGTGCCGACCGTCGAGCGCGAGCTGGGCGACCCGCGTCGCTGCTGCAGGGCCACGGCCGGTGGCAGTCCGGTGATCTCCTGCACGTGCGGTGCGCCGACCTGTTGCAACAGTCTTCGGGCGTACGGTGCCACGGACTCGAAGTAGCGCCGCTGGGCCTCCGAGTAGAGCGTGCCGAACGCGAGCGAGGACTTGCCACGAGCCGGAGACGCCGGTGAAGGCGACCATCGCGTCCCGCGGAACGTCGACACCGATGTTCCGCAGGTTGTTCTCAGCGGCGCCCCGGACATGCACGAAGGGGTCGGTCGCGTCCTTGTTCACCGTTCCTGATTACCTGATCGCGCCGCGAACCGCGCGATAGGCACCGTCACCGGGCCCCGCTCCCAGGTAAGGCCCGATGGTATTGGCAGGGGCCAGCGTGTCAGGCGGTGTCGGCGTTACATGGAGGACATCCTGGGCACTGGTGAGCGCCGGGTCAGCCGACTGGAAGGGTCCGGTCATGCGGGAGTCATCGCAGGACACTACGGTCGTTGCTCTTCTGGCGGATCCGGATACGCCGACGGAGATCGCGCAGCGCATGGCCCAGCTGCTGCCTGCTCGGCTCGCCGACAGGTCGGGCGAGGGACGACGGTTCGACGTCGAGGTGGTCAGTGAGCCCTTCACCACAGGGACCGAGGACCTGTCCACGTTGACGCGCCGGATCATGGACCGCGGAAGTGAGGGGAACTGGGACATCGTCGTGGCCCTCACCGATCTTCCGCTGCACTCACATGGGCGCGAGCTCGTGGTGGATCTGAGTCACGAACACGGCTTGGCGCTGCTGTCTCTTCCCACGCTGGGGGGCTTCCGGCTGCAGACCAAGGCCCGGCAGGCCGTGGAAGAAGCCGTGCTCAGCTTGGCGGGCCTGCAGGCTGGGCCTGAGGGGCCTTTGGGAAGTCAGCCGCTGTGGGGGCCCTTCATCGGTCGTCTCGCGACCGTCCATCCAGGCCAGATCGGTGAGGAGGAGATCGCCGATCTGAGGTACGTCGTCAGTGGGCCGCGCGGATACCTGAGGGTGCTCGGTGGTATGGTCCGCGCCAACCGGCCGTGGCGCTTGGTGCCGGGCTTGTCGAAAGCCCTGGCGGCCGCACTCGCCACGGGAGCGGTCGCCACCGTGAACTCCACCATCTGGAACCTGGCCACCTCCCTGAGCACGCCACGTCTGGTGATCGCCATGGTCGGGTCTGTCGCTCTCATGACAGGCTGGCTGATCGTGGACGCGAACCTGTGGCATCGAACAGATGAGGTCTCGCCGGAGGCGAGGAAGAGGGCGGCTCTCTACAACGCCTCGACGGTCGTGACCGTGGGTATCGGGGTGATCGTCTGCTACGCGGGTTTGGTGGTCATCAACCTGGTGTGGGCGCTGTTCATCCTCAACGACCGGCTGTTCGCTTCCACGACACGGACGCCGCTGCACGCCACGGAGTACTGGACGCTGTCCTGGTTCGTCGCTTCGGTCGCCACGGTGGGCGGCGCGCTGGGATCGGGCCTGGAGAGCGATGAGGCGATCCGGGCAGCCGCCTACTCCAAGCGCGAACAGGAGCGTC
Source organism: Streptomyces sp. NPDC104106 (assembly GCF_055584345.1). NCBI lineage: Bacteria > Bacillati > Actinomycetota > Actinomycetes > Kitasatosporales > Streptomycetaceae > Streptomyces > Streptomyces sp. NPDC104106. Next base: position 413,632 of record NZ_JBVJMF010000004.1, read on the forward strand.
GCAGCGTGCTGCAGGACGACCGCGGTGACTAGCGGGTGACCTCAGTCGGAGGTGTGCCGTCGGTTGGTGGTCGTCCGGGTCCGGAGATTTCGCTGATCGGCCGGTGCGTGGTTGTTTCGTCCGGGGGGTCGACGGGGACCCGCACGGCACGCTGTCGGAGCGCCGAAGCTCCGCCCGGGGGCCGGCGGCAAATGACCGTTCCATCTGATCCAGGTGAACGGCCCGCAGAGGCGGGCGGAGCCACGGACCCCGTCGGTACTTCCGAGAGTCAGGCTCTTTGCGCCCTCTCCATCACCGCCATGCCGCGACATCAAGGGAAGCCATCATGAAGGCAGCGGTATACGAAGGACCGCGAACGGTCACAGTGAAGGACGTGCCGGACGCGAAGATCGAACACCCCTGCGACATCATCGTCAAGATCACCACCACCAACATCTGCGGTTCGGACCTGCACATGTACGAGGGCCGCACGTCGTTCGAGACCGGCCGCACCCTGGGACACGAGAACATGGGCCAGGTCGTGGAGGTCGGCTCGGCCGTCCGCAAGGTGCAGGTGGGCGAGTATGTGGTCCTGCCCTTCAACATCGCCTGCGGCTTCTGCAAGCAGTGCGAGCAGGGTCTGACCAACTACTGCCTGACCATGCAGCCGGAACCGGCCCTCGCCGGAGCCGCCTACGGATTCGCCGACATGGGCCCCTACCAGGGCGGCCAGGCGGAGCTGCTGCGCGTGCCCTACGGCGACTTCAACGCGCTGCGTCTGGGCGAGGACGCCGACGAGCGGCAGACCGACTACGTGATGCTCGCCGACATCTTCCCCACCGGCTATCACGCCACCGAGATGGCCCACGTCAAGCCGGGCGACCAGACCATCGTCTTCGGGGCCGGTCCCGTCGGGCTGATGGCTACCTATTCCGCCCTCCTCAAGGGCGCCGGCCGCGTCTGGACGGCCGACCACCAGCCCGACCGGCTGCGCAAGGCGGAGGAGATCGGGGCCATCCCGATCAACACCGCCGAGCAGAACGCGGCGGAGGTCGTCAAGGAGGCCACCCTCGGTCTGGGCGCCGACAACGGCTGCGAATGTGTCGGCTACCAGGCACACGATCCCCAGGGACACGAGGACGCCAGCCTCACGCTCAACGGACTGATCGACTCGGTCAGGTTCACGGGCGACATCGGCGTGGTGGGCGTTTTCCTGCCACAGGACCCCGGCGGCGCGGAGGCCCAGGGCGAGCTGGAAGCTCAGGGCAAGGTCCCGATCGACTTCGGCATGATGTGGTTCAAGGGCCAGCGCATGGGGACCGGGCAGGCTCCGGTGAAAAAGTACAACCGGGCGCTGCGGGACCTGATCGCCGGCGGGAAGGCGAAGCCGAGCTTCGTCGTCTCCCACGAGCTCAGCCTGGACGAGGCCCCCACCGCCTACGAGCACTTCGACGCCCGTGACGAGGGCTGGACCAAGGTCGTCCTGCATCCCAACGGACACGGGAACGGCCACAAGCGGTAAGGAAACCCGAAGGCCGCCGTGCCCCCTGTTTCCCCTGGACCGGTCCGGGGGACGGGTGGCGATCTGCCCGTCCGCCGGACGGGGCTGGGGGCAATCGCCGCGCTCCGGCCGGACCTGGACCAACGACGATTGACTGCGCTCCGGCCTGGAGGACGGACGGCGGACGCTCGGCAGTGTCCGCAGGGGCAGCACCCAGTCCAGCCGCTGCGGCCGCCAGCCAGTTAGCGGGCCCTGTGGGAGGCTTCCTTGCCCGACGGCTGCCGCACCTCAAGCAGGCCGACGCGACCCGGCGGGGCATTCCGGCCAGGCGAACACCCGTGACGTGGCTGCGGGCCTTCGGGGAGGTCGTGCGATCCGGGCTCACGATCGAGGAGACGCGGCTGGAGCCCCTGCTCGCGCTGCGTGCGGCCGCTGGGGTGGCGATCGTCATCGGGCCGACACTGTGGCTGGTCTCCCCTGCGTATGCCGCGTCCGCCGCCCTCGGTGCCTATTCCGCGGGTGGGGCCACCTTCCAGCGCAGCTGGCGTCCACGCAAGGTGGTCGCGCTCGGCGCGGGCGCGGGTCTGGCGCTCAGCACCTTCGTGGGCTACCTGGCGGCGGGGCGCTTCGTGACGTTCCTGCCGCTGCTGGCCGTATGGGCCTTTGCCGCGGGAATGGCGTGGGCCGTCGGATCGACTGCTGGGATCGTCGCAGCGACGACCGTGGGCAGCATGCTGGTGACCATCACCCTGCCCACGAGCATCGGGCGAGCCCTGGAGCACGCCGGGGTCATCGCACTCGGGGGCGTGACCCAGGCCGTGCTGATCCTGCTGTTCCCGATCCGGCGTTGGGGAGCGCATCGTGACGCGCTTGCCGACGCCCTGGCCGCCGTGGCGGACTACGCCCGCCGGTTGCGGCACGACCCGACCGCCCCGTTCGACCCGGAGCCGTTGATGACGGCCCGGGACGCGGCTGCCGTGACGCCGTCACAGGCCCGCACCCGTCCCCCCGTCCTGCACGGCCCCCGGGGACTCGCCGAGCGCATCCGGCCGGTGGTCGCGGCGCTCGCCGACCCGGACGTGGGCGCCCCGGCGGAGGGCCCCGGGCGGGACCGCGCGCGGGAGTTGCTCGACGCGGCCGCCGACGTCCTGGATGCGGCCGCCCGTTCGATCCGCCGCGGCACTCCCGCCGAGGTGCGGCCCGGGAGCACGGACGTCCTGCGCGTCGACGAGGAGCACGAGGTACTGGAGGGCCCCGCGAGGCAGGCCGCCGAGCGGCTCGTGGAACTGCTCGGCGAGGCGTTGGAGATCGCCGGGAGTGGTGGCGCGCGCGGGAGGACGCCCACGCTGCCCGGCCCCGCGGGCGCCCAGTTCCTGGTGCGCCCGACGATGTTCCGGCTGGTCCCGGTCGTCCTCCGGGCGGTCCGCCGTGAGCTCCGCCGGGACTCGCCCGTGTTCCGGCACGCCGTCCGCCTGGCGGCGGTGGCCACGCTCGGCTATCTGATCGCCGCCCGGCTCCCCCTGGGCCACGGCTACTGGGCGCCCATCGCCTCGGTGATGGTGATGCGGCCGGACTTCCACCGGACGTACGCGCGTGCGGTGGCCCGTCTCGCCGGGACCCTGGCGGGGGTCGCGCTCGCCACCGGCATGGTGCGGGCCCTGGGCCCGGATGCCCATGTGTCCGGCGCGCTGGCGGTGGTCTCGGCGGGCCTGTCGTACACGCTGATCCGTACCGGCTACGCCTACTCCCAGTGCTTCACCGCCGCGTACGTCGTCTTCCTGCTCGGCATGGGCGGCCAGGCGTGGGAGCAGACGGTCCCGGAGCGGGTGGTGCTCACCCTGCTCGGCGGGGCCCTGGCGATGCTGGCGTACGTGGTGTTCCCCGCATGGGAGACACCACGGCTGCGGGGGCGGCTTGCGGACTGGCTCGCAGCCAACGGCCGCTATGCGGCCGCGGTGCTCCGCGACTACGCCGAACCGACCCGGGAGCATCACGCCGACATGCGCAGGGCACTGCTGGCGAGCAGGGAGGCACGTGCCGCCTGGCAGGAGGCATACGACCGGGCAAGGCAAGAACCGGTCCGCCCCAGGGGGCTGACGTCGCGCGAGGCGCAGGAGGCGCAGGAGGCGCTCAAGGGGTTCGGCCGCGCGGCGATGCTCATGGAGAGCCACGTCCCGCGGGCCGACAGCCGTGTCGTCCCCGAGGCGGAGCGGTTCGCCGACGCCCTGGAGGCGGACACCGCGCAGGCGGCAGCCGACGTGCGCGAGCACAGGAATCCCGACTGGGGGCGCGTGGAGGAGGCGCTCCACGCGTGGGAGGGCGCCGCCGGCGATGGGAGCCCGATCGTGCGGCGCGAGGCGGAACTGCAGAAGCAAGCCTTGGAGGACCTCGCGACGGCCGTGAGCCGCACACCCCTGGAACGGGACGTCGGCTCTGCTCGCGAGGAGCAGCGAGTGCGGGCGGCCGCGGCGGCGGAGGGCGACGGATCAGGAGCCGCGCACCGGAGTGGGTGACGAAGTCGGCGACGGGGAGCGCCCCGCTTCCTGGAGCGGGAAGTGGTCTCCCGGCCGCGTCGAGCGCCGCCACACGTACACCGCTGTCGCCATCACGAGGATCAGCCCCGCCAGGATGAGCAGTTCGATCCCCTCGACGTTCCACCGGAAGGACTTCTCCGCCTCGGCCGTCACGATGAGCACCCTGCGGATGCCGGCAATCAGGCCGACGGCGAGGAAGGGCTCCGCGTCGAGGGTCTGGTTCCTTATGGTGAGGCGGACGGTGTGGAGCAGCTCGGCCACGATGAACAGCACCAAGCTGCCGTCCAGGGCGGAGAGAACGAGCGTTTCCTCGCGGTACGGCCCCTGGACCGACCGGATGACGTCATGGACGACCCCGACGGTCAGCATCCCCCGCGAGCAGTACGAGGAGCGCAGCGACGACGAGGTGGATGCCGTCCTCCATGAGCTGTAGGAGGCCCTGTACCCGGCCGCCCTCGATCTTCGGGAGAATGGGTCGCACATTCAGCACGCTAGGGGTGCCCTGTCCCGCAGGCGCGGCGTGCTGCCGAACGGGCGGACGAGCGGATCCCTCCCTGTGGTGGCAGCCTGGGGGAAGCGGCGAGGCGCGACATCACCGAGGCCTACCAGGCGGCAGGACAAGGGTTATGAGGCAGCCCGACACGAACGGCAGGAACCTGCGGCCCGTCCTGGCGCCGGCCCGGGGTCTGCCCTCCGATCCGGCCCGGGACCTCGCCTCCGGCCTCCGGGAGAACCGCACCATCGCACCGCCAGGGGCATCCGCTGGCAGACGGACACCGACCGCGCCCCTGGCGGCGAACGAGAAGGTCGACGTGTCCCACGTGGCCGGAACGTCGGCACCCGCCTGGAGGACGGCGACTGGGACGTCAGTGTCTTCCTCACCGACTTGCCGAGGCGGGCGGAGCACGACCCGGTCCGCACCGAGGCCGACCCTGAGCGCGGGGTCGCACTCCGTGGCGGGCGCACCGTGCCGGAGGACGCGAGTGCACTGGAGGTGTGTGATGAGTGCTGATCGCTCCCGCGAGAGCCGTGAGGGTCACGTACTGGTCCTCGATGCTGGCTCTTCGAGCCTTCACATCGCTCTGTTCGCGGCGGACGGTGAACGGGTGGCGGATCGAGACGCCTCGGAGCCCCCGGGGCCTGCTGCGGCGGCGGAACTGCGGAACTTCCTCAGCGAGGTGCCCGCTCCCGCGGCGGTTGGTCACCGCATCGTCCACAGCGGCCCGCACCTGACTGGACATACGCTGATCGACGCACGCGTACGGGCTCTGCTGGCGGACGTCGCCGATCTCGCGCCGTTGCACGTGACCCCTGCCTTGCATGTAGTCGATGCCGCACGAGAACTCCTGCCCGACGTTCCTCATATCGCCTGCTTCGACACTGTCTTTCACAAGGATTTGCCGGCACAGGCGCGCACGTACGCCGTGCCGGAGCGATGGCGAGCCGAATACGGGCTGCGCCGGTACGGCTTCCACGGGCTTTCCTACTCGTGGGCACTGCAGAGGACGGCGCAGGCCCTGGGCCGACCCGTCGACAACCTCCAGGTCGTGCTCGTGCACATGGGCGGCGGCTGCTCGGCCTGCGCCGTCCGGAACGGACGCAGCGTGGACACCACCATGGGCCTCACTCCGCTGGAAGGCCTGGTGATGAGTCGGCGCAGCGGCAGCCTCGACCCCGGCGCGCTGCTGTGGCTGCAGCGGCGGCACGGTCTGAGCACGGACGAATTGGATGACACACTCCACCGGCATTCCGGTCTGCTCGGCCTCTCCGGTACCTCGGGAGACACCCGGGACCTGGTGCGCGCCCGCGCGGAGGGTGATGCCGCGGCCGCGTTGGCGCTGGCGACGTTCACACTCAGCTGCCGCAGGGGCGTCGCTTCGATGGCCGCCTCGCTGGATCGGCTGGACGCCCTGGTCTTCACCGGGGAGATCGGCACAGACCAACCCGAGGTACGCGAGGAGATCTGCTCGGCCCTGACTGTTCTCGGTGTACGAGGCGGGCTGCTCGTTCCCGAACTGCAAGATTTGATGCGGGAAGGCCACAGGCGCATCGATCAGGTGGTGAGAGGTGTCCCGGTCCTCGTGGTCGCAACCGGCGAGACGCAGCAGATCGCCGCCGAGACCCGACGGGTGCTCGGCGGCATGTGACTGCCAAGGCAACTGCCGGCACATCCACACTTACCTGGCCCGCGCCAACATCCGGCCTCCTGTACCTGGACAGCACGGAGGAGCGGCTACGTCTGGTCCTGTACGCCGCCCCCTGTCTCGGTCACGAGGCTCGAGGGCCAATGGCCCCATCAGAGCTCCGTACCGCCCTTTCAACGCCAATTAGGACATCCTGAGCCGCATGGTCACCGACTTGCTCGCCGTCCTCGGCATCCCGGCGCTGGTCACACGAGGCTTCCACTCGTAGTCCTACGTCGGCATCGTTCGGGCGCGCACCGCACATCCTGGATATGCCCCCAAGCGTCGTGCGGTCGTCTCTCGCGCAGCTGCGGGGCCGCTGCCCCGACGCGGCGTGGGCTCAGTTCCAGGAGGCAGCGGAGGCGATCGCGCGCGAAATCGAACAGGGGAGATTCGGATCGACTTTGCGCGCCGACGCCAGCGACTGGCCCACTGGGACATACCCGTCGGCGACTGGCGGGACCTCACACATGAATTGCCGGACGGCCCATCGGGTCCCATGCACTGCGCGGCACAGTGGCGGAGGATGAACGAGGGCCGGGCAAGCCGCTGCAGAGCCGGCCTGGCGAGGAGGCGCGACATGGCGAAACCGGTCGTAGTGGGAGTCGACGGCTCACCGGCCAGCCTGGACGCGGTCGAGACGGCGGCACACGAGGCGGTACTGAGTGGGGTCGGCCTGCGGCTGGTGCACGCCTTCGGGTGGCCCTCGATCCATCCACTGCCTGGTGGCCCGCCCTGGGATCCTGCCAGGGCGGGCGTGCGCGAGCTGGTGGACGGCACGCTGGCCGAGGCCGAGCAGCGGGCACGCGCGATCGCGCCGCGTGTGGACATCACACGAGAGGTCGCCGTCGGCGAGCCACTGATGGTGCTGGAGATCGAGTCGCGCACCGCCTCGCTCGTCGTGGTGGGCAGCCGCGGGCTGGGCGCGTTCGGCAGCCTGCTCCTCGGTTCCACCGCCGTGCATCTGGCCGCATACGGCCATTGCCCGGTGCTGGTGGTACGGGGTAGTCCGAAATCGACCGGACCCGTACTGCTGGCGGTGGACGGTTCCCCGGCAGGTGAGCGAGCCGTCGAGTTCGCCTTTGCCGAAGCGTCGATGCGCGGTGCGGACCTGCTGGCCCTGCACGTGTGGCACACCTGGAGCGAACGGGCCTGCGAGGGACCGGGCGACCCGCTGAACATGGTGGTCGACGTCGACCGGCTCCGGGGAAAGGAACAACGGCTGCTGGACGACACGCTGTCTCCGTGGCAGACGCGCTACCCCCAGGTCACGGTGGAGCGGCGCCTGGTGCGCTCCCGGATCCGCCCGGCGCTGATCGAAGCGAGTCACGACGCACAGCTGGTCGTGGCGGGCGCGCGCGGACGCGGCGGTTTCACCGGCCTGCTGCTCGGCTCGGTCAGCCAGGCCCTGCTGCATCACGCGCACTGCTCCGTCGCGGTGGTCCGGGGCAAGGAGTGACCGGCGCCACCCGTTCGTCAGGCCTTCGACGTCAGCACCGGTCCAAAGAGCCAGCCGCCGGCGACGGCGGCTGTGGAGTGGGTGACGTCGACGACGAAGCCCCGGCTCGAACCGCCTGGGCGGCACGTCGTGCTCCGCAAGGTCCTCCGCGCAACCGGGGACGGCGGAGCCGGACGGGGCGTTGGGTCCTCCGGCCCTGCGTCCGGGAACTGTGGCCCAGATCGACTGAGGTCTCACCGATCCATGCTGGTAGCGCTGGAGCAATCAGCCCAGGGAAGTGATCGGCATGATGTGGTACGACGGTGGATGGGGCTGGGGCGGCTGGATCGTCATGACGGTGTTCATGGTGCTGCTCTGGGCCGTCCTGATCGTCGGGGTCATCGCACTCGTGCGCTACCTCGCCGGTGCCCGTCACCATCAGCAGCCCGGCTCGGCACCACCGCCCGGCGAGGGCGGGTGGCAGGACCGACGGGCCGAGAGCCTGCTCGCCGAGCGGTACGCGCGCGGAGAAATCGACGAGGACGAGTACAAACGTCGGCTCGCGGTGCTTCGGGAGCACCGATGAACCCGCATCGTCGCCGAAGAGTCTGGTCGGCGGTCGCCGTTGCCGCCGCAGCCTTGGTGTTGGGCGTCGCCACGACGGGTCTGATGGCCGCGTCCGGCGCCTTCCACAGGACGGGGCCGACGCCCTGGCGCGCGCAGAGCACACGCTGCACTGCACCGGCCGCGAAAGGCAGCGCGGTCGACGTGACCGTTTGGGACACGGGACGCATGATGAGAGGCCCGAACCGGCCCGCGCCGGACAACGGCCACCCCGGTTGGTACGGCATGGGCATGATGCGTCTGGTGGCGCACCCCAGGACGGTTCCGGCGGGAAGGGTGACAGTGCGGGTGGTCAACGCCGGAAGCCTCACGCACAAGGTGATCGTGTTGCCGCTGGCGGCGGGCCAGGCAGCCGGAGACCGTGCCATCGGTTCCGACGGCCGGGTACCGGAGGCGGGCAGTCTCGGTGAGGCGTCCCGCACCTGTGGCAGTGGGGCCGGAGAGGGCATCGCCTCCGGTGCGGCGGCCTGGACCACGGTGACGCTGCGGCCCGGCCGCTATGAGCTGCTCTGCAACATCCCGGGTCACTACACGGCCGGGATGTACACCGAACTGGACGTCACTCGGTGAGTAGCCCATACCGGCGGTAGGGGTCTGCCGTGGAGGGTTCCCGATCGTCGCCGGATTCAGCGGGAAGTCGCTGTCCCGGTCCGACGGGCGGCAGGGCCATGCGAGCTGGAACGGCGGCCGGAGCGGGGACTTCGACTTCTTCCTGCCCGGCGACACCTTGCTGATGCCAGCCGGGTTGTCGTGCGCTCCGCTGCCCGGACCGGTCCCCACGTGCCCCTGCCGCGCGTCGTGGTCTGCGCCGCAGTCGATACCATCGCCGGGGTTCGCAGGTCGGGTTCTGGACCGGCCGGCGAGCGGGCCGCGCCGTTCTCTCCGGAGTGCGCGACCACTGCCTTTGGCCACTGTTGCGCTCCCTTCTCCGCGTCCCGCCCCGACTGATTCGGACCGGCCAGGCGTTCCTTTCTGCAGCGTGGCCGTGCCAGTGGTGCCGATGCTCCCGCTGCCACTGGCTTCTGGCCGCCGCTGTGTTGCGCATGAATATCGCTCGGTGCGGACGGTCAGAGGTGACCTGCCACGAAGTCGGCTACCCGGGTGCCGAGTTGTCGGCCCGCGTCGTTGTCGATCGAAGTGTGCTGGCCGGCCCAGATGCGGCTGAGCCACGCTTCGGTGGCCGCCTCCTGGAAGCCGGCATAGGTTCGGGTGGCGCCCTTCGATGTCACCGCGAGATGGTGCCGCGCGCCGTAGAACCCGGTGAGCGTCGTTGCCGCCGCCTGGCTGAGGGCGGCGTGAGCGCTGGGATACGAGGGGTCCGGGGCGGTCGTCAACAGGGAGGTCCAGTGGTGATCGCCGACGATGCGGGGGTTGTAGTGTGTGCCGCCGAGTCGGATGGCGGTGACGGGCCGCCATATGCGATAGGCGTACTTGGCGTCGTACAGGGCGATGGTGGTGTCGGCGAGGGACAGGTCGAGGCGGGCGAAGACCTTGGCCGCGGTCTCCAGGTTCGCGTTCGTGGAGGTGACCAGGTTCTGGGCGATCTGGTTCCAGACGTTCCAGACGGGCGCCGCCGCCCAGAACTTCGCGGACGCGGTCTGATCGGGGGTGCGGGTGGTACTGGTCTTGCTCCCCAGGCTCTTGACCTCGTTCAAGGCGGTGGCGTACGCGGCGCTGCTCACGGCTGGCGGTGCCGCCGGGCGGAACTGGTCTTTGCCGGTCAGCACGAAGGGTTTGACCGAGCCCCAGTCGGTGAACACCGGTGCCGGGAAGTCGGGAGGGGTGCGCCGGTAGTCACCGGCCTTGTCGCCGGAGCGGAACAGCGGCGGCTTCGTCGATGATCCGTCGTTCGACCGAAGGCTGATCAGCCGCCGGGCGACCGCGGCTCCGACCGTCGTGCCCGCCTGTTTGTCCGGGCCGTCCGGAATCGCGGACAACTGGCTGCTCAGCCGCTGGTCCACGCTCGCGCGTTCGGCCGGGTACAGGGCGACCAGCACATCGTGGGCTGCCTGGTCCGCCGCGGCATCGGCACGAGCGCCTCGCGGCGCCGACACCGAGAACTTGTAGGCGGGGCCGGCCCGGGTGATCGATACCACCGCGTCGTACTGGGCGGCCTGGAGGAGCGCGAAGCTGCGGGTGGGCTGGACGCCGGCCGGCTGCGCCTCGGGATCACTGAGGATGGCGATGAGCTCGCGGTTCCATTCCACGACCGACGTGCCCGTCCCCGTCGCCGCGGTGGGCAGGGCCGGCGAGTGAGCGGCGCCGACCCCGAAGGCGGGGCTGGTGAGTCCGGCCGCCAGCGCAATTCCGGCCAGTATGACGAGTGTCTTCTGCTTTCCACCCATGCTCTGCGGCTCCTTGTCGTCGGTGGCGGGTCGTGGCGACCGTTGCCGTACACGTCACCCATCCGGGTCACGGCCGACCACATGGCCGGCGGACACCACGGATCGAACGGTGAGTGCGCAGCCCATGTCACAAAGAAACACTCCGCACATCGGCTCCGGAGCGGGAGGGGGATCGCGCAGCCGGTTGCAGAAGCACCGGCTCATAAGGCGGCACACATCACCCACGCCAATGTTTCGGAAGGCTGACCGGGCGCGCATGGTGCTGCAACCCGATCACCTCTTCACGTCATCGAGGTCGAGCGCCAGCAACAGACTGCCGGGACCCGATCCACGCCGCAACTCAGGCATCCCGGTCACAAACTCGGGTCCCACATTCTCCGGGAGCGACGAGGGCAACTCCGACCGGGACTTCGGGAATCGAGGACCACGACGTGTGCGACCTGCTGTTCATCTCCGACAGGTATCGTCTCGCGCTTCCGGATGTCGACAGATGGTGGTGGACGGTGAGTCAGGCGTCGCAGGGCGGTGGAGCCGCCGTGCTGGAGCGGAGGCTGGGCGTTTTCGATGCCGTGGTCATCGGGCTGGGCTCGATGATCGGTGCGGGGGTCTTCGCCGCCCTGGCGCCGGCCGCGCGGGCGGCGGGCTCGGGACTGCTCGTGGGGCTGGCCGTCGCCGCTGTCGTGGCCTACTGCAACGCCACCTCCTCGGCCCGGCTGGCAGCACGCTATCCGCAGTCCGGTGGGACGTACGTGTACGGCCGTGAGAGGCTCGGCGAGTTCTGGGGCTATCTCGCCGGATGGGGCTTTGTGGTGGGCAAGACCGCCTCGTGCGCGGCGATGGCGCTCACCGTGGGCTCGTACGTGTGGCCGGAGCAGGCGCACGCCGTCGCGGTGGCTGCCGTGGTGGCGCTGACCGCCGTCAACTACGTGGGTGTGCAGAAGGCCGCGTGGCTGACTCGGGCGGTCGTCGCCGTGGTCCTGGCCGTGCTGGCGGCCGTGGTGGTGGCCTGCCTGACGTCCACTGCAGCGCAGACCGTGCGGCTGGACATCGGGCCGGACGCCTCCGTCACCGGGGTGTTGCAGGCGGCCGGCCTTCTGTTCTTCGCCTTCGCCGGGTACGCGCGTATCGCCACCCTGGGCGAAGAGGTGAAGGACCCGGCCCGGACGATCCCTCGGGCTATTCCACTGGCCCTGGCAATCACGCTCGTCGTGTACGCGGCGGCCGCCGTGTCCGTGTTGGCCGTCCTCGGCCCGGACGGGTTGGCACGGGAGAGTGCGCCGCTGGCCGAGGCAGTACGGCAGGCCGGGGTGCCGGGGCTGGTCCCGGTGGTCCGGGCCGGGGCGGCTGTGGCGGCCCTCGGGTCGTTGCTCGCGCTGATCCTGGGCGTCTCTCGGACCACTCTGGCCATGTCCCGGGACCATCACCTGCCTCATGCCCTGTCCGCCGTGCATCCACGGTTCAAGGTGCCCCATCGAGCGGAGTTGGTGGTGGGCGCCGTGGTGGTGATCCTTGCCGCCACCACGGACGTGCGCGGCGCGATCGGCTTCTCGTCCTTCGGCGTACTCGCCTACTACGCCGTGGCGAACGCCTCCGCCTGGACCCTGACCCAGGAGGAGAACCGACCACCGCGCACCATCCCCGCGCTCGGGCTGGCCGGCTGCCTGGTCCTGGCCTTCACCCTGCCCGCTACGTCGGTGGCGTGGGGAGCGGCGGTGCTCGCCCTCGGAGCGGCGGCCTACGGGGTACGCCGGCGCCTCACGGTACGACAGGCGTCGTGACGCCCGGCTCATGCACACTGTACGAGGGGTCCCGCCCTTCGCCGGCCCGACGGTAGGGTGTGCCTCGCTCTCGGCACCGTCGGCTCAGCGGGGGACAGAGAGCCGGGACGCGTGCCGGGCGATGCGCCTGGCGACGAACTCCTTCCCTGCCACGAACCGCATCATCGGGTCGAACGTCGGGGCGGCGAGCGAACCGGTGAAGTACAGGCCCGGCACCGACGACTCGAGCGATGCGGATTAGCTGGGGTGCCTTCGAGTCACGGACGCAGGTCAGGGTGGCGCGCACCGCGGGCGACAGGAACGGGACCGCGTCCAGGTCGAGGCGATAGCCGGTGGCGGCGAGCACGTGGTCCACGGTGAGTGTCGTCTCCGTCCCGCCCGGCCCGGCAAGTTCCAGGCGAACTCCGGCGGCCGGCATGCCGGCGACCGCCGTGTCAGTCCTGCGGCAGAAGGAGTGTGCACGTCTCCCCCGGGGCGATGGTCACTGCTCGGTCGGCCAGCACTACGCGGATCGCCGACTCTTCCGAGTCGGGTACGGCGATCTCCAGTTGCCCGCTTCGGCGGCGCACGCCGACACCCCAGTGATTGCGATACCGGAGCGAGAACCGGTACTCGGACAGCGCCGGGAGAGGCACCGGGTCCAGCCAGAGGGCGTCCTCGCGTGTCTCCAGTCCCGTCAGACCGCGCTGGATCAGGTCGAGGGTTCCGGCCATGGCACCGAGGTGGATGCCCTCGCCCGTGGTGCCACCCTGGATGTCGGCGATGTCCGCCTCCAGGGCTTCATGGACGTACTGCCATGCGTCGGCCCGTCTGGCCCTGGCGAGGACCAGGCCGTGGACGAGTTCGCTGAGGGTCGAGCCGTGGCTGGTGCGCTGGAGGTAGTAGTCGACGGTCCTGCTCCAGATCTCGTCGTCCAGGTGGTATCCGAGACGCCGGAACAGAGCGTGCAGTTCCGTGGGCGAGAACAGGTAACCGAGCATGAGGACATCGGCCTGCTTGGACGCCTTGTACCGGTTGACCGTGTCGCCCTCGGCCTCAAGAACGCGGTCCAGCCGCCGGATGGTGCCGTAGCGGGCGCGGTAGGCGTCCCAGTCGAGTTCGGTGAGGTCGTCGTAGCCCTCGAACTGGCTGATGACGCCTTGGTGGAAAGGCACCCGCAGGCGTCTGGAGACCTCCTCCCACTCCGGCAGCGCGTCGGTGCTCAGCCGGATCCGTTGGAACAGTTCCTCGCGCCGCCATGCGGGAAGGCGCCGCACGAGCTCCAGAGCGCGGGTGAGGACCCAGGCGGCCGTGACGTTGGTGTACGCGTTGTCGTCCAGCCCGGGCCGCGTCGCGCCGGGATAGCTGTCGTGGTACTCGTCGGGGCCGACGACACCGCGGATCCGGTAGCGGCGCGTGTCATGGTCGAAGACTGCCAGGTCCGCCCAGAAGCGGGCGATCTGCAGCAGCATCTCCGCGCCTTTCGTGTGCAGGTACTCCGTGTCACCGGTGGCCTCGCAGTACTGCCAGACGTTGTAGGCGATCGCCGAACCCACGTGGTGCTGGAGGCGCGAGTGGTCCGGCAGCCAGCGGCCCGAGGCAGGGTTGAGATGCCACTCCTGGGACTCCTCACGCCCGTTGCTGCCGCTCTGCCACGGGTACATCGCCCCGGACCGGCCTGCCGCGCTCGCCGCCGCGCAGGCCCGGGGGAGGCGTCGGTGGCGGTAGTTCAGCAGCGCCCGGGACACCTCCGGAAGGTGCAGGTTCAGATAAGGGAGGACGAAGAGCTCGTCCCAGAACACATGACCCCGGTAGGCCTCGCCGTGCAGACCCCGGGCAGGCACGCCCACATCCAGCTCCGCCGTGTGCGGTGACAGCGTCTGCAGGACGTGGAAGAGATGGAAGCGCAGGATGCGGCCGGCCTCTCCGGGCACCTGTACGTCCGTGCGTCGCCACAGCCGCTCCCAGGCTGCGGCATGGGAGTCGAGCAAGACCGGAAAGTCCGCCGCCACGGACACCCGGTCGACGGCTTCGCCGAGGGGATCGCTGATCGCTGTGTCCCGTGAGGTGTGCACTGCCACCGTCTTGTCCACGATGACAGGCCTACCGGGGGTGATCGGGACGACCAGACGGTGGACGGCGCGGTGGCGGGCAGGCTGAAGCACTGATGACCTCGGAGCTTCGTCCGCACGGACCGTGGTCCGGGCGGCCAGGGCGACGGCGATGTCCGACGTGCTGGTGCGGCAGCTCAGCCACATGGTGTGGGGCTCGTGGGCACCGGTTCGCACGTGGTTCAGGTGGTGGCGGTCGAGGGCGCGATAGCGGTGCACATTGCCGTTGATGACATCGCCGTCCAGAGAGCTTTCGATCTCGATCTGCCCGGACCAGTCCTCGGCCGTGAGTACGGTCCGCAGTGCGGCCAGGTGCGGGTCCTCCATGTGCACCAGGCGGGTCTGCTCGACGCTGAGCACACCCAGTTCGTCGTTCCGGTGGCGGGAGGACCGGGCGAGTGTGCCTCGGCGCAGATCCAGTGTGTGCCGGTGGTCCAGGAGGGTGTGCGTGCCGGGGGAGAACCACGCGCACCACGTTCCGTCCGTGCGGCGGGCCCGGAACCGGAGAAGGAGCCAGTTGGGAAGGTTGACCACGTCTTCGTTCACGACCTGCCGGCCCGCCACGGTCGACTCCAGGCGGTTGTAGCACCCCGCTGCGTAGGTGCCCGGGTAGTGCACCAAGCCTGCCCGGCGTTCCGGCAGCGCGCCGCGTGTGGCGAAGTAGCCGTTGCCCAAGGTGCAGAGGGACTCACGCAGCTGCTCGGCGGCGGGGTCGTAACCCGTCCACTCCCATGTCCACTCCGACATCCGCCATCTTTCCCTCTCCTGCGGGGGCTGTGCCGGCCGGGACCTGCGGCGGGCCTCAGACCGGCTGGGGGACGACGGCGACCGGGCAGTCCGAGTGGTGCAGGAGGGTGTGGCCGACCCGGCCGAGCTGCAGACCGAAGTGGCCGGGCCGGCGCTGAGCGCCGACAACGATCAGGTCGGCCTCGGCAGCTTCCTGCATGAGGATCCGGTGGGTGGTGCCCTCGACAGCCTTGCGACGGACATCGACCTGAGGATGCTCTCGTACCGCCTGGCGCAGGGCATCTTCGAGGCCGGCCGCCGCCTGTTCCTCGCGCACCCGGGCGGCGTCGTCAGCGATCAGCATGTGGTCCACGGGTTCTTGTGCCGGATCGCGCCAGGCCCGTACGGCTGTCAGGGCACAGCCGCGCACCTCGGTTTCTCTGACGGCGAACCGTGCGGCCGCCGCGCCAGCGGACGGGTCACCGACCCCCACCACCACGCGGCCGTAGGCTCCCCGGCGGTTGGCTTCCGCGCCCCGGACCACGACGACCGGGCAGACGGCGCGGGCCGCGACCGCGAGACTGACGGATCCCAGCAGCATCCCGGCGATCCCGCCGCGCCCACGTGACCCCGTGACCAGCGCGAACGCCTCGGGCGCCGTCCGAAGCAGCGCGGACACGGCGTCCTCCGGCAGTGCCTTGCCTGCCACCTTGACCTCGGGATTGCGTCGCCGGGCCCGTTCCACGCACGACGCGACGATGTGCTCGGCCATGACCTCCTCGGCCGGACGGTCGGTGCTGAAGGACGGTAAGGCTCCCTCGTACAGCTCCCAGAGGGAGGCATGGATGAGATCGAGGGGCAGACCGTGCCGTGCCGCCTCGTCCACGGCCCAGTCGACCGCTGCCAGACTGGAGTCCGATCCGTCGACGCCCACGACGAGTGGGGGTTCCATAGCCGTCCACCGCCTTCTCGTCCGGCAGCCGAGATTCTCCTGTGAATACCGTCGCACCGCCTGCCCGGCGCCGCGACACGCCCACGGGCAGGAGCAGGGTGGCTCTCCGGCCGGTTTGCGACCTGTCAGGTCATGGTGATGCTTGAGGCATCGGCCGAGCCGGGTCCCCGGCTGCCCCCTGAGGACCGAGACATGCCCGTCACCGTTCCGCACATCGTCAGCGATGTGATGACCACGCCCGCGGTCGCCGTCGGGTGCGACGCGCCGTTCAAGGAGATCGTGCGGGTCATGGACGAGCGGCACGTGAGTGCCGTGCCGGTCGTGAGCGGCGAAGGGCGGGTCGTCGGCGTGGTGTCCGAGGCAGACCTCCTGCCCAAGGAGGAGTTCAGAGAGCGCCGGCCCACCCGCTCCGAGCGCAAGCGACTGCGGTCGGACCTGGCCAAGGCGGTAGGCGTGACCGCTGAGGAGGTGATGAGCGCGCCCGCTGTCACCGTCCGCCAGGACGACACCCTGGCCCGGGCAGCGCGCCTCATGGCCGTGCGCCACGTCAAACGGCTCCCCGTCGTCGATGCCGAGTACGGATTGCGCGGCATCGTCAGCCGTGGCGACTTGCTGAAGGTCTTCCTGCGGTCGGACGAGGACATCGAGGAGGAGGTCCGCCGTACGGTGGTGTCCTACCTGTTCCCCCTGCACGCCCACGCCATCCACGTGTCCGTGCGGGACGGCGTCGTCAGGCTCCGCGGGCCCGTCCACGACACCTCGCTCATCTGGGTCGCCGAGCGCCTCGTGAGCGCCTTGGAGGGAGTGGTGGGCGTCGAATCCCGGCTGAGCGGCGAGGGTCGTGGACCGGACAGCCCTGCGTCCGAGCCATGACCGTCTACCGATCGGCAGGGGTGATCCGGCGGCCCGTGAGGATTGTGGGCTCGATCGACACCCACATCTCGCGCTCGCCGCCCGCCCACGGCGTGGTGTGCGCGCGTTGGGCGAGCCCGCGTACCGCCTCCGGGTCCGTCACCACACGTGCCGGTCCGACGGCGAGCACGCTCCAGCCCTGGCTCAGGGCGTCGTCCACGTGGTCGACCTCGAAGGCGACCTCGGTCTCCGCTGCCGCCGCCGTCACGGAGTCGGGCGCGGTCCGGAAGACGATGGCGTCGTCGACGAATTCGTAGTTGACCGGGACGACCGCCGGGCGGCCTTCGGACGTCGACACCGCGACGCGCCCCACCCCGTGCGTGGAGAGCAGGGTGCGGCACTCCTGCGGGCCGAGGTCCCGAAGCCGGGGATGAAGCAGTGCGTGGCCCTGACCGGGTGGGAGATCGATGCCTCCGCCACGTAGCGCGGCGACCGAGGTGCCCAGCGCGTCGGCCAGCCTGATGAGCGTCGCCAAGGTCGGATCGGCGGGCTGTTCCTCCAAGTAGGCCAAATAGTAGGGTGACATGCGCGCGCGGCCGGCCGTCTCCTCTCGGCTGAGCCCACGCCTTCGGCGTTCGACGGCCACCCGCCGGCCGATGTCGCCGGGATTGTCCGTCCCGGTCGGCCTGGTCACCGTGGACGCCGCCGCCTCGCCGGTCGTCAGCGGCGCCACGCCCGCCCCCGGGGGCTGCTCGTGCTCGAGATGGCGTACGTGGGCGTCCGGCCCGGGAAACACGAGCGTCACTTCGTCCGTGTCCGACCAGCGCACGTCGTAGGGGGGTGTTCCGTCGTCGTGGTGGAGTCCGACGATCTCGCCATCGCGCCTGGCGCCGCCGGTCGCGGGGCTCTCGATGACGAGTTGGTCGCCGAGGTGAGCTCGCATCATCGCCGCCCTCTCCTCAGAATGGTGCTGTATCCAACCTGCCACGCGGGCCACACCGCCGCACGGGGCGGCGGCCCCGTGTCCGCGAGGTGCGCGTCCCGCACCCGGGAGGCAGCATGCATCATCGAACAGTCGAGGAGCTGATGTCCCGGGCCGTCGTCCGGGCACGGCCCGACACTCCGTTCAAGGAGCTCGTCAGGCTGCTGGAGGAGAACGGGGTCACCGCCGTACCGGTGGTGGACGAGCTCGGCCGCCCGATGGGCGTGGTGTCCGAGGCCGACCTGCTGCGCAAGAGTGCCGACCAGACCGACCCGTCCGGCAGGACCCCCATCCCGCATCTCGAGGCCTGGGAACGCGCCAAGGCCGAGGGATCCCGCGCCGAGGAACTGATGTCCGCTCCCGCCGTGTGCGCACGGCCCGAATGGACGGTGGTCGAGGCCGCCCGCCTCATGGAAACCCAGAATGTCAAACGCCTGCCCGTGGTCGACGAAGCCGATCGGCTGCTGGGCATCGTCAGCCGTGGTGATCTGCTGCGGGTCTTCCTCCGCCGTGACGAGGCCATCCGCGAGGAGATCACCGGAGACCTTCTGCGGCGCACGTTGAGGCTCGATCCCCGGGACGTGACCGCGGAGGTGCGCGATGGGCGGGTCATCCTTGCGGGCACTGTGGAGCACAGGAGTCTGATCCCCGTCATCGAGCAGTTGTGCCGGGGCGTCGACGGTGTGGTCTCGGTCAGCGCGCAGCTCGGCTTCCGGACGGACGACCCACGGGACACGCCTGACGAGGCCCTGTGAAGCGGCCCGGATTCACAGAGGTCGTCCGGCGGTCCGCCGGGTGCCGGGCCGTGTGGCGGCCATGCCCTGGACGTCGCGTTCGGCGGTCTCCAGCAGCTGATGGGCGAGATCCACCAGGGCCCTGCCTGCCGCCAGTTCGTCGCCGATCTCCGGCACGTTCGTGTCCGCCGGGTGACACCGCGCGCTTCCGTGACCGGTGAGCGCCGTGGTGCCGGTGTCCAGCACCAGATGGGCCTTCGTCGTCCCGTCGTCGTCCTCGAAGAGGTCGAGGCGTACCTTCCACTGTCCTGTGTGCGACATCGTTCTCTCCTTGCCTCCGCGTCTCCACGATCCGACGACAGTCGTCCTGGATCACGGGGCCGAAGGTCCCCGGGGTAGTGGCGACCGGCCCTGGAAGCCGGCCCCGCGGCGGTCACATCTGGGGCACGACGGCCACGGGACACGGTGCGTGATGCAGCAGTGCGTGGTTGACCAGGCCGAGTTGCAGCCCCGGATGCCCAAGTCGTCGCCGAGCGCCCACGACCAGCAGATCCGCGGTCGACGCGGCCTCCAACAGCGCCTGTCGCGCCGGTTGCTCGATCAAGCGCCGGCTCACCATGGCGTCGCCGTACCTTTCCGCGGGCCGGCGCAGAGCGTCGTCGAGCACCTGCCCCGGGGGACGCCGGTGGGCCTCCAACTGCCATGAGGGCGCCTGTGGTGTCGTGCATGTACCGGACGGCGCGCTCCAGGCGTGCACGGCCTCGAGTCGGCAGCGCCGCACCTGGGCCTCGCGCACCGCGAAGTCCACGGCCGTGCGGCTGCCCTCCCCGTCCTCGACACCCACGACGACGCTTCCGAACCGGGCGGCGCGGTGCTCCGAACCGCCGCGCACCACGACCACCGGGCAATCGGCGCGTGCGGCCACGGCGAGGCTGACCGAGCCGAGGAGCATGCCGGAAAGGTCTCCGAGCCCCCTGTACCCCAGTACCAGCGCGAAGGCATTACGCCCCTTGTCGACCAGGGCGGAAGCCGCGTCCGCGTGCGACACCTCGCTCGACAACCGAACCGCCGGAGCGCCCTCCCCGGCGCGCGCCGAGGCAGCGCTGATCACGGCGGACGCCTCCCGCTCACCGGCCGCCGCATGCAGCAGATGGAGCGGGATCCCGTGCCGGGCCGCCTCGTCGGCGGCCCAGGCGACGGCCTCAAGACTCGCCTCGGATCCGTCGACGCCCACCACGAGGGGAATCGTCACCGCGTCCGTCTCCTCTCCTGCCGCACGCCACGCTTGCGCGCCCGCCCCGGGGATCCACATGCGCCGTGGCGAGGAGATCCTCGAAGAGGACAATCTCGCCGCTCCCGGCACGCAGGCGTGGTCCGGACCGTCCACGCGATCGGACTCGTTCGCCGTTCCCTCCAGCCTCTTACGAGACGGAGACCGCCGCCATGCCACCAGTCGTCACCGTGGGCCTCGACGGCTCGCCCGAGAGTCTGGCCGCCGCCCGCTGGGCCGCCGAAGAGGCCGGGAGGCGAAAGCTCGCTCTCCGGCTGTTGCACGCGTGGCCGACGCTTGCCCCGGAACCGGCTCGTCTCCCCGCGGAAGTCGATCAGAACTACTGGGCGAAGCGCCTCGTCGACACAGCGCAGGCGGAACTCCGGACCCGCCACCCGGGCCTGGCCATCGACAAGAGCCTGGTCGCCGACGACGCCCAGCACGCCCTGCTGCAAGCGGCCTCCGAGTCGGAGATGGTCGTCCTGGGCTCCCGTGCACTGGAACCCGTCGAGAGCTACTTCCTCGGGGACGTCAGCATGCCCGTCGTGGCACGTGCCGAGCGGCCCGTGGTGCTGGTGCGCGCCGAACCCCGGGAAGAGCAGAGACCCGTCACGGCCGCGAGCCGTGTCGTTGTGGCCCTGAACTGCACGGATCGTCTGACGACCTACTCGACTTCGCCTTCCATACCGCTGCGGCCAGGGACCTTCCCGTCCTCGCCGTCATCGGCCGCAGCCGAAGCAGTCCCGGTCGACACCGGTGGCGCGCTGGAGTTTGCGATCAGCCAGGCGCTGGCGGCCGTACGCCCGTGGGGCAGCGGTCAGACACCGGTCTTCCGCGGCCCGTACGGGGAGCCGGACCGAGGTGTTGTGAATGGCCATGTTGCCCGGGTGCAGCGCGGGGGTGACCGTGGAGGTGGGGGAGGGAGGGAGTGAAAGCGGTGCGCGCGCTCGTCTACCACGGCCCGGCACACACCTCCTGGGACGCCGTCCCCGATCCGGTGATCGAGGAGGCGACCGACGCGATCGTGCGGATCGATGCCACCACCGTCTGCGGCACTGATCTGCACATCCGGCGGGGCGACTTCCCCGAGGTGAAGCCGGGGACGGTCCTCGGCCACGAGGCCGTCGGCGAGATCACCGACGTCGGTGAGCAGGTCCACCACCTGCGCCCCGGCGATCAGGTGATCGTGTCGTCCGTCTCGGCCTGCGGTGATTGCGCGGAGTGCCGCGACGGCAGGTACGGACAGTGCCGTGGGGGTGGCGGATGGCTCCTGGGGAGTCTGATCAACGGCACCCAGGCCGAACTGGTGCGTGTGCCGTTCGCAGATCACTCCACCACCCGACGGCCCCCGGATCTCCCGCTCGCGGACGCGGTACTGCTCGCCGAACTCCTCCCCGCCGCCTACGAGATCGGGGTCCGCAACGGACATGTCGGCCCGGGAGACACGGTCGTCGTGGTCGGCGCCGGCCCCGTCGGTCTCGCCACGGTGGTCCTTGCCAGGCTCTACTCGCCCCGCAGGATCATCGTCGTCGACCTGGCCGGCGCCCGGCTGGAGAACGCCAAGCGTGTGGGGGCGGACGCCGCCGAATCGCCAGGGACCATGATCGCCGAGCTGTCCGAGGGGCCGGGGGCCGACGTGGTCATCGAGGCGTCCGGCGACCCGGACGGTTTCGTGCTCTGCACGCGTGCCGTCCGCACGGGAGGACACATCGCCAACATCGGCACGCACGGCAAACCGGTGCCCCTGCATCTGGAGTCCCTCTGGCGCAAGAACGTGACGATCAGCACGGGCCAGGTCGACACGTCCTCCACGCCGTGGCTTCTGGAGCTTTTGAGGTTCGGCCATCTGCCCGTCTCCCCCTTGGTCACTCACTCCATCGGCCTCGACCGGATGGAAGACGCCTACGCGGCGTTCGCGCACGGCACCAGCACAGGCGCCCTCAAAGTCGTGCTGCGCCGGGAGTGAGCGCGGAAGAAGGCCCCCGTCCGCGGCCGGACGGCTCAGATCCGCGTCGTCCTCGGCGCCCGCAACGCCGCTCACGCGTCCTTCTCGGCAACCGGCTCGGAATGAGGGGACCGATGCTGCCGTCGCTCACGGAGCGAGGGAGAAGTAGTTCTCCTCCTCCTGGGTGAAGTGCAGGCGCAGGACCGTGTTGAGGCCGTACAGACAGGAGCGCAGGTCGTCGAGTTGCTCGGGGGAGAGGCCCCCGCTTGCTTGGGCAAGTTGCAGGTGGGTCGCGATGCGGCGGGAGAGACGTTCTATTTCGGTGTGGGCACGGCTCATGGTGGCGGTGGCCTCGGGACCGCCGAGCGTCGGCGCGAGGGCTGGGTACAGCTCGTTCTCCTCGGCGTACTCGTGCGGGAGGAGCCGTTCGACGAGCAGCCGGTGGGTCTCCTCGACTGCTTCCAGGGCCTGGGGGCCCGGGGAGTCGGAGAGGCGGTCGGCGGAGTCACGTACGGATTCGAGCACGCCCTGGAGGTCGTCGTGTTCGGCGGCGAAGCGGTGGATGAGGGCTTCGGCTTCCTGGGTGAGGGCCGGTCGGGCTGCCTGGTCGGTGTGCAGGGCGCGCAGGGCGTTGAGGATGACGACCACGTCGATTCCCTCCTGGAGCAGGGCGCCGGCGGTGGGTGGGAGCAGACCGACGGCGGCCGCGGCCATGGCGGCCAGGGACATCAGCATGCCGCCGAGGGCGCTTTGGACGGCGATGCGCCGGGAGCGTTGGGCGATGGTGACGGCGTCGGCGAGGCGGCCGACACGGTCGGTGGTCAGGACGATGTCGGCGGTCTCGGAGGAGGCGGTGGATCCCCGCGCGCCCATGGCGACGCCGATGTCGGCGGCGGCGAGGGCGGGGGCGTCGTTGACGCCGTCCCCGACCATCACGGTGACGGCGTGTCGGCGCTCGGCGCGGACAGCGGCGACCTTGTCGGCGGGGCTCAATTCGGCGCGTACGTCGTCCAGTCCGAGCACGGCGCCGACTTCACGGGCGGGCGCGGCGCGGTCACCGGTGAGCATCAGGAGCCGTTCCATGCCCGCCGCCCGCAGGTGCCGCAGGGTGCGCGGCGCGTCCTGGCGCAATGGGTCGCGCAGCAGGATGGCGCCGGTCAGGTGTCCGTCGACGGTGAGCCAGGCGACGGCCGCGCCGTCGAGGAGGGCACGGTCGTCGACCGCTCCGGCCCAGGCCGGCCGTGCGCCCGCAGTGCCGATACGGCCGATGGAGACCCGGTGCCCGTCCACAGTGCCCGTGGCGCCCCGGCCGGGCTCCTCGGTGACGTCCGCCGGGGCCGACAGTGCCAGCTTTCGTTCCCTGGCGGCGTCGACGATGGCCTGGGCGAGAACGTGCGGCGAGTACTGGTCGAGGGAGGCTGCCAGGCGAAGCACGTCCGCGGGTCTGGCTTCGGGGGCGGCGGTCACGTCCAGGACGCGGGGGCGGCCGCTGGTGAGGGTCCCGGTCTTGTCGAGCAGCAGCGTGCGGGCGCGGCCGAGGTTTTCGAGTGCGCCGCCGTCACGGATGACGACGCCGAGGCGAGAGGCGCGAGAGAGACCCGAGACGATGGCCACGGGAGCGGCCAGCAGCAGAGGACACGGGGTGGCGACCACCAGGACGGCGACCGCGCGCACCTCGGAGCCGCCGGCCAGCCACGCCAGTCCCGCCACCCCCAGGCTCAGCGGGAGGAACCAGGCGGCGTAGCGGTCGGCCAGCCGCACGACCGGCGCGGACTCGGCACCGGCCTGCCGGGCCAGCCGCACGATTCCGGCGTAGGTGCTGTCCTGCTCGGTGGCGGTGGCACGCAGCTCGAAGGCGCCGCCGGCGTTGACCGCACCACTGCGCACCGTGTCGCCCTGGGGCCGCTCGACCTGGAGGGGCTCGCCCGTGAGCACCGACTCGTCAAGGGCGGCGGCAACGCTTTCCACCCGCCCGTCGACGGGGACCACCTCGCCCGGGCCGACGACGAGCAGGTCGTCGACAGCGACCTCGGCCAGCGGCACCGTGGTCACCGCGCCGAGGGCGCGGCGGCGCGCGAACCGCGGGGCATGTTCCAGCAGGGCGTGCAGGTCATGGGAGGCGCGGCGCTGGGCCGCGGCCTCCAGAGTGCGGCCAGTGGCCAGCATCAGCGCGATCAGGGCACCGGCCAGGTACTCGTGAACGGCCAGCGTGCCGCCGAGCGCGAGGACAGCGATCAGATCGACGCCCGCGTGCCCGTGCCGCAATGAGACGAGCACCCATGCCACCGCCGGGACGACGGCCGACAGCGTGCCCAGCGTCCAGAACAGGTCGGCGAGCGGGCCGGCACCGA
Organism: Streptomyces sp. NPDC104106; assembly: GCF_055584345.1. Taxonomy (NCBI): domain Bacteria; kingdom Bacillati; phylum Actinomycetota; class Actinomycetes; order Kitasatosporales; family Streptomycetaceae; genus Streptomyces; species Streptomyces sp. NPDC104106. Next base: position 437,916 of record NZ_JBVJMF010000004.1, read on the forward strand.
TGAGCCAGGCGGTGCCGCCGGCGGTCAGGGCCGCCGCGGTGACGGTGAGGAAGGCGGGTTCGAACCGCGAGGACACGAACGCCGTCATCTGGCGGCACAGCCGTGCTGTGAGGGTGGGCCGGTCGTTCATGACATACCTCGGTCCGGCCGTCGCGATGGCTCCCGGATCGGTCCTTCCTCATGACATCGCGGTGCCCAGGGCGTGCGGCAGGGGACGTTCGTCCCTCCTGCATGGCCGAACGGCGGTCTGGTCGACTGCGCTCGGTTCCGTCGGCATGAGCCGTGGTCAGGCAGGGCCGCGGACTTCAGAGAGAACCCAGAGCTTCGGATGGCTGGTGCACGCTCGTGTCCCGCGCTCAACCGACCATGGCATGTTTATGCCCGAAACTGCCGCCGCCAGGTTTCCGAGACTGAGGAGTAACCCCCATGAACTTCTCACCGGCACTGACGTTACGCAGCGTGCGGCCCGTCGTGCAGGCAGCCTTTAGCGTGCTGACCGGACAAGCAGGACCTGGCGGCCCTCGGTGCCGGACCCGGTGCCGGCGACCTGCGCCGCCGTCCCGCACGTCACGGGATCACCGCCCCGCGACGCGCCGGCCGCTGGTCCCTGCTCGCGCTGTCGGTCGGCGCGGGCCTGGTCGTCGCGTTCGCCGGAGTCCACATGGTCTCCGGCTGGACCAGGTGAAGCTCGAGCTCGTCCGCCTCCGCAAGATCGTCGCCGGTGCTGCCGGGTCAACGGGACCAATGGACCCCCGCAGCTGCCCACGTGGCTCTGTCGGCGCGGCGCCGCACGGGCAATGCTGCGATCGTTGGACTTGAGGGGACGGCGAGGCTCCACGTGCCGTCCGCTGTGCCGAAGGAGACCGGTCATGAGTGCCGACGCCGATGTGAACGCCTCCCGGCCGCCCGCGTCCGACGGGCTCGTCATGGGCAAGGACGGCATGGCCGCGCTCGTGGACGTGCTGATCCGGCGCGGCTTCACCGTGGTCGGACCCACCGCGCGGGACGGCGCCGTCGTGCTGGCGGAGCTGCGGTCGGCCGACGAGTTGCCGTACGGGTGGGGAGTCGAGCTGGAGGCGGGTCGGTACCGGCTGCGGGAGCGGTCGGACGGAGCGGCCTTCGCGAATGCGGCGGGCCCCCAGTCGTGGAAGTCCTTCCTGCACCCGGCGCGGGTGCGTCAGTGGAGCGCCGACCGCGAGGACGGCGAGCTGGTTTTCACGGCCGACCAGGCCGCGCCGCCTCGGTATGCCTTCTTGGGGGTGCGCCCCTGCGATCTGCGGGCCATCGCCGTCCAGGACCGGGTACTGACCGGTGGGGCGTACCGCGACCACGGCTACGAGGGGCGGCGCTCCGGGGCCCTGCTGATCGTGGTCGAGTGCACGGAGCCCGGCGCCACCTGCTTCTGCGTCTCGATGGGCACCGGACCCGCTGCCGGTCCCGGCTACGACCTGGTGATGACGGAAGTGGTCGACGAGGACGGTCACCGCTTCTGGGTCCGCGGCGGCAGCCGGGAAGGCGCGGAGATCCTGGCCGAACTGCCCGGCCGCCCGGCCGACCCGGAAACCCGGGAGACGGCTCGCGCAGGCGTCACGGCCGCCGCGGACCACATGGGCCGGACCATGCCCGAGGCAGACCTGCGGGAGCTGATGGCCGGAACCCTCGACGCCCCCCGCTGGGACGACGTGGCAGGGCGGTGCCTGACCTGCGGCAACTGCACCATGGTGTGCCCCACCTGCTTCTGCACCACCACCGAGGACGTCACCGACCTCACCGGGGACCACGCGGAGCGGTGGCGGCTGTGGGACTCCTGCTTCGACCTGGACTTCTCCCAGCTGCACGGCGGTCCGGTCCGCGCCTCCTCGCGCAGCCGCTACCGGCAGTGGATGACCCACAAACTCGGCACCTGGTACGACCAGTTCGGGTCGTCCGGTTGTGTGGGCTGCGGACGCTGCATCGTGTGGTGTCCGGTCGGTATCGACATCACCGAGGAAGCGGCCGCCCTGCACGACTGGACGCGGTCCGGGGGGCCGGCATCCGTGCCGGAGCCACCATGAGCACCGTGACGCCCCCGCTGCCGTACCGGGTCGCCGATACCCGGGACGAGACCGGCGACACCCGGTCGATCGAGCTGGTACCGGCCGGGGAAGAACTCGCGCCCTTCTCGCCCGGGCAGTTCGCGATGATCTATGCCTTCGGGATCGGTGAGGTGCCTGTCTCCGCCAGCGCGCTGCGGGGCCGCCACGGGGGTCTCGTGCACACCGTCCGCGCGGTGGGCGCTGTCTCGACCGCGCTGTACCGGCTGCGCCCGGGGGACACGGTCGGGCTCAGCGGGCCGTACGGCACCGGCTGGGACCTCGAAGCGGCAGCGGGCCAGGATGTGCTGCTGGTCGCCGGAGGCATCGGGCTGGCTCCGCTGCGACCGGTCGTACACGAGCTCTCGGGCCGACCGGCCGCGCGCGGTCGCCTCGCGGTCCTCGTCGGCGCTCGTACGCCCGCCGATCTGGTCTACCGGGACGAGACCGAGTGCTGGCGCAGTCGGGTCCAGGTGGAGGTGACCGTCGACCGGCCCGGCCCGGGCTGGCAGGGTGCGGTGGGCGTGGTCACCACGCTCCTGGACCGCCTCGATCTGCGCCCCGAACGGACCTGCGCGCTGGTGTGCGGACCCGAGGTGATGATGCGTCACACCGCACGCGACCTCGTGGCACGGGGCCTGGCCCCGCACCGCATCCAGGTGTCCTTGGAACGCAACATGCACTGCGCCACCGGCCACTGCGGCCACTGCCAGCTCGGTCCGCTCCTGCTGTGCCGGGACGGGCCGGTCGTCGGCTACGACCGCGTGGCAGACCTGCTCCTCGTGAGGGAGCTGTGACATGGTCACCGACCTCGGCCCGGTCATCCGCACACGGCCGACGCTCGCTGTGTGGAAGTTCGCCTCCTGCGACGGCTGCCAGCTGACCCTGCTCGACTGCGAGGACGAACTCCTCGGCCTCACCGAGCGGGTACGGATCGACCACTTCCTGGAGATGACCCCGGCCGAGGGCGCCGACCGGGCACGTGCACGGCTGGAGGGCCGCGGGCCGTACGACCTCTCCCTGGTCGAGGGGTCGATCACCACCGCCGAGGACGCCGAGCGGATCCAGCACGTCCGCCGCATTTCCCGCTATCTGGTGACCATCGGGGCCTGCGCCACCGCGGGCGGCGTACAGGCTCTCCGCAACTTCGCCGACGTCGACGACTTCCTCGCCGCCGTCTACGCTCAGCCGGAGTACATCGCCACCCTGGAGACCTCGACACCGATCTCGGCCCACGTGCCGGTGGACTTCGAACTGCGCGGCTGCCCCATCGACCGCCACCAGCTCCTCGAAGTCATCACCGCCTTCCTGGCCGGACGCAGGCCCCAGATCTCCAGCCACAGCGTCTGCTTCGAGTGCAAGAGACGCGGCACCACCTGCATCACCGTCGCCCACGGCACCCCCTGTCTGGGCCCGGTCACGCATGCCGGCTGCGGCGCCATCTGCCCCGCTTACGGACGCGGCTGCTACGGCTGCTTCGGACCGTCGGGCAAACCCAACCTGCGCTCCATGATCGCGCAGTTGCGCCGCGACGGGATGAGCGAGCGGGACATCCAGCGTGTCTTCCGCACCTTCAACGCCGCGTCGCCGGAATATGCCCCCGTACCCGACCTCGCCGCCGAGGAGCAGCAGAGCCCGCCGGCCTGACGGACCCTCACCCGGAAAGGCTCGCATGAACCATCGCGAAACCCGCGTCCTGCGCCTGGACGCGCTGGCCAGGGTGGAAGGCGAGGCCTCCCTCCACCTGCGTGTCGATGGGAACGCAGTCGCCGAGACACGGCTGCGCATCTACGAACCGCCGCGCTTCTTCGAGGCCTTCCTGACCGGTCGGGGCCACACCGAGCCTCCCGACGTCACCGCTCGCATCTGCGGCATCTGCCCGGTCGCCTACCAGATGAGCGCTTGCCGGGCGATCGAGAACGCGTGTGGTGTCACGGTGGACGGCCCGCTCGCGGAACTGCGGCGTCTGCTGTACTGCGGCGAGTGGATCGAGAGCCACACCCTGCACATCTACCTGTTGCATGCCCCGGACTTCGTCGGGCGTGCGGATGTCGTGGAACTCGCCCGCGACCAGCGTGCCGCCGTCGAACGAGGCCTGCGGATCAAACAGACCGGCAACGCGATCCTCGAACAGCTGGGCGGACGCCCCATCCACCCCGTGAACGTTCGGATCGGCGGTTTCTACCGGACGCCGGCACCGGATGAACTCCGTCCACTGGCGGAACGGCTGCGGCAAGCCCGGGAGGACGCGCTGGAGACCGTCCGCTGGGTGGCGGCGTTCGACTTTCCGGACGCCGTGTGTGACCACGACCTGTTCGCACTGCGCGATCCCGGCCGCTACGCCATCGACTCCGGAACACCGGCGGTCATGGCCGCCGACGGCCACGGCGGGGCGCCGGGCGAGTTCCCCCTGTCCGCGTTCGAACAGCACGTCCGGGAAGAGCAGGTACCCCACTCCACCGCCCTGACGGCCACTCTCGACGGCCGCCGCTACCTCACAGGTCCGCTGGCCCGCTACGCGGTCAACGGCCGGTGGCTGCACCCCGTGGCCGCCGAGGCGGCGCGAGACGCCGGACTGGGCGACCCGCTGACCGGCGCCGTCTGCGACAACCCCTTCCGAAGCATCGTCGTACGCGCCGTGGAAGTGGTACAGGCCATCGAGGAAGCCCTGCGGATCATCGACGGATACGAACGACCTCCCCTGCCGGCCGTCGAGGTACCACCGCGCCAGGGCGTCGGCTCCGGAGCCACCGAGGCGCCCCGGGGCCTGCTGTACCACCGCTACGCCCTCGCCGAGGACGGCACGCTCACCGAGGCCCGCATCATCCCACCCACGGCCCAGAACCAGACGGCCATCGAGGAGGACGTGCGCAAGGCGGTCCAAACGCGACTGGAAGCGGCCGGGCCCGCCGCCGACGACGAAGAGCTCACCCATCTGTGCGAACGGGCCATCCGCAACCACGACCCCTGCATCTCCTGCGCCGCCCACTTCCTCGACCTGACCGTGGAACGTCGATGAACAGCCGGGTCGTGGTGATCGGCGTGGGCAACACCCTGCGCGGAGACGACGGGGTCGGCCCGGCGACAGTGGAGGCCTTGCGGGACCGTGTCCCGGACGGAACCGTCCTGACGGTCAGCGACGGCGAACCCGCACGGATGCTCGACCTGTGGCGCGGCGCGGACACGGTGGTCGTGGTGGAAGCCCTCCGGGCACGGCCCGCCCGGCCGGGGGAGCTGCACACTCTGACAGCGGCGGACGCGGCCTCCCGGACAGCAGCTACGGCGAGCACCCATGCGCTCGGTCTGGGCGAGTGCCTTGCCCTGGCGGAGGTACTCGGGCAGCTGCCGCAGATGCTCGTGGTGCACGCCATGGAGGTGGCGGACGTCGAACTCGGCGCGCCCCTGAGCGAAGCGGTGCGGTCGGCGCTCCCCGAACTGATCGACCGGGTCGCCGCTTCCGTTCGGCAGGCCTACGGACCGAACCACGAGGACTAGGTCCACCTCAACGCCGCACGCATGCGCGGCCCCGTGAAAGGCGGTGAGGACAATGACACTTCCTCTGGTGGTGGGCGTCGACGGATCGGACTCGTGCCTGCTGGCGGTCGACTGGGCCGTGGACGAAGCCGCCCGTCATGGTGTTCCGCTCAGGCTGGTGTACGCCTCCTTGTGGGCGCGTTACGAGGGGGGCCTTCCCTCGATGGGCCCGAGGCGGCCGTCCGAGCAGGTGCTGGCCGAGCACATCGTGGCCTCGGCGGCCGATCGGGCCGAACGGCGCAACCCGGATGTGATGGTCACCACCGCCATCGTGCCGGAGGACGCGGTGGACGCTCTCGTGCGCGCGGGCGGCGAGGCGTTCGCTCTGGTGACGGGTTCGCGCGGTCGTGGTGAGCTCACGGGTCTGCTGCTGGGGTCGGTCGGTCTCGGGGTGTCCGCCCGGGCGCACTGTCCGGTGGTCGTGGTCCGGGGTGATCGCGTGGGCCTGCAGGGTGCGCACGAGCGGCTCCTGCTCGGTCTGGGCGAAACGGACACAAGCGCGGAGGCCGTGCGTTTCGCCTTCCGCGAGGCCGAGGTGCGAGGGTGCGTCCTCGATGTCGTGCGGGCCTGGCGCAGGCGTGCCTATGACAGGAGCGGCGACCGGTTGGAGCCCGGCGGACCGGCGGACACGTCCGAGGAGAGCGCCTCCGCCGTGATCGATGCTCTTCTCAAGGCGGCGAGCGCTGAGCATCCGCATGTCCGGACGCGCCCGGCGGCCCTGGAGGGACCGGCCGGCAAGATCCTCGTCGACCGGTCGGCCGCTGCGGATCTCGTGATCGTCGGAGCACGGCGCAGAACGGGGCACCTCGGATTCCAGCTCGGCCGCGTGAGCCATGCCCTCCTCCACCACGCGCAGTGCCCTGTCGCGGTCGTACCCGGACGGCAGTGAGGCGCTCCCAGGCATGCTGCGAGCGCTGACAGCACCCTCGCCCCTGCTGTCCGCCATGCGGCCGGATGCCCATCGCTGGCGGTGTGGCGACGGGTCCCGCAGTGTGGAGAACAGGGGCGGACCGGCCGGTGGGCACGGACACCTGAGCAGAGGTGGGACGCATGGACACGGATGTCTCGGAGCCACGGGTCGTGGTCGGTGTCGACGGGTCGCAGTCCTCGTACGAGGCCCTGCGCTGGGCCGTACGCTATGCCGGGCTGGTCGGCGGCACCGTGGAAGCGGTCGCCGTTTGGGAGCTGCCGGGCCTGCACGGCTGGTCGGGGCCCGCGGTGGACATGGACGTCGACGAGGAGGAGACCCGGCAGAAGATGAGCCAGGAGCTGACCGACGTGCTGGGCGAGGAGGCCGTGGGCTCTGTCCGGACCCGTGTGGTGCACGGCAACCCCGCCGATGTCCTGCTGCGGGCCGCCGAAGGAGCCCAGGCCCTGGTGGTGGGCAGCCGCGGCAGGGGCGGGTTCGCGCGTGCCCTGCTCGGCTCCGTCAGCCAGCACGTGTCCCAGCATGCGAGCTGCCCGGTCGTGATCGTGCGCTCACAGAAGCGGTGACCCGAGGCCAGGGACTGTGGGGCCGGTTCACTGGAACGCCGCGTGAATCTCCTGCTCGGTCGCCTCGTGGGACATGAGCAGGAGTTCGTCGCCGGGGAGCAGCAGCACCTCGGGGCGCGGGACCGTGGGCCGGCCCTCGCGTACGAGGGTGGCGACCACGGTACCGGCGGGCAGCTCGATCTCACCCAGCTTGTGCCCCGCTGCCCGGGACTCCTCGCTGATCGCGGTCTCGATGACCTCGACGCCCGCCTTGCTCAGCCGCAGGAGCGCCACCGTGTCCGTGGCGCCGGTGGCCTCCTCGATCAGGGAGATCAGCGGTGTGGCCCCGGGCACGGCCACGTCCACGCCCCACCGCTGGTCGAAGAGCCACGCGTTCTCCTCCCCGTTGACACGCGCGGCCACTCGTCCCACTCCGAACTGCCGCTTGGCCAGCAGGCTGATGACGAGGTTGTCCTCGTCGCGGCCGGTGGCGGCGATGACGAGGTCGCAGGTGAGGGCCCCGCATGCTCGAGGAGTGCCGGCTCGCAGGCGTCTCCCGCTACGACGCGCACGTGCGGCAGGTCGCCGAGTTCTGCCAGCCGGTCGTCGTCGTACTCGACGAGGGTGACGTCGTTTCGGGCGGCGGACAGCACCTGGGCGATCTGGGTGCCGAGCCGGCCCGCGCCCGCGATCAGGACCTTCACGTTCCGAGCTCCTTGTCGAGGAAGCCGCTCAGCCGGGCGAGAGCCGTCGCGGCGACGCTGAAGGTGACCAGGTCACCGGGCTCGGCCAGGACACCGTGGGCGGGGAGCAGGTGCCTGTGACCAGGTCGGTGCCCATGAACACGCAGTTACGAGCCTGCAGCGGCGGCCCCGACGGTACGGGTTCGGCAACGCGGGTGACGGGATCGCTCTCGCCGGTGAGCGCGGCGTTGTTGACAGCGGCTTCCTGCGCCTCGATCAAGCGGCAGTCGGCAGGCACCGCGTCCCCGGCCTCAAGGATCACCACATCGCCCGGCACCAGACTCCGCGCGGACAGCTCCTGCCGCTCTCCGGCGCGCAGCACCCGGCAGGTGCGCGGCAGCATTGCCTGGAGGGACTCCGCGGTGAGCTCTGCGGAGTACTCCTGCGCGAAACCGATGCCGGCGTTCAGCAGCACCACGCCGAGGATCGCCAGGGCCAGTTGGAGGGTGGCCGGATCCCGGGGCTTGCCCCAGCAAGTACGCGAGGAACGTGATGGCCGAGGAGACGAGCAGCACCACCGCGAAGAGGTCGGTGAACTATGCGACGAGCCGACGCCACACATGGCCTCGGCCCACGCCGGGCAGTTCGTTGCGGCCGTAACGGTCCCGGCGCGTGGCTGCCTCGGCCGACGTGAGACCGAGCGGGGAACTCCCCAGGGCGGCGAGGACGTCGGGGACGGGCACTGCGGAGAGGGACGAGGTGGGGGTGTTTCGCCGATCCGGTGGCGCCGTCGTCGTCACGTAGGTCGGCGGTCCGCCCTCGCGCAGGGCGGCCGTCGCCTGCCGAGCCGGGTCAGGGCTCATGCGGGGCTCCGGTCTCCGAAGGCGGGCCGGGCGGCTCCTGCAGAATGCTCCAGGTGACCGGTCCCAGCAGGTCGGCGAATCGCCGGAAGAGGTCGAGGAACAGGTCGTCGATCGCCAGGACGCCCACCACCCGGCCTGCGTCGAGAACCGGCAGCCGGCGGACCCCCGTGCGGCGGAACGTCCGGTAGGCCACCTCCAGGTCGGCGGTGGCTTCCACCGTGACGACACGTGGCGACATGACCGCGTTCACCGAGGCCTTCGGATCCAGGCCCCTGCCCATGCCGCGTACGGCGAGGTCGCGGTCGGTGACTATGCCGCGCAGCACTCCGTCCTCGACCACGAGGACGGACCCGACGGCGCACTCGACCATCCGTCGGGTCACCTCGACCAGGGACACATGGGGTTCGACGCATACCGGAGGAGCGGTCATCGCCCCGGAAACCTTCATGCGACCACTCCTCGGTGCCCGATGCTGTCCGATGGGGCTGTTCAGAGAATGTCGAGCAGATCGGCCACCGGCCGACGTGGGCTCGCGGGGCCTTCGGGGCCGTAGCCGAGCCTGATCACCATCTGGACGTGTGCCATGGACGAGACGGGGTCGCGGACGGCCCACCGGATCTCAGGCCATTCCAGGGGCTGCGAGGTGACCGAGGCGACGAGGCCGTCCGCGGTGACCCGAAGCAGCACCCGCTCCAGTGCCTGACCGGCCACGAGCCAGTCCACGGGCCCGTCGCGGGCCGTGCCCAGCAGGGCGATGGTCGGGTTCTTCTCGAAGGGTGCCCAGCCACGGCCGGGCATCGGACGGCCGACGGCGAAGTCACGCACAGGAGCCGAGGTGCCGCGCTGCCGAGGACCGAACGCCTCGCCCGGGATGCCGTCGGCCACCCCAGCGGCATGGGGCAGTTCTGTGTGCGTCCAGCGCGCTGTTTCCTCGCGCACGTCCGGCGCGAGCGCCTCTCTGCCCTCTCCGTCCCGCACCAGTTCCAGGATCGACTGCGCATGCCATGCGCCGGGGAACAACAGCTGGGCCCCCTCGTCGCGGGCCGCTCCGGACAGCCCCTCCCGCACATCGCCGGGGATCTCCTCGTCCCGGAAAGGCAGCCGACTGGAGTGGCGGCGCCGGATCGCAGGGCTCAGCCGGGCGAGCGCTCCGTCGGGCGGTCCGGTGCCGCACAGATGTACTTCGGCGAGGAAGTCCGGGTAGGCCGAGTCGGGCAGCAGGCGGACCAGCGGCGCCAGGCCCGCCGCCGCGGCGGCCACGCGCAGGTTCAGCAGCGCGGCGCCGCAACCGATGTGCAGGCCCCGATTCTCGGGGTCGGTCCGCGGCATGCTGCGTTCCAGGTCGGCGTACAGGCGGAGCACGCCGATGTCCCGCAGGTAGCGGAAGGTCCAGGGCTGTGCGTTGTGCAGGGAGGGGGCTGCGGCGGCGTCCGCCACGAGTGCGGTGACGGTGTTCACGTCGAGGGGTTCTGCAGTCATGGCGGCTTCCCTTCGTGCCGGACCTGGGTTTCACCCCGGTGTCGGGACGGCGATGACAGGGCAGGCGGCGTGGTGCAACACGCCTTGGCTGACCGAGCCCAGCAACATGCCGGTGAAACCTCCACGGCCCCGGGTTCCCACCACGAGACCCAGTGCATGCGCCGAGGCATCGGTGAGAACTTTGACGGGATGCCCGAGGACCACTTCGTGACGCAGGTCGACCTCGGGGAAGCGGGCATGGCGGCCTGCCGCGATCTCGGAGAGCAAGCGACGGCACTCCTGCTGCGGCTCGTACTCGTCGAAGATCCGGAGCGGTCCGGGCTCCCGGACGAGCAGGGCCCGCAGCTCGGCGCCGCGCAGGGCCGCCTCCTCGAACGCCACGTCGACCGCGGCAGCGGAGTGTTCGCTGCCGTCGACGCCGACGACGAAGTAGGCCGGCTCCTGGGTGATGTGTTCCGGCTCGGGAACGACCACCACGGGACAGTGCGCATGGGCCATGACCGGCAGGGCCACCGAGTGCGAGCCGAACACCTCCTGCCTGCGGCTCAGGTGCCGTGATCCCAGCACGACTGCGGCGGCGCCGCGACTCTGCTCGCGCAGGACCCACACCGGTTCGCCCTCCGCGAGCAGAACGTCCACCCCGAGCTGGGGGTGCCGGGCCGCGACGAAGCTCGCGGCCTCCTCCAGCGCCTGCCGGCCGGCTTTGTGCAGCGCCTCGTTCCACTCCTCCCACGACGGTGGGACTTCCCGCCCGCGGTAGCCCCCGGTGGGCATGCCCTCGACATGGACCAGGCGCAACGGCAACCGCCGGCGGGCGGCCTCGTCGGCCGCCCAGGCCTGCGCCATCCGATGGCCGGGATCAGGATCGAGCCCCACCACGATCGGCCGGCGGTCAACGGGCCCGGACATGGCCGTCTCCCGTCAGCAGATGGCAGATGCAGGCGTCAGGTCCTGGGAAGTACAGGGTCACCCGTCCGCTGTCGGTCCAGCGCACGTCGCAGGGCGGGCTGCCGTCCGGGTGCTGGAGGCCGACGATCTCGCCGTCAGGTGCGATGACTCCGGCCGTGGTCCCCCGTACGACGATCCCCTCGCCGACGCGGGTGCGCACCGAGGCGCCTGTCGCCTCGATGCCCGTAGTCGGTACGGCCTGGTCGTTCTTCTTCAGTGGTGCGGGAGCGGACATCGCCCTCGCCTCCTCCCTGCTGTGGCGTGGAGGGAATGCCGCCGCCGATTCCATGGAAGTCTTCGGGGCTGCCGGCCTGCCAGGGGCCATTGGTCCCCGTGGCGGCCCTGTCGACCCTCCGCTTGCGCGGGGACGGTCAGTGTGTGTGCGCCGAGAGCGGTACGGAGCGGGAAACCGGCGTGTCCGAGGGGGCGACGCGCTGCTCCGGGCGCAGTCGCGCTTCGATGCCGGCGCGCACCGAGGCGGTGAGCCGCGCAAGAGCCTCGGACCATATCGGCGGGACCGGCTCGGGGTCTTTGATCCGCAGTGCCGGGCCGGGGAGAGCGGCGAGGTCCTCGCGGAATCGCTTGCGGGCGTCCTGCCAGTGGTCCGGCGGCCCTGTCCGCCGCCCACCGCGCATGACCGTGCGCAACAGTGGCTGAGCAGAATCCGGAGGACCTTCCCCGGCGAGGGCAATCACGTCGGGCCGTCCGGCGCGGCGGAAGACCTGCTTGCGGCCCGGGGCCGTGACCTTCGCCGAGGACAGTTTCATCACGGGGCGGCCGTCGTACTCGACGAGCTTGTATGCGGCGTCCAGGTAAGGGGCGTCCGCGGCCACACCCACCTTCGTGCCCACCGCGTACACATCGATCGGTGCGCCGGCGCCTACCAGATGGTCCACGCCGTACTCGTCGAGCCCGCCGCTGGCCACGATCCGTACGTCGGCCAGTCCGGCAGCGTCCAGAATGGCGCGTGACCGGCGCGAGAGCGCGTCGAGGTCACCACTGTCCAGGCGGATCGAGCAGCCAGGTCCGCGCCGGAGCTCGGCCAGAACCCGAGCGGCGACGCGCACGCCTTCCTCGGTGTCGTAGGTGTCGACGAGGAAGGTGACGGGGCCGGGGTGGGCGTCCGCGAACGCACGGAACGCCTCCTCCTCGCCGGGGAACGCCTCGATGTAGGAATGCGCCATGGTGCCCGAGGCCGGGATGCCGAGGGCCGCAGCCGCGGCCACGTTGCTCGTACCCGCGAACCCCACCAGGGCACCCAGGCGGGCGGCCTGCAGGCCCGCCCACGGGCCGTGCGTGCGACGCAGAGAGAAGTCCACGACCGGCCGTCCGGCCGCAGCCAGGACACAGCGCGCCGCCTTCGACGCGACCACCGTCTGGTGGCACAACTGGTTCAGCAGGTACGTCTCGACGAGCTGAGCCTGTGGAAGCGGGGCGGTCACCTCAAGGAGCGGCTCACCGGCGAACACCGCATGGCCCTCCGGCACGGCGCGCACTTCGCCCTCGAAGGAAAGACCGAGGAGAGGTTCGACATCCTGGACAGGACGGTGCAGCGCGTCCGCGAACCCCTCGATGTCGTCCCGCTCCACGCGGTAGCGCGCCAGGAAGTCCAGGGCGGACTCCAGGCCCGCGGCGACCAGGAAGCCCCGGCCGGGTGGGAGGTCGCGGACGAGGAGGCTGAAGGTGGCCGGAGCCCGCATGTCCTCCCGGAGGTAGGACATGGCCATGGTCACTTCATAGAGGTCGGTGGTGGTGACGTCGGACATGGTGATCGCCGCCGAGTGTCTTGGTTCCCTGGTTCCCAGTCTGACCGCGACCGCTCAGGACGAAAGGGACCTCAGGTCCCGAGTCGTGGGCTGTTCGGCCTCAGGGCCCACCGTGACCGGCGGCCCAGCGGCGCCGCACTGCTTCCTCGTGCTCCGCCTCCTCCAACGCCAGCTCCGCCACGGCCAGTTCGTCTTGCAGCCGAGGGATCCAGTGCCGGCGCAGGGCGCGGACCCGCTGCCGCGTACGTACGGCCTCGGCGGCTAGCAACTCGGCGGCTGCATGGTGGCCGGCGAGTTCCGCCGCGGCACGGGCCGCGGCACGGTAGGCCGTCCCGGCGTGCGCGAGGGCGGTGTTGGACGGTGTCTGTTCCCACGGGGAGCGGACGGGGTCCGTCCAGGCGACCGCTGCCGGGTGGCGCACGCCCATCAGCGCGTCCCACTGGACGTCCACACGCGCCCGCTCCGTCGGCGCTGCCTCGGCCAGCGCGCGTTCGCCGCCGAGCAGCACTCCTCGCACCAGCCAGGTTTCCGCCTCGGCCAGCTTCCGTCGCCATACCCGGCCCGCGTCCTCAGCCGCTTGTCGTGCCGTGCGCTCCCGGTCCAGCAGGAGCCGGAGCTTGCGTTCCAGGAGGTCCGCTCCGCGAACCGCCGTGGCGAGGCTGCGACGCAGCCGCAGGCGCCCGGCGCGTCCGGCCGGTACCCGGCGCGCCCGCGGACTCATCCTGCCTCCTGGTCCTGCGGCGGAGCGTGCGCGTCGAGCAGGTCGGCCGGAAGCATGCCGAGCTGGCTGCGCGGCAGGGTCAGCAACACTTCCCAGGCCCGGTCCAGGGCGTGGTCCAGCGATCGGTTCTCGTCGGTGCTCTGCGCCAGGAACCGGTGCCGGAAAGCGTCCTCCAGGTCCAGATGACGCAGATCGGTCGGGCTGAGTGCCGAGCGTCCGATCAGGTCGGCGAGCTCTCGCACCTGCCGGGACCGGGCCAGCGCGGTGATCAACTGCGCCGCGACGGCGGGATGGTCCGCGCGGGTGCGTCCAGCTCCGGTTCCCTTGCGCATCAGCCGCGACAGCGAGGCCAGCGGATCCACGGGCGGATACGTACCTGCCGCCTGCGCCTCGGTGGACAGCACGATCTGGCCTTCCGTGATGTAGCCGGTGAGGTCCGGGACGGGGTGGGTGATGTCGCCCGCGGGCATGGTGAGAACGGGAAGGATGGTCACCGACCCCGGCCGCCCTCTGATGCGGCCACAGCGTTCGTAGAGGGACGCGAGGTCGCTGTAGAGGTATCCGGGGTAGGCCCGGCGGGCCGGAATCTCGCCACGCGCGGCGGACACCTCCCGCAGCGCCTCCGCGTAGGCCGTCATGTCCGTCATGACCACCAGGACGTGACGGCCCCGCGTGAACGCCAGGTGCTCGGCGACGGTCAGGGCGAGTCGCGGGGTGAGCAGCCGTTCGATCACCGGGTCGTCGGCGGTGTTGAGGAGCAGGGCCAGTTCCCTCGCCGCCGAGCGGGCCGCCAGTCCTTCGCGGACGAACGCCGTGTCGGCATGGGTGAGTCCCATGCCGGCGAACACAACGGCGAACGGCTCACCTCCGCACGTCGCCTGGGCCGCGATCTGCACGGCCAGTTCCAGGTGCGGCAGCCCGGCCGCCGAGAACACCGGCAGCTTCTGGCCCCGCACCAGCGTGGTGAGCACGTCCACGGCGCCCACACCGGTGAGTACCGCCTCGGTGGGCGGTTCCCGGCGTACCGGGTTGATCGGTGCGCCGCCTACCTCCGCGTACGACCCGCCCAGCACCGGTGGCCCGCCGTCGGCCGCTTCGCCCCGCCCGTTGCAGACCCGTCCCAGCCATCCGGTCCCGACCGGGATCCGCAGTGGCGTGCCGGAGAAGGCGACGCGGGTGCCGGTGCGCTTCATGCCGGCCGTGTCCTGCAGGACCTGCACCACCGCGATGTCGCGGTCCACTTCCAGGACCAGGCCGTGTCGTCGTTCACCGGAGTCGAGGACGATCGTGGCGAACTCGTCCCAGCCGACCCCGCTCACTCCCTCGACGAACAGGAGAGGACCGCGCAGATCCCGCACCCCCGTGTACTCGATGCCCCCGGCGCCGGTCACGCCGCCTCCTCGAGCCGGGCCAGCACGGTGTCGCGGGCCGCGGCCACCGGCGCGGTCTCGGCGGGGCCCGCCGTCTCGCGCGCCCGCAGCAGAGGGGTGAAGTCGACCGCTTCGACGGCATCCGCGGGAATCCCGGAGTCCACCAGTTCCAGGCAGCGGTCGACGACCGTCAGCACGGCCTCCACCAGGGCCGCCGTCTTCTCGGGCGCGCTGTAGGCGTCCGCCGGGGACAGCGCGTTCTGCTGGATCGCGGCCTCGCGCAGCAGCCGTCCGGCGAGCACACTGATCCGTTCCCGGGGCGGCAGCGCCGTGATCCCGACCAGCTCGACGAGGTCGGCCAGCCGGTCCGCCTCCGCCAGCTGCCGCGCCACACGCCCACGCCGCTCGGCCCACTCGGCGTCACCGGCCCGCGCATGGGCGGCGGCCAGTGTGGCGGCGTCCCGGGAGAAGGACTCCGACCAGGACACGGCCGGGTAGTGGCGTGCGTAGGCGAGATCGCGGTCCAGGCTCCACAGGCAGCGCACGAAGCGCTCGGTGTGCGCGGTGACGGGCTCGGTGCGGTCACCGCCCGGTGGAGACACCGCGCCGATCACCGTGACCGAGCCGGTCGTGCCGCCTAGGGTGCGCACGGCGGCGGCCCGCTCGTAGAACGCGGCCAGTTGCGAGGCGAGCCCCGCCGGATAGCCTTCTTCGGCGGGGAGTTCGCCCATACGGGAGGCGAACTCGCGCAGCGCCTCCGCCCAGCGGGAGGTCGAGTCGGCGATCAGGACGACGTCGAGGCCCATGTCGCGGAAGTACTCGGCGACCGTCGCGCCCGTGTGCACGCCGGCCTCGCGGGCCATCATCGGCATGTTGGAGGTGTTCGCGATCGTCACGGTCCGTTCGGCCAGACGGCCGCCGGTCCGCGGATCGGTCAGCTCCGCCAACTCCTCGATGACGTCCGCCATCTCGTTGCCGCGCTCGCCGCAGCCGACGTAGACGATGACGTCGGCGTCGCACCACTTGGCGATCTGCTGCAGCAGCATGGTCTTGCCGGTGCCGAATCCGCCGGGCACGGCGACCGTACTGCCACGTGCCACCGGGAAGAGCAGGTCGACCGCCCGCTGCCCGGTGTTCAGGGGCACGTCCGCCGGCAGCCGCCGCGCGACCGGTCGCGGTCTGCGCACCGGCCAGGACTGCGCCATCCGCACCTCCTGGCCGCCCACCACGGCGAGCACGCCGTTCGAGAGGTGATCGCCCGCCGCCGCGATCCACGTCACCTCACCCGACAGGCCCGGGGGCACCAGGAGCCGCAGCGGCACGCCCGCGCCGATCCGCCCGAGGACGTCACCGGTCGCGACCGGCGCTCCCTCGGCCACTCGCGGTGTGAACGACCAGGTGCGTCGGTCCGGTTCACGGGTCGTCGGTCCGCTCGCCGTGAGAAGGTCGCCGATGCCGGCCAGAGGGCGCAGCAGCCCGTCGTACACGCCGCCGAGCAGATCCGGTGCCAGCCGCACCGACAGGGGGCGGCCCTGGGGCTCCGCAGGGTGCCCGGGCGCAAGTCCGCCGGTGTACTCGTACGCCTCGATGGTGGCCGTGTCGCCGTGGATGGCGACCACCTCGCCCGGCAGCCCGGCGGCACCCAGCACGACCAGGTCGTGCATGGCCACCGTGGGCGGACAGGTGATCTCCACGAGAGGGCCGGCGACACGAAGGATCCGTGGGCGGTCGGCGCCGTCCGGCGGAGCGCCGGGCGTGATCTGCGGAAGCGTATGCCTGCCCGACGAGTCCGACGAAGGGTTGCCGGAGCTGGTCATGCCGGCTCCCACAACGTCTCGGCCCGGGCACCCAGGCGGTCCAGGGCGCGATCGGCGAGGGCGCCCGCCGACAGGTCGACCCGGCGGCCGGGCGCCTCGGCCGTCACCCCGCCCCCCGAGGTCGCCGTGACCCTCGCCTGCGGACCCAACAGCTTTCGTGCCGCTTCCTCGCAGCGCGACCGCAAGGACGCGTCCTCCGCGAATTCCCTGCGCACCCCTGCGTGGACCGCAGCCCTGAGAGCCGCGTACGCCTCGGCCCTGGCCGCCAGTTCCGCCGCCCAGGCGTCCTGGACCGCTCGCACCCGTTCCCGTGCCGCCTCGGCGGCACCGTCGGCTCTGCCGAGGTCCCGGGCCCGCGTGAGCACCGCCTCGGCCGTGGCGCGGGCCGAGCCCAGGGTTTCCTCCGCATCGGCCTGAGCGCGGTCCCGTACGGCGTCGGCCGAGGCCCGCGCCGCGCGCAGCAACTCGGCGCGTACGGGGCTCAGCGCGTCGACGGGAGCGGTCATCCGGGCATCACCACCGTCAGTGGCCTGGACGGGTCCGGCGCCGTCGCCGCGCCGCCCAGCGCTTCGGCAGCCTCGGCCGTGAGGATCACGAGGCCGACCGTGCGGGGCAGCGTCCGCCAGGCCCGGCGGACGGCGTCCGGATCCTCAGCGACGAGCACGTCGACCCCCGCCAGCGCCAGACCGGACACGCTGGTCCGTGTGCCGATGGCGGCCACGGTGGCCATCGTCATGCCTTTCCGATCAGCAGGATCGCGACCACCAGCCCGTACACCGCGATGCCCTCCGCGAGACCGACGATCACCATGGCCCGGCCGAACATCTCCGGACGTTCGCTCAACGCGGCCAGTGCCGCGGCGCCCGTGTAGGCGACGGCTATCGCGGCTCCTATCGACGCGCCGGCCACCGCGATGGCCGCCCCGATCAAGGCGGATCCGTTGACCCCACCGGACCCGGCGGCCTGTGCCGAGGCCTGTGCCTGCCCCGCCAGCGCGGTGGCGAGGACGACCAGGGCGCCGCCCAGAAGGGCGAGGTTCGTGGCCAGCAGCCAGCGGAAGGCGTGTCTGGTCCGGCGCCGGCGCAGCAGCCGGACGGCGCCGAGCACCGCGACCAGGACGGGAAGGACGATCAGCCAGGTGAGCATGGGATCACCTTCGTAGCGGGATCGGCAGGCTCCGCCGGGGGAACGTGCCAGGGACGGAACGGGCGGCCCTCCGTCTCGAAGAGCCGCGAGAAGAGTTCGTAGAACTCCAGCCGCAGCGCCTGCACACCGGCCACCAGGGCTTCCAGGCCGAAGGAAACGGCCGTGCCCACGACGAACAGCAGGGCGGCGCCCGAGACTCCGGCGGCCCCACGCCCGGCCAGGCCGGTCGTACCGCGCCACACCAGATCCGCGAGAGCGGCATGGGTCAGGCCGAATGCGGCCAACCGGGCGAAGGAGAGTGTGTTGGTGCCGGTCCGCACGACGACGTCGAACAGCTGTACCACCGTCTCGGCGAGTCCCGCACCACCGCCCGCGGTGGCCCGGAACAGGCCGGACGCCACCAGCGCCAGCCCGGTCACGGCAAGAGCGGCTCCGGCGACGGCCGGAGCCTGCCGGTGCAGGACCAGGCCTGCCGCGGCCAGAGTGAGGCCCAGGTAGAACATCAGCCCGGCGCAGCCCGACGCCGCGTACAGGGCCGAGCCCCAGCCGCCCTCACGCACCCGGTTCACCGCCCCGGTGGCGTGTGCGAGGGCCAGCAGACCGGCACCGAACACCACGGCGGCGGCCAGCAGACGGGCAGGACTCTCCAGGGGGCTCAGCCACAGCACCGGCAGCAGACCCGTCGGCCCGAAGAACTCGCCGTAGGCGGCCCCGGCCACCATGGAAGCGACGCCCGCACCCGCGAGGAACGGCCACAACCGGCCCAGCCCGGCCAGCCGGCGAGGCCACCCGAGGCGCAACGCGACTCCGCCGAGCACCAGCAGCGCCCCGTGCCCCACGTCGCCGAACATGATCCCGAACATCGCGACGTAAGTGAGGCCCGCCGGCCACGAGGGATCGACGTCCGCGTAGGCGGGCGTCCCGTACGTGGTCACCAGCGGGGTGAAGGAGGCGGCCCGGCTCGGGCGCAGCAGCGTCGGCGGATCGGTTCCGCGCGGGGACGGCAGCGGCAGCAGCGCGCCTCCCGCAGCGGCCAGACGTCCCGCGACGCGGGGTACCTCGGCCGCCGGGCACCACCCGGCCAGCGCGGCCACCTCTCCCTGCCGTACGGCGCCCTCCGCGCGCTCCTCCAACTGGGCCTCGCCCGCCAGCAGTGCGACGTTTTCACGGCGTTCGAGCAAGTCGAGGTCGGGCGTGGCGGCGGCCAAGACCGCTGTCGCGGGGCTTTCGGGACCGCCTGTCGCGCCCCGTCCCCGCAACCGCTGCAGTCGCACGGCCGCTGCGCCAGGAGGCGCTTCCTCGGCGCGGTCCAGTTCCACGCAGCCCTCCTCGGCGATCCGCACCAGAGCGTCCCGGAGAGCCGCCTGCGGCACGACCACCGCCACACGGCGCATCTGGACCGGCGTCACCGCCTCAGACCAGGGCATCGAACACCTCCCCGGGCCGGCCCCCGCGCGCCGCCGACTCCAGCGCCGCCCGCATCCGCCAGGCGTCCACGGACAGCAGCGCCACCGCACCGACGACCACCCGGGGCCCGTAACGGCCCTCACGCATCAGCGCCGCGCCGTCCGCCTGCACCGTCCGCCACCAGCGGGCCTCCGCCCGCCACAGCTCACCCGGTTCGTCGACGCCCTCCAGGGCCCAACCCGCGGACGAGGGCAGACGCTCGCGGAACTCCTGGTACGTGGAGGCGGCCGTCGCCCGCGTCCCGAGCAGCCGTGCCGCATCGCGCAGTACGGGCTCCGGAAGAGAGCGGTGATGTACGAACAGCTCACGAGCTGCCAGCAGGACGGCGCGTCCCTGGGCCCAGCGGCGCGCGGGCTGTACGGCGACAGCGGTGCGGCGCGCGGCGGCCATCCGCATGCCGGTGACCAGGGCCCACGGTGTGTCGCCGCCCGGGTCTCCCCAAGGCGAGGCCGCGAGCGCCGCCCGTGTCTCAGCGAGTGTCCCGGCGCGTTCCAGACTGCGCCAGGCGGTCTCCAGGGCGCCCAGCCGATAGGGATCCGGGGCCTCCGCACGGCGACCGTCGGATGCAGGCAGCCGGGAGGCCACGTTGGCTATCTCGAACCCGGCGGCGAGCGGAATCAGCAGGCGTGCACCGCCCCGGGGCAGCCAGCCGGCCAGCACCCGCAGGTGCCACAGCAGGGTGGCGGACACCGACCACTGCGCCTGGCGCAAGTCCGCCGCCGGCCGCGTGTGTCTGGCATAGGGCGTGGTCGCCAGGCGGTGCAGGGCGTCATCGAGTGTCGGACCACGTGCGATCTCCCGTGCCCCGTCGGTGCCCGGACACCGGCCGACGAGGGCCTTCGCGCGCACCGCTCCGGCGACCCACCCGGCACTCATGGCGCTTGCCGCTCCCCGCCTGTCAGGCGCAGGGCGTCGGCCACAGCGAGATCCACCAGGTGGGGCATACGTTCCACGGCCCGCTCGCGGATCGCCGAGGCAGTGTCGTCTCCTGCGGCGCGCAGGGCGTCCGCCTCTTGCCGCGCCTTGCGCAGCAGGGGTTCTGCGGCCTGCCGGCGAACCTCGGGAGCTCGCTCCCGCGCGGCCTCCACCATGCGTGCCGCCTCTCGCACGGCGTTCTGCCGGAGGGCCTCGGCCTCCTGCTCAGCGGCTGCCTGGATCTGCGCCGCCTCCTGCTGTACGTCTGCCAGCCGGGCGAGGGCGGGCGTCAGTTCCGCGGCGCGTTCCGCCGTACGGTCGGCGGGCACGCCGGTGGCGGACGCTCCCGGCGTGCCCACCGGACGGAACCGCTCCAGGAAGTCCCGCAGGCTCATCGGCGGCCTCCTGCCGGTCGGCTGCTCCTCCAGTCTCACCGTTGCCGTTCCGGCCCGCACCGGATAGAGCCGTCACGCCGTTCCACCAGGGCCGTTCGGCTCTTGGCACGGGCAGAGAGAGCGAAAGACTGGGACGGTAGGCGACTCGACGGAGTCAGGAGGCCGCCGTGAACGAGCACGAGAACTTCTCCGCGGAGGCCGAGGTCCGGCGGGACGTGCCCTGCCGCCCCTTCAGCACCGGCGAAACAGCACGGCAGGACACGTTGCTTCGCTACCTGGGTGCCGTGGCCACGGCCGCATCCAAGCATGTAGGTGCAGAAGCGCAGGCTCCGACGGCTGTGCCGAGTGCCACGGCCCGTCCCGCACCAACGTCCGCCCCGCTCACGCCGCAGTCCGCATCCGCGCCCGAACCGGGACTGCCCCTGGTGCGGGACGTGATGGACGTGCCCGCCGCCTCCCTGCGCGAAGACCTGCCCTACCGCGACATCGCCCGCACGCTGGCGCGCGAGCACGTGGGCGCGCTCCCGGTCGTGGATGCCGAGGACCATGTGGTCGGCGTCGTCTCGGAGTCCGACCTGCTCGCCAAGGTCGCCTTCGAGGCATCCGGTCACCGGCCCGGCCGTATCGGCCGGCTGCGTGAGCGCCGGATCCATGGCAAGGCCCGTGGTGATCTGGCCGGCGACCTGATGACAAGTCCCGCGATCACGGTGCTGCCGGGCGCGACCGTCGCCGAGGCGGCCTGGCTCGCCGCGCTGTCCCGGTTGAAGCGGATGCCTGTCACCGACCGCGATGGCCGTCTGGTGGGCGTCGTACGCCGTGATGCGCTGCTGCAGTCGCTCATCAGGGACGACGCCGGTATCCGGACGGAGGTCGAGGCGACGATCGCCGCGTGCTGCCCGCCGGGTGACCGGGAGAACGTCGAGGTGGCCGTGCACGACGGCATCGTGGAGCTGACCGGCCGGATGTCCTCGGTGACACTGGCCCGGCTGGTGGCGGAGGTCGAGGAGATCTCCGACGTGGTCGAGGTGAAGAACCTGCTCACCGCCGCCTGACCCCGGCCGCTCTCAGCGGGAAGAACGATCCTTGACTTCACGGGAGTCGTGCGGGCCGGATTCGTGCTGGTCCAGGTGGGAGGCGAGGACCGCCGCCTGGACGCGGCGCTGCACGCCCAGTTTGGCCAGCAGCCGTGAGATGTGGTTCTTGACGGTCTTCTCGGACAGGTACAGCTTCTTGCCGATCTCGCGGTTGGTCAGACCGTCGCCGATCAGCGCAAGAATGTCGCGTTCTCGCGGTGAGAGGGCTGCCAGTTCAGCGGGCAGCGACGGAACTTCGACCGGGTCCGCTCTCAGGGATCGCATGAGCCGGGCGGTCGTCGCCGGGTCCAGCATCGACTGCCCCGAAGCGACGGTGCGTACCGCCGACACGAGGTCGGAGCCCTTGATCTGCTTCAGCACGTATCCGGACGCCCCGGCCATGATGGCGTCCAGCAGGGCGTCCTCGTCGTCGAAGGAGGTCAGCATCAGGCACGCCAGTTCCGGCATCCGGTCGCGCAGCTCGCGGCAGACCGTGATGCCGTCGCCGTCGGGCAGGCGGACGTCGAGCACGGCGACGTGCGGTCGCAGGGCGGGGCCCCGGGTGAGCGCGTGTTCGGCGGTGTCCGCGTCGCCGACCACGGAGATGTCCGGTTCGGCCTCCAGGAGGTCGGCCAGCCCACGTCGTACCACCTCGTGGTCGTCGAGCAGGAACACGCGGATCGGATCCTGCTCGGTGAAGGTGCGTGTCACGGCCATGGAGACCTCGATTCCGCGAGCGATGGGACACTGCCGAATGTCCTCGATGCCGATCATCACCTGACGGTGCCCGTCGCACCAGGGCCGTCCGGCCCCAGTCACCCTGCGGCGGTACCTTTCCGGCTACTGCGACCCGCCGTCACGCGTGAGGTCGAACCCCGCGTCCACCACCCCTTACCAGCCGCGCGGCCACATGCACCAGGGCAGTGTCGCGGACGCGCCCGGCGAGCGTCACGACACCGTCGTGCACCTCCACCTGGACGGTCGACGACGGCGGCGGGAAGAGGCAGGAGGCGATCTCGCGCCGGACCTCCTCGGCCTGTCCTCATCGTCGCGCAGGAACACTTTGAGCAGGTCGGCCCGGCTGACGACGCCCGCCGGCAGCCCGGCCTCGTCCACCACCGGCAGCCTCCCGACCCCGTCTCGCGCCATGACGCGCGCCGCCTCGGCGAGCGTGGCCGGCCCGGACCGTGACGGCGGGAGAGGACATCAAGTCTCCTGCGGTGAGGGCGGCTGCCTTGGCCACGTCCACGGGCTGACGCAGCTGGAGGTAGCCCGCATCGGGGTCGTCCCGGAGCTCCTCCTTGGGCAGCAGGTCGGCTTCGGAGACGACTGCGACCACCCGGCCCTCGCCCTCGATCACGGGCAGCCCGCTGACCTGCCAGTCCTGCATCAGCTGCACGATCTCCTTGAAGGGGCCCGTCGGCCGACGGCGGCGACCGTCTGGGTCATGACATCGCTGACGATGCGCGGGGTGCCGTCCACGGTGACTCCACAAGGGCCTCGATGGGGTGTCCGGCTCCTTCCAAGGTGTGCCCGGGAGGCCAGAAGCGGGCCAGGGCCGCCCGGCCTCTGGAAGGCCCGTCCGGCCACCGCATTGCAGAGGGTCGGTCGGACCCTGAACGGGCCGTGTGGCCCCTGACGCGGCCGGCGCCGAGGCGTCACCCTGGTCGTGGATCCCCCGTGCCGGGAGGTGGACACATGTCCCGCACCGTCACCGTCGGCCTCGACGACTCGCCCGAAGGCCGGGCCGCGGCCGAGTGGGCGGCTCGCGAAGCGCTGCTGCGTGGCCTGCCCCTGAAGATCGTGCATGTCCAGGAGCCGACGCCCACGTACGTGGCCCGTACCCCCTTGCTGGACCTGGACAGGTACCAGCACTGGGCTCAGCAGCTGACGCACGAGTCCGCGGAGGGGATCCGGCTGCGCCACCCGGGCATCGAGGTGATCACCGAGCAGCTCACGGGGACCGTGGCCGACGTCCTGTGCGAGGCGGCGGGCTTCGCCGAACTGCTGGTGCTGGGCTCCCGGGCGCTCGGTGGGCTGGAGGGGTTCATGGTCGGCTCGGTGAGTCTGGGTGTCGTGGCCCGTGCCGAGCGCCCGGTGGTGCTGGTCCGCGCGGAGGAGCAGGCCGCCGACGAGCACAGGATGGACCCGGCAGGCGTGCCGTCCGCCGCGGCGCCCTTCCGGCCCGTCGTGCTCGGCCTCGACATCGATCGCCCGGACGACACACTGCTGGAGTTCGCCTTCGACGCAGCCGCTCGCCGGACAGCTGCTCTGCGGGCCGTCCACGCCTGGCCCGAACCGCCCACGTCCTTCTACCGCTTCCCCGGCGATGCCGAACTCTACGACACGCTCGAACGCGGACAGTCCTCCCTCCTGGGCAAGGTGCTGCGTCCCTGGCGGCAGAAGTTCCCGAACGTCGAGGTGATCGAGGCGAGCCGATGCGGCAGCGCCGCGCAGGTCCTCGTGAGCGACTCCCGTGATGCGTCCCTGGTCGTCGTCGGCCGGCGCATCCGCACCGGCGCGTTCGGCACCCACATCGGCCATGTCACGCACTCCGTCCTGCACCACATCGCCGCCCCTGTCGCGGTCGTCACACACAGCTGAGCCGCCGCCCGAGGCGGGAACCCGTGAGCCTGAGAGCAGCGGAAATGGGCTGCCGACGAGGCAGCCCTGCGCGCAGAGTCGCTCCGTCTGGTGTACGCCTCGCCCTAAGAGCGCTACGAAGGCGAATCCCTCGCCCACGACCTCGGCAAGCCCTCGGAGGAAGTGATGGCCGCGGACATCGTCGAGACCGCTGCGCGTAGCAGGCGACGCACGAAGCGAGCGACACGATGAGGACCTCGACCGGCGTGGGGCCGTGGTCTTCACCGCCTGCCTCGACAGGCTGGTCGGTGACGAGGGCGTGTCCGCGTACGGCGACCTCGAACGCACGGCCTCCCAGGTGGCATATCTCGACGTGGCCCTCGGGCAGTTCGGTCGCCGGTGGGGCGGCCGAGGTCGTGTCCGTCATGACGCCTCCTTCGTGAGGTGCGGCTCGGTGCTCTGCAGCAGGGGGTGCGCAGGCCCGGCAGGACGCGCCAGGTCCCGGGTCATGTCGGCGACGGTGAGGATGCCGACGAGGCGTCATTCGTCCAGCACAACTGCGCGGCGCGCGGGCTCACTTCCAGCCCGGGCAGCAGGCCGAGCACCGGCTCCTCGGGCGCGGCGATGACGACGTCATCCACAGGACGCATCATCTCCCCGACCGTCGTGCTGCCCCGCGCCCGGGCCGGCGTCATCTCGACACGCCGCACGGTGAGCAGAGCGACCATCGAGCCGTCTGCCGCCAGCACCGGGAAGGCCGAGCGGCGGTAGTGGCCGAAGGCCCCTCGGCCACGAAGTCGGCGAGTGTCACCGCGTCCGGAACCATGACCGGGTTCGGGGTCATGGCGCGGCTGACCGGGACACCGCCCAGCACGCACCGCATCTCGGCCTGACGGGCTTCCGCAGTCGCCGCGCTGACCAGGAACCAGCCGACCAGCGCCGGCCACAGACCGGACAGGTTGTGTCCGAACAGCACGGCCGCGAAGCCGGTCAGCACCATGAACCAGCCCAGAGCCCGGCCCGCCGCCGCGGGTGGCCCGCAGCCGGTCGCCGGTGCGGTGCCACAGGTAGGCCCGCAGCAGCCGCCCCCCCTCGAGCGGGGCAGCGGGCAGCGCGTTGAAGACGGCGAGCATGATGTTGATCGCGGACAGCCAGGCGACCGCATGACCACGAGCCCGGAGGCGGAGTCCCTCACACCCCGCTGTCGTACCGAAGCCGCCCTGCCACACGCCGGTGAGCCAGGCACGTCAGCGCAGGTCAGTCGGCTGTCTTCGCCGTGCCGCCCGTCTCGGTGAGGAGGACACCTGTGACCAGCTCCGGGCGGATGCGCACTGCCTGGTCCATGGGTTCCGCCGACACCCAAGGCTGCAACAGCCGCCGGATCCGCTCGAGTTCAACGGGGTCGGTCACCAGCCGGGCGTACCCCGTGACGACCACGCTCCAGCCGAGGTTGGTGTCCGGGTCGATGGCGTCGGCCTCGTATGCGACGACGACGCCCATGCTGTCGGCCTGCTGTGCGTGAGACGTGAGCGCAGCACCCTCGTGGGTGCGGATGACGATGTCCCCGTTGTCCATGACGTGGTTGACCGGGCGGGCGGTGGGCAGGGCCTGCCGGGTGAAGATGATCCTTCCCAGCGACACGCTGCCCAGCAACCGCAGCGACTCGGCGTGGTCGAGGTTGATGCGCCGATGTGCTCGCATCTCGCTGGCCGCCATGACGTGCCTACCTTCCGCTGCCAGTCTGTCCCAACCGATGAAGGGGCCATGTGCCCCTGTCACCTGCTGTCGCTCGCGTCCATGTCCATCAGCGCCGCTCGGCCCGCCTCGAGACGGGCTACTGGAACCCGGAACGGTGAGCAGGAGACGTAGTCCAGGCCGACCTCGTGGAAGAAGTGGATGGACTCCGGGTCGCCGCCGTGCTCGCCGCAGACGCCGGTCTCGAGGTCCGGTCGGGCAGCGCGACCTTCGTCGACAGCGATCCGGACCAGCCGGCCCACACCCTCCCGGTCGAGCGTCTCGAACGGCGAGGCGGTGAAGACGCCCTTGTCCAAGTAGGCCGAGAAGAACGCGGCCTCCACGTCGTCGCGGGAGAAGCCCCAGGTGGTCTGGGTGAGGTCGTTGGTGCCGAAGGAGAAGAACTCCGCGTCCTCGGCGATCCGCCCGGCCGTGAGCGCCGCACGGGGCAGTTCGATCATCGTGCCGACAGGGCAATGCACAGGGGTGCCGGTCTCTTCACCGACCTCGGCCAGGACGCGGGCCACCTCCTCGCGGGCGAGCCGCAGTTCCTGGACGGCGCCGACGAGCGGCACCATGATCTCCGCATGCGGAGATCCACCCGCTCGGGTGCGCTCGACGACCGCTTCGGCGATCGCGCGGACCTGCATCGCGACCAGTCCTGGAACCACCAGGCCGAGCCGCACGCCCCGCAGGCCGAGCATCGGGTTCTCCTCGTGCATCCGGTTCACCGCTGCGAGCAACTTCACGTCGTGTGCGTCCGGTTGCCCGCCCGTGGCCTCGGCGGTGGCGATGCGGACGGCCAGGTCGGTGCGGTCGGGCAGGAACTCGTGCAGTGGCGGATCCAGCAGCCGGATGGTGACCGGGAAGCCGTCCATCGCCTCCAGGATGGCCGTGAAGTCCCCTCGCTGGGGCGGCAGCAGAGCTCCCAGTGCGCGGTCGCGGTCAGCATCCGTACGGGCGAGGATCATCTCCTCGACCAGCTTGCGCCGCTCGCCGAGGAACATGTGCTCGGTGCGGCACAGCCCGATGCCCTGTGCTCCGAACCTCCGGGCCCGGGCAGCGTCTTCGGGAGTGTCGGCGTTGGCCCGAACCTCCAAGCGCCGAACGGAGTCGGCGTGGTCCAGGGCCCGGGCCACCGCCGAGACCACGCTGTCGGCCTGCTCACCGCTTTCCAGGTAGCGCATGGTCGCCGACGCGACCAACGGGACGGCCCCGAGGTACACGTCACCGGTGGAACCGTCGACCGAGATGACGGTGCCCTCCTCGATGACACCGCCGTCACGGGCGGTGAAACGCCGCGACTCCGCGTTGACGGTGATGTCCTGCGCCCCGCACACGCACACCTTGCCCATGCCCCGGGCGACGACCGCCGCGTGGCTGGTCTTGCCGCCCCGGCCGGTCAGCACGGCCTGTGCGGCGACCATGCCGGGCAGGTCGTCGGGTGTCGTCTCCTCGCGGACGAGGACCACCTTCTCGCCGGCCTTGGCACGCCGTACGGCCTCCGCGGAGTCGAACACGGCCGCGCCCACCGCTGCGCCCGGCGAGGCCGGCACACCACGGGCAAGCGTCTCACCGGTGGCGGTGGTGTCGAAGCGCGGGAACATCAGCCGGGCCAGTCCGTCACCGCCCACCCGCGCCAGGCCCTCGTCGGAACTGATGAGGCCTTCCTGCACCAGCTCGGTGGCGATGGCGAAGGCGGCCTCGGCGGTGCGCTTGCCCACCCGGGTCTGCAGCATCCACAGCGTTCCCCGCTCGATGGTGAACTCGATGTCGCACAGGTCGCGGTAGTGCCGCTCCAGGGTCTGTGCGTGATCGCGCAGCTGCCGGTAGGAGCGGGGGTCCAGCCGTTCCAGCTCGGGCAGCGGTACGGCGTTCCGCACGCCCGACACGACGTCCTCGCCCTGGGCGTTCGGCAGGTAGTCGCCGTACAGGCCGGGGCGCCCGGTGGCCGGGTCACGGGTGAAGGCGACGCCGCTGCCCGAGTCGGGGCCGAGGTTGCCGAACACCATGCGCTGCACGGTGACGGCCGTTCCCAGGTCGTCCGGGATGTGCTCGCGCCGCCGGTAGAGCACGGCGCGTTCGGCGTTCCAGGACCGGAACACGGCGAGGATCGCCTGCTGGAGCTGCTGGGCGGGGGACTGAGGGAAGTCGCGGCCGGTCTCGTCCCGGATCAGACTCTTGTACGTCTCCACCAGCCATGCCAGATCGCTCGCGTCGAGATGGAGGTCGTCGGGAGCGTCGCGGGCGTCCTTCAGCAGGGTCAAGGCCTCGTCGAACAGGGCCCGACCGACTCCCATCACCGTGCTGCCGTACATCTGGACGAGCCGGCGGTAGGAGTCCCAGGCGAAACGCTCGCTGCCGGACACCTTGGCCAGGCCGAGCACGGAGTCGTCGTTGAGACCGATGTCGAGAACCGTCTCCATCATGCCGGGCATCGAGAAGCGCGCCCCGGAGCGGACGGACACCAACAGCGGGTCGTCCCCCTGCCCGAGCAGCCGCCCGGCACCCGTCTCCAGTGCCGCAAGGTGTCGGGAGACCTCCGCCGACATGCCCTCGGGTTCCTCGCCGGTGGCCAGGAACGCGCGGCAGGCTTCGGTGGAGACGATGAACCCCGGCGGTACCGGCAGCCCCAGCCGGGTCATCTCCGCCAGGTTCGCGCCCTTGCCGCCGAGCAGGCCGCTCAGGTCCCGGCCACCGTCTTGGAAGTCGTACACGTAGCGGGCCATGACGCCACTCCTCGGCTCTCAACTCTCCGTGCCTCCCAGCCTGGGAGGGAGCGGCGCGCCGGGGCAGGTGCCCTCCGTCCCACGGCGTGGGCCGACCGGCCCTGAGTACCGGAAGCGCGGCCCGTTCCGAGGCCGGAAGACGGCTTCCGCGCATTGGCCCAGCCGCGCCGCATTCATCGGCAGGCGCTGGTTTGACGTGGGCAGTGACCGCGACAGTCCGGACTCGTGTGCGAGGGGACGCGGAGGAGCGGTGGGGCAAGCTCAGAAGAGCCCCGGGTACGACTGCCCGAGCTGAAGCCTGACGAGTTGCTGGAGGAGCTGCGGAAGCTGAGCGGGGGGAGAGGCTGATCAGCAACGCCGACCGCGAAAGGCAGCGGTGAGCTGGGCGGTCGGACGCGTCAACCAACGCCGCTCGGGTGCGCTGAGGCTGAGGGCGTCACCCGGCCTCGGCGTCGGCGGCAGTAAGCCGGCAGTCCACGCCCACGACCCCTTCCACACTCTGGACCAGGCGCGCGGCCAGTGGAATCCGTGCGGTGTCCCCGACGCGTCCCGTCAAAGTCGCGACGCCGTCGCTGACGATGATGTGCACGGGCTCGACCGGGGCCGGGAAGAGAACGTCGACGATGTCACGTCGGATCTCGTCCGCCAGGTCGTTGTCGGGGCGCAGGAACACCTTCAGCAGATCCCCGCGACTGATCACGCCTTCGAGGATGCCCTCGGCGTTCACCACGGGCAGCCGTTTGACATGCCGCAAGGCCATGATTCGTGCCGCCTCGGCGAGGGGGGCGTCTCCATGGACGGTGACGGCCGGGGTGCTCATCAGCTCCTCGGCGGACACCGCCCCGGCCTTGGCCAGGTCGGAGAGTCGGCGCAGCTGGGTGAACCGGTCCGGGTCGCTGTCCCGGAACTCTTCCTTGGGCAGCAGGTCGGCCTCGGAGACAACCCCGATCACACGCCCGTCGCCCTCCAGCACGGGAAGGGCGCTGACCTTCCACTCCTCCATGCGTTCGACGATGTCCTTGCACAGGGCCTTGCGGCCCACCGCGACGACGGCATGCGTCATCACGTCACTCACCCGGTGCGGGCTGCTGTCCATGCTTGCTTCCCAGGGCGGTCGGCCGGACGGAGCGGGCGCGCGGTCACAACAGGTCACCGCTGCCGTAGGGGGCGTACAGGTCGAGCAGCCTGACCCGGGTGGCGTGCAGCCGCTGGGCGGCCACACGTCCCACCCACACCGCTATGGCCCGTCCGAACGCGGCGTCCGCGGCGCACATCGCGCGCACCGGCTCGGCGTCGAACTGCCAGGCCTGCACCGGGGTCATCGCCTCGGCGCCCAGGTGCCAGAGGTACGGCGGGAAATGCCAGGACCAGCCGACCAGTTCGCCGTGCCCGAGCGCTTCGACGACGGCCGGCCGGCGGCCGGGTACGTGCAGGTCGAGGGCGACGGTTCCGGTGCGTACGATCCAGAAGCGGTCGGCGTGCCGGCCCTCCTCGAACAGGCGGGTCCCGGCCTCGAAGGAGACCTCGCGGGCGAGGCGCATCAGCCGGTCGCGGTGCACGGCCTCAAGCGCCGTGCTCATGGTGGTTGCGGAGGTCATCGCACCGGCTCCCTTCATGGGCTGTCGATCCCAGCGTGCGCGCCCTCGGGAGCCGGCACCACAGGCCGCCCGGACCCGGCCGTGGGCCCTTCGGCTCATACCGGGGCCGCTGATCCGGCTGTGGGACCCCACGGACCGGACCGTGCAAGGCACACGCGCCCGGGACCTCGTCGACGCCCAGGGTGCTGAAGATGTTCGGTGAGTACGCTCCGGTCAGGGCGACGGTGGCCGACGTACCCCACTTCTCGGCGCATGCCGATGCCGGCCAGGTCCTCGGCCGGCTGTGCGGGGCCGAGGACCGCACACGACGTATTTGGTGCACGGTGAACCGGAGGCATGGCGACGGCGACGGCGGCATCGCTTTGGCGTTCCAGTTGCCAAAGAGAGTGACCACACCTTCGCAGACCTCCACGTCCACGGTGGGCGGGTCGAGTCAGAGAGCGCCGACGAGCACCTCGCGCCGCACAGTCCGTCGGATCTCGTCGTCGGTACGCAGGAAGGCCTGGAGCAGATCGCGGCGGATGACGATGCTGACGAGCCGGTCCTCCTCGTGGACCCGCACACGTTCGATGCCGTGCCGATCCATCAACCGGGCGGCCCCTGGCATGCCGACTTCAGCACGCACCGTCACCGGGGGGTGCCGACATGATTCCGCCGGCCGTACGAGCCCGGCTCCGCGCGAAACTCCCGCGTGTACGGCGGCGGAGCTTGCACGCTCAGACGTTGAGAGGGGCCCCGGATTCACTCGACCGCGCCTGGCGCCGCATCAGATTGGTCTCGGAGATGACCCCGATGACCTGGTCGTCCTCGTCGATCACCGGCAGCCCGCCGACGCCGTGGTCACGTAAGAGGCGGACGACCTCCTGAAACGGGGTGCCGTACTGGGCGGTGACGACGTCGCCGCTCATGACGGCACTGATCTTCGTCCGGTTTCAGGGCCGTCCTCCTCTGCAACGGTCGTGGCCGGTCAGCGCAGTCGGCGCAGGTAGGGGTCGTGGGGATGGCGCGGAACCAACCGTAGGCGAGCGTCGAGGGCGGTGACGCCGTGTGGCCCTGCCAGCACAGGGTTGAGGTCGGCCTCCACCAGCTGGGGAAGGTCCGCGGCCATCCGGGAGAGGCGGTGCAGGAGCTGCTGCAGGGCGCCGAGGTCGACGGCAGGGCTGCCGCCGTAGCCGAACAGCAGGGGAGAGCAGCGCGGGGAGGTGAGCAGGTCGTGCACGTCCAGGTCGGTCAGCGGCGCGAGCCGGGCGGCGTGGTCGGCGAGCAGCTCGGTCGCCGTGCCGCCGAGACCGAACACCACAAGGGGTCCGAACACCTCGTCCTGGACGACTCCGGCGAACAGTTCGGTGCCGCGCTCGGCGAGCGGCTGGACGACGACTCCGGTCATCCGGTCGCCGAACCGGGTGGCCAGATCCCGGTGGGCGGCCCTGACCTGTGAGGCGTTCTGCAGGTCGAGGTGGAGGGCGTGTTGCTCGCTCTTGTGCACCAGACCCGGCCAGTAGGCCTTCATGACCACGCGTCCGTCCGGGCCGGCGAGCCGTTCGGCCGCCGCGACCGCCTCATTCTCGTCCCGGGCCCATGCCCAAGGGATCTGTCGGATGCCGTAGCAGCCCAGGAGCACGGCCGTGGTCCGAGGGTCGAGCCAGCCGCCCTCCGGATGGTCCTCCAAGTAGGCGGTAGCCAAGTCCTTCGCCTGCATGGTCTCCACGTCCGGCAACTCCGGTACGGCGCTCGGCTGGCGAGCGAGCCAGTCGGCGCGGGCTGCGGCGTGGGCCAGGGCGCGGGCTGCGTCCTCGGCGTCGGAGTACGCGGGCACGGCGCCCCTGCCGACGGTGGGCAGCAGCTCGACGCGGGCCGCTTGCGCGGGGAGCACCGCGACGACGGGGCGGGCGAGCGGGCCAGGGGCCGAGGTCAGGGCGCGCACCAGGTTTTCTCCGGTGGCCGTGGCGACCGCCGTGGGGACCAGGCTCACGAGGACGGAGTCGACAGTGCCGTGCCGGGCCAAAAGGCTGGTGCATGCCTGTAGCTGCTCCTCGCCGACGGCCGCAGTGACGTCCACGGGGTTGGTCGCGGTGGCGCCGTCGGGCAGCAGGGCGCGGAGTTCGTCCACCACGCCGGCGCCGAGTGGCGGGATCACCAGTCCGGCGTCCACGCACGCGTCGGCGGCGAGGACGCCGGCCCCGCCCGCGTTGCTGACGACGGCGACCTTCGTACCGAGGGGCAGCGGCTGGGCGTGCAAGAGGGCGGCGGTGTCGAGGAGTTCGCCGATGGTGCGGGTGGCGGTGATGCCGGCCTGGGTGAACAGCGCCCGCCGGGTCATGGTCGGGGTGGCCGCCGCCGCGGTGTGCGAAGCGGCGGCCCGCCGTCCGGCCTCGGACCGGCCCGCGTCCACGGTCAGCACCGGCATCGCTCGTGCCACCCGGCGGGCGGTGCGCGAGAAGGCGCGGGGGTTACCGAAGGACTCCAGGTGCAGCAGCGCCAGGTCGGTGTGTCCGTCGCTCTCCCACCACTGGAGCATGTCGTTGCCGCTGACGTCGTACTTGTCGCCGAGCGAGACGAAGGTCGATACCCCGATGCCGAGCCGGGAAAGCCCGTCCAGCAGTGCGATGCCGACGCCGCCGGACTGCACGGCGACTCCGGCGGTGCCTGGTCCGGGGTGCCGGGCGGCGAAGGTGGCGTCCAGGCGGATGTCGTCCTCGGTGTTGGCCAGGCCCAGGCAGTTCGGCCCGACGAGCCGCATGCCGTGGTGTCGGCACGCGGCCATCAGGGCGCTGCTCTCGTGTGTGTCAAGGCCCGCGGACACCACGAGCAGGGCACGCACGCCGACCCTCCCGCACTCTTCGGCAACCGGGGGAACGGATGCGGCCGGTACGGCGATCACGGCCAGGTCCGGCACCTGCGGCAGCTCGGCGACAGAGCGGCAAGCGTGTACCCCGGCAATCGCGGCGGCCTCCGGATGCACGGCGAACAGCCGCCCGGTGTAGGAACCGTTCCGAATGTTCCGCAGGATGGCGCGCCCGACCGACCCAGGCCTGC
This sequence comes from Streptomyces sp. NPDC104106, assembly GCF_055584345.1. NCBI lineage: Bacteria > Bacillati > Actinomycetota > Actinomycetes > Kitasatosporales > Streptomycetaceae > Streptomyces > Streptomyces sp. NPDC104106. The sequence continues at coordinate 471,318 of NZ_JBVJMF010000004.1, forward strand.
GGCCCGCGCCGATCACCGCCACCGTCCGGGGCCGCAGCAGCAGCTGCAGGCTGATGATGTCGGCGAGGCGACCCCGGGCGTCGACCGCGCGCAGGTAGGTCTCGTCCTCGGTGAGTTCGACCGTGCAGTGCACCTCAGGTCCGTCGCAGTGGCGCGTGACGCGCAACCCCAGGTCGTGGAAGACCTTCAGCACGTCGTGGTTCTCGGCCAGGGCATCGGCGCTGAACGCGGTGATGCCCACCGTACGTGCGGCGTCCGCGAGGTGTTCCAGCAGGAGGGTTGCCACACCACGGTGATGCCAGCCGTCGGCTACGGCCACCGAGATCTCCGCCGTGCTGCCCCCCGGCAGCACCTCGGACTCGGCCAGCCCCACCAGTCGCCCGTCGTACTCAGCGGCCAGCGCGCGGTACCCGGGGCGGTCGCCCATGGCCACCCGCTCGGCGGCCTGCCGGGCGGAGGACGGGCTGACGGAGAAGAACCGCAGCCGCAGGTTCTGTGGTGACATCGCCTCGTACAGCCGCTGCACCTCTGCACGATCAGCCGGACCTGCCTGCCGTATGCGGACTGTGGTTCCGTCGGCCAGCAGGGCATGCACCGGGGCTACCTGGATGCCGGTCATCACGGACTCTCCCTCCGGAGGATCCCGCGTTCAGCGTCCGGCGGCGGGGGCCCGCTGGCACAGGGGCTGACCGGGCACCGCGCGGGCCGAATGGCCCTCCGGGGCGGAGGGCTCCGGCGGAAAGCCCCGCAGGATCTCACTGGACCCGCGAGAAGTAGCTCTCCTTACTCCTGCGAGAAGTGCAGGCGGAGGACGGTGTGCAGCCCGTACCGGCAGGCGCGCAGTGGGGAACGCGGTGGGCCGGCCCGCCCGGCAGAGGCGGCAAACCCCCAGGCGCCTGGCCCGGGGGTACTCCTCGTCAGGCCGCCTGCCGCTGCCTGGACCGGAGTTCGGGCTGTCCGAACAGCAGGGCGTAGCCCTCGGGGAGCTGGTCGAGGATCTGGCCCAGCAGGTCCGGTCCGGTCAGCTGGGTGAGCACGGAGAAGACCGTTCCGGTGTTCCAGCGGGCGACCGCAGGCGTGGTGCCCGACCGCCGCGCGAGGTCCTTGACGAAGGCCCAGCCGGTCAACCGCTCGGTGGCGGGGGCCTGTCCGGTGAATTCCAGTGCGGCCTCCAGCGGCAGGCGCGCGGCCAGCGCGACTCGCTCGTCGCCGGTCAGCTGGCGGCCGAGTGCGGCGAGGACCTGGAGGGTGACTTCCTCGGCCCGTTCCCGGGTGGGGTAGGCGCCTTCGTACCGGACTTTGGCGAGCAGGGCGTCCCAGGTCATCGCAACGGTGGGACGGTCCGGGTGGCGCTGGTCGATCATGGCGGGTGGTGAGCCTTTCGTGTCGACGTGGTGGGAGGCGGGAGGTTGTACGGCGCGCGGCGGATCAGGCCGTCCGGTGTCCGCCGGGCACCGGGGTCGCGGCCGGGGCCGGGAGCGGGAGGAGTGCCGGGGGAGGTCGTCATCGGCGCAGTCGCGCGGATCCGCGGTCCGGCCGCGGGCGAGGGGGCGGACAGGCGCAGGGCGAGCCTCCGGCGCCCGCCGGCGCGTTCGGCTCCCCGCCGGGTGCCGTACGCGCCGCGTTCCCGGAAATGCTCCGGCCGCCCCCGGCGGAGAGGCGGGAACGCCGGGGCGTGCCCGCCTCCCTCCCCGGGCGCGGACGCGAGCGGGTCAGCCGCTGATCTGCTTGCGCTCCGACGATCCGCCGATCGTGATCTTGCGGGGCTTGGCACGCTCCGCGATCGGGATGCGCAGGGTCAGCACCCCTGCCTCGTAGTCCGCCTCGATGTGCTCGGTGTCAAGGGTGTCGGCGAGCATCAACTGCCGGGAGAAGACACCCAGCGGCCGCTCGGACAGCTCCATCTGGACGTTGTCGTCCTTGTTCGTCGGACGGCGCTCGGCCCTGACGGTCAGCATGTTCCGTTCGACGTCGATGTCGATGGCGTCGCTGCTCACTCCGGGGACGTCCAGAGCGATCACGTAGACATCGCCTTCCCGGTAGGCGTCCATCGGCATGGTGGACGGCCGCGACCACGTGCCGGTCGTGCCGAGGAGCTGCTGGGTGAGCCGGTCGAGCTCGCGGAACGGATCGGTGCGCATCAACATCGCGAAACACCTCCAGTGAGAGACAGGCAGTGACTGCTGCCAATGCGCTGCACCTGACTCCTGTTGTAGCATGTCATCGAAACGATGACAAATGATGCGTCGTCGTAACGACGACGAAAGGAGGCGGTTGCGTGACCTCGGCCGACGAACAGCCCCCGTCCCCGTCCCCGTCCCCGGCGTCCGTCCTCGCGGCGGAGGCGGCCCTGCGCGCCATCGACGACGCCGTCCGTAACGCGCGTACCGAGCCGTCCGGAGCCGCCGCCACCGACGCGCCCGACCCCGCGCAGGCGTTGTCCGTGCTGCTCCTGCTCCGCGAGGTGCGCGACCGGCTCGCCGGGTGGGAGCCGGGGCTGATCGAGGCGGCCCGGGCGGCCGGGGCGAGCTGGGCCGATCTGGCCGCGCCCCTCGGCGTGGCGAGCCGGCAGGCCGCCGAGCGCCGTTACCTGCGACTGCGCCCCGGAGCCGCAGACAGCACCGGCGAACAGCGGGTGAAGGCCACCCGTGACCGACGTGCCGCCGACCGCGCCGTCGTCTCCTGGGCCCGGGACAACGCCGGCGAACTGCGCAGGCTCGCCGGTCAGATCACCTCCCTGGCCGACCTCCCGGACACCGCCCGGTCGTCGCTGCGCCGGCTCACCGACGCCCTCGCCGCCGACGACGCGGCCCTGCTGCTCGGCCCGCTCACCGACACCGAGCCGCATCTGCGCGCCGACCATCCGCAGCTCGCCGCGCGGATCAGCCGCCTCACCGACCACACCGACCAGCTCCGCCAGCACAGCGACACCGTTCGCCGCGGCCAGCCGTGACCGAGTAGCGGGCGGCCCCGCAGGACGGCCCGAAGCCGAGGAGCCGGGCAGGGCCCGGAGCAGGCACGCCAGGCAGGGGTGCCCAAGCGGCCGCGCCCGACAGGGGGGCGAAACAGGCGGGCCGGCCACAGGTCTCGACGCACCCGGGCAGCCAGGCCTCGCAGCAGGGCCGAGCGGACAGGCCGGGCAGGGCTCCTGAAGCAGGGGCCGGGCAGAGACGTCGAAGCCCGTTTCCCTCACGGGCCAGGGCTGTGCGCGTGCGGACGCCCGCCCGTCCACGCGGACGCGGTCGGCGGGCGAGCGCGCCCGAGCCGGCGGCGGCCAGGACCGGACCGGCCCCTCGGCGTCCCCGGACACCCGGGGCCCGTAGCCCGCGGAGCAGAGCCAGGAGAGAGAGCCGAAGGGCCCTCGTCGCCGGCGAGGAGCGGATGGGACCGTGAAACCGCCCCGTGCTGCGCGGACCCGGCAGGTCCGAGGAAGGCGGTGGGACGATGACACGTCCCCTGGTCGTGGGCGTCGACGGATCGGACGCGTCCTTGGCCGCGGTCGACTGGGCCGTGGACGAGGCCGTCCGGCACGGCCTCCCGCTCCGGCTGGTCCATGCCTGCCTCTGGGAGCGGTACGAGGGCGCTCTGCCGTCGACGGACCGGGGGCGGCGGTCCGAGGAGGTGCTCGCCGAGCACATCGTGGCCTCCGCGGCCGAACGCGCCGAGCGGCGCAACCCCGGCGTGAAGGTCAGCACCGAGGTACTGCCGGAGGACGCCGCCACCGCGCTCGTACACGCGGGAGACCAGGCGTTCGCGCTGGTGACGGGGTCCCGCGGGCGCGGGCGGATCAAGGACATGCTGCTCGGCTCGGTGGGGCTCGCCGTCGCGGGCCGGGCGCACTGCCCGGTGGTCGTGGTGCGCGGCGACCGGGCGGGGCTTGCCGGTACGCACGGACGGATCCTGCTCGGCCTCGCCGAGACCGGCACCGGCCGCGAAGCCCTTCGGTTCGCCTTCGAGGAGGCCGGCGCCCGCGGCTGCACCCTCGACGTCGTGCGAGCCTGGCGCCGCCGCGCCCTCGACGTGAGCGCCGGCCGGACACCGGCGGCCCAACCGGCCGAACCGGCCGACGCGGCAGCCCGCGCGCTCCTCGACGCCTCCCTCGGTGACATGGCCGTCCGGTATCCGCGGGTGCGCACCCAACGGTCGGCGCTGGAGGGACCGGCGGCCGCGGTCCTGTCGCACCGGTCGGCGGCGGCCGACCTCGTGGTCATCGGCGCCCACCGCAGGACGGGCCGCTTCGGGCTCCAGCTCGGCCGCGTGGGCCACACACTGCTGCAACACGCCCAGTGCCCGGTGGCGGTCGTGCCCGAACCGTCATGAGGACGGCGGCCGCCGCTCGGAAGTGTGCCGGGGGGCCGGGGACGCGGTCGCGCGGACGCCTTGCGTGGCGCGATGGCGGCACCGCGTGCAGCGTGGAGACGGAGGACCGGACCGCCCGACAGGTCAAAAGAGCCGCAGGAGAGGTGGGACACATGGACAGGGATGCCTCCGCGCCCCGCGTGGTCGCCGGTGTCGACGGGTCGCCGTCCTCGTACGAGGCGCTGCGCTGGGCCGTGCGGTACGCGGACCTCGTCGACGCCGCCGCGGAGGCGGTCGCGCTGTACGTGCGCCATGTTCCGAGACCGGGTCGCGGGCCGCCCGGCTCAGCTCGGGCCGTTCCAGGGGCCGGGACGTCACCGAGGCGACCAGCCCGTCCGCCGTGGCCCGCGACAGCCCCCGCCCCAGTGCCTGGCCCGCGCGCAGCCAGTCCGCCGGCCGGTCACCGGCCGTGCCCGGCAAGGCGATCCGGGGGCTGCGCTCGCCGGCCGCGGAAGCCACGTCCGGGCACGGCCGGCGACCGGAGCCCGGCTGGTGGCCGAGGTCGAGGCGATCACCGACGCGGCCGGGGCCGAGAACCCGCTCACCACGGTCTGACACCCACCACCCGCTCCGTCGACCCGTTGCATCGGCGGGTGGGCCTGCCCGTCAGTGGTCCGCGTGTCCGGTCGAGCCCTGCGGCTCCAGATGGGACGCGAGGACCGCGGCCTGGACCCGGCGCTGCACGCCGAGCTTGGCCAGCAGACGCGAGATGTGGTTCTTGACGGTCTTCTCCGACAGGTACAGCTCCTTGCCTATCTCACGGTTTGGTCAGGCCGTCGCCGACCAGGGCGAGGATGTCCCGTTCGCGCGGCGACAGAGCGGCCAGCTCGGGCGGGAGCGACGGGTTCTGGGCGGGATCGGCCCGCAGCGAGCGCATCAGCCGGGCGGTGGTCGCCGGGTCCAGCATCGACTGGCCCGAGGCGACGGTCCGTACGGCGGCCACCAGGTCCGAGCCCCTGATCTGCTTGAGTACGTAGCCCGATGCCCCGGCCATGATGGCGTCCAGCAGCGCGTCCTCGTCGTCGAACGAGGTCAGCATCAGACACGCCAGCTCCGGCATCCGGTCGCGCAGTTCCCGGCAGACGGTGATGCCGTCGCCGTCGGGCAGCCGTACGTCGAGCACGGCGACGTGCGGGCGCAGGGCGGGCCCGCGGACCAGGGCGTGGGCGACGGTGTCCGCGTCGCCGACCACCGTGATGTCCGGTTCGGCGTCGAGCAGGTCGGTCAGGCCCCGCCGTACGACCTCGTGGTCGTCCAGCAGGAACACCCGGATGGGGTCCTCTTCCGTGAAGGTGCGGGTCTCGGGCATGGCGGCCTCTCGTTCCCCCCGGGGTACGGGCTGTCGTTGGGGCCGATCTTCGCCCGCCGGCGGCCGGAGGCACTAGGGCCGACCGGCCCCCTGGTTCCATGGTCGCGGTGGGCGAGGTCGAACCGCACGTCCACCACGTCCTCGACGGCGCACACCAGGCGCGCGGCCAGGGGACCTGGGCGCGGTCGCGGACCCGGCCCGTCGGTGTCGCCACTGCGTCCGCCACCTCCACCAGGACCGCCGAGGCGGGGGCGGGAGGAGGGAGGACACGATCTCGCGGCGCACCTGCTCGGCGATGTCCTCGTCGTCGCGCAGGAAGACCGTCGGCAGGTCGGCGCGGCTGACGATGCCCTTCCGGTCAGGCCCGTGCCGTCGATCACCGGAAGGCCGCTCGACCCCGCCGCGCGCCATGAGCCGGGCGGCTTCGCGCGAGGGTGGCGTCGGCCGGGACCGTGAGGGCCGGGGACGACATGAGGCCTGAGGCCGCCCGCGGTGAGGGCGGCCTTCGACGGGTCGCCCGGCCGGGGAGCGTCATACGGCCGTGGACCGCCCGGTTGCGGGGCGTCGCGCAGCTCTTCCCTGGGCAGCAGGCCGGCCTCGGCAGACGACTCCGGCCACCGGCAGCGCGCTGAACCGACAGTCCTGCGTCAGCCGCAACGATTCCTTGAACGAGGCACCCCGGCCGACGGCGGCGACCGTGCGGTTCATGACGTCGCCGGACGATGCGCGGGGCGTCGTCCGCGATGACTCCACCGGGGTGTCAGGGGGCGTCTTCCGTCTCCAGCCTCGGCGGCCGGCGCGGGGCGGGCCAGGGGCTGTCCGGTCCCCGTCGGGCCGTCCGGGCTCCGTCGCCCCGCCGCGCGGCCGGTGTGGGCCGGTCGGCCCTGACCGGGGACGTGCGGCCCCTGACCCCGGGCGCCGGACCTCACCACGCTGGAACCGGATCCCCGTCATGGGAGGTGCAGACCATGCCCCGACCCGTCACCGTGGGCCTCGACGCGCCGACCACGAACCCGCCGAGCCCGCGAGCCGACATCGGCCATGTCATCCACGCCGCCGTGCACCACGTCGTGGCCCCGGTCACCGTGGTACCGCACGACTGACCCGCCAGGGGGACGGTGAAGCACGATGGACCTCCCGATCGTCGTCGGTGTCGACGGCTCCGAGTCGAGCCTGCGGGCGGTGGACTGGGCGGCCGACGAGGCCGTCCTGCGCGGGGCACCGCTCCGGCTCGTGCACGCCTCGCTCTGGGAACGCTACGAGGGCGCCCTGCTCGCCCAGGAGCTGGACAAGCCACTGGAGGAGGTGATGGCCCGGGACGTCGTCGGCGTCGCCGAGGAACGCGCCCGGCGCCGGCAGCCGGGCGTGCGCGTCGGCACCGATGTGCTGCCCGGCGAACCGGACCACGAGCTGGTGCACGAGAGCAGCACCGCCCTCGCGGTGGTGCTCGGCTGCCGGGGCCGCAGCGGGCTGGCCGAGGTCCTCCTCGGCTCCGTCGGCGTGGCGGTCGCCGGACACGCGCACTGCCCGGTGATCGTGCTGCGCGGCAGCCATGACAACCAGGCGCGGGCCGGTACCCGGGGGCGTGTCGTCCTCGGCGTCGGCGAGAAGCCGGCCGGCTCGGCCGCCGTACGGTTCGCCACCGAGGAGGCCCTGCTCAGGGGGGTGCTCCTGGAGGCGGTACGGGCCTGGCGGCGCCCCCTGCGCGAGCCGCCCGCACATCCCCTGATGACCGGTGAACCGGAACACCTGGAACAGCGGTCGGCCGCCGAGGACCTGGAGGAGGCGCTGCGGGACGCACCGCCCGGGCTGCGGGTGCGGCGCCGCGCCGTCGAGGGCCATGCCCGGGACGCCCTGGTCGCCGCCTCGTACGAGGCCGACCTGCTCGTGGTCGGCACCCGGCGCCGCCACGGCGCCCTCGGCCTCCAACTCGGCCGTGTCGCCCACGGGGTACTGCACCACGCGGCCTGCCCGGTGGCCGTCGTACCGGAAGTACCGGAAACCTCCTGAGCCTCCGGCAGAGCGGCGCGGCCCCGGCAAGGAAGACCGCGTCGCTCCGCCGAAGCCGGCCGTGTCGCCGTGCGCGTGCCGTGGCGTGTGCTGGACCGGGCAGTGGCCGACGCACGCAGTGCTGTGAGCCGGGGTCGACGGGCGAGGGAGGGGGAGGTGTGCCGGTGCCGTGTCGTAGCGCCGGGAGCTGCCACAGCGCACCGCAGCCCGGCGCCGGCCGTCCGCCGGCCCGGTCGTCCCGGCGAGCAGAACGGCACGGACCGCGTGCCGGTGGGCGCGTTGCGCCGCGAACACGACCTCCGCGGCACGGTCCCTGAGCGCCCCGGCGACGGCGCCGCCGACCACGAGCACGATCCACCGGGCCCGGCACGATCCAGACCCGCCCCTGTCCTGGGCCGGCGCAGCGCCCACCTCCCCGTCACGGTGACACCTGCGACGCCGCCTGCCGCGGACCGGCCGCCCCAGGGGCCGCCGGGATACCGGCGAGGTCGGCCGGGACGCGCCGAACGGGGCCGCAGGGCCGGGGCGGGGGGCCGGACGGCCCAAGCGGAACCCCCGGGCAACGACGAAGCTGGGTCTGCGGGGCGCCCGCGGCACCGCGCCGCGACCCGGTCCCGCGGCGGACCGACCGGAGAAGGTGAGGAGCGCCATGAAAGGCTTCGTCTTCCACGGCCCCGGACAGGCGTCCTGGCAGGACGTCCCGGATCCCGGCATCAAGGAACCGACCGACGCGATCGTCAAGGTCGGCGCCGTGACCATCTGCGGGACGGATCTGCACATCCTCAAGGGCGATGTGCCCGAGGTCCGGTCCGGCACGGTGCTCGGCCACGAGGCGGTCGGCGAGATCGTCGAGGTCGGCGGCGACGTGCGCACCGTACGGCCGGGCGACCGGGTGCTGGTCTCCTGCATCACCTCGTGCGGGCGCTGCCGCTTCTGCCGGGAACGCGGCTACGGCCAGTGCCGGGGCGGCGGAGGCTGGATCCTCGGCCACCTGATCGACGGCACCCAGGCCGAGTACGCCCGCGTCCCCTGTACCGACCTGTCCGTGCACCTGCTGCCCGCCGCCCTGCGCAGCGAGGACGCGGTGCTGCTCGCGGACATCTTCCCGACCTCCTACGAGGTGGGCGTCCTCAACGGGCACGTGCAGCCCGGCGACACCGTCGCCGTCGTCGGCGCCGGCCCCATCGGACTGGCGGCCATCGCCACGGCACGGCTGTTCGCGCCCGAGCGGATCATCGCCGTCGACCTGGCCCCGGCGCGGCTGGAAGCGGCCCGGCGGCTCGGCGCCGACGCCGTCGCCGATGTACGGGAGGCCCCCGACCAGCTGGTCGCCGACCTCACCGACGGGCTCGGCGCGGACGTCGTGATCGAGGCCGTAGGCGTGCCGGAGAGCTTCGAACTGTGCACCCGCATGGTCCGCCCCGGCGGACACGTGGCCAACGTCGGCGTGCACGGAAAACCGGCCACACTGCACCTCGAAGACCTGTGGTTCAAGAACGTGACCATCACGACCGGACTGGTGGACACCTACTCCACCCCCACCCTGCTGCGGATGGCCGGCGCCGGCCGGCTGCCGACCGGACAACTGGTCACCCACACCTTCCCGCTGGAGCAGATGGAGGAGGCCTACGACGTTTTCTCCCACGCCGCCGGGACCGGCGCGCTGAAGGTGGTACTCGGCGGGGAGCAGCACGCGGAGCTGGCCGTTCCGGCGGCCTGACCGAGAAGGGCGTGAAGGCCATGACCGAACACACCGGAGCGAGTGTGGTGACGGAGGCGCCGCTGGGCGACCTGGGCCGTCGGCTGGCCGCCCGGCGCGCGCAGCTCGGCGCGACCCGGCGCGAGGTGGCGGCTCGGGCCGGCATGGCGGCCAGCTACCTGCGGTATCTGGAGGAGCATCCCGGCGCCGCTCCGGGCACCGGCCCCCTGATCAGGCTGGCGGAAGCGCTGGAGACCACCGTGACCGAGCTGACCGGGGGCGCCGTCGACCTGCCGCCCGGTCCCGGACGCGCCGCGCGCGACCCTCACGTCACCGAGATGTCCCCGGGCGCGTGCCAGGCGCTGCTCGGCTCGCACGGAGTCGGGCGCCTCGCGATATCCACGGCCTCCGGGCCGGTGATCGTGCCCGTCAACTACAGCGTGATCGACGGCGCCATCGTCTTCCGGACCGCCCTCGGCGTGACACCCTCGCTCGCGGCCGGGCAGTACGTGGCCTTCGAGGTCGACCGCATCGACGACGCCTTCAGCCAGGGCTGGAGTGTCCTGGTACGCGGCCCATCCGCGGCCGTGACGGACGTGCGCGAGCGGCAGTGGCTCCAGGAGCGGGCGTACAGCGCGCCCTGGGCCGGCGGGGCGCGTGACATGTGGGTACGCATCGAGCCCCACACGGTGACCGGGCGCCGGATCACGGCCTGAGGACGGGCGGAAGCACGCCCACGCCGTGCGCCACCGTCGGCCGCTGACGATCCCGCGCCGCTCCCTTACCCTCGCCGTCTGCCGCACCCCTGCCTTCCAGGACGGATACGGATCGCGTGGTCCATGCCCTGCCGCGGCACCCAGGGATGCAGCAGCCGCCGTATGCGCCGCCCTGCCGGGTCCGGGACGTCAGGGCCGCGCTCTCGTGCACCTCGGATCGGCCGCCTCGGCGGGCCGGAGGGCGACGCGAGCGGAGCGACACCGTGGGGGAAACGGTGCCGCTCCTGAGTTCACTGTCCGCCGCCGCTGTACGGCCCCGGCAGTGCCGTTCGGCCTCGGTCGAGGGCCGGACGTCCTGCCCCCCGCTCATCTGCTGTCACCGGGATCGGGACCGCGCAGCGGTACGCGGGTCTCCCCGCCCAACCTCGGGTGGCACCCGCGTCACCTCCGCCCGGTCTTCGTTCGGCTGCCCCGGCCGACGCCCGGTCGCGGTCTGCGGGGCCGACGGGTGCGGCACGTCGTACGCGTGACGGACCCTGGCGGCACTCCCCGGCCGTGCGGCGGTCCGCGTACGCGCCGGCCGAGGTCTCATCGCCGCGTACCGCGCTCCGCGGGGGACGGCTACCGTGGTGATGACCCGCCGGTACCGGGTCCGTGCGCGTCTAGGGGACCTGGAGGGACGTGGTGGCAGGCCACGAGGAACCGCGTCTACGACTGCCGCAGCTGAGGCTGGACGAGCTGCTGGAGGAGTTGCAGGCCCGGATCGACGCGGCCCGGGGCACCCGCGACCGGGTGCACAGCCTGCTGGAGGCGGTCCTCTCCGTCGGCCGCGAACTCGACCTGGAGCAGGCGCTGCGCTCCATCGTGGAGGCGGCCGCCGCGCTCGTGGACGCCGAGTACGCCGCCCTCGGCGTCATCGGTCCCGACGGAAAGACGCTGTCGGCCTTCCACACCGTCGGCGTGGCGGAGGACCAGATCGCCGCGATCGGCCCGTTCCCGGCGGGCCACGGCATCCTCGGCGAGCTGATCCGTGACCCGGAGCCCCTCCGGCTGACGAAACTGTCCCAGCACCCGGCCTCCTACGGCTTCCCGCCCCACCACCCGCCGATGCACAGCTTCCTCGGTGTCCCGGTCCGCGTCCGCGACCAGATCTTCGGCAATCTGTACCTGACCGAGAAGCGAGGCGGGCTGCAGTTCGACGAGGAGGACGAGGCGGTCCTCTCCACGCTGGCCGTCGCGGCCGGCGTCGCCATCGACAACGCCCGCCTGTACGAGGACGCACGGCTGCGCGAACGCTGGCTGCTGGCGAACGCGGAGATCAGCAACAGCCTGATGTCCGGCAGCCCGCGCGCGGAGGCCCTCGACCTGATCGCGGAACGCGCCCGGGAGATCACGTGCTCTGCCCTGGCCGCGGTCGCCATGCCCATGGAGAACTCCGGTTCGCTCGCCGTCGAGATCGCGGTGGGCACCGAGGCGGACGCCCACCGCGGGCTCGTGCTGCCGATGGGGGCGAGCCTCATGGGCCTGGCGTTCTCCGCCGCCGCCCCGGTCGCCACGGACGACGTCACCCACGACGAGCGGATCTCGCCCGAGCCGCCGCGCTTCCGGGGCCTCGGCCCCGCCGTTGCCGTGCCGATCGGCACCGGCGAGGGAGGGGTCCGAGGAGTGGTGCTCGTCGCCCGCGAGGCGGGCCGGCCCGCCTTCCTGGCCAGGGAGACCGAGATGCTGCGGGGCTTCGCCGCGCAGGCCGCCATCGCGATGGAACTGGCCGAACGGCGGCGCGACGCCCAGCAGATCGCCCTGCTGGAGGACCGCGACCGGATCGCCCGGGACCTGCACGACCTCGCCATCCAGCGGCTGTTCGCCACGGGGATCACCCTGCAGAGCGCGGGCCGCTTCATCGAGCATCCCCAGGCCGCCGAGCGGGTGCGGCGGGCCGTGGACGACCTCGACGAAACCATCAAGATCATCAGGTCCACGATCTTCGGGCTGCGCGCCCATGAGGGCGCCGCCGGCAGCGGACTGCGGGCCAGGGTCGTCCGCGTCGCCGGCGAGGCCGCGCCCGTGCTGGGCTTCGTCCCCAGCGTGCGCATGGAGGGCCTGGTGGACACCGACGTACCACCCGAGGTCGCCGACGACGTCGTCGCCGTGCTCTCCGAGGCCCTGACCAACATCGCCCGGCACGCCCACGCCGGGCGGGCCCGGGTGGCCCTCACGACCGACGGCCGCGAGGTGTGCCTGAAGGTCTCGGACGACGGCGTGGGCATCCCGCCCGGCGGCCGGCGCAGCGGACTGCTCAACATGGCCGAGCGCGCCGAGAGGCTCGGCGGCCGCCTCGACGTGACCAGCCCGGACAGCGGCGGCGCGACGCTGGAGTGGTGCGTCCCGCTCACGGTCGCAGGCGAGTAGTTCCGTCCGCCACGTGTTCCGTCCGTCGCCGAGTTCGCGGTGGGGGCGACGGGCGCGCATCGGGGATGTGGGCCCGGGGGCCGGGCCAGAGGGGGGAGGACAGCGCACCGGCTCACTTTCCGGTGCCCGCCTGCGGCAGCCGTCGCCGACCGGGGCGACGCCGTCGGCCCGGTCGGCGACGGCACCCGACCACACCGGGCCCGGACCCTCCTGACCGGCGGGGCTGGGCATCACGCTCGTCGTCTACGCCGCGGTGGCCGTCGCCGCGCTCGGCGTGCTGGGCGCCGAGGGGCTCGGCACCGCCGCGGCCCCGCTGGCCGACGCGGTCCGGGCCGCCGGGGTGCCGGGACTGGTCCCCGTGGTGCGGGCCGGAGCGGCGGTGGCGGCTCGGTTCGCTGCTGGCGCTGGTCCTGGGCGTCTCGCGCCCCACGTCGGCGATGGCGCGTGACCGGCATCTGCCGCACGCGCCGGCCGCCGTCCACCCGCGCTTCGGGGTCCCGCACCGGGCGGAACTGGCGGTCGGCATCCTCGCCCCGGACGAGGGGCGCCCCCCCCGCGCGCCCTCGCGGCGCTGGGCCTGCTCGGCTGCGTGGTGCTGGCCTTCTCCCTCCCCCCTGTCTCCGTCGCCTCGGGCGCCGGGGTCCTGGCACTCGGCGCGGCCCGGTACCGGCTTCGGCCGGCCGCCCTCGGCCGTTAGCCGCCGGCATGGTCCGCGCCACCCGGCGGGCGGTGCGGGAGAAGGCGCGCGGATCGCCGAAGGGCTCCAGACGCAGCACCAGACCTTCGCATGAATGAGCGATTGCCGGCCCGGGCAGAGACTGGTAGCTGAGCGGTGTTCCGAGAGGCGGCAACCAGTGGCTGTGGTCGCACACGAGGGCACGGGTGATCCCGGGCTCTTCACGCCGGGCTCCGTGACCTGGCAGATGCACGGTGACCCCATGATGTGGGTCGCCGGCGTCCGCGCGCTGTACCTCCAGGCCCTGCACCCGCGCGCGGTGCGGGGGGTGCTGCAGAACTCCGACTTCCGGCAGGAGGCCTGGGGCCGGCTCATGCGTACCGCGGACTTCGTCGGCACCACGACGTACGGCACGGCCGAGGCCGCCGAGCGGGCCGGCGCGCGCGTCCGGAAGATCCACAGCATGCTCACCGCGACCGACCCCGACACCGGGGAGCGCTACGACGTGGACGAACCCGCGCTGCTGCGGTGGGTGCACTGCGCGGAGATCGACTCCTACCTGCACGTCCTGCGCTGCTCCGGCTTCCCGCTCACCGACGCCCACGCCGACCGCTACATCGCCGAGCACCGGGTCAGCGCGCGCCTGGTGGGCCTCGACCCCCGGACCGTACCGGCGAGCCGCGCGGAACTGGCCGCGTACTTCGAACGGGTGCGCCCTGAACTGGCCGCGGGTCCCGAGGCACGCCTGGTGGACGACTTCCTCCTCCGGCCGCCGACGCATCCCCTCCTCGTACCGGCGCGCGAGCTGCTGTGGCGGCGCGTGGCGCAGCTCGCGTACGCCGCTCTGCCGCCGTACGCCCATGCGCTGTACGGCAGACCGGCCCCCACACCCGCCGTCGTCAGCCGCCGGCTGCGGAGGACGGGCCGGATCCTGCGGGGCGTTCCCGCACGTGTGCGCTGGCAGCTGCCGCCCAAACACATCCTGCGCGCGATGGCGCGGCTCGGCCCGGACGCGCGTCCCGCACCGTACAAACTTGGACGATAGGTCCGCCATACTGGACGAGCAGGGGGGTGTGGCGCGGATCGGCCGGTGCGGTGCGGCCGGACGCGGTCCGGGGCCGGCCCTGCGAGGCGGAGCAGGGCGGGGCGGGCGGCGACGGGGGCGGCGGATCGCTATGGAGAACAGGCTCGTTCAGGGCAGGTACCGGCTGCTCGAACTGCTCGGGCGGGGCGGGATGGGCGAGGTGTGGCGGGCCCGGGACGAGTCCCTGGGCCGGCAGGTCGCGGTGAAGTGCCTCAAACCGCCGGACCCTCACCACGACCCCGCCCTCGCCGGCGTGCTGCGCGAGCGGTTCCGCCGCGAGGCCCGGGTGGCCGCCGCGCTCTCGCACCGCGGGGTGACCGTCGTCCACGACTTCGGCGAGTGCGACGCAATGCCGTACCTGGTGATGGAGCTGCTGGACGGCCGCGACCTGAGCCGGCTGCTGACGGAGAACAAGGGGCATCCGCTGCCCGTGGACGATGTCGCGGGCATCGCCGAGCAGGTCGCTGCCGCCCTGGCCTACACCCACCGGCACGGTGTCGTGCACCGCGACCTGAAACCGGCGAACATCGTGCGGCTGACGGACGGCACGGTGAAGATCTGCGACTTCGGCATCGCCCGCCTCGGCCACGACATCGGCCTCACCGCCCGCCTGACCAGCACCGGTGTCGCCCTGGGCACCCCGCACTACATGTCCCCGGAGCAGATCGGCGGCGGCGAGGTGGACCACCGCAGCGACCTGTACTCGCTGGGCTGCGTGCTCTACGAAATCGCCACCGGGGCGCCGCCGTTCGACCTGGAGGACACCTGGGCCGTCCTCATCGGCCACCGTGACACCCCGCCCCGCCCTCTGCGCGAGGCGCGCCCGGAACTCCCCGGGCACCTGGAGGAGACCGTCCTCGCCCTGCTGGCCAAGCATCCCGAGGAACGGCCGCGGGACGCGGGGGAGTTGGTCCGCCGGCTCAGGAAAGGGCACGCGTTCTCCTTCTCCGGCGCGGCCGTCGACCTCCCCGAGGCGGGCCGCGCGACCCGACCGCCGTCGTGGACCCGCGGCACGGCCACCGGCCGCACGGCACTCGGCGCCGCACCGGACGCGCCGCCCCCGGATCCCGGTCCGGCAGGCGGCTGCCGCGGCGTGGGCGGCCCCGTCCCTGACCGGCGCCCCGTCCCGGCCCTCCCCGCACAACGGCCCGGCCCCGACCGTCATGAGGCCGCGGTCGCCCTGCTGCGTGGCGGTCGTGTCGCCGAGGCGGCGGCGGCCTCCGGGGAGATCGCCGAGGTGGGGGCGGGGGTGCTCGGAGTGGACCGTCCGTACACGCCGGCCGGCCGTCATGAGGCCGCGGTCGCCCTGCTGCGTGGCGGTCGTGTCGCCGAGGCGGCGGCGGCCTCCGGGGAGATCGCCGAGGTGGGGGCGGGGGTGCT
>NZ_JBVJMF010000004.1:487057-621253 GCF_055584345.1 Streptomyces sp. NPDC104106
GGGGCGGGGGTGCTCGGAGTGGACCGTCCGTACACGCCGGCCGGCCGTCATGAGGCCGCGGTCGCCCTGCTGCGCGGCGGTCGTGTCGCCGAGGCGGCGGCGGCCTCCGGGGAGATCGCCGAGGTGGGGGCGGGGGTGCTCGGAGTGGACCGTCCGTACACGCCGGCCGGCCGTCATGAGGCCGCGGTCGCCCTGCTGCGCGGCGGTCGTGTCGCCGAGGCGTTGGCGGCCTTCACGGAGATCGCGGAGGCGAGGGCGGGGATGCTCGGCCCCGACCACCCCGACACGCTCGCCGCCCGCCAGGAGAGCGCCTACGCGCTCGGCCGGCTGGGCCGCCACTTCGAGGCCCACCAGGTGTACGGCGCCGTCCTGGCCGCCCGGGTGCGGGCCATGGGCCCCGACCACCCGGACACCCTGCGCTGCCGGCACAACCTGGCCTGCACCCTCGGTCGGCTCGGCCGCCTGGACGACGCGCTGCGCACCGCCCTCGACGTGGCCGGGGCACGGGCGCGGGTGCTCGGCCCGGACCATCCGGACACACTGGTCTCGCGCAGCGAAGTCGCCTATGTGCAGGGCCAGTTGGGGTGTTGGGAGGAAGCGTTGCGCCTGTACCGCGAGGTCGCCGGGACCAGGGCGCGGGTCCTCGGCCCGGACCACCCCGACACCCTCGCCGCCCGCTATGAGACCGCGCTCAGCCTCGGCCGCCTGGGCCGCAGCGAGGACGCCCTGCGGGTGTACCGCGAACTGATCGAGGACCGCACCCGCGTGCTGAGCCCCGTCCACCCCGACACCCTGCGCGCCCGGCACGGCCTCGGCGTCCACCTCGGCCGGCTCGGCCGCTGGCAGGAGGCCCTGGCCGAGGCCCGCGACGTGTGCCTGCTGCGGGAGCACACGCTCGGGCCGGCCCACCCCGACACCCTGGTCAGCCACCGCGAGATCGCGGTCGCCCTGGGCTGGCTGGGCCACTGGGCCGACGCGCTCGCCGCGTACCGCATGGTCGCCGCCGCCCGCGAGCGCGTCCTCGGCCCGGACCACCCCGACACCCTCGCCAGCCGCAACGACGAGGCCCACTGCCTGGAACGCCTCGGCCGCGGCACCGAGGCCGGCGAGCTGTACCGCAGCGTCGCCGTGCTCCGCCAACGACTCGCACCGGGCGGCGCATGACCCCGCCCGCCCCCCACGGCACCGCCTGCGCCGGGGCCACACCCTCGCGGGGCCCGTCCCAGCGGGCGCACGAGCGCATCGGGCCCGCCGTGCCCGCCCCGACCGGGGTGGGGGGCCCCCCCCCCCCCGGCGGGGGGGGGGGCCCCCCCCCGCCCCCCCCCCCCGCCGCCCCCCCACCACTCGCGCCACCTCCGCACAGCGTGCGCACACCGCTGCCCACCGTGCCGAGGCGCTGTCTGCTTCGCCGCCCGCGGGACGCATACGGGGCGCGGCACACCCGCCACCGGGTCCAACAGCCGTGCCCCCCGCCCAGGGAGGCACGCCCCCGCCGCCCGAACACCAGCCCCGCAGGGGCCGCGTGGCCCCACCCGGACCACCCCGCCGCCTGCCCTCGCGCCGCCCGCTCCCGCCCCGCCCCTCTGGCCGCCACGGATCACCGCGTGTTACGAAGGACCATGCCTGCCACCGAGGGAACCCGCACCTACGACGCCGTCATCGTCGGCGGCGGACACAACGGCCTCGTCGCCGCCGCCTACCTGGCCCGGGCGGGCCGCTCCGTGCTGGTGCTGGAGCGGCTGGACCACACCGGCGGCGCCGCCGTCTCCGCCCGTGCCTTCGCCGGCGTCGACGCCCGGCTGTCGCGCTACTCCTACCTCGTCAGCCTGCTGCCGCGGAAGATCGTGCGTGACCTCGGCCTCGGCTTCCAGGTCCGCGCCCGCACCATCTCCTCGTACACCCCCACCGAACGGGACGGCCGGCCCACCGGACTCCTCGTCGGCGGCGGCGAGCAGCGCACCCGGGCCGCCTTCGCCCGGCTGACCGGCGGCGAGCGCGAGTACGAGGCCTGGCAGCGCTTCTACGGCAGGACCGCCCGCGTCGCCGAGCGGGTGTTCCCGACGCTCACCGAGCCCCTGCCCACGCGGGACGAGCTGCGCCGCCGGATCGACGACGAGACCGCCTGGCGCGCCCTGTTCGAGGAGCCGATAGGCGTCGCCGTCGAGCGGAACTTCGCCGACGACCTGGTGCGGGGCGTGGTCCTCACCGACGCCCTGATCGGCACCTTCGCCGACGCCCACGACCCCACGCTGGTGCAGAACCGCTGCTTCCTCTACCACGTCATCGGCGGGGGCACCGGAGCCTGGGACGTGCCCGTCGGCGGCATGGGCGCCCTCACCGACGCGCTGCTCGCCGCGGCCCGCTCGGCGGGCGCCGACGTACGCACCGGCCACGAGGCGGTCCGGATCGCCACCGACGCAGAGCAGCACGCCGAGGTCACCTACCGCACGGCCGACGGCGAGGGCGTCGCCGCCGCCCGGCACGTCCTGGTGAACGCCTCCCCGCACGAACTGGCGGTCCTCACCGGCGACATGGCGCCCGAGCCCGCCGAGGGAGCCCAGCTCAAGGTCAACATGCTGCTCACCCGACTGCCCAGGCTGCGCGACCCACACGTGGACCCGCGCGAGGCCTTCGCCGGCACCTTCCACATCGCCGAGGGCTACCGGCAGCTCGCCACCGCCCACGCCCAGGCCGCCGCCGGCGAACTCCCCGCCGCGCCGCCCTCGGAGATCTACTGCCACTCGCTCACCGACCCCTCCGTCCTCGGCCCCGATCTGGCCCAGCGCGGCTACCAGACGCTCACCCTGTTCGGCCTGCACACCCCCGCCCGGCTCTTCGACCGCGACAACGACGCCGTACGCGAGGAACTGCTGACGTCCACCCTCGCCCAGCTCGACGCCCACCTCGCCGAACCCCTCGCCGACTGCCTGGCCACCGACGCCGACGGCCGCCCCTGCATCGAGGCGAAGACCCCCCTCGACCTCGAACGGGACCTCGGCCTGCCCGGCGGCAACATCTTCCACCGGGCCCTGTCCTGGCCCTATGCCCAGGAGGGCGCGGGCCGTTGGGGCGTGGCGACCCGGCACGCGAACGTCCTGCTGTGCGGCGCCGGCGCGGTGCGCGGGGGAGGGGTGAGCGGGGTGCCGGGGCACAACGCGGCGATGGCGGTACTGGAGGCCACCGCATGACGCACCGGAGAAACCGAAGAATCTGACGGGACGTCAGAAAAGCTCTTCCGTCGTCCGCCCCGCTGCGGCATCCTGCGCCCATGCAGACGGAGCTGAGCAAGAAACTGGGAGTCGAGCACGCCGTCTTCGGCTTCACGCCGTTCCCTGCCGTCGCCGCGGCCATCAGCCGGGCCGGCGGCTTCGGCGTGCTCGGCGCGGTCCGCTACACCGCCCCCGACGACCTCAAACGCGACCTCGACTGGATGGACGCGCACCTCGGCGACCGGCCCTACGGGCTGGACGTGGTGATGCCCGCCAAGAAGGTCGAGGGCGTGACCGAGGCGGACGTCGAGGCGATGATCCCCGACGGGCACCGGGCGTTCGTGCGGGACACCCTCGCCCGGCACGCCGTGCCGGAGCTGGCGGAGGGCGAGGCCTCCGGCTGGCGCATCACCGGCTGGATGGAACAGGTCGCCCGCACCCAGCTCGACGTCGCCTTCGACCACCCGATCAAGCTGCTCGCCAACGCCCTCGGCTCGCCGCCCGCCGACGTCGTCGCCCGCGCCCACGACCGGGACGTCCTGGTCGCCGCGCTCGCGGGCAGCGCCCGGCACGCCCGCAAGCACCAGGCGGCGGGCATCGACATCGTCGTCGCCCAGGGCTACGAGGCCGGCGGCCACACCGGGGAGATCGCCACCATGGTGCTCACCCCCGAGGTCGTGGAGGCCGTCGCCCCGCTGCCCGTGCTGGCCGCCGGCGGCATCGGCAGCGGACAGCAGGTGGCCGCCGCACTCACTCTCGGCGCCCAGGGTGTGTGGCTGGGCTCCATATGGCTGACCACCACAGAGGCCGATCTGCACGCGCCCGCCCTGACCCGCAAGCTGCTCGCGGCCGGGTCCGGGGACACCGTCCGCTCCCGCGCCCTGACGGGCAAGCCCGCGCGCCAGCTGCGCACCGCGTGGACCGACGCCTGGGACGACCCGGCCGGACCCGGCACCCTGCCCATGCCACTCCAGGGACTGCTGGTGGCCGAAGCCCTCTCCCGCATCCAGAAGTACGAGGTCGAACCGCTGCTCGGCACCCCCGTCGGCCAGATCGTCGGCCGGATGACCGAAGAACGCAGCGTCCAGGCCGTCTTCGACGACCTCACCCGCGGCTTCGAACGGGCCGTGGACCGCGTCAACCGCATCGCCGGAAGGAGCGGCCAGTGACCAGCACGCCCCCCGCCGGATTCTGGGCCCAGGCCACCCACGACCCCGACCGCACGGTGCTGATCGCACCCGACGGCGAGGAATGGACCGCCGGACGGCTGCACGCCGCCGCCAACCGCCTCGTCCACGGCCTGCGCGCGGCCGGCCTCGAACGCGGCGACGCGTTCGCCGTCGTCCTGCCCAACGGCGTCGAGTTCCTCACCGCCCACCTCGCCGCCACCCAGGCCGGGCTCTACCTCGTCCCGGTCAACCACCACCTCGTCGGCCCCGAGATCGCCTGGATCGTCGCCGACTCCGGCGCCAAGGTGCTCATCGCGCACGAGCGGTTCGGCGCCGCGGCCCGCGCCGCCGCCGACGAGGCGGGCCTGCCCGCCACCCACCGGTACGCCGTCGGCGGGGCCGAGGGCTTCCGGCCGTACCGCCGCCTCCTCGACGGACAGCCCGGATCGGCCCCCGCCGACCGCGAACTGGGCTGGGTCATGAACTACACCTCCGGTACCACCGGACGTCCCCGCGGCATCCGCCGCCCGCTGCCCGGCAAGCTCCCCGAGGAGGCGTACCTGGGCGGCTTCCTCGGCATCTTCGGCATCAGGCCGTTCGACGGCAACGTCCACCTGGTCTGCTCGCCGCTCTACCACACGGCCGTCCTGCAGTTCGCCGGCGCCTCCCTGCACATCGGCCACCGGCTGGTCCTGATGGACAAGTGGACCCCGCAGGAGATGCTGCGCCTCATCGACACCCACCGGTGCACGCACACCCACATGGTCCCGACCCAGTTCCACCGGCTGCTGGCCCTCCCGGACGAGGTGAGGGCCCGCTACGACGTCTCGTCCATGCGGCACGCCATCCACGGCGCCGCCCCCTGCCCCGAACACGTCAAACGAGCCATGATCGACTGGTGGGGGCGCTGTGTGGAGGAGTACTACGCGGCCAGTGAGGGCGGCGGTGCCTTCGCCACCGCCGAGGACTGGCTGAAGAAGCCCGGCACGGTCGGCAAGGCCTGGCCCATCAGCGAGCTGGCGGTCTTCGACGACGACGGCAACCGGCTGCCCCCCGGCCGGCTCGGCACCGTCTACATGAGGATGAGCACCGGCGGCTTCTCGTACCACAAGGACGAGGACAAGACCCGTAAGAACCGCATCGGCGACTTCTTCACGGTGGGCGATCTCGGCGTCCTCGACGAGGACGGCTACCTGTTCCTCCGCGACCGCAAGATCGACATGATCATCTCCGGCGGTGTCAACATCTACCCGGCCGAGATCGAGTCCGTACTCCTCTCCCACCCCGCCGTCGCCGACGCGGCCGCCTTCGGCATCCCGCACGACGACTGGGGCGAGGAGGTCAAGGCCGTGGTCGAACCGGCCGTGGGCCACGAGCCCGGCCCGGCGCTCGCCGCCGACCTCCTGGACCACTGCGCCGAGCGTCTCGCCGGCTACAAACGGCCCAAGAGCGTCGACTTCGTCGCGGATATGCCCCGCGACCCCAACGGCAAGCTCTACAAGCGGCGGCTGCGGGACCCGTACTGGGAGGGCCGCACCCGTCCGGTGTGACCGGAGCGCCGGCCGGGTGCTTGACCGGCCGGTCCGGCGGCCCGAGGATCGGCTGTCATGATGCAGGGACACGGCAGCACGGTCGACGGGGTGCTGCGGCGCAGCGCCCGGCGCACCCCGGCGCGCCTCGCGGTGGAGTACCGCGAACGACGGTGGACGTACGAGGAACTCGACGACGCCGTCTCCCGCGCGGCCGCGGTGCTGCACGCGCAGGGGCTCGCCCCCGGAGACCGGGTCGCCGCCTACGGCCACAACTCCGACGCCTATCTGATCGCCTTCCTCGCCTGCGCCCGCGCCGGACTGGTCCATGTGCCGGTCAACCAGAACCTGACCGGCGAGGACCTCGCTTACCTCCTCACCCAGTCCGGCAGCGCCCTCGTCCTCGCCGACCCGGGCCTGGCCGACCGACTCCCGGAGGGCATACGGTCGTTGCCGCTCCGGGACACCGAGGACTCCCTGCTGGCCCGCCAGCGCGACGCGGCGCCGTACGAGGGCCCGGAGCCCCGCACCGAGGACCTGGTGCAACTGCTGTACACCTCCGGCACCACGGCCCTGCCCAAGGGCGCGATGATGACCCACCGGGCGCTGGTGCACGAGTACCTGAGCGCCATCACCGCACTCGATCTGAGCGCGGGCGACCGCCCTGCGCACGCGCTGCCCCTGTACCACTCGGCCCAGACGCATGTGTTCCTGCTGCCGTACCTCGCGGTCGGCGCGAGCAACGTCATCCTGGACTCCCCCGACCCGGACCGGCTGTTCGACCTGATCGAAGCCGGGCTCGTGGACAGCCTGTTCGCGCCGCCCACCGTGTGGATCGCCCTCGCGGGCCGGCCCGACTTCGCCACCCGCGACCTCGACGGCCTGCGCAAGGCCTACTACGGCGCCTCGGTCATGCCCGTGCCCGTCCTGGAGCGCCTGCGTGAACGCCTGCCGCGGCTCGCCTTCTACAACTGCTTCGGACAGAGCGAGATCGGCCCGCTGGCCACGGTGCTCGCCCCCGACGAGCACGAGGGCCGCCTGGACTCCTGCGGCCGTACCGTGCTCTTCGTGGACGCGCGGGTCGTCGACGACAAGGGCGAGGAGGTCCCGGACGGCACACCCGGCGAAATCGTCTACCGCTCACCGCAGTTGTGCGAGGGCTACTGGGGCAAGCCCGAGGAGACCGCCGAGGCCTTCCGTGACGGCTGGTTCCGCTCCGGAGACCTCGCGGTCCGCGACGCCGACGGCTACTTCACGGTCTTGGACCGCGTGAAGGACGTCATCAACTCCGGCGGGGTCCTGGTCGCCTCCCGCCAGGTCGAGGACGCCCTCTACACCCATGACGCGGTCGCCGAGGCCGCCGTGATCGGCCTGCCCGACGACCGCTGGATCGAGGCCGTCACCGCCGTCGTCGTCCCGCGCGGTGACGTGACGGAGGACCAGCTCATCGCGCACGTGAAGGAGCGGCTCACCCCCTTCAAGGCCCCCAAACGCGTCCTGTTCACCGACGAGTTGCCCCGCAACGCCAGCGGCAAGATCCTCAAACGCGAACTCAGGGACCGCTTCGGCGGCTAGTGCCCCGGCAGGCGACGTTCGCCCGTCACGGAGCGGCGTCCGGTGCGTGCTGTCGGCGTGCCGGCCGGAAGTCCGCGTACTGGGCGTACCTGGGCTTTCGGCCGGTGCGGCGAGTGGGGGCACCTCCCGCGCAGCGGGGGAGCGTGCCGGGCGTCGCGACGGGGCGAACGCTGCCTGCCCGGGCACTGGCACAGGAGCAGGCGGCCCCGGCCGACGAGGCAAGCGGCACGCCGGCCGGCGTTTCCGGCGCTACTGCGGTGAAGCGGTCGCCGCCGCCGACGGCCCTCCGTATCGGGGTGGGCCCGTGGTGGCCGGAGCGGGTCCGGGTGCGGGGAGGGGCTTCTGGCGGTCGGGTCGGGTCGGCGGTGGCTGGGGCGGGGCTCTTGTCAGGAGGGCAGGCTGCCGCGGCCGGGTCGGTTT
Source organism: Streptomyces sp. NPDC104106 (assembly GCF_055584345.1). Lineage (NCBI taxonomy): Bacteria > Bacillati > Actinomycetota > Actinomycetes > Kitasatosporales > Streptomycetaceae > Streptomyces > Streptomyces sp. NPDC104106. The sequence continues at coordinate 494,960 of NZ_JBVJMF010000004.1, forward strand.
TCCTGTGACCGGGCAGGTTCGGCGCTCCGGGCGGCCCATCGTGACGGGGCGGCCCTTGGTGCCGGGGTGCGTCCCTGGCGGCGGGGTTCCACCAGCCAGGGGGCGTGCCGATCGGCGGGCTCCTGGTGCCCGGCGGTGATCGCCGGGCACCGGCCCGCGGCGGCGTTCCGTCCCGCGCTACCCTGCGGCGCGTGGCCGCAGATCCACGATCCGGCGGATCTTGCCCACCGACCGCTCCAGCGACTCCGGGGCCACGATCTCCACGTCGACGGAGACCCCGATGCCGTCCTTCACGGCGGCGACGATGGACCGGGCCGCCGCCTCCCGCGTCCCGGCCGGCGCGTCCGGGCGGGCCTCGGCGCGGACGGTCAGCCGGTCCAGGCGGCCCTCCCGGGTCAGCCGGAGCTGGAAGTGGGGCGCCACCCCGGGCGTCCGGAGCACGATCTCCTCGATCTGGGTCGGGAACAGATTCACCCCGCGCAGGATCACCATGTCGTCGCTGCGTCCGGTGACCTTCTCCATCCGCCGGAACACCCGGGCGGTGCCGGGCAGCAGCCGGGTCAGGTCCCGGGTGCGGTAGCGGACGATCGGCATGGCCTCCTTGGTCAGCGACGTGAACACCAGCTCGCCGCGCTCGCCGTCCGGCAGCACCTCGCCCGTGATCGGGTCGACCACCTCCGGGTAGAAGTGGTCCTCCCACACGGTCAGACCGTCCTTGGTCGCCACGCACTCCTGTGCCACGCCGGGACCGATCACCTCCGACAGCCCGTAGATGTCGACCGCGTCGATGGCGAACCGTTCCTCGATCTCGCGCCGCATCTGCTCGGTCCAGGGCTCCGCCCCGAACACGCCGACCCGCAGCGAAGTGGTGCGCGGGTCCACGCCCTGCCGTTCGAACTCGTCCAGCAGCGTCAGCATGTAGGAGGGCGTCACCATGATCACGGCCGGCCGCAGATCCCGGATCAGCTGCACCTGTCGGGCGGTCATCCCGCCGGAGGCCGGAACGACCGTACAGCCCAGGCGCTCGGCCCCGTAGTGGGCACCGAGGCCACCGGTGAACAGCCCGTAGCCGTACGCCACATGCACGATGTCACCGGGCCGCGCGCCCGCCGCCCGCAGGGAGCGGGCCACCATGTCGGCCCACATGGACAGGTCGTTGTCGGTGTAGCCGACCACTGTGGGCGCTCCCGTGGTGCCGCTGGAGGCGTGCAGCCGCCGGATCCGCTCCCTGGGCACGGCGAACATGCCGTACGGGTAGTGCTCCCTGAGGTCCGCCTTGGTCGTGAAGGGGAAGCGGGCGAGGTCCGCGAGCGAGCGGCATTCCTCGGGGCGCACGCCGGCCTTGTCGAAGGACTCCCGGTAGAACGGCACGTGGTCATAGGCGTGCCGCAGCGACGCGCGCAGCCGTTCCAGCTGCAGCGCCCGCAGCTCATCGGGCCCGAGCCGTTCGCCCGCGTCGAGCAGATCCCTCGCATCCGCCATCGAGACGTCTCCCTTGCCGACCGCCCATTCCGGACGACCGATCATTCGGTCGATTCTTTCGGAGCCAGTAATTCAGGCCAGGCGTGATCAGGCAAGAGGGATGCGCGGAATTTCCGCACCGCAGGCCGGGGACCCCCTCCGCGCGCAAACACGTTGCGTCACGCGGAGCGGGCCGACATGATCACGCCCATGCCGACCTTCACCGCGACCGACGGAACCCGGCTCGCCTACCACGTGCGGGGCGACGGCGAGCCCCTCGCCGTCCTGCCCGGCGGCCCCATGCGCGCCTCCGGCTACCTCGGTGACCTCGGCGGGCTCGCCGCGCACCGCCGGCTGGCCCTGCTCGACCTGCGCGGCACCGGCGACTCCGCGCGGCCGGGGGACCCGGCGACGTACCGCTGCGACCACATGGTCGAGGACATAGAGGCATGGCGTGCCCACATGGGCCTGGAACACATGGATCTGCTCGCCCACTCGGCCGGCGCGGCCCTCGCCATGCTCTACGCCGCCCGCCACCCGCGGCGGATCCGGCGACTGCTGCTGATCACTCCCAACCCGTCCGCCCTGGGCATGCGGACGACGCCCCAGGACCGGCTGGCCGCGGCCCGGCTGCGCGCGCGGGAGACGTGGTTCGCGCGGGCCTTCCCCGCCTTCCGGGCCTGGCTCGCGGGCGAGTCCGACTTCGACGACGTGTTCCTGCCGTTCTTCTACGGCCGCTGGGACGACGCGGCGCGGGCCCACGCGGCCGCCGAACCGGAGCAGGTCAACGAGGAGGCGGCCGAGCGGTACTTCGGCGAGGGCGCCTTCACCCCCGGCACGACCCGGGCCGCGCTCGGCCGCCTGCGGGCACCGGTCCTCGTACACGCCGGCGAACTCGACGGCGGCCCCCGACCCGGCCTCGCCCGCCGCACCGCCGAGGCGTTCCCGAGGGCCGAGTTCGGCGTCCAGCCGGGGGCCGGTCACTTCCCCTGGCTGGACGACCCGCGCGAGTTCGTGACACGTCTGCGCGCGTTCCTCGACGCACCCGTCGACTCCGCTCTGCCCGCGGCAGAGTAGCCGCCCCGCCACCGGACCGCCCGGCTACCGTGCCGGCGTGGACACCGTCGAGAAGCGCACCGTCGAGGCGAACGGGATCACCCTGGCCCTGCGGGCCTGGGGCCCGCCCGACGCCCCGCCCGTCCTGCTGCTGCACTGCCGGGGCGCGGACGGCGCCGACTGGACGACCGTCGCCGAACGGCTCGCGGCCCCACCGACCGCGCGCCGGGTGTACGCCCCCGACCTGCGCGGCCACGGGCACAGCGACTGGCCGGGCCAGTACGCGCTGGAGGCGATGTGCGACGACCTGCGCGCCCTGCTGGCCGCCCTCGGCGTCGACAGCGCCGACGTGGTGGGCCACTCGCTGGGCGGTCTGGTCGCCTGCCTGCTGGCACAGCGCCATCCCCGAGCCGTACGACGCCTGGTGCTGGAGGACGTCTGCGCACCGGTGCCGCTCGACCCGCCCCGGCCGCCGGCCGTGCGGCCCGAGGGGGAGCTGCCGTTCGACTGGGCGATGGTGCGAGCCACCGACGAGCAGCGCAACGCGCCCGATCCGCTGTGGTGGGCCCACATGGACCGGATCACCATGCCCACACTGGTCATCGGGGGCGGTCCCACCAGCCCCATCCCCCAGGAGCAGCTGGCCCAGCTCACCGGACTGATCCCGCACGCCACGCTCGTGACCCTCGACGCCGGACACCTGGTCCACGCCGGCCGGCCCGAGGAGTTCCTGGCCGTGGTGCGGGACTTCCTCGGCCGCTGAGCACCGGCCGGGCGGGAGATCCGGGCCTCGTCGTACCCCCTCGGCCCCGCACCGGCCCGCACCGGCCCGACCCGCCCCTCACCGGCCCGGTCGCGGCCCGTACGCCGTCAGGAAGCGGTCGCGGAACGCGTCCATCGGCCAGACAGGGGCGTCCGCGGCGGGCTCCAGGCCCTCCGTCCAGTGCCAGCCGGAGATCCGGTCCAGCACCCCGGGGTCGCGGGCGACGAGGGTGACCGGCACGTCCGCGCGGGGGCTGTTCCCGGTGACCGTCGGCACGGGCTGATGGTCGCCCAGGAAGACCAGGACCGTGCGCGCGTCGCCGTAGCGCCGCACGAACCCGACGAGGCTGCGCAGCGCGTACTCGACGGAGGCGCCGTAGGCGGCGCGCACGCTCTCCGGTGTCTTCCAGACCTCCTTCTCGTCCATGCCCGCGCTCCTGATCCGCCGGAAGACCGAGCCGTCGCCGAGGGCGTTCCAGTCGACCGCGCGCGGCAGGGGCGCCCAGGGGTAGTGGCTGGAGGTGAGGATGATCTCGGCCATCAGCGGGCCCCGGCCGCGCCGGGCGAACTCCCCACGCCGGAAGGCCTCCAGGGCGAACTGGTCGGGCACCTGCGACCAGCCGAAGTCCGGGCCGCGATACCCGAGATGGCGGCCGTCGTAGACGTGGTCCAGGCCGAAGAACCGGCCCTCCGGCCAGGCCGTCAGCACGCCCGGCACGACACCGACCGTGTGCCAGGCACCGGCCCTGCGGAAGGCGCCGGTGAGGGTGGCGCGGTCGCTGGAGGTGAGGGTGCGGAAGCGCTGCTGGTTGCTGACCCACAGGCCGGACAGGAACGTCGAGTGCGCGAGCCAGCTGCCGCCGCCCGTCACCGGGGAGCGCAGCCAGCCGCTGCGCGCCCGGAACCCGGCCGCCCGCAAGGCGGCCGTGCTCTCCTTGAGCACCGCGTCGATCCGCGGCGCCGTCGCCGGGCTCTCGATCGCCGAGCGGCCGTAGCTCTCCACGAACGTGAACAGCACGTCCTTGCCGCGCAGCCCGGTGAGCAGCCGGTCGGGCGGCGTGTGGGCGAAGGCGTCGGCGGCGGCCGCGCGCCGGAAGACCCGGGCGTCGGCGAGCGAGGCGCGGACCTGCCGGGCGCGGGCGCCGAGCAGACCGGCGTCGAGCGCGGCGGCGACCGGCTGACCGGCGCTGTGCAGGCCGAACAGGACGCAGGTGACCCACGCCGTGGCCAGCGCCAGCGTGCCCCGCACGGACCGGGAGCGGCGCCGGGCCATCAGGGTCGCCAGCCGCAGCGCGGCGCCCGTGGTCAGCACGAGGAGCGAGATCGCCAGGAGCCCGGCACCGGCGATGGCCGTCAGCTCGCCGGCCCGACCGGACGTCGCGCGCAGGTAGTCCGCCGCGTTGCCCAGCAGACCCCAGTCCAGCACCAGGTCGAACGGTCGGAACAGCACCGAGTAGAAGCCGATGTCGAGGCACTTGAGCAGGGCGAGCAGCCCGATCAGCACGCCGACGGCCACCGCGCCGGCCCGCCGCGCCCGGTCGGGCACCATGAGCAGCAGGGCGGCGAGCACCACGGCCTCGGCCGGCAGGCGCAGGAACGCGGCAGGGCCGAGACGGTCGGGCTGGTCCGGCAGCAGCAGCGCGCCCACCAGCAGGACGACGGCCAGGACGGTCGTGCCGACGGTCATCCCCCGCCCGATCCGGGGGTGCGCACGGCACCACGCGCACCATCGACGAGGTCTCGGGAGCGGCACCTTGAGGTTCCTTCCGTGCGCGGAACTCGCATGACCGACAACCACTGAAAGTCATCGAACGATGCCGGTCGGGCACACAGCGTAATCGCCAGGTGTCGCTGGGGCGGCGGGACACCCCGGAGCTACGTCCGGTCCGCCGCCGCCGCCACCTCCCGCGCCCAGCGGTAGTCCGCCTTGCCGCTCGGGGAGCGCTGGATGGACTCCGTGATCACCAGCTGGCGGGGGATCTTGTAGCCGGCCAGCCGGGTACGGCAGTGGGTCTGGATGTCGGCCAGGCAGGGGCGCGCCGCCCCCGCGCGCAGTTGGACCACGGCCGCCACGCGGCTGCCCCACGTGGCGTCCGGCACCCCGGCGACGAGCGCGTCGTACACGTCGGGGTGGGCCTTGAGCGCCTGCTCGACTTCCTCCGGATAGACCTTCTCGCCCCCGGTGTTGATGCACTGCGAGCCCCGGCCGAGGACGGTGACCACGCCGTCCTCGCCGACCGTCGCCATGTCGCCGAGCAGCACCCAGCGCCGTCCGTCCTTCACGAAGAACGTCTCGGCCGTCTTCTCCGGGTCGTTGTAGTAGCCGAGCGGCACATGGCCGCACTGGGCGACCCGGCCGGCCTCGCCCACCCCGACCGGCTCGTGCGTCGCCGGATCCACCACCTGCGTACGGGAGTTGACCCGGATGCGGAAGCCGCGCCCGGGCCCGGAGTCCTCGGTCGCCGTACCGTTGAAACCGGACTCGGAGGAGCCGAAGTTGTTCAGCAGCATCGCGTGCGGAACCAGCTCCCGGAACTGCCGGCGCACCGTCTCCGACAGCACCGCGCCGGAGGAGGAGACGCTGAACAGGCTGGAGCAGTCGGTGCCCTTCAGCGGCCCGGCGAGTGCGTCGACCAGCGGCCGGAGCATCGCGTCCCCGACCAGTGACACGCTCGTGACCTTCTCCCGCTCGATCGTCCGCAGCACCTCCTCGGGCACGAACTTGCGGTGCAGCACGACGCGTTGGCCGAAGTTGAAGCCGATGAACGCGGTCAGCGTCGAGGTGCCGTGCATCAGTGGGGGAGCGGGGAAGAAGGTGATCCCGCTGCCGCCGGCCGCCACCCGCCCGGCCAGTTCCTCCGGCGCCTCGACCGGCTCCCCGGTCGGCGCACCGCCACCCAGGCCCGCGAAGAACAAGTCCTCCTGACGCCACATCACGCCCTTGGGCATGCCCGTCGTACCGCCGGTGTAGATGATGAACTGGTCGTCCCCGGAGCGCGCCGGAAAGCCGCGGCCGGGCGACCCGGCGGCCTCCGCCTCGGCGAACGGGACAGCGTCCGGCACCCCGGCCGGGTCCGGGCCCACGCACAGCAGATGCCGCAGTCCCGGCACCCGCGGCAGGGCCCCCGCCACCCGGTCCGCGAACTCCGCGTCGAAGACCAGTGCGACGAGATCGGCGTCCCGGTACAGGTACACCAACTCGTCTTCGACATAGCGGTAGTTGACGTTGACCGGGACGACGCGCGCCTTCAGGCAGGCGAGCACCGTCTGGAGGTACTCGACGCCGTTGTACAGATGCAGGCCCAGGTGCTCCCCGGGCCGGATCCCGCTGTCGATCAGGTGATGCGCGACGCGGTTGGCGGCCGCGTCCAGCTCCGCGTAGGTCAGCCGGCGCTCCGCACCGGTGCCGGGATGGTCGAGGTAGACGAGCGCCTCGCGGTCCGCGGCCACGTCGACGACCGACTCGAACAGATCGGCAAGGTTGTACTCCACCGCTCCTCCTGACCCCGGCAGCCCCGACGGAGCACGACGCAGAAAGGTGAGAACCGTCGCTTCGCCGGTCATCAGAGCAAAGGGCGGCGCACGTGTGAAGGGTCCGCGCCAAGAAATCTGACTGTCTGTCAGAAAACCCTTGAAGGCCTCCCCACTCTCCTGCAACCTGTTCTCGTTCTCACCGAGGGGAGAAAGCCCATGGGCGGGACGGAACACCTCACCGTGCGGCGCGAGGGCGCCACACTGGTGCTCACGCTCAACCGGCCCGAGACCCGCAACGCGCTCTCGCTTCCGATGCTCGTCGGCCTCTACGACGGCTGGCTGGAGGCCGACGCCGACGACGAGGTCCGCTCGATCGTGCTCACCGGGGCCGGCGGCTCCTTCTGCGCCGGCATGGACCTCAAGGCGCTCGCCGGCAACGGCATGCGGGGCGAGCACCTCCGCGACCGCCTCAAGGCCGATCCCGACCTGCACTGGAAGGCGATGCTGCGCCACCACCGCCCCCGCAAACCGGTGATCGCCGCCGTCGAGGGGCCCTGCGTCGCCGGCGGCACCGAGATCCTCCAGGGCACCGACATCCGCGTCGCGGGCGAGTCCGCGACCTTCGGGCTGTTCGAAGTCCGGCGCGGCCTGTTCCCGATCGGCGGCTCCACCGTCCGCCTCCAGCGCCAGATACCGCGCACCCACGCCCTGGAGATGCTGCTCACCGGGCGGCCGTACACCGCCCGGGAGGCCGCGGACATCGGACTGATCGGCCATGTCGTCCCCGACGGCACCGCGCTCGGCGCGGCCCTGGGGATCGCCGAGCGGATCAACGCCTGCGGCCCGCTCGCCGTCGAGGCCGTCAAGGCGTCGGTGTACGAGACCGCCGAGATGACGGAGAGCGACGGCCTCGCGGCGGAACTCGCCCGCGGCTGGCCGGTCTTCGACACCGCCGACGCCAAGGAGGGCGCCCGCGCCTTCGCCGAGAAACGGCCCCCCCTCTACAAGCGCGCCTGACCCGAGGAGCCCCCATGCCCGAAGTCCTCACCGCCCCCCTCGTCGTCGAGTTCCCCTTCACCCGCTCCCTCGGCCCCGTCCAGAGCGCCTTCCTCACCGGCCTGCGCGAACGCGTCGTCCTCGGCGTCCGGACCACCGACGCACGCGTCCTCGTCCCGCCCGTCGAGTACGACCCCGCCACCGCAGAGGAGATCCGCGACCTGGTCGAGGTCGCCCCCACCGGCACCGTCACCACCTGGGCCTGGAACCCCGCCCCGCGCCGCGGCCAGCCCCTCGGCACCCCCTTCGCCTGGGTCCTGGTCCGGCTCGACGGCGCCGCCACCGCCCTCCTGCACGCCCTCGACGCGCCCGGCCCGGACGCCGTCCGCACCGGCATGCGCGTGCGCATCCGCTGGGCCGTGCAGCGCACCGGCGCCATCACCGACATCGCCTGCTTCGAGCCGTACGACGCGGAGCGCGACGGAGGAGCCGTACCACCGGCCGGCCACAGGGGCGAGTTCACGGACCCCCTCACCGGCATCGTCGCCCCCGCCCGCCTCGACTACACCTACGCGCCCGGCCGCGCCCAGACCGCCTACATCCACGCCCTCTCCGACCGGCGGACCGTCGGCGAGCGCTGCCCCACCTGCCGCAAGGTCTACGTCCCACCCAGGGGTGCGTGCCCCACATGTGGCGTGGCCACAGTGGAACAGGTCGAAGTAGGGCCGCGCGGCACAGTGACCACCTTCTGCATCGTCAACATCAAGGCGAAGAACCTCGACATCGAGGTCCCCTACGTCTACGCGCACATCGCGCTCGACGGCGCCGACCTCGCCCTGCACGCCCGGATCGGCGGCATCCCCTACGACCAGGTGCGCATGGGCCTGCGCGTCGAGCCGGTGTGGACCGAGGGCGCCCGCTACCCCGACCACTACCGGCCCACCGGCGAGCCCGACGCCGCCTACGAGACGTACAGGGAGCTGCTGTGACCAGCGAAGAAGCCCGCAGTGGCCGGGACATCGCCGTCGTCGCCTTCGCCCAGAGCGACCACAGGCGCTCCACCGAGGAGTCCTCCGAGGTCGAGATGCTCATGCCCGTCCTCCACGAGGTGCTGGCGCAGACCGGCCTGAGAACCGCAGACATCGGCTTCACCTGCTCCGGCTCCAGCGACTACCTCGCCGGCCGCGCCTTCTCCTTCACCCTCGCCCTCGACGGCGTCGGCGCCTGGCCGCCGATCTCCGAGTCGCACGTCGAGATGGACGGCGCCTGGGCCCTGTACGAAGCCTGGACCAAACTGCTCGCCGGCGACGCCGACACCGCGCTCGTCTACTCCTACGGCAAGTCCTCGGCCGGCTCCGTGCGCGACGTACTGACCCGGCAGCTCGACCCCTACTACGTCGCCCCCCTGTGGCCCGACTCCATCGCCCTGGCCGCCCTCCAGGCACAGGCCCTCATCGACGCCGGCCACACGGACGAGCCCGCGCTCGCCGCCGTCGCCGCCCGCAGCCGGACCGACGCGGGGGCCAACGAGCACGCCCAGCTCAAGGGCCCTGTGCCACAAGGAGATTACGTCGTACGGCCGCTGCGCACCGGCGACTGCCCGCCCGTCGGCGACGGCGCCGCCGCCGTGATCCTCGCGGCGGGGGAGCGGGCCCGCGAACTGTGCCCGCGGCCCGCCTGGATCCGGGGCGTCGACCACCGCATCGAGGCCCACTCCCTCGGCGTCCGCGACCTCACCGACTCACCCTCGGCCCGGCTCGCCGCAGAGCGGGCCGGCGCCTTCGAACGACCCGTCGACACCGCCGAGCTGCACGCCCCGTTCAGCGCGCAGGAGGTCGTGCTGCGCAGGGCGCTGCGCCTCGGCGACGACGTGCGGGTCAACCCCTCCGGCGGAGCGCTCGCCGCCAACCCCGTGATGGCCGCCGGCCTCATCCGCATCGGCGAGGCCGCCGCCCGCATCCACCGCGGCGCGTCCGACCGCGCCCTCGCCCATGCCACCTCCGGCCCCTGCCTGCAGCAGAACCTGGTCGCCGTACTCGAAGGGGATCCACGATGAGCAAGGAGCCCGTGGCCGTCACAGGCGTCGGCCAGACCAAGCACGTGGCCGCCCGCCGGGACGTCTCGATCGCCGGACTCGTCCGCGAGGCCGGCCGACGCGCCCTGGACGACGCCCAGTTGGCCTGGGCCGACATCGACGCCGTCGTCATCGGCAAGGCCCCCGACTTCTTCGAGGGCGTCATGATGCCGGAGCTGTACCTCGCCGACGCGCTCGGCGCGGTGGGCAAGCCGATGCTGCGCGTGCACACGGCCGGTTCGGTGGGCGGGTCGACGGCGCTCGTCGCCGCCAACCTGGTCGCCGCCCGCGTCCACGGCACGGTCCTCACCCTCGCCTTCGAAAAGCAGTCCGAGTCGAACGCCATGTGGGGCCTGTCCCTGCCCATCCCCTTCCAGCAGCCGCTGCTCGCCGGCGCGGGCGGCTTCTTCGCCCCGCACGTGCGCGCCTACATGCGCCGCAGCGGGGCCCCCGACACCATCGGTGCCCTCGTCGCCTACAAGGACCGGCGCAACGCCCTGAAGAACCCCTACGCCCACCTCCACGAACACGACATCACGCTGGAGAAGGTGTTGGCCTCACCCATGTTGTGGGACCCCATTCGCTACTCCGAGACCTGCCCCTCCTCCGACGGCGCCTGCGCCATGGTCCTCACCGACCGCGCCGGAGCCGCCCGCGCCCCCCGGCCGCCCGCCTGGCTGCTCGGCGGCGCCATGCGCAGCGAACCGACCCTGTTCGCCGGGAAGGACTTCGTCTCCCCACGGGCCGGCCAGGACTGCGCCGCCGACGTCTACCGGCAGGCCGGCATCACCGACCCCCGCCGCGACATCGACGCCGTCGAGATGTACGTCCCGTTCTCCTGGTACGAGCCCATGTGGCTGGAGAACCTGGGCTTCGCCGCGGAGGGCGAGGGCTGGAAGCTCACCGAGTCCGGCGCGACCGCCCTCGACGGGGACCTGCCCGTCAACATGTCGGGCGGAGTGCTGTCCGCCAACCCCATCGGCGCCTCCGGCATGATCCGCTTCGCCGAGGCCGCGCTCCAGGTGCGCGGCCTGGCCGGAGAGCATCAGGTGGACGGCGCCCGCAAGGTCCTCGGGCACGCCTACGGCGGCGGCTCGCAGTTCTTCTCCGTGTGGCTGGTGGGATCCGAACCGCCCGACGCCTGACCCGACCGCCGGGCGACCGGCCAAAGTCCTGCCCACGTGGCCTGTCGGCCGTCGGGACCGGTCGCTAGGCTGAGCCGCGGACGACGAACCGGGAGGAGCACGGACGTGGCCGAGAGCACCATCCAGCAGCAGCCGCTCGCGGGCTGGGACAAGCCGGACCTGGACCTCAGCAGCGCCGAATGGCAGTCCAGCAGCCGCGGACTGGGCGATGTCCAGATCGCGTTTGTCGAGGGCTTCATCGCGATGCGCAACAGCGGACGCCCGGAGAGCCCTTCCCTGATCTTCACGCCCGCCGAATGGGGCGCCTTCGTCTCCGGCGCGCGCGAGGGGGAGTTCGACCTGACCTGAGCCGCACCGGCGGCGCCACCGGCCGGCGACGAGCACCGGCCGGGAGCCGAACCGGGGGTGTTCCGGGCGGATTTCCGGACACGCGACCAGCAGCGCCCCGCTGGGACCGACGCCTGCGCCAGGCTGGCCCCAGCAAGGGGAAGGTCGCGTTCCGGAGGAGACAACGATGAGCACTGCGCCGGTCATCGCCGCGGTCGACGGTTCCGACGACAGCCTGCGCGCACTGGACTGGGCCACGGACGCGGCCCGGCGCCGCGCCGCACCGCTGCGCGTGGTGCACGTCCGGCAGTACGCCGCCTGGGGCCAGGCCGACGTCCTCGTCGCGGGCCCGCCCGAGGCGGAGGGCGATCCGGTCCTGGACGAGGTCCGCGCCCGGCTCGCGGGCCGCACCGGGGAACCCGCCGCGGAGTACGTCGCCCTGGAAGGCGTACCGGGCGCCGTACTGCCCGAACTCGGCGTGGACGCCCAGCTGTTGGTCCTCGGCTCACGGGGTCGCGGCGGCTTCGCCAGCCTGCTGCTCGGCTCCAACGGCCTCGCCGCCGCCCGCGACTGCGAGTGCCCCGTGGTCGTCGTACCCCGGCCCGGCCGGGAGATCCACGGCGACGGCCCCGCCGAACCCGGGCCGCGCGTGGTCGTGGGCCTGCACGTCGACAGCCCCGACGACGTCACCCTGGAGTTCGCCTTCGCCGAGGCCGCCCTGCGCGCGGCCCGGGTGGAGGTGATCGCCGCCTACCCCTGGCCGGTGCAGACCTGGTCCGCGCCCGGACAGCCGGTGCCGCCCGCGATCGACCAGGACGCCGTCGAGAGCGAGACCCGCACGCTCGCCGAGGGCTTCCTCGCCCCGCACCGCAAGCGGCACCCGGAGGTCCGCGCCGACACCGCGGCCCTGCCCGGCGACGCGGCCGGGCACCTCGTCGCCGCCTCCCGGGACGCCGAGCTGGTCGTCGTCGGCCGCCACCGCCGCCGCCTGCTCGCCCCCGCCCGCATGATGGGCTCGGTCACCCAGGCCGTCCTGCTCCACGCCGCGAGCCCGATCGCGGTCATCCCGCCGGCCCCACCGGGCGAGTGAGGGGCACCGCCTGCCGGGAGCCACCCGAGGAGCGGCCCCGCCCGGTGCCCAGGTCACCCCCCGGGGCGCGGGCACGTACCATGGCCGCATGTCGTTCCTCCGCCGCCGCAGCGCCACTCCCGCCGGACCCGACTTCGACGTGCTGGCCATGGACCCGGGCGACTGGCCGGGCAACCTCGGTGCGGGTCTGCTGCCCGCCCCCGACGGCACCTGCCAGGGTGTCTTCCTGCGCTACGACCTCTTCGGCGGCCGCGGCCCCGCGATGATCATCGGCAACCTCCCCGAGGGCTCCCCGGCCCGCGAGGTCGCCGAGGGCGAGATTCCCTTCGAGGTGGGCCAGCTGCTGCTCGCGCTGGAGAACGACGAGGAGGTCACTGTCGTCGGCACCGAGGACACCCCCGTCCTCCAGGGCGACAACCTCCTCATCGTCCGGCGGCTGAAGCTCTCCGAGAGCCGGATCTCCTGCGTCCAGTTCGATCGCAGCGACGGCGTCCTCGTCACGATCGCCGCCTGGGACCGTCCCATCACCGACGACCTGTACGCCCTGCTGAAGCCGCTCCCGGCGGAGCTCTTCCAGCAGGGCTGAGGCAGCTCGCCCCCGGCTAGCCGGCCGAGCCCCGCGGCGTGACGTCGGCCGCGCGGACGAACGCGACCCGGTGGCCGTACTGGATCTCGTAGTACAGGTCCTTGCCGGCGACCACCCGGTGCGAGTCCGTGGTGAAGGTGACCGAGTAGTAGTACTCGCCCGGCACCTCGCCACCGGCCACGTATGCCTGCCCGGCCGGAATCGTGTACGGCAGCGGCACGACCGACTGCGCGGGGACCCCCGCGGGGTAGGCGTCCTTCTCCGGGTAGGCGCGGCCGTACACCGGGATGCTCGCGAGGCCCGCCCTCGGCGTCAGGAGCAGGCCCTTCGCCGGGACGGCCGTGGGGGCCTTCGGCGGGTTGCGGAACCAGGCCCTCTGACCTAGGTACCAGATCGCCGTCCAGTCGCCCCATCGGCCCGCGACCGCGTACTGCTGGCCGGTGGAGACCCGCGAGGACACGTCGTTGACGTCGATCGTCGGGTCCTTGCCCAGGCCGATGTCCTTGATCAGCGGGGCGCCGGTGTCATGGTCCGCGTACACCCGCACCTCACCGGAGCCGTGCGCGGCGCAGGCGGTGCCGCTCGCCGTGCAGCCCGTGTACTCCGGCCGGTTCGCCGCGTAGTCCGGCAGGATCGTCACCACGTCCGACTTCTCGCCGGCGGTGCGCTTGAACGGGTGGCCCAGCAGCTGGAAGTAGTGCCGCCAGTCCCAGTACGGACCCGGGTCCGTATGCATCCCGGGGATGGTGGACGTGGTCGGGCCCGGCACGTTCTCGTGGCCCAGGATGTGCTGGCGGTCCAGCGGGATGTCGTACGTGCGGCTCAGGTACTTCACCAGCCGGGCCGAGGAGCGGTACATCGCCTCCGTGTACCAGGCGTCCGGATTGGCGAGGAAACCTTCATGCTCGATGCCGATCGACGCGGCGTTGACGTACCAGTTGCCCGCGTGCCACGCCACGTCCTTCGCCTTCACATGCTGGGCGATCAGACCGTCCGTGGAGCGGACCGTGTAGTTCCAGGACACGTAGGTCGGGTCCTGGATCAGATGCAGCACCCCGTCCCAGGCACCCTCGGTGTCATGGATGACGATGTACCGGATGCGCTGCGAGGCCGGCCGGTCGCCGAGGTCGTGGTTGCCGTAGCCGTTGTTGCCGAACTGGGCGTACGGCGCCCAGACCGCCTCGCAGGACACCGACTTCGGGCACTCGACGCCGTCCCTGGGCAGCGTGCGCAGGCCCGCCCGCCTCAGCTGGGCGGTGTCGGCGCCGAGCCCCGGCCGCGCGGCCAGTGTGACCAGCTGGCCGTCGTCCGTGGTGCGCTCCTCGCCCGTGCGCAGCACGTCGTACACGTCGTCGGCGTAGGACGCCGCGGTGGCCGTGTCGTCCGCGCCGGAGAATCGGGCCACCGCGCCGTACCAGTCGGCCGGGTCGGTGCTCAGCGGCTCGCCCAGCCGCTTCTGCTCGGCCGCGAGCAGGGCGGCCCCGCCGGCCACGTTCGCCGCCGGGTCGGTGCGCAGCTTCCCGGCGGGCAGCCCCGTCAGCCGTGCCGCCCGCGGCAGGGTCGTCAGCCGGGCCGGGAGCTGTGACTCGGCCGGGATCTTGATCTCGGGACGCACGGCCGGGCGGGCGCCGTCGCCGCGGCCGTCCTCGGTGCCCTCGGCGTAGTGCTCCGTCGTGGCGATCGCGGTCCGCGCGTCGGTCAGGTGCATGGGGCCGTAGCCGCCGGTCACGCTCGGCGCGCCACCGTGCCAGTCCCAGCGGGACTGGAGGTAGGAGACGGCCAGCAGGACGTTCTGCGGCACGTGGTACTCGGCCGCGGCGGTGGCGAAGGCGTTCTGGAGCCGGTCCGAGGCGGAGCCGGCGGTGCTGCTCCGCGCGGGGGCCGCGCCGAGCAGCGGCAGCAGCAGGGCCGCGGAGGCGAGCGGGACGGCGGCCCGCCGCAGATGTCTGTGGCCGGGGATGGACGTGGCGGTGGCGGAACCTCGCAATGCGGCCTCCTGTGACAGGCGGGCGTGCAGGGTCGTGCGGCGCCGGGCTGGGTCAGTGGTACCGGCTGGCCGACGATCCGTCAATGATGCATTCGGGCCGTCGATTTCCCATGTCACGAAGGGGTTTCGGCGAGTTTCGCCATGGCGGTGCACGGGCCTGCGGGGCGTCATCGGCCTACACCAGTGGCCGTGCCACCGGCCCGGGCGGCAGACGTGTGGCGGGCCCGGACGCACGAAGGTCCGCGGTGCGCCGCCGCTCTGGCGCACCGCGGACCCGTCGTCCCCGTCAGCGAGTGCCGACCGCCGCCCGGACGGCCTTGCGGGCCATCTGGCAGTCGTCGTGGAGCCGTCGCAGCAGCAGCCGCTGTTCCTCGCCGGACGGCGCGGTACCCGGATGGGCCGGGGCCGCCGGGACCACCTCCTGCATCGACCGCTGCACCGCCGACTCGTACGTCCGGATCTCCCGGGTCAGCAGCAGCATCAGGTTCACCAGGAAGGCGTCCCGGGAGGCCGGGCCCGCCGACTGGGCGATCTGGCTGATCTGCCGCCGGGCCACCGGCGCGTCCCCGAGGACCAGCCACAGCGTCGCCAGGTCGTACCCCGGCAGATACCAGCCCGCGTGCTCCCAGTCCACCAGCACTGGACCGGCCGGTGACAGCAGGATGTTCGACAGCAGGGCGTCGCCGTGGTTGAACTGGAGCATGCCGTGCCGGCCCACCTCGTGGGCGATGCCGTGCAGCAGCTTCTGCAGGTCGCCCAGGTCCCGGTCGGTGAGCAGGCCCAGCTCGTGGAACCGGGAGATCCGGGCGCCGTAGTCCAGCGGCACGTCGAACGTGCCCGCCGGCGGCCGCCAGGCGTTCACCCGGCAGACCGCGCCCAGCGCGGCCCGGATGTCCGGCCGGGGGGGCGCCTCCACCGGATGCCGCTGCAGCGCCGCCACGCGGCCCGGCATCCGCTCGATCACCAGCGTGCACTTGTCCGGGTCCGCAGCGATCAGCCGCGGCACACGGACCGGGGGCCGGTGCCGGACGAACGAGCGGTATGCGGCTATTTCATGGCGGATCCGCTCCGCCCAGGCGGGCGAGTGGTCCAGCAGACACTTGGCCACGGCCGTGCCGCGCCCGGCCGTCCCGACGATGAGGACGGACCGCCCGCTGCGCCGCAGCACCTGCACCGGAGCGAACTCCGGACAGATCCGCTGCACCGAGGCGATCGCCGAGCGCAGCTGGGTCCCCTGGGGACCGGACAAGTCGATTCTCCCGCTCAGCGGTGGCGTACCGGGCTGGCCCGGTACGCGCCGGAGCCGGCCCGCGACCGGCACCGGGACGGGTCCGCCCGGACGCGCCACCGGGTCGAGGTACGGCCCGCCGCCCGCCGGGCGGGAGCGCAGCGGCCGGGGCGGGGCGGACACGGAGGACGATGCTGCGTACATGGGAGATACAGATCCCTTCGTGTGCCTGCGGTGCCTGCCAGAAAGTGCTTGCGCGCAACCCGGCCCGGTCTCCGGGACACCCTGGGGAATGCCCCTGTCATATCGACAGCCGTACCGACTCTCATATCGACTCGGGGGACCGGGTCGGGGTGGCGCGTTCCTACTCGACACCCGATGGGCCGTGGCACACCATCTGGCGCACCCTGGCGAACGGTGGCGAATAGTCGCCCGGCAACCTCCACGGGGCTACTGTCAACTCAGCCGAGAACCTGGGGGCTTGATGTGAGCGGACAACCCAACACCCGCCTTGCGGACCTGTTCGGCCTGGCCGGCTGGTCGAAGGGCGAACTCGCGAGGCTGGTCAACAAGCAGGCGGTGGCCATGGGCCACCCCCAGTTGTCGACCGACACCTCCCGGGTGCGGCGGTGGATCGACATGGGAGAGATCCCGCGCGATCCGGTGCCGCGGGTGCTGGCGGCCCTGTTCACCGAGCGTCTCGGCCGTGTCGTGACCATCGAGGACCTCGGTCTGGTGCGGCACGGGCGTAGCGGGAAACGGCAGGGCGACGGGGGCGATGAGCATCCCGACGGCGTGCCGTGGGCGCCCGAGCGCACCGCCGCGGTCCTCACCGAATTCACGGGAATGGACCTCATGCTCAACCGACGCGGCTTGGTGGGCGCGGGTGCCGTGCTCGCCGCGGGATCCACACTCAGCAGCGCCATGCACGACTGGCTGCACACCGACCCGGCCCTGAAGGCCGACGCCCCCGTCCTCGACGACCCCCTGCACGCCGACCCCGCTGGGTTCGACCGCTATGAGGCCGCCCCCGTCGGATCCCAGGAGGTGGAGGAGCTGGAGCGCTCGGTCGAGGTGTTCCGTGCCTGGGACGCGGCCCGCGGCGGCGGGCTCCAGCGCAAGGCGGTCGTGGGCCAGCTCAACGAGGTGGGCGGCATGCTCGCCTACCACCATCCCCCCCACCTGCAGCGGCGCCTGTGGGGTGTCGCCGCCAACCTCGCCGTCCTCGCCGGCTGGATGTCGCACGACGTCGGCCTGGAGCCCACGGCGCAGAAGTACTTCGTCATCGCCGCCCATGCCGCCCGCGAGGGCGGCGACCGCCCCCGCGCGGGCGAGGCCCTGTCCCGGGCGGCCCGGCAGATGGTGCACCTCGGCCGGCCCGACGAGGCCCTGGACCTGATGAAGCTCGCCCAGTCCGGTGCCGGCGACCGCCTCCTTCCGCGTACGAAGGCCATGTTCCACACCATCGAGGCCTGGGCGCAGGCGTCGATGGGCAAGGGCCAGGCGATGCGCCGCACCCTCGGCCAGGCGGAGGACCTCTTCGTCTCCGACCGGCAGCAGGAGGCGACGCCTGACTGGATGCAGACCTTCAAGGACGAGGACCTGTACGGCATGCAGGCCCTCGCGTACCGCACGCTGGCGGAGTTCGACCCGAGCGCGGCCGTGCACGCCCAGTACTACGCGGAGAAGGCGCTCGCCCTGCGCGTGGACGGGCGGGAGCGGTCGAAGATCTTCGACCATCTGTCCATGGCGTCCGCCTGCTTCATCGCCGACGACCCGGAACAGGCCGACCGCTTCGCCCGGCTGGCCCTGATGTCGATGGGCACGAACTCCTCCCGCCGCACCTGGGACCGGCTGCGCCAGATG
This sequence comes from Streptomyces sp. NPDC104106, assembly GCF_055584345.1. Lineage (NCBI taxonomy): Bacteria > Bacillati > Actinomycetota > Actinomycetes > Kitasatosporales > Streptomycetaceae > Streptomyces > Streptomyces sp. NPDC104106. Next base: position 513,012 of record NZ_JBVJMF010000004.1, read on the forward strand.
TACCAGCTCACCGCCCAGTACGCCGAGTACCCGAAGATCCACGAACTCCGGGAGGAGATCCGCAGCGCCCTGCCGCAGCCGAGGAGCAAGGGCGGCGGCAGCGCCCAGGCGTGAGCGCAGGGGCACAGGGGGCCGCACGCTCACCTCTTGTCATACAGTCCGTTCCGTCAGACGCGCCTGAGCTGTCGCACGCGTACGGTCACGCGGTGACCCTGGCGACCAGCACGCACGCGTCGTCCTCACGTCCGGCTCCGCCGAACTCCTCGATCAGCGTCCGGACGCAGTCCTGCGCGGTGCGCGCCGTGCCGAACCGTGGGGCGAGGCCGAGCAGGTGGTCCACGGCCGCCGTCGCGACGTGCCCCGGCACCAGCCCGTCGGTGTGCAGGAGCAGGACGTCGCCCGGTTGGAGGGTCTCCTCGGCCTGCCCGTAGACGGCACCCGAGGTCGCGCCGAGCAGCACGCCGTCCGGCGCGGTCAGCATCCGCCCCGTCCCGTCGCGGTACAGCAGCGGGGCGGGGTGTCCGGCCTGCGCCCAGACGAGGGTGCGGGTCTCGGGCCGGTAGCGGCAGCAGACGGCGCTGCCGAGGGCGGGCTGGACGGTGGCGTCCAGTAACTGGTTGAGCAGGCCCAGGAGTTCACCGGGGCGGGTACCGGACACCGCCATGCCGCGGACGGCGCCGAGCAGCATCGCCATGCCCGAGGCGACGGCGACCCCGTGGCCGGTGAGGTCGCCGACGCTGAGCAGCGTCTCGCCGTCGGGCAGGTCCAGCGCGTCGTACCAGTCGCCGCCGATGAGAGTGCTCGCCGCCGCGGGGAGGCGCTGGGCGGCGAGGTCCAGGGTGCGCGGCCCCTGGTGCGGGAGCCGCAGGGAGCCGAGCCAGGGCGGGAGCACGGCTTGCTGTACCTCGGCGGCGACGCGCTGTTCGGTCCGCTCCTGCCGCCGCCGGTGGTGCAACGAGTCACGGGTCTCGCGCACCACCCGCTGGCTGCGGCGCAGTTCGCTGACGTCGCGCAGCACGGCCCACATCGAGGAGGTGCCGCCGTCGGCGCCGAGCACGGGCTCGCCCATCATGTGCAGCGTGCGCTCGGAGCCGTCGGGCCGGACGATGCGGAACTCGCCGTCGATCGGCCGGCCGTCGACCAGGCAGCCCGTCACCATCGCGGTCAGTGTGGGCCGGTCCTCCTCCCGCACCAGCGAGGGCAGTTCGTCCAGGGTGAGGGCGGGGTCGGCCGGGTCCCGGCCGAGGATCTGGTACAGCTCACCGGACCAGGTGGCCTCGTCCGTCAGCAGGTTCCACTCCGCGCTGCCGACCCGGCTGAGCAGCGAGCCGTGCGCGTCCGTGGCCGGCGCCCCAGGGACGCCCGGGGCCGCGCCGGGCTCCGGCGCGGACTCGGGCGGGGCGGGGTCCGGCCCGTCCCGCAGCTGGGCCAAGTGAGCGTCCAGGTCGTCCAGTTGGTGCAGGGCGAGGTCGTACAGGGCGCGCTGCCAGCGTTCCTCGGGGTCCGCGCCGTCGCTCCGGTTGTCACGCCGTACGGCGTCCACGTCGCCCTTGAGCCGCCGCGTCTGCGTGATCAGCGCCTCGACCGAGCCGCGCCCGGGCGGCTGGGCGGCTGGGCGGTCCGCGGAGACTGGGGACGGCATGACGCACTCCGTTGGGGGACGATACGGCCAGGGCGGAACGGGGGACCGTTACGACTGTCGCACAGCCCGCGACGGCCTGTAAGGGATTTGGCAACACACGATACGGTGGTGCTTCCGGCATATGCCAGAGTCTTCCCGGAGTGAGTCGCGCACCCGGATGACGTACGCGTCGGCCGCCTCAAGTCGTAGGAACAGTACGGCAATTGACCCGCACCTGCGCTCTCGGAGTCGCGCTCACGCACATGTTCGACGTGCCCCTGTTCGCCTGGGTGGCGACCGGCCGGTACCCATCGAACTCTGACCGGATTTGGCGGCATGCGAAGTGCCCGCGCGTACTCCATATAAGCATGGACACCACTGTCGAACAGCCCGTGCTCGCCCGGCTCATCACGGCGGAGGACCAGGAGGTCCCCGTGTCCGCCACCCTGCGCTACACCGCGGACGATCCACTCGCCGTCTTCGTCGACTTCCCCGCCGAGGCCGCCCTGGAGGGCGAGGACGTCACCTGGACCTTCGCGCGCTCCTTGCTCGACGAGGGGCTGCGCGCCCCGGCCGGCCGCGGGGACGTGCAGATCTGGCCGTACGGCCGGACCCGTACGGTGATGGAGTTCCACTCGCCCCACGGGCTGGCGCTGCTGCAGTTCCACGCCCTGGCCCTGCGCCGCTTCCTGCTGCGCACCTACGCGGTGATCGCGCCCGGACAGGAGGACGTGGCCGGGGTGGTGGAGCGGGGGCTGAGCGCGCTGTTCGGCGGGGTGTGAGCCGCGCCGAAGTGCTTTGACCTCTGTTCACCTCTGCCTCACCGCACGGGTATGGACCCCGACGTTTCGCGCTGTGCACCCTGTCGCGCGTGTGCCGCAGGGGCGCACCGGTGACGAGGGCGGGGCGAATGACACCGATCAGCCAAGAGGCTTCGTGGGACTGGGCGCGTCCGTCGCGGCGGGGGTGGCGCTGGACGCCGGCACCCCCCGTACCGCGGCCGCCGCGACGACCACGGCGACCGGCACGATCAAGGACGTCCGGCACGTGGTGATCCTGATGCAGGAGAACCGCAGCTTCGACCACTACTTCGGCCGGCTGAAGGGCGTGCGCGGCTTCGACGACCGCAGCGGCATCACCCTCGGCGGCGGCTACCCGGTCTTCGACCAGCCGAACGGGCTGGGCCGGCAGTACCCGTGGAAGCTCAGCGCGACCCCGTCCGCCGGCGGCGAGGACGGCGAGACCCTGGCCCAGTGCAACGGCGACCTGCCCCACTCCTGGTCCTCGCAGCACTCCGCCTGGAACAAGGGCCGCATGGACAACTGGGTCGCGGGCGTCGGCAACGTCCGCTCGCTCGGCTACCTGGACCGCTCCGACATCCCGTTCCACTACGCGCTCGCCGACAACTACACCGTCTGTGACGCCTACTTCTGCTCCACGCTCAGCGCCACCGGCCCCAACCGCACCTATCTGTGGAGCGGCAAGGTCGACTCCTCCAGCTACGACGGCGGCGACGAGTCCGGCCTGGCCTGGCAGACCTACGCCGAGGCGCTCCAGGACGCCGGGGTGTCCTGGAAGGTCTACCAGAACGCGGCCGACAACTACGGCGACAACGGCTGCGCCTACTTCAGGAACTTCACGAACGCCAAGGCGGGCGACCCGCTGTACGACCGGGGCATGTCCTCGGTGCCGAAGGTGACCGGCTCGACCCCCGACGACATCGCCGCCGCGATCAAGGCCGACGTCCTCGCGGGCACCCTCCCACAGGTCTCCTGGGTCGTGCCCCACCAGGCCTTCTCCGAGCACCCCTACGCCCCGCCCGGCGACGGCGCCCACTTCGTGAACCTCGTCTACCACGCCCTGGCCGCCGACCCGGACGTCTTCGACTCCACCGTCCTGTTCCTCAACTACGACGAGAACGACGGCTACTTCGACCACGTGCCCCCGCCGTCCCCGCCCGCCGGGACGGCCGGGGAGTTCCTGGGCGGGGTGCCGTACGGCTTCGGATTCCGCGTCCCGATGATCGTCGTCTCGCCGTGGACCCGTGGCGGCTGGGTCTCCTCGGAGGTCTTCGAACACACCTCGGTACTGCGCTTCCTGGAGACCTGGACGGCCGCCCTCGGCACCCCCGCGAAGTGCGCCGGCATCAGCGACTGGCGGCGCAGGGTCAGCGGCGACCTCACCGGCGTCTTCGACTTCGCCCACCCCGTCCACGACGCGGTGGCGCTGCCCGCGACCGGCGTCATCGGCATCAGCACCTGCGGCCCGCTGCCCAATCCGGTGCCGACGGACAACGCCCTGCCCGCGCAGGAACCCGGCACGCGGCCCGCCCGCGCGCTGCCGTACCAGCCGAACGGCTACCTGGACCACCTGGAGTTCGACGCGGCCGGCAAGATCCTCGCCTGGTTCAGCATGACCAACCAGGGCGCCCCGGCCTCCCGCGCGGCCCACTTCTCGATCCACCCGAACGCCCACCGGGACACCACGCCGTACCAGTACACGGTCGACGCGGGCGGCACCACCTCCGACTTCTTCAACATCGGCACGGGCTTCGGCGACGGCAGGTACGACCTGACCATGGCCGGCCCCAACCGCTTCCTGCGCCGCTTCCAGGGCGACGCCACCAAGGCGGGCAACTCGGCGGAGGTGCACACGCGTTACGCGGTCGAGCCCGGCACCGGCAAGCTCGCGGTCTACTTCGCGATGACCAACTCCGGTACCTCGGCGGTGACGTTCACCATCACCTCGAACCACTACCGCGGTGACGGCCCCTGGACCTACACCGTCGCCGCGGGCGGCTCGGCCGAGGACTTCTTCAACGCCGTCGCCTACCAGAACGGCTGGTACGACTTCACGGTGACCGCCGACTCCGACGCGACCTGGTCGCGCCGGTTCACCGGGCACCTGGAGACGGGCGCGGCGAGCGTCAGCGGCTGACTCCGGCGCCGGGGCCGTACAGGTCCGGGCGCGGGGCGAGCCCGACGGCCACCCGGCCGCCGCCCTCCAACGCCCGGACCCCCGCCTCGGCGACGACCGAGGCCGCGTACCCGTCCCAGACGCTCGCGCCGGTGACCCGGCCGCGCCGGGTGGCGTCGACCCAGGCCTGCACCTCGCGGTCGTAGGCGGCGGCGAAGCGGACGAGGTAGTCCCGGGCCACCTCCTCGCGGGCGGCGCCGGCGGAGGTGACCACCATCGTGTGCTCGTCGCCGATCCGGGCGCTGCCCCGCTCGCACACGGCCTCGCAGCGCACCTGGTAGCCGAAGCCGCAGTTCACGAAGACCTCGACGTCCACCAGGGCGCCCCGGTCGGTCTCGAAGAGCACGAACTGCGGGTCGAGCAGGCCGGCCGGGGCGCCCGAGGAGGGCGTGGGCCGCAGCACCGTCACCGCCGTCAGCTCCTGCCCGAGCAGCCAGCGGGCCGCGTCGATCTCGTGCGAGACCGAGCTGTTGACCAGCATCGCGCTGGTGAAGTCCGGCGGCGAGGAGACATTGCGGTGGGTGCAGTGCAGCATCAGCGGCCGGCCCAGGCCGCCCCCCTCCAGCAGGGCCTTGAGCCGCCGGTACTCGGCGTCGTAGCGGCGCATGAAGCCGATCTGCGCCAGCCGGCGGCCCAGCCGTGCCTCGGCCTCCACGATCCGCAGCGCACCGGTGGAGTCCGGCACCATGGGCTTCTCGCACAGCACCGGCAGGCCCCGGGCGAACGCGGCCAGCAGCGCCTCCTCGTGGGCCGGGCCGGGGGAGGCGATCAGTACGGCCTCGACACCGGGCGCGTCGAGCGCGGCGACCGGGTCGGTGTGCACGCTCACCCCGGCCAGGCCGGACACCGCGGCCTTCGCCCGCTCAGCGTCCGGGTCGGCCACAGCGGCGACCCTGGCTCCGCTCACCACCTGGTCGAGCCGTCGTATGTGATCGGCCCCCATGTGGCCCGCACCCAGTACCGCCACACCCAGCAGGTCACCCATGCGCGCGCTCCCTTACACCGACGATCACGCCGTAGCGTACGCCGCGCAGGGAGCGCCGCCGGGGCCCCGGTCTCCGGCTCAGTAGCGCAGGATGCCCGCGATCCCGTCGGCGTCGCCCAGGGCGCCGTCGGGCACGAAGCGGACCTCGGCGCCGGTCTCCAGGCACTGCTCGACGATCTCGTCCACGATGTCCTCGCGGGCGTCCAGGTCGCCGGTTTCGGCCGGTACGAGATGGCCGCCGAGGTCGCTGACCGTCGCACGGAAGTTCTCCTCGACGGCGAGCAGCCGGACCCGGCCCTCGCGGGCGCTGCGCCACAGCTCGTCCAGCCCGGCCGCGTAGGTACGGTGGCCGCGTGCCGTGGTCAGCTCGCTCATCACGGACGTGGTGTCCTTGCGGGCCTCGGCCTCCAGCACCGGGCGCAGCGCCTGCCACACGGCGTCGGGGCCGGCGTGCGTGAGACCGCCGTGCGGGACCTGGACGGATTCCTTGGCCACACCGCCGATCTCCTCCAGCAGGGACAGCGCCGCCTGCTCCCCGGTGATGTACAGCGGCCGGGGCTCCTCGCGCAGGACCGCGGCCATGGCGGAGTCCGCCTCCCGCAGGAACTGGCGGGTGCCCTCGTCGGTGAAGATGCTCGGCCGGTCACCGCTGCGCATCTGCCGCTCGGCGTCGAAGTTCTGCTGCCGCCGCTCCCGTGGGAAACCGCCGGTCGCGTCCGCCACCACCCGGTTCTCGCCGCCGCTCCACAGCGTGACGCGGTCCGCGGAGACCGACAGCACCCAGAAGGGACGCTCGGCGGCGTGCGCGGCCACCAGGTTGCGGGTGAGGAAGGTGTCCGAGAGCACCACGCGCTCGGGGACGCTGCGGGCCAGGGACCACACCTGGTGCTCGCCCGGGGCGGCGAAGATCACCAACCCGTCCTCGGCGTGCGCGAGGTCCACTTCGGCCAGTGCGCGGTCGAGCTGGGCCACGACGTCGTTGCGCCGTTCACGGGTGACGGCGGGATCGGACTCCAGGCGTTTGCGCGCCTCGGTGACGACGTTGCGCAGTCGGACGGGATCCTGCCCGTTCTCCGGTTCGCGGCGGTGTGTCGGGGTCAGCACGGACACCGCGGGGTAGGGACGCGGGCGCCGCAGTTCGGCCAGGGTCGCGGGACTCAGTGCGTGCTCCATGACAGCACGATAGGACCGATTCACGGATGGGGCATTCGCGGCAAGCCGGCCAGGCACAACGGGTGACCGGGCACCGCCGGGCGCCCGGACGCGGTGCCGCCTCCGGCCCTCGCCGCGGGTGTGTCCACGACGGCCGCGCCCTGTGTCACGGCACACAGAGCCTCCGCACCGTCGCCGCCGGTCGTGGCGAGGCCGCGACGCCGTGGGCACCCAGGCGCTCGTCCCGGACGGGCGGGGGCTGGTCGACGCCGTGCCCGGCGTCGACCAGCCGGGCCCCGGGCGCGCTGTCCCTGACGGAGGCCGGCGTGCTGTCCGCCGGGCAGCCGAGGCTGCCGTCGTGCGGGAAGTGGGTCCTGGTGGATGCCGCCTCTGCGTTCGGCTTCCGCGTTGCCGAGGGGGAGCTGGGTGCCGGGCGCGCTGTCCCTGACGGAGGCCGGCGTGCTGTCCGCCGGGCAGCCGAGGCCGCCGTCGTGCGGGAAGTGGCTCCTCGCGGATGCCGAGTCGGGTTGCGGCTTCGGTGTCGCCGAAGGCGGTGAGGTGGTGCCGGGCGGGGTGTTGACCAGTTGTGGGCCGGGGCTTTCCGGGTGGGCGCGGGTCGGGGTGCTGTGGGCGGCGGGTCTCACTGTCTCACCGGGGCCGTCGCGGAGCGGGGTCGCGGATGTCGAGTCGGCGTGTGGCCGCGCTTTCGCCGAAGGGCGCCGAGCGGCGCGCTGAACGGTGACACGGCCAGAACCTTCCGGGCGGCCGCTTTGGCGCGAAGGGTGGGCAGGGCGGGCCGCGCTCTGCCACGCGGACCGCCGGCTGCCGGTCGCCGCCGGGATCAGCACGGGCGGCTCGGCGTGTCGTACGCGGTGCTCGGTCGGCCCGGCATCAGCCGGCGCCGGCGCGTTCACGCGCCGGGCCCGCGCTGTCCGGCGTCGCGGCGCCCGCCACCTCGCCCGACCGCCGCCGGCCTGGGGGTCCGGCGTGCCCAGGCCGGCGAACGCCGGGAACACGTATCGGAGTTGACCGACGGCGCAGCCGTGGCGCCGGCCTGCGCGCGGTGGTCGGCGCCGGCGGATCAGGTCGGACGGCGTGGCCCCGCGCCCGCCCGTACGGCGGAGCCGCCGAGGCGCCGTGGCGCCGAAGCATGGGGAAGATTTTGCCCGTGGCCGGTTCATGACGCCCACGGCCCGGTACTACGGGCTTTGCTGGATTTCGCGCGAGCAAAAAGCGGCCGAAACCAGGGGGAAACCCCAGCCGCCGGTGTTACGTCCGCGTTGACTGCCTCGGGCAACTGACGGACGCTCGTCATATAGGTGCTCGATACAACTGGTTGTCCGGCCGGAACCCCACTCCTCGCTTGAAAGCGCAGGTGAAAGGGGTATCGGCCGTGAACCGGAAGCAGGAGGTAGCGCATGTGCGGCATCACCGGATGGGTCTCCTTCGACCGTGATCTGACCGCCGAGCCCACCACATTGCATACGATGACCGAGACGATGGCATGCCGGGGCCCGGACGACCGCGGCACCTGGACCGAGGGCCCGGCCGCCCTGGGGCACCGCCGTCTGGCGATCATCGATCTGCCCGGCGGCCGCCAGCCGATGTCTCTGCAGACCCCCGGCGGGACCATCGCCATGGTCTACTCCGGCGAGGCGTACAACTTCACCGAACTGCGCCGCGAACTCATAGACCGCGGGCACCGGTTCACCACCGATTCCGACACCGAGGTCGTGCTGCACGGCTACCTCGAATGGGGCGACCAGGTCGCCGAACGCCTCAACGGCATGTACGCGTTCGCCGTCTGGGACGGGCGCCACGACAAGCTCGTGATGATCCGCGACCGCATGGGCATCAAGCCGTTCTACTACTACCCCACCGCCGACGGCGTCCTGTTCGGCTCCGAGCCCAAGGCCATCCTCGCCAATCCGCTGGCCCGCCGCCGGGTCACCCTGGACGGCCTGCGCGAGCTGTTCGTCATGATCAAGACGCCCGGGCACGCGATCTGGGACGGCATGCGCGAGGTGGAGCCCGGCACCGTCGTCACCGTCGACCGCTCCGGCATGCGCACCCGCGTCTACTGGCAGCTGCGCACCGCCGCGCACCCCGACGACCGCGCCGCCTCCATCGCCACCGTCCGCTCCCTGCTCGACGACATCGTGCGCCGCCAGCTCGTCGCCGACGTGCCGCGCTGCACCCTGCTCTCCGGCGGCCTCGACTCCTCCGCGATGACCGCGATCGCCGCCCGGCAACTGGCCGAACAGGGCGAGCGGGTCCGCAGCTTCGCCGTCGACTTCGTGGGCCAGACCGACAACTTCATCGCCGACGAACTGCGCGGTACCCCCGACACGCCCTTCGTGCACGACGTGGCCGAGCTGGCGGGGACCGAGCACCAGGACATCGTCCTCGACGCCCAGTCCCTCGCCGACCCCGCCGTGCGCGAGCAGGTCATCCGCGCCCGCGACCTGCCCTCCGGCCTCGGCGACATGGACTCCTCACTGCTGCTGCTCTTCCGCGCCATCCGCGAGAAGTCCACCGTCGCGCTGTCCGGCGAGTCCGCCGACGAGGTCTTCGGCGGCTACCTGCAGTTCTTCGACGAAGAGGCGCGCCGCGCCGACACCTTCCCCTGGCTGGTGCGCTTCGGGCGGGACTTCGGCGACGACTCCGACGTACTGCGCACCGACCTGACCAAGTCCCTCGACCTGGAGAGCTACATCGCCGACGGCTACCGTACGGCCGTCGCCGGGATCGACCGGCTGGACGGCGAGAGCGACTTCGAGTACCGGATGCGGCAGATCAGCCATCTGCACCTGACCCGCTTCGTGCGCATCCTGCTCGACCGCAAGGACCGCATGAGCATGGCCGTGGGCCTGGAGGTGCGGGTGCCCTTCTGCGACCACCGGCTGGTCGAGTACGTCTACAACGCTCCCTGGGCGCTGAAGTCCTTCGACGGCCGGGAGAAGAGCCTGCTGCGCGAAGCGGCCGCGGACGTCCTGCCGCGCTCGGTGTACGACCGGGTGAAGAGCCCGTACCCCTCCACCCAGGACCCGCTGTACGCCGTCGCCCTGCGCGAACAGGTCAAGGAGGTGCTCTCCCGCCCCTCGCACCCCGTCTTCGACCTGCTCGACCGGGAGCGGGTCCGGGCGGTCGCCGAGCGCGACACGCAGGTCAGCAGCCAGGCACAGCGACGCGGCCTGGAGCGCACCCTGGACCTCGCGCACTGGCTGGACCTCTACACGCCGGAGCTGCAGCTCGGCTGAGACCGGCGGCCGGGCGGCCGCCGCCGGCGTGGACCCGGCCACCACGTCGTCACCGGCTCCCACACCAGCGCCGGCGTGCCGGTGCCGGGCCGGCCGGCGGTGAAGGCGCGGCCCCCGTGCGCGGCCGGCGCGGCCACGGTGAGGCCGTCCGCCGGGCGAGCCCGCGGGTCCGCCGGGTCACCGGCGGACCCGCACGTCCGCGCGTGCGGTGGCGCCCGCCGTCGGCCGGCAGCCCGCGGTGCCGCCCGCCGGCACCGGGAGCGCCGCCCGGTCCAGCCCCCGGACGTCACCGTCGGCACGCGGTCGACGACGCACGCGCGGATGCCCCGGTCGGTGCCCCTCATCTGCCCCACGGCCGGTTCACCGGGCACGGCCCGCGCTCCGAGCGCCGGCGACGCCTCCGCGCAGCGGACGGCCCGCGTGCCCGGAGCCGGCCCCGGTGCTCGTGGCGGCCTGGCCCGGACTCGCGGCCGGCAGCAGGGCCGAGGCGGCGGGTACGGCGCGAGCGGCTCGGTCGTGCAGGGGCCCTGTCGCGGTCACGTGCGGCCGTTCACGGCGGCCGGAGCGCCGCCTGCCCCGGGTGACGCCCCGGAACGGCGGAAGGCGGTCGTCAGTCGCCGGGTTCCAGGGTGGCGCTCCAGTCCTTGCCGTCGGCCGGGCAGGAGCTGCCGCTCGGGGGCAGCGCGCCGTACAGCAGGAAGTCGTCGACCGTCTCGTGCACGCAACGGGAGGAGGCGTACCCGGTGTGGCCGTCGCCCTTGTTGTCGAGCACCACCGCCGACGAGCCGAGCCGCGCGGCGGTCTCCACCGTCCACCGGTACGGCGTCGCCGGATCACCGCGCGTGCCCACGAGGAGCATCTTCGCGGTGTCCACGTTCCGGACCCGGTCGCGGATGAAGTCGGTGCCCCTGGGCCGGCCGTAGCACATGAGCAGCTGGGTGAGCCGGTAGCGGCCGAAGACCGGGGAGGCCTGCTCGTAGCGGACCAGCAGGTCCTTCAGATCCCTGGCGAGCCGCGTCGCGTCGGGCCGGTCGGGGTCGTCCGCGCAGTTGATCGCCATCAGCGCGGCCTGGAGGTTGTCCGCCGGTATGTCCTGCGGACCGACGACCCCGCCGGCCGACACCGGTGCCCGCGCCGCCGTGCCCGGCCGCACGGGCAGCCCGGCGCCACCGGTGGAGAAGGCCAGCACACCGCGGGTGTCGCCGTCCTGGACGAGCGAGGCCACCGCCCGCTCCAGCGAGGGCCACAGCTGCTTGCTGTACAGGCCCTGCCCCAGGGCGCCCACCAGGTCCTGCCCGGAGAACCTGCCGCCGAAGTCCGTCGGCACCGGGTGCCCGTCGAGCGAGCGCACCAGCCGAACGACCTGGTCCCCGGCCGCGCGCCGGTCGCGTCCGAACGGACAGGCGATGTCCGTCGTACACCAGTCCAGGAAATCGTCCAGCGCGGTCTGCTGTCCCTGGGCGCCGGCCACGCCCTGCTCGGACAGCGGCTCGGTCAGGGTGTCCACGCCGTCGAGGGCGAAGCGGCCCACCCTGTGCGGGAACTCGGCCGAATACACCGCGCCGAGCCGCGTCCCGTAGGAGAACCCCAGGTAGTTGAGCTTCTTGTCGCCGAGGGCCTGGCGGATGACATCCAGGTCGCGGGCCGCGTTCACGGTGCCGATATGGGCGAGGAGCGGGCCGGAGTACCGGGCGCACGCGTCGGCCGCCCGCTTCAACTGCCGCAGCAGCTCCTGGGGATGGCCGAGGTCGGGGGCGCCGCCCGTCGTGTCCGTGCCCTCCTCGGCGCCCTCGCCGCAGCTGACGGGTGAGGAGCGGCCGACGCCGCGCGGATCGAAGGTGACCACGTCGTAGCCGTTGGTCAGGTCCATGAACCCGCGCCCGTCGGCGGCGAGTTCGCTGACGCCGGGGCCGCCCGGACCGCCGAAGTTCAGCAGGACCGAGCCCTGGGACGGCCCGGTCGCCCGGTAGCGGGCCAGGGCGATGCCGAGGGTGCCCGCGCGCGGGCGGGCGTAGTCGAGCGGGACGGTGACCTCGGCACACTGGAGGGCCTTCGGCATGTCCGGGCCCTTGCAGGGCGACCATGCCGGTCTCTGCCGGTAGAAACGGGTCAGGTCGGGCTGCGGGCGGTCGGACTGCGGGCGCGCGGCGGCCGCCGGCAGCCCGGTGCCGAGCAGCGCCAGGGTGAGGAATCCGGCCCCCGCGCAGCGCCGCACGGCGGGCCGTGTGGACAGCCTGGTCAGCATCGATCGCCTCCCGGGACGCCTGTCGCGGACCAGGGGGACGGCGCCCTCGGATCACCATAAGCGGGCCCCGCGGCGCCCGCCTCCGCACGAGCGGGACGGCGCCCGGAGACATATGATGTGCCGCTTGTACACCCTGTTGTTGATCACTGAGTGGCTTTACGCACGGTTCGATATCACTGTCGCTCGACGGGGTGAAAGCCCGATAAGCCATAACTCGGATGGTTCGCTCGCGTTTTACGGGGTGCGGGTGAGTGCCCGCGACGATGTCTGGAAGGCAGGGAACTATGAGACGGGCTACCCGAAACGGTGTGATCGCCCTCGTCGCCGCCTCCGGCGCGATGGCCGTGGCGCTGCCGGTGTCCGCCGCCTTCGCGGCCGACGGTGCCGCCGCCGACGGGACCGAGGCCGGCTCGCCCGGGCTGATCTCCGGCAACGGCATCCAGCTCCCGGTGGACGTACCGGTGAACGTGTGCGGCAACACCGTGGACGTGGTGGGGCTGCTCAACCCCGCGGTGGGCAACCGCTGCGCGAACACCGGGGGCCACGGCACGGTCGGCTCGGCCCATTCCGGCGGCGCCGCCGCCCACGGCGCCGCCCTCGGCTCGCCCGGGGTGGTCTCCGGCAACGGCGTCCAGCTCCCCGTGGACCTGCCGGTCAACGTCAGCGGCAACAGCGTCAACGTGGTCGGCGTCGGCAATCCGGCCGAGGGCAACACGTCGGTGAACGACCCCGTCGACCACGGCACCCCCCGGCACCCGCGACCGCCGGCCGCCACGCCCCCCGCGCCGGCCAGGCACCACACGCTTCCGCCCGCGCCCGCACCAGAGCCCCCGGTGTCCGCGCTGGCCCGCACCGGAACCGACGCGACCCTCCCCGCAGCCGCCGGCAGCGCCGTGCTCCTGGCCGCCGGCACCGTCCTCTACCGCCGCTTCCGCCCGCACCGCAGCCGCTGACTTCCTCGGCTGAGGCCCCACCGGACGCCGGCCCGGTGGGGCCTGATCGGATGCGCGCTACGGTGTGCCGGTGACGGACGGCATACGAGGGCGACGGCGGGCACTGCCGCGCCGGGCGCGGGCACAACTCGCGCTCTACGCGGCCGGGTTCCTGGAGGGGACCGGCGACCACGCCCTGTACCTGGTGCGCGGCGGAGTACACGCCTACGCGTCGTTCGGCCCGCCGCCGGTGCAGGTGTTCTTCGTCGCCCTCGTCGTCCTCGACCCGCTCGCCGCCGCCGCGACCCTGTGGCTGCGGCCCTGGGGTTTCCGGCTGGCGGCCACCGTGATGACAGTGGACGTCCTCCTCAACTGGTACGTCAACTGGCCATGGCTGCCAGGGGAGTTGCTGCGCCCCGTGGGCCTGACGCCGATCACCCTGTTCGGGCTGTTCGTCGTCGCGACGGCGCCCGCGCTGCGGCGGCTGGCGCTGGACGCCGCGAAGGCCGAACTCCCCGTGGCGCGGCCCCTCTTGATCCGGAAGGATGCGGAACGGAAGTCCGACCCCGACGGAAACGGAGCGCATCGATGAGCCCTGCGGCCCCCCACGACCTCGTCGTCACCCAGGCCACCCTCGACGACTGGCCGGTGATCGCCGGGTGGGCGGCGGCGGAGGGCTGGAACCCCGGGGTGTCCGACGGGCCCGCCTTCTTCGCCCAGGACCCCGGGGGATTCTTCCTCGGCCGCATCGACGGCGCCCCGGTGTCCGCCATATCGGTCGTCACCTACGGCTCGCAGTACGCCTTTCTGGGCTGCTACCTGGTCCGCCCCGACCTGCGCGGCCGCGGCCACGGCCTGACGACCTGGAAGACGGCGCTCGCCCACGCCGGGGACCGCACCGTCGGCCTGGACGGAGTCGTCGCCCAGCAGGACAACTACCGCCAGTCCGGATTCCGGCTCGCCTACCGCACCGTCCGGTTCGCCGGGACCGCCCCCGAGGCCGAGGTGCCCGCGGGGGTCCGCCCGGCCGGCCCCGGCGACCTCGCGGCGATCACCGCCTACGACAGCGTCTGCCACCCGGCCGACCGCCCCCGCTTCCTCGCGAAGTGGCTCACCGGCCCCGGCCACCGGGCCTTCGTCCGCCACGACGGCGAGCGCCTCACCGGCTACGGTGTGCTCCGCCCCGGCCACGACAGCCTGCGCATCGGCCCCCTGCTCGCCGACACCGCCGAGGACGCCCGGGACCTGTTCGCCGCCCTTACCGCCGAAGCCGCCGGACGCGAGGTGGCCGTCGACGTGCCCGAGCCGAACGCGGCCGGCGTCACGCTCGCCGAAGAGGCCGGGCTGACCGCCTCCTTCGAGACCGCCCGGATGTACACCGGGCCGGTCCGCGCCCACGCCCAGCACCGGGTGTTCGGCGTCACCACGCTCGAACTGGGCTGAGCCGCACCGCCGTCACGGCCTCCCGGCCGGGCGGCGGCACCGGCGCCTCGCGGTACCCCGAACCCGGCGAGCGCGTCGGTCGGCTGAGCCGGGGAGGCGACGTGCAGGCGATGCGGCCGCGCCCCACCCGGTCGCGCGGCGAGCCGAACGGCGCCGGCCCCGCACAACGGCGCGGCCGGCGCGGCTCACCGTGCCTCGCCGTCGCCCGCCGGCCCCTGTACCTCGTGCTCTTTGGCGGTGCACGGCACGGTCACCGGGGCGGGCGCGGCCGACCGGTTCGCCTCCGGGGCAAGGGCGCGCCGTACGGCCGGGAAGGCGTGGCGGCGCCCCGCCACGACCACCGCGAGCGCCGTCACGGCCGGGGCGAGCGCGGTCCACGGCAGGGCGCCGGCGCCCAGTGTGTCCAGCGCCAGACCGCCGGTGAGGGAACCCGCGGCGATGCCCGCGTTGTACACCGTCGTCTGCAACGAGGTCGCCACGTCGGCGTCCGCCGGACCCGAGGCGTCGACCAGCGCGGTCTGGATCAGTGTCGGCGCCCCGCCGAAGGCCGCGCCCCACACGGCGACCGCCCCCACTAGCACCCCGTGCACCCCCGCGGCCAGGCCCAGCACCGGCAGCACGCCCGCGAACAGGGCGAGCGCCCCCAGCAGCGCGCGGCGCGGCCGGCGGTCGATCACTACGCCCGTGAGCCAGATCCCCGCCACCGTGGCCGTCCCGAACACCGAGAGCAGCAGGCCCGTACGGCCGTATCCGGCGTGCGCGGCGAACGGGGCGACGTACGTGTACATCACCTGGTGGCCCAGCAGCAGGAACAGCGTCACGGCCAGCACGGGGCGGATCCCGGGGCGCCGGGCGACCCGGACGAGCGGCACGCGCGCGTGCGACGGCTCACCGGGGAAGCCGGGCACGCACTGCCGTATCCAGACCACGAGCAGCAGGGCGAGCACGGCCAGCGCGCCGAAGGCCGCCCGCCAGCCCACCGCACCGGCCAGCGCCGTGCCGGCCGGCACCCCGAGCGACAGGGCCAGGGTGATCCCGGCGAGCACGATCGCGATGGCCCGCCCGCGCCGCGCGGCCGGCACCATCCGGGCCGCGTAGCCGACCAGCATCGCCCACAGCGTGCCGCCCATCGCGCCGGCCGCCAGCCGGGCCGCCACGGTCAGCGGATACGACGAGGACAGCGCCACGACCGCGTTGCTCACGGCGAATCCCAGCAGGGCCCCGCACAGCACCACCCGCCGCGGCAGCCCGCGCAGGGCCGCGGTGAACGGGACCGCCGCAGCGAACGACACGGCCGCGTAGGCGGTGACGAGGAAGCCGATCCGGGACTCCGCGACCCCGAGCGGCGGGGCCATCGCGGGCAGCAGGCCGGCCGGGAGGAGTTCCGTCACGACGGCAGTGAACGCGGCGCAGGACAGGGCGAGGAGCCCCGACCACGGCAACCGGCCGCCGCTGACCTGGGAAGACGCAAAAGACTCAGGCATGCGACCATGGTCGGAGCCTCACATCAGTGTGAAGGTCAAGCACGGCCGACTCGGACCGGGGGCCCGCCCATGCGCATCGGTGAACTGTCGCGCCGCACCGGTGTCGCCACCCGGCTGCTGCGCTACTACGAGGAGCAGGACCTGCTGCACCCCGAGCGCGCCGGCAACGGCTACCGCACGTACCCCGAGTCCGCCGTGGCCGACGTCCAGCAGATCCGGGGCCTGCTGGACTCCGGGCTCACCACGGAGATGATCCGCGTGATCCTGCCGTACCTCTCCGCACCCGGCGAACTGCACCCGCCCGCCGCGTGCGTGAGCGCGCGGACGGCCGCACTGCTCCAGGGGCACCTCGACCGCATCCAGGCCCGCATCGACTGCCTGGCCCGCAACCGCGACCGGCTCGCCGCCTACCTCGCCGTGGTACGGCCGGCCGGCCCCGGCCCCGACGCGCGGTAATCCCGTTGCCCGGCGGGGGCCGACCTGGTCGGCTGGGGGCATGGATCACACAGCGGTACTCGCCCTCTACGACCGGGACGTGCGCGAGCGGGCACACCCGGACGGCCCCGGAGCCCGGGTCGAACGGGCCGGCGCGGTGGTGCGCCAGGTCGCCGACGCCCAGGGCTGGAACGGCGTGCTCTGGAGCGGCCTCGACGCGGCCGGCGCCGACCGGGCGATCCGCGAGCAGATCGACCGTTTCACCTCGCTCGGCCGGGACTTCGAGTGGAAGCTCTACGGCCACGACCGGCCGGACGACCTCGGGGCCCGGCTCACCGCGGCCGGGTTCCGGGCCGAGCCCGAGGAGGCCCTGCTCGTCGGCGAGACCGGCCGGCTCGCCCTGGACGCCGCACCGCCCGAGGGGGTCCGGCTCGTGGAGGCGGCCGACGAGGCCGGGGTGGAACTCGTCGTGGGCGTGCACGAGAAGGCCTTCGGTACCGACGGCACCCGGCTGCGCCACCGGCTGCTCGCCCGGCTCGCCGCCGACCCCGGCACGGTCGTCGCGGTGGTCGCGCTCGCGGGGGACGAGCCGGTCAGCGCCGCCCGGATGGAACTGGTGCCCGGCACGGCGTTCGCCGGACTGTGGGGCGGCGGCACCGTCGAGGCCTGGCGCGGCCGGGGCGTCTACCGCGCCCTGGTCGCCCATCGTGCCCGGGTGGCGGCCGCTCGCGGCTACCGCTACCTCCAGGTCGACGCCTCACCCATGAGCCGCCCGATCCTCCAGCGCCTCGGCTTCCACGCCCTGAGCACCACCACGCCGTACCTGTACGGGAGTTGAGCGCCACCACCGGGGCTGGGATCCGGCCCTTCATTGCCGGGACCTTCTGTTCACCGCACCTTCATGCCATGTACCTTTCAACCAGTCCACGCGTGTAGAACCCTCAACCCGGCTCTACGCGCGCAGATTTGGCGTCCCCCACCGCCACTCCCCACCCCTCAAGGAGGTTCGCCGGATGCTTGGATCCAGGAGATCCCGCCGCACACTCACCAGCGCCCTGGCCGGACTCGGGCTGCTCCTCACCGGAGCCGCCGTCCAGGTCGGCACCGGTACCCCCGCCCACGCGGCGACGACGCATCGCGTCCTGTTCGACAACGCGCACGCCGAGACGGCCGGCAACGCCGACTGGATCATCTCCACCAGCCAGCCCGACCCGCTCGGCGAGAACGCGTCCCCGTCCGTCGAGACCGACTGGACCGGCGCACTGTCCTCCTGGGGCGTCGACCTGCAGAAGACGGGCAACTACAGCCTGAAGACGCTGCCGTCGGGCTCCAGCCTCAGCTACGGCGGCTCCTCCTCGCTGGACCTGTCGAACTTCGACACGCTGGTGCTGCCGGAGCCCAACACGCTGTTCACCAGCGCCGAGAAGACGGCGATCATGAACTTCGTGAAGAACGGCGGCGGGCTGTTCATGATCTCCGACCACAGCGGGGCCGACCGCAACAACGACGGCTACGACGCGGTCCAGATCCTCAACGACCTGATGACCAACAACAGCGTCGACTCCAGTGACCCGTTCGGCTTCTCGATCGACGCGCTGAACATCGCCTCCGACCACCCGGCCGCCATCAGCGACAGCACCGACCCGGTGCTGCACGGCTCCTTCGGCACGGTCACCAAGAGCCTCATCGCCAACGGCACCACGGCCACCCTCAAACCGGCGGACAACTCCGCGGCCAAGGGCCTGCTGTACCGCACCGGTTACTCGGGCAACACCGGCGCGTTCTTCCTGACCAGCACCTTCGGCAGCGGTCGGGTCGCCTTCTGGGGCGACAGCTCCCCGATCGACGACGGCACCGGCCAGCCCGGCAACACCCTGTACGACGGCTGGAACGACTCGGGCGCCACCAACGCGGCCCTCGCCCTCAACGCCACCGAATGGCTCTCCGGCGCGAGCGGCACCAGTGGCGGCGGCACGGGCGGCGGCACGGGCGGCGGCACCGGCACCTGCACCGCCGCCCAGCTCCTCACCGACCCCGGCTTCGAGTCCGGCAACTCCGCCTGGAGCGCCACGAGCGGCGTCATCACCAACTCCACCGGCGAGAGCGCCCGTTCGGGCTCGTACTACGCCTGGCTCGACGGCAACGGCTACGCCACCACCGACACCCTCTCCCAGTCGGTGACCATCCCGTCCGGCTGCACGGCCAAGCTCAGCTTCTACCTGCACATCGACACGGCCGAGACCACGACCAGCACGGCCTACGACACCCTCAAGGTCCAGGTCCTGGGCAGCTCCGGCACGGTCCTGGGCACCCTGGCCACGTACTCGAACCTCAACGCGGCCTCCGGCTACACCCAGCGCAGCTTCGACCTCAGCGCCTACGCCGGCCAGACCGTCACGGTGAAGTTCACCGGCACCGAGGGCTCCAAGTACCAGACGTCGTTCGTCGTGGACGACACCGCGCTGAGCGTCGCCTGAGCGGCACACCGAAGCGGGGGCGGGCCCGGCCGGGTCCGCCCCCGCACCCTCGTCCCCGTCACGCCGCCGGGACGGTCCGCTCCGGCGTGTTCCAGCCCGAGACCCGCACCCCCGGCGCCGAGCCGTGCAGATCGGCCGCCCGGTAGGTGGCCGTCAGCGTCACCGACTCGCCCGGCCACAGGCTCACCTCGTTGTCCGACCAGCGCACCGGAAGCACCGGCGTGCCGTGCGCGTCCACGAGATGCACGTCCGTCAGCAGGGCCGGGGTCCTGCCGCCCCCGTCGTTGCGCAGCGTGACCGTCGTACGCGCCGTTCCGTCCGCCGCCCGCGTGGCCGCCGTCGCCGACACGGGCGCCGGGGCCATCGAGGCGAGCCCGGCGAGGTCGGCGTATCCGGTCGTCGGGGTGTAATACCAGGTGGTGCCGGACCAGTCGAGGGTGTCGGGCCGGGTGGAGAGCCAGTACACGTTCCGGCTGACCTCCCTGCCGGTCGCGTCCGTCAGGTCCAGCCGGAGCAGATACGTCCGCGGCAGTCCGCCCACCGAGGCGGGCAGGGTGAGCGGGGTGGCGTGCGCGCCGTCGCCGTCCACCGAGATCCCGCGCACCCTCCGGTCGTACACCCGGGTGCCGTCGGGCGCGAAGAGGGCGGCCCGTGCGGTGAGTCCGCGTGCCGCCTCGTGCCGGCGGTTCACGACGGCGACGTCGCGACGGTCGTACCCGTACTGGATGTGCAGCGGCTCGTTCGCCTTCCTCGCGCCGAAGTACGAGCCGCCCTGGTCGAGGTAGCGGTCGGTCAGCTGCCAGTGCAGGGACGTCCAGCCGCTGTCGAACATCCAGTGGATCACCCCGGTGGCGGGCCGCGTGGCGTCGGTCGCGTTGCGGCCGTACGCCTCGAACTGGGCGCGGACGTCCTCGTACTGGGCCAGCTGGGCCTTGCGGACGTAGTCGGCGAGGCTCTTCGGGGCGCCGTAGCGGGCGGCGAGCGCGGTGTCGTAGATCTTCAGCGTGCCGAAGACCGGGGAGGGCGAGCGGTGGTACTGCGTGGCGCCCGGGTTCTTCCACAGGGTGTCGAGTTCGGCCGGAGTGAGCATGCGGCGCAGGGTGTCGAGGGTGGGGATGCTCGGGCCCGCGCTCGTCTCGGAGTTGAAGCCGGTAGCCCCGCCCTCGCGTTTGGCGTACCAGTAGCCCGGCGGCACCCAGTCGTACGGCCCGGTCATCTTCATGCCCGAACGGCCCAGCAGCGGCGAGGATCTGTCCGAGGCGGCGGAGATCACCGGGACGCTCCAGTCGGCGGCCTTCAGCGCGTCCAGATAGGTCTTCTCGATCTTCGCGTCGGGGGCGAAGTCGCTGCCGATCAGGAAGGAGATCACGCTGGGGTGGTCGCGCAGCCGGGCGGCCTCGGCGGCCATGGACGCCTTCGCCACCGGGTAGTCGGCGGCGGTCCACGGCCGGCCGGGCTCGCCCGAGCCGTGGACGTTGCCCTCCCACTTGTCACAGCACTCCCAGCCAGGCAGGGTCAGCACACCGTAGCGGTCGGCCAGGTCGAAGAACTCGTCCGGCTCCAGGTGCCCTTCGAGGCGGATCGTGTTCAGGCCGAGGTCGACGGCGTACGCCAGCCGGTCCGCGACGTAGCGGTCGTCCCAGCGCAGGAACTCGTCGGGCGACCAGCCGCCGCCCCTGATCGGCAGCGGGCGGCCGTTGATCCGGTACCGGCGGGCGCCGTCGGCGTTCAGCGGCGCCCGGACGTCGCGCACGCCGAAGCGCTCGTGCGCGGTGTCCGACACCGTACCGGCGACGGACGCGGTCAGGCGGAGGTCGTACAGCGGCTGTCCGCCCATCCCGGCCGGCCACCACACCCTCGGCGCGTGCAGGCGCAGGCCGGGGGCGTCGGCGGAGGAGAAGGCGACGGTCCTCGTCTCGTGCGCGGCGAGCGGGATCCGCCGGGTGAAGCGCGCCGCGCCGAGGCGGCCGGTGATCTCGGCCGTGACCGGCGCGCCGGTGTCGTTGCGGGCCCGCGCCCGCACCGTCAGCTCGGCGGTGGCGAGCGACGGCACGGCCAGCCGGGTGACCACGTGCGCGTCGCGCAGCGCGACCGGGCCGCCGCGGCGCACCAGGACGTCCCGGACGATTCCCGTGTTCCGGTCGGGCGGCGGCTGGAGCCAGTCGAGCCAGCCCACGCTCAGGTCCTTGTCCGGGTCGTTGGGCCGCACCCGGAAGGCGACGCTGTTGGTGCCGGGCCGCACCAGCGAGGTGATGTCCAGTTCATGGCGCGTGTAGACGCCGGAGACGTCCTCGGCGGTCGCGACCCGGTGGCCGTCGACATACACGTCGGCCGCCGGGACGACCCCGCTGACGTCGAGGAAGGTGCGCCGGGCGGTGTCCTGGACGGTGAAGTCGGAGCGGTACCACCAGGGGACCTGGAAGGCGGCCCGCGGGATCTTGCGCTGGTTGACGGAGAAGAACGGGTCGGGGTAGACGCCGTCGGCGAGCAGCGCGGCCAGCACCGTGGAGCGCGGGCCCGCCGGATACCAGCCCCGCGCCGGGTAGCCGGGGGAGGAGACGGCGGCGGCGGAGTCGGTCACCTTCGCCGAGGACTGGATGGCGTAGCCGGCGAGCGGGGTGGCGGTGCCGGCCGCGGAGGCGACGCGCGTGACCGGGACCGGCGCCGGCCGCTGCCGGGCACCGGCCCAGGCGCCGTTCGTCAGCGAGCAGCCGAGCAGGCCGAGGACCAGCGCGGTGAGGGCGTACCGGCGCGCCACGGGGGCGGGGCGAGGGAACACGGCGGGCTCCAGCCTCGTAAAGTTAGGAAACTTTACTAATTTGGGACACGCTAGGGCGCCGCGCGGGGCATGTCAACGACCCCGGCCGACACGGGATTTCGGCGGTCCGGACGCCTCGCGGGCGCCACCCGCACGGCGTGCGAACACCAGCTCCCGGGCCGTGTCCAGTGCCGTGGCCACCGCGCCCAGCAGCACCGCGTCCTCGCCGAGCCCGCTCGGGGCGATGCGCGGGCGCAGCGGGGTGAGGGCCCGCACCTGCTCCCGGACCGGCCGCAGCAGGAGGTCGACACTGTGGCCGACGCCGCCGCCGAGCACCACGAGGTCCGGGTCGAGGACGGCGGCGGCCGCCGCCACGGTGTGCGCGATCCGCTCGGCCTCCAGCTCCACCGCCTTGACGGCGGCCGCACGCCCCTGCCGGGCCGCGTCGAAGACGGCCTTCGCCGTGAGCTGCCCGCGCATGCCGAACCGCCGGGCGGCCTCCACCACGGCCACCCCGGAGACCGCGTCCTCCAGTCGCCGCGGCTCGCGCAGCCCCGGCCAGGGCAGGAACCCGATCTCGCCGGCCAGCCCGCGCGCCCCCGTGAACAGCCGCCCCTCGCTGACCACGCCCATGCCGAGGCCGGTGCCGATGAGAATGTACGCGAACAGCCGGCTGCCGCTGCCGACGCCGTACGTGTACTCGCCGAGCGCGGCCAGGTTGGCGTCGTTGTGCACCTCCAGGGGCACGCCCAGCTCCTCGCGCATCCGGTCGACCAGCCCCGCCCGCCCCCAGCCCGGCAGATGCATCGCGTACCGCACCCGCCGCCGCTCCTCGTCGTAGACGCCCGGCGTGCCGATCACCCCGTGCACCACGTCGGCCGGGTCCACCCCGGAGCCCGCGATCACCTGGCGGGCGGTGCCCACGACCAGGTCCGTCAGCGCGGCCGAGGTGCGGGCCCGGTTGCGCACGTCGCTGCGGGCGACGAGCGTGCCGTCGAGGTCGGACACGGCCACGCGCAGCCAGCCCCGGCCGATGTCGACGCCGAGGGCGTGCCCCGCGGTGGGGTCGGGCGCGTAGAGCACGGCGGTGCGGCCGCGCTCCGGGGCGTGGGTGCCGACCTCGCGCACCAGGCCGGCCCCGGCGAGCGAGGCCAGCGCGCTGGAGACCGTCGGCTTCGACAGGCCCGTCTCGCGGGCGAGTTGGGCGCGCGAGGCCGGGCCCCGGGTGCGCAGCCGGTCCAGCAGCAGCCGCTCGTTGGTGCTGCGCAGCCGCTGCCGGTTCCAGGGCTGTTCCTGCTGCTCTATGACGTCGCTCGCGGCCATCGCACCATTCTCCCGCATTCCTGACGCCTACTTGACGCAGCTAGTAAGGCTCCTTAACTTTATCGCCCAGTCAGTCCGGCCCGGGCGAGTCGTCGCGTGATCACGCGGGCCGCGCGCCCGTCGCGTCAGGAGTCCCCATGTCCGGTAGCCCGCCGCCCACGGGTGGTTTCGTCCGCCGTGTCGGCCTGTTCCAGGCCACGGCCATCAACATGAGCCAGATGTGCGGCATCGGCCCGTTCGTGACGATCCCGCTCATGGTCGCCGCGTTCGGCGGCCCGCAGGCGGTCGTCGGCTTCGTCGCGGGCGCCGTCCTCGCGCTCGCCGACGGACTGGTCTGGGCCGAACTGGGCGCCGCCATGCCCGGCTCCGGCGGCAGCTACGTCTATCTGCGCCAGGCCTTCCAGTACCGCACCGGCCGGCTGATGCCGTTCCTGTTCGTGTGGACGGCGATGCTCTTCATCCCGCTGATCATGTCCACCGGTGTGGTCGGCTTCGTGCAGTACCTGGGCTATCTCGCCCCCGGCCTCGGACCGACGGCGGGCGATCTGATCGGCCTCGGCGTCATCGCGCTCGTCGTGCTCCTGCTCTGGCGCGGCATCGAGCACATCGCCCGGATCACCGCCGTGATGTGGACCGTGATGATCGCCTCGGTGGTGCTGGTCATCGCCGCCGCGGCCACCGACTTCAGCCCGCACCGGGCCTTCACCTACCCGGCGGGCGCCTTCGACCTGACGGACAACCACTTCTGGCTCGGCTTCGCCGCGGGCCTGACCATCGGCATCTACGACTACCTCGGCTACAACACGACGGCCTACATGGGCGCCGAGATCAAGGACCCGGGCCGGAACCTCCCGCGCTCGGTCGTCCTCTCCATCCTCGGCATCATGGCGATCTATCTGCTGCTCCAGGTCGGCACCCTCGGCGTGATCGACTGGCGCCGGATGACCGACCCGCACGACATCGCCTCCACCTCGGTGGCCTCGGCGGTGCTGGAGCGGACCTGGGGCAGGGGTGCCGCCGACGTGGTGACCGTACTGATCCTCGTCACCGCGTTCGCCTCCGTCTTCACCGGCCTGCTCGGCGGCTCCCGGGTGCCGTACGACGCGGCCCGCGACCGCGTCTTCTTCCGGCCGTACGGGAAGCTGCACCCCCGGCACCGCTTTCCCGTGCTGGGACTGGCGACGATGGGGGTGATCACCGCGGCCGGCTTCCTGCTCGGCCGGCACACCGACCTCGCCACGCTGATCCAGTTGCTCACTACGGTCATGGTGATCGTCCAGGCGCTCGCCCAGATCATCGCGCTGACCGTGCTGCGCAGACGGCAGCCGGGGCTGGCCCGCCCGTACCGGATGTGGCTCTACCCGCTGCCGGGCATCCTCGCGTTCGTGGGCTGGTGCGTGATCTACGGCTACGCCGACGAGAACTCCCCGGGCCGCCACCCCATCGAATGGTCCCTGGCCTGGCTGGCCCTAGGCTGCGCGGCCTTCCTGGTCTGGGCCCGGCGGGAGAAGGCGTGGCCGTTCGGCGCCAAGGAGGTCACCGAGGAGCCCAACGCCCTTGAGGAGAGCTAGAGTTACGGGGTCTTCGTGAGCATCCCCGATCGGACACCGCGTCCGTCGGGGATGCTGCCGTTCATGACCGAGACACTTCCGGCGGACGTGACAGTCCGCCCCGCGACCCCCGACGACCGGCCCGCCGTCGAACGGCTGTGGCTGATGTTCTTCCACGACCTGTCCGAGTTCCGGGGCACCCTGCCCGGCCCCGACGGCGCCTTCCGGGCCGAGCGCGTCGAGTACGCCTTCACCCGGCCGGAATGGGCGCCGTACCTGTTCGTCCACGACGGGCACCCGGTCGGCTTCTCCTTCGTGCGGGCGCTGGACGCGCCGGTGCGGGTGCTGAACAGCTTCTTCGTGGTGCGCGGGGCGCGGCGGCTCGGGATCGGCTCCCGGGCCGTGCGGGAGGTGCTGCGCCGGCATCCCGGCGACTGGGAGATCGCCTACCAGGACAACAACCCCGCCGCACTGCGGTTCTGGCCGCAGGTCGCCCGGGACCTCGCCGGGGACGCCTGGAAGCGCGAGCCGCGGCCGGTGCCGGGCCGGCCGGAGGCGCCCTTGGACGTGTGGATCTCGTTCACCGTGACCGGCTGACCGCACCGGGCCCGGGAGGCGCTCACCGGCGCCGGTCCGACCACCGGCTGCCGAGGTCACCGCGACGAGTCCGACGGCAGAGCCCGGCTCCCGCAGGGCGGTCCGCCCGTCCGGCCGGTCAGCACCTGGACGCGCCCGGCCCGGAGACCAGGGAGGGGGGCCTGCCGTGCCGTCCGGCCTCGCGTCGCCGCTGGACGCGTGGGAGCCCTGGCTGGTGCCCGGCGGCCGAACAGGCGCGGAAGAGGCCGGTCCGCCGAGCGGACCGGCCCCGCACGGTCGCCGGTTCTTCCTTGTCCCGTCTCTTCCTCCCTTCCGTGTCGTCGTTCTCTGTGCCGTCGCTCTGGCGTGTCGCCTCCCGCTCGCGCCCGCGGCTACGGCCTGGGTGCGCTCCTCGCCGCCGTACCGGCGCAGACCAGTCCGAGGACGAGTGCCAGCGCGCCGATGACGACGTTGTTGATGATCACGCCCGCGTCGGGTCCGGTGCCCACGATCCACGGGGCGATGATCAGCCAGACGCCCAGGGCGCACATGGCCCAGCTCAGGCCGTACATCCGCTCGGGGGCCCTGGTGAAGCCGAGAGCCAGCAGGCCGATCGCTATCCCCATGATCAGGTTGTGCGTCATGAGCGCGGGCTGGCTCGTCGTGTAGTGCACGATCCAGGGGGACGCCGCGCAGTACAGGCCGAGCAGGAACACCGGACCGTCCACGAGCGCGACATCACGACCGCCGAGCATACGGGCGTAGCGTTCCCGCATTTCGGAGACATCAGGGTGAGTCGACAGATCGCCCCTGTGCAGGTTGGCCATGTCTCGTCTCCTTTGGCTTCGCAGACCAGACCGCGTCTGGTGCGGTGCGGGATACGCACCGCATCACACCATTTTGCCCTTATTTCCTCTTTATGTGTAGGCCTCGCTCCGGGCGGGCCCCGTCGGGTACGCGGTGCGGTCGCCGCCGGTCCCGCTTCCGGACACGGCGGCGCGGGCGGTGCCGCGCAGGTCAGGACGCCGCCAGCTCACGGGCCCGCTGGACGAAGGCCGCGTGCAGGTCCCGGGCCGCCCGCGGGACCGACTCCGCGCGCCGGCGCTGGAGTGTCAGCACCACCGCGGTGGTGTCGTCGGCCAGCGGCCGGTACGTGAGGGCGCCGGAGCGCTCCAGCGGATCCCCGGCGACGCTGAAGTCCGGAAGCACCGTCGCGCCGAGCCCTTCGGCGACCATGAGCTTGCCCATCTCGGCGCCGTCGGTCGAGTACGAGAACGCCGGGGTCCGCCCGGACAGCAGCCGGTGGACGTACCGGTGCATCACATACCCGGCGCGCATCGCGATCAGCGGCACGCCGAGCAGGTCCTCGACGCCGACCACCGCCAGCGCGGCGAGCGGGCTGTCCGGACGCACGCACACCACCGGCCGGCCGCGCAGCAACGGGGTGCACTCCATGCCCGCGGGCATGTCGTCACCGTCCAGATGGTTCACCAGCCCGAGGTCGAACCCGCCCTCCGCCAGGCCGCGTTGGATGTCCGTCTGCTGTGCGCCCACCACCTCCACCTGGGTGACCGGATGCGCGGCCCGGAACGACCGCAGCACGGGGATCAGCAGCGGCACCGTCGCCGCGTTGACCGTGCCGACGCGCACCATACGGCTGATGCGGTGCTGCTCACCGGCCGCCGCCCGCAGCCGGTCCACCGCCTCCAGGACGCTCACGATGTGCGGCAGCAACTCCCGGCCCGCCGCGCTCATCGTCGCCCCCGACCGTTTCCGCTCCAGCAGGTCGACGCCCAGCTCCCGCTCCAGATTCCGCACCGTCTCGCTCAACGCGGGCTGTGAAAGGCGCAGTTCCTCGGCCGCCCGGCGCAGGGAGCCGAGCCGGGTCACGGCCGCGATGTATTCCAGCTGTTCGGTCCGCACCGCCGCAGAATGCACAGGCCGCCGCCCTCGGTTCAAGGGTTTGCCTGTCACACCTTCGTGAAATTCAATGGTCCGCGATACGAAACCGGTCGGGTTTTCCTTGACTGCTCTCCTCGGCGGCTGCCAGGATCGACGGCATGACGATGCGACTGGACCTCACGCGGCGACGCCATGTCGACCTCGCGCGCGTCGCCAGCGCCTCCTGTTGCGCCGCGGCCTGATCAGCCCCCGCCCCGCGATCCGCCGCGCCTTTTCACCTTCTCCTTTTCCCGCCTGAATTCATCGCGCCCACACCAAGTCGCGCCCTGCTCCCGGGTCCCGTGAAGTGACCGCGCACACCTGGGAATTCGGCGTGTCCGAAAGCAATTCCGCACCAGGAGTTCCGCATGCCCGCAGCACCCCTCCAATTCGCCTACTGGGTCCCCAACGTCAGCGGGGGACTCGTCACCAGCACCATCGAGCAGCGCACGGACTGGGGGTACGAGTACAACCGCCGGCTCGCCGTCCTCGCCGAGAACAACGGCTTCGACTACGCCCTCAGCCAGGTCCGGTACATGGCCAGCTACGGCGCCGAGTACCAGCACGAGTCGACGAGCTTCAGCCTCGCCCTGCTGCTGGCCACCGAGCGCCTGAAGGTCATCGCCGCCGTCCACCCCGGCCTGTGGCACCCCGGTGTCCTCGCCAAGCTCGGCACCACCGCCGACCACCTGTCCGGCGGGCGGTTCGCCGTGAACGTCGTGTCCGGCTGGTTCAAGGGCGAGTTCACCGCGCTCGGCGAGCCCTGGCTGGAACACGACGAACGCTACCGCCGCGCCGAGGAGTTCATCACCGCCCTGCGCAGGATCTGGACCGAGGACCACGCCGAACTCGCCGGCGACTTCTACCGGCTGCGGGACTTCACGCTGAAACCCAAGCCACTGGACATCCCCGGCCGCGCCCACCCGGAGATCTTCCAGGGCGGCAACTCCACCGCCGCCCGGCGCATGGCCGGCCGGGTCTCCGACTGGTACTTCTCCAACGGCAAGGACTACGACGGCGTCGTCGAGCAGCTCGCCGACGTCCGCGCCGCCGCCGCCGAAGCCGGCCGAAGGGCACCCCGGTTCGGCCTCAACGGCTTCCTCATCGCCCGTGACACCGAGGCCGAGGCCCGCGCGACCCTGCGCGAGATCGTCGCCAAGGCCGACACCGAGGCCGTCGAGGGCTTCGGCGCCGCCGTGACGCAGGCCGGACGGTCCACGGCCGACGGCAAGGGCATGTGGCAGGACTCCACCTTCGAGGACCTGGTCCAGTACAACGACGGCTTCCGCACGGGCCTGATCGGCACCCCCGAACAGGTGGCGGAACGCATCGTCGCCTACCGGAAACTCGGTGTCGACCTCCTCCTGCTGGGCTTCCTGCACTACCACGAGGAGGTCGAGTACTTCGGCACGCGGGTGCTTCCCCTCGTCCGGGAGCTGGAGGCCCGACTCCCCGACGACCAGCCCGACTCCACCTCCCCGCCCGCCCCTGCCCACGCCTGACCCTCCCCCCGGCCCTCCGCGCCGCACCGGCCCGCCCCCGGCGCTCGGCGCACCCCCAGAAACGAGGCACCCATGGCCACCGTCCTGTCCGTCTCCGGCAGCCCCTCCGCCACCTCCCGCACCGGCCGCCTGCTGCGCCACCTGGACCAGCGGCTGACCGCCCACGGGCACGAGGTGATCCCGCTCGACGTCCGCACGCTGCCGGCCGAGGCCCTGCTCGGCGCCGACGTACGGCACCCGGCCGTCGCCCGCGCCGCCGAGCTGTTCGCCCGCGCCGACGGCGTCCTGATCGGCACCCCCATCTACAAGGCGTCGTACTCCGGTGTGCTAAAGGCGCTGCTCGACCTGCTCCCGCAGTACGCGCTCACCGGCAAGACCGTGCTGCCGCTCGCCACCGGCGGTTCCACCGCCCATGTCCTCGCCATCGACTACGCGCTGCGCCCGGTGCTGAACTCCATGGGCGCTGCCCACATCGTCCAGGGCTGGTTCACCCTCGACCAGGACATCACCGTGGGCGAGGACGGCACGCTGAGCATCGCCCCGGCCGCCGAGGAGGTGCTCGGGCAGGTCGTGGACCAGTTCTCGGCCGCCCTCGGGCGCGTCCCGCTCCTGGCGGCGGGCTGAGCGTCCCATGACCGCACACGTCATCGCCGACGACACCGAGGCACTCGCCGTCGCGGCGGCCCTGGCCGCCGAGTTCCGCGCCGGGGCCGCCGAGCGGGACGCCGAACGGCGCCTGCCGCGCGCCGAGCTGGACCGGCTGTCCCGCTCCGGGCTGCTCGCCGTCACCGTGCCCGCCGACCACGGCGGCGCCGACGTCACCACGGCCACCCTCGCGGAGATCTTCCGGCTGCTCGGCTCCGCCGACGCGAGCCTCGCCCAGATCCCGCAGAGCCACTTCGTCTACGTGAATGTGATCCACCGTCAGGGAACCGAGGAGCAGCGGAAGTTCTTCTTCGCCGAGCTGCTGGCCGGCCGCCGGTTCGGCAACGCGCAGTCGGAGGCCGGCACCCGGCACGTGCAGGACATCCGCACCCGCCTGCGGCCGCGGCCCGACGGCTCGTACCTGCTGACCGGGGTCAAGCACTACTCCACCGGCGCGCTGTTCGCCGACTGGATCCCGGTGCTCGCCCGTGCCGAGGACGACACGCTGCACGTCGCCTACGTCCCCCGGGACGCCCCCGGCCTGACGGTGCTCGACGACTGGGACGGCATGGGCCAGCGGACGACGGCCAGCGGCACCGTCCGCCTGACCGCCGTACCCGTGCCCGCCGACCGGGTACTGCCCCACCACCTCACCTTCCAAGGGCCCCAACTCCACGGAGCCACAGCCCAGTTGCTGCACGCCGCCATCGACACCGGCATCGCGGGCGGCGCGCTCGCCGAGGCGGCGGAGTTCGTCCGCACCACGAGCCGGCCCTGGTTCGAGAGCGGAGCGGAGACGGCGGCCGAGGACCCGCTCCTCGTCCAGCGGTTCGGTGAACTCGCCCTCCAGGTCCGCACGGCCGAGGCCCTGCTGAAGGAGGCCGCCCGCGCGGTCGACGCGGCACGCGCCCGGCTCACCGACGACTCAGCGGCCGAGGCGTCCCTCGCGGTCGCCGCCGCCAAGGTGCGCGCGGGCGAGGCCGCCGTCGGGGTCGCGGGCGCCCTGTTCGAGGTCGCCGGCACCCGCTCGGCGCTCAACTCCCTCAACCTGCACCGGTACTGGCGCGACGCCCGGACCCACACCCTGCACGACCCGCCCCGCTGGAAGATCCAGCATCTCGGCCGCCACGCGCTGACCGGGACCCGGCCGCCCCGGCACGGCCTGCTCTGACGGGCCCCGGCCCGGCTTCGACGGACACTCGAGAACGGAGACCCCGTGTCCCTCACCTTCCACTGGTTCCTGCCCACCAACGGCGACAGCCGTCATGTCGTCGGCGGCGGCCACGGCACCCCGGCGACCGCCTCCGGCCGGGACCGGCCGCCCACGGTCGCCTACCTGAGCCAGATCGCCCGGGCCGCCGAGCAGCTCGGCTTCGCCGCCGCGCTCACCCCGACCGGTGCCTGGTGCGAGGACGCGTGGCTGACCACCGCCATGGTCAGCCAGAACTCCGAGCGGCTGAAGTTCCTGGTCGCCTTCCGCCCCGGTGCCGTCTCGCCGACGCTCGCCGCGCAGATGGCGTCCACCTTCCAGCGGCAGAGCGGCGGCCGGCTGCTGCTCAACGTCGTCACCGGGGGCGAGAGCCACGAGCAGCGGGCCTACGGCGACTTCCTCGACAAGGACGCCCGCTACCGCCGTACCGGCGAATTCCTGCACATCGTGCGGCAGTTGTGGGACGGCAAGAGTGTCGACCTGCGGGGCGAGCACCTGCGGGTGGAGGACGCGAGGCTCAGCCGGGTGCCCGACCCGGTGCCCGAGGTGTACTTCGGCGGCTCCTCGCCCGCCGCCGGCGAGGTCGCGGCCCGGTACGCGGACGTGTATCTCACCTGGGGCGAGCCGCCCGCGCAGGTCGCCGAGAAGATCGCCTGGATCCGCGGGCTGGCCGCCGGACACGGCCGCACCCTGCGCTTCGGCATCCGGCTGCACGTCATCACCCGGGACACCTCCGCCGAGGCATGGGCGGAGGCGGACCGGCTGCTCGCCGGCTTCGACCCGGAGACCGTCGCGGCCGTACAGGCGGGGCTCGCGCGCAGCGAGTCCGAGGGGCAGCAGCGCATGCTCGCCCTGCACGGCGGCAGCCGGGAGAGCCTGGAGATCCACCCCAACCTGTGGGCCGGCATCGGCCTGGTGCGCGGCGGCGCCGGCACCGCCCTGGTCGGCAGCCACGACGAGGTCGCGGAGCGGATCAAGGAGTACCACGCGCTCGGCATCGACGAGTTCGTCCTGTCCGGCTACCCGCACCTGGAGGAGGCGTACTGGTTCGGCGAGGGCGTCCTGCCGCGGCTCGCCGACCAGGGACTGTGGACCCACCCCGACGGGCGGGCCTGCGCCCCCGCGGCCCAGGTGCCGTTCGCCGGCTGACCAACGCGCCCTGGCAGACTTCGGGTTCATGACGAGAGAGCCGAACGACGCCACCGCCGCCGTCACCTGGGGCCTGCTGGCCGCGTGGGCCCTGCACGACACCGAGGAAGTCGCCGTGGTGCCGCGCTGGGTGCGCACGCGGGTGCCGGAGCTGCGCAAACGGTTCCCCCGGGTGCCCGAGGCGGTGTGGCGGGGGATGGAGTCCGTGGACGCACGGGAGTTCGCCACCGCGGTCGCCGCGATGGCGGCCGTGGTGGCGGCCGCGGCCGCCGACGGCCACCGGACCGGGGGCCGGTCCGCCGTCTACCAGACCGCGCTCAACGCCTTCGGCCTGCACGGCCTGGTCCATCTCGCACAGGCAGCCGTGACGCGCGGCTACACACCCGGCTCGGCGACCACGCCCCTGGTCGTCCTGCCGTTCACCGTCTGGGCCCGTGGCCGGCTGCGCCGCTCCGGCGTCCTGCGCCCCACGCGCCCCCGGGACCTCGCCCAGGGCCTCGCCTTCGCCGCGGCCGCCGCGGCCGGTACGCACGCGCTGGCCCAGGCGGTGGCGCGGCGCCGGTGACGTCAGGCGCCGCCCAGCGCCCGCAGATGCGCCGCACGCGTCTGCGCCGTCTGCCCCTGCACCAGCAGGAACAGCGCCTCGCGGGCCAGACGCTGGGCCGGGCTGGTCAGGGCCGTCGACCGGCCGCCGCCGGCCACCACCGCCGCCGTGGTGGCCGTGCGCAGCACGTCGAACGCCTGCGCGCGCAGCGCGAGCCGCTCCGCCGCCCGCTCGTGGGCACCGGGTGGTCGGCCAGGGCGTAGGCCCGGCGGCGGACGTCGCCGAGCCGGGCGCGCAGCGGGGCGGCGGATTCGTCGTCCAGCAGGTCCAGGGCGGCCCGCGCGACGCCGAAGACCGCCGGGCCGGCGTTCAGCGTCCGGGCCCGGTCGCCGGGGGCCCAGCGCTCGTACGGCGCCCGCAGCGCCACGGCCCCGGCCGGCCAGCCACAGGCCGCTCAGCTCCAGCGACACCGTGCGCGCGGCGGTGAGAGCGACGAGCCGCATCGGCTGCGAGGCCCGCAGGCCCGGCTGCTCGCGGGCCTCGGCGAAGGCGAACAGCACCTCGCCCGCGTCGGTCATCCCGGCGAGCAGCAGCACGTCGTTCAGCCCCCAGCCGGTGTACCAGGGGACGGTCCCGTCGAACCGCCAGCCGCCGGCCTGCGCGCGCACCTTCACCGGGACCCGCGGGTACGACCGCAGATGCGCGTACACCACCCCGGCCAGCAGCTCCCCGCGCGCCAGCGGCTCCAACAGGCGCTCGCGCACGGGCAGTTCACTCTGTACGAGGGTCTGCACCGGCGTGTGGTGCTGCGTCTGCACGAACCAGGTCGAGCAGCACGCCCCGGCCAGGATCTCGGCGGTCTCACGCAGGACGGCGGGCGGCGCCCCCAAGCCGCCGTACGCGACCGGCGCGCCCGCCCCGAGCAGCCCGGACCGCTTCACCGCCGCGATGTGGCTCGCGGGCACCCCCTCCTGATCCACCCGCTCGGCCTGCGGGACGAGCAGCTCGGCGGCGAGCCGGCGGGCGCGGGCGACGAGGGGATGCGCGCTGGTGGTCACGGCGACGATTCTTCACGATCCCTTTCCCCGCGGTGCGGGGCCGGGTGTCGATCCGGGGGCCGCCGTTCGTGTAGGTGATGACAGGGAGCCGCGAGACCCTGGGAACACCAAGGAGGACACCGTGAAGCAGTACCTGCTCAGTGCGGTCACGCCGACTGGCGGCACCCGCCCGCGCCGGACGTGCTCGCCGCGATCATGCGCGACCCGCAGGCCTTCAACGACGAGCTGCGCGCCGCCGGCGCGTGGGTCTTCGCGGGCGGGCTGCACGGCCCGCAGACCGCGAGGCTCCTCCGCCCGAAGGACGGCGACGTCCTGATCACCGACGGCCCCTAGCCGAGGGCAAGGAGTACACGGGCGGACTGTGCCTGACCAGGGCCGCCGATCTGGACGAGGCGCTGGAGTGGGGGCGCAGGGCCGCCCTCGCGTCCACGCTCCCCATCGAGGTGCGGTCCTTCGCCGACCAGCACTGATGGACGGCGCGCCGGGCGTCGAGGCCGTCTTCCGCGCCGAGTACGGGCGCGCGGTCGCCGTCCTCGTCCGCTTCCTCGGCGACATCGACCTCGCCGAGGAAGCGGTCCAGGACGCCTTCGCCACCGCCGTACGCACCCGGCCGGGGACCGGCGTGCGGCCGAGCCCGGCCGGCTGGATCATCCGCGCCGCCTGGACCGCACCGCCGAGGCGGCGGCGGAGTACGGCCTGGCCGCGGGACCGGCCCCGGGCGAGGCCGAGCGGGCGTACCTGGAGCGGCGCGGGCGCGAGCCGGCCCTGTGAGCGTGATCACTCCGGCCCGGCGGAATGAACTTGAGGTCCTGAAAGGTTGGCGAATACATCTACCGACCGTCCGTACTCGGGCCGAACCGCCCGTGCACCACCAGCGAGGCACCGTGAACCACCCCGCCACCCCGCGGCCCGCCGACATCGTCGCCCGGCTGCGCGCCACCTTCGCCACCGGCCGCACCAAGCCCGTCGAGTGGCGCACCGAGCAGCTGCGCCGCCTGCGCGCGATGCTCACGGAACGCGGCGCCGACCTCGCCGCCGCCCTCCGCGCCGACCTCGGCAAGAGCAGCACCGAGGCCTACCGCACCGAGATCGACTTCACGATCCGCGAGATCGACCACACCCTCGACCACCTCGCGGACTGGCTGCGCCCCGAGCCCGCGCCCGTCCCGGTGCACCTCGGCGCCGACACCACGGCCTGGACCCAACTCGACCCGCTGGGCGTCGTCCTCGTCATCGCGCCCTGGAACTACCCGGCGCAGCTGCTGCTCGCCCCCATGGCCGGCGCGCTGGCCTCCGGCAACGCGGTGGTCGCCAAGCCGAGCGAGCTGGCCCCGGCCACCTCGGCCGCCCTGGCCGGGCTGATCCCCGCCTACCTCGACACCGACGCGGTCGCCGTGGTCGAGGGCGGCGTCCCGGAGACCACGGCCCTGCTGGCCGAGCGCTTCGACCACATCTTCTACACCGGCAACGGCACCGTCGGCCGCATCGTGATGCGCGCCGCCGCCGAGCACCTCACCCCCGTCACCCTCGAACTCGGCGGGAAGTCACCGGTGTTCGTGGACCGGGACACCGACCTCGGCGTGGTCGCGGACCGGCTGGCGCGCGGCAAGTTCCTCAACGCCGGGCAGACCTGCGTCGCCCCCGACTACGTCCTGACCGACCCGGAGACCGCCGCCGCCCTCGAGCCCGCCCTCGTCCGCGCGGTCGAGACGCTGTTCGGCACGGACCCGGCCCGGTCGCCGGAGTACGGCCGGATCGTCAACGAGCGCCACTTCGACCGGCTGACCGCCCTGCTCGGTTCCGGCCGGGTGGCGGTGGGCGGCACGAGCGACCGTACGGCCAGGTACATCGCCCCGACCGTCCTCGCGGACGTCCCCCCGGACTCGCCCGTCATGCGGGAGGAGATCTTCGGTCCCGTCCTGCCGATCGTCACCGTGGCCGGCCTGGACGAGGCGCTCGCCTTCATCAACGACCGCGACAAGCCGCTTGCGCTGTACGTCTTCAGCGAGTCGGAACGCACGCGCGAGCGCATCGCCGCCGAGACGTCCTCCGGCGGCCTCGGCCACGGCCTGCCCCTGGCCCATCTCACCGTCTCCGACCTGCCGTTCGGCGGGGTGGGAGAGAGCGGCATGGGCAACTACCACGGCCGCTTCTCCATCGAGACCTTCAGCCACCGCAAGGCGGTCCTGCACAAGCCGCTGAGCTGAATTCGCTTGCGCGGCACGCCGGGGGGAGCGACACTCCGCCGAATGACCGCTGAAACGATCACCGCGGACGCCTCGGGCACCGTCACACTCGGCGACCTGCCCGTCCACCGCATCGGCCTCGGAGCCATGCGGCTGACGGGCAGCGCCGCGTTCCACCTGGGCACGCCGAGCGACCGGCAGCGCTCCCTGACCGTCCTGCGGCGGGCCGTGGAGCTGGGCGTGAACCACATCGACACGGCCGCCTTCTACTTCTCCGCCACACGCTCCGCCAACGAACTGATCAACACCGCTCTCGCCCCCTACGCCGACGACCTGGTCATCGCCGCCAAGGTCGGCCCCTTCCGGGACTACCACGGCGAGTGGGGCACCGCGGCCCGCCCCGACCAGCTGCGCGGCCACGT
This sequence comes from Streptomyces sp. NPDC104106, assembly GCF_055584345.1. Taxonomy (NCBI): domain Bacteria; kingdom Bacillati; phylum Actinomycetota; class Actinomycetes; order Kitasatosporales; family Streptomycetaceae; genus Streptomyces; species Streptomyces sp. NPDC104106. The sequence goes on from NZ_JBVJMF010000004.1 coordinate 548,886, forward strand.
CGAGGAGAACCTGCGCCAGCTCGGCCGCGACCACCTCGACGTCGTCTACCTGCGCCGGATGCGCCAGGACTCCATCGCCGAGCACTTCGGCGCGCTCGCCGAACTCCGCGAGGCCGGCCTGATCCGCCACCTCGGCATCTCCGGCGTCGAACCGCGCCACCTCGCCGAGGCCCTGGAGATCGCCCCGGTGGTCTCCGTCCAGAACCGCTACGCCCTGGACCGCCCCGAGCCCGTCGACGACGCGATGCTGCGCCTGTGCGGCGAGCGCGGCATCGCCTTCGTGCCCTTCTACGCCGTCGCCGGCGAGGCCGGCGCCCACGCGGCGACCGACACCCACGACGACGAGGTACGGGCCGTAGCCCGGGCCCACGGCGCGACGCCCACCCAGATCCGCATCGCCTGGACCCTTCACCAGGGCCCGCACGTCCTGGCCATCCCCGGCACCGGCAACCCCGGCCACCTCGCCGAGAACGTGGCGGCCGGGGCGCTGCGCCTCACCGCGGAGGAGCTGGCCCGGCTGGACGCCCTGCACACCGGGACGAGCTGAGGAGGTCGCGGGGCGCGGGCGGGGGGTGCGCCCGCGCGGGGGAGGGGGGTACGGTCGCGGACGGGCCGGTGCCGAGGCGTGACCGTCCTCCCGCCTCTCCACGAGGGGCGGGTACGGGACACGCGGGCGCACAGCCGTACGAAGGAACCGTTGACTACCATCGTGTCGACGGTGTCCCTGGCCGCAGACGGAGACGGGCAGACACAGACGGGGTGAGGAACGAGCCATGACCGAGGCGAAGGACGAGCGCCGGCCGGCCGGTGAGCTGGAGGCCAGCGTCATGGCCGCGCTGTGGGCCGCCGGGCTGCCGCAGACACCCGGGCAGGTGCAGTCGCGCCTCGGCGCGGACCTGGCCCGGACGACCGTGACGACGATCCTCACCCGGCTGTACGACAAGGGTGTCGTGGTGCGGCACCGCCAGGGGCGCGGGTACGCCTACTTCCCGGTGCAGGAGGTGCGGGACGCCCAGGGGCTCACCGCCCGCCGCATGCACAGCGAGCTGGACCGCGACAGCGACCGCGAGACCGTGCTGGCCCGCTTCGTCGCCCAGCTCAGCCCCGACGACGAACGCATCCTGCGGGACCTGCTCGAATCCGACGAACGATGACCGCCCTGCTCCTGCTGCCCCTGCTGCTGCCGTTCGCCCTGCCGGCCCTGGCCCGCCGCGCCCTGGACCGGCTGACCCCGGCCGTCGCGCTGTGGTCCGTCACGGTCTGCGCGGTCGTCCTCGCCGGCTCCTCGCTGGCCGCGCTCGGCTCGTTCGTCCTGATCGGGCTGCTGAAGGTGCCGGTCTTCGCCGCGCTCGGCGAGCTGGTCCGCCCGCTGCGCACCGCCTCGGACCTCGTGGTGCTGCCCGTCGCCGCGACGTCCGTCGGTGTGCTCGCCGTGTGCGGCTGGACCCTCGTCCGCTCCGTGCTGCGCCAGGCCCGCGCCTTCCGCGTCGCGCGCACGCAGGCCGGGCGCGGCCCCGCCGCCGGTGACCTGTGCGTGGTGGACTCGCCCCGCCCGGACGCCTACGCCCTGCCCGGCCGCCCGCACCGCATCGTCGTCACGACCGCGATGCTGCGCAGCCTGGACGGCCCCGAGCGCGAGGCGCTGTTCGCGCACGAGCGGGCGCACAACGACGGCGGCCACCACTACTTCCTCGCCGCCGCCGAACTCGCCGCGCACTGCCACCCCGCCCTGCGACCGGTCCGCGAGAACATCCGCCTGGCCGCCGAGCGCGCCGCCGACGAAGCCGCCGCGGCCCGGGTCGGCGACCGGAGGCTGACCGCCCGGGCCATCGCCCGCGCCGCCCTCGCCGGGCAGGCCCCGCACGCCGAACGCCCCGACTTCGCGGCCGCCGCGACCAGCGGACCGGTCCCGCAGCGCGTGCAGGCCCTGCTGGCGGCCGCTCCGCGCGCCCCCCGGGCCGGCCGCGCCATCGCCGTCCTCCTCCTCGCCTGCACGGTCTTCTCGTGCGGGGCCTCGGTCGCCGGAACGGCCGACTTCCACCACCGGGTGGAGATCGCCCAGGGCGACGAGAAGCCCTGACCCGGAGCACCGGGCGCCACCCCGCGGCAGCCGTACGGAACGCGGGGAGGACACCCTCGCCGCAACGCGCGTAGAACATGACTGGCGCCTGCGTAGTTTTACGTATAACCTCACCCGCTAACCACCCCCGCCGGAAGGCCCCCCGGAAGGTTTTCGATGCGACGCCTCGTCCTGGTCACCCTCGTCGTCGACGACTACGACGAGGCCATCCGCTTCTACACCGAGGCCCTCGGCTTCCGCCTGGCCGAGGACGCCCCCCGCCCCGACGGCTCCCGCTGGGTCGTCGTCGCGCCCGGCGATCCCGCGGCCGGCCCCGGACTGCTGCTCGCCCGCGCCAAGAACGAGGAACAGCGCGCCCGCGTCGGCGACCAGACCGGCGGACGCGTCGGCTTCTTCCTGCACACCGACGACTTCGCCCGCGACCACGCGCGGATGACCGCGGCCAGAGTGACCTTCCTGGAGGAGCCGCGGCACGAGCCGTACGGCACCGTCGCCGTCTTCCAGGACCTCTACGGCAACCGCTGGGACCTGCTCCAGCCCGCCGACCGCTGACCCACACCGACCCACCACCGCACCACCTGCCGAGGACACCACGCACATGACCGCGCCCCGCATCGACACCGAGACCCTCCGCCGGCTGCCCAAGGCCGTGCTGCACGACCACCTCGACGGCGGCCTGCGCCCCGCCACCGTCGTCGAACTCGCGGCGGAGATCGGTCACGCCCTGCCCACCACCGACCCCGACGAGCTGGCCGCCTGGTACTACGAGGCGGCCAACTCCGGCGACCTGGTCCGCTACATCGCCACCTTCGAGCACACCCTCGCCGTCATGCAGACCCGCGAGGGCCTGCTGCGCACCGCCGAGGAGTACGTGCTGGACCTCGCCGCCGACGGCGTCGTCTACGCCGAGGTGCGCTACGCCCCCGAGCTGAACACCCGGGGCGGGCTCGCGCTGAGCGAGGTCGTCGAGACCGTCCAGGAGGGCCTCGCCGCCGGCATGGCCAAGGCGGCCGCCGCCGGCACCCCCGTGCGCGTCGGCACCCTGCTGTGCGGCATGCGGATGTTCGACCGGGTCCGCGAGGCCGCCGACCTGGCCGTCGCCTACCGGGACGCCGGTGTCGTCGGCTTCGACATCGCCGGCGCCGAGGACGGCTTCCCGCCCGCCGAGCACCTGGCCGCCTTCGAGCACCTGCGCCGCGAGAGCGTGCCGTTCACCATCCACGCCGGCGAGGCGTACGGCCTGCCCAGCATCCACCAGGCCCTGCAGGTGTGCGGTGCCCAGCGCATCGGCCACGGCGTCCGCCTCGTCGAGGACATCCCGGACCTCGCGGCCGGCAAGCTCGGCCGGCTCGCCTCCTGGGTGCGCGACCGCCGTATCGCGCTGGAGATGTGCCCCACCTCCAACCTCCAGACCGGCTGTGCCACCTCGATAGCCGAGCACCCCATCACGGCCCTGAAGGACCTCGGCTTCCGGGTCACCCTCAACACCGACAACCGGCTGGTGTCCGGCACGACGATGACCCGGGAGATGTCACTGCTGGTCGAGGAGGCCGGCTGGGGCGTCGAGGACCTGCGCACGGTCACGGTGAACGCCCTCAAGAGCGCGTTCATCCCGTTCGACGAGCGCAAGGCCCTCATCGAGGACGTGGTCCTGCCGGGTTACGCGGCCGCGCTCTGAAGCAGCCCCCTGAGGTAGGCGGCCTGTCCGACGTGCTGGAGATCGTCGGACAGGACGCTCACCAGGCGGACCCCGAGCGTGACCGGGGGGTCCCAGCGCTCGTCCACGATCCGCTCCAGGTCCTTGGCGGCGAGGGAGCGCAGGGCACCGAGGGTCTGCTCGTGGACGGCGTCGTAGTACCCGGTCAGCAGGTCGGCGGAGTCGACGGTGACCTTCGCGACCTTGGCGGGGGTGTGCCCGTAGCCGTGGTCGGCGGGCGGCAGATCGAGGCCGAATCGCTTCTGCCAGTCCTGGCCGAGCCAGACCTGCTCCAGGTCGAAGGCGTCGGCGACGTGGTCGTCCTGCACCCGGGTGAGGTGCCAGACCAGCCAGGCGATGGAGTTGGCGTCGGGCGCCGGGCGGTGGTTCAGCTCGACCGGTCCGAGGCCGTCGAGGGCGGCGTGGACCTCTTCCTGGATGCGGCCGTAGCCGTCGATGAGGATGTCCTTGGCATGCATACCGTCCACCATCCCAAACAGCGGCCGTTCACGCGTCCGGAACGGAAGCGATCGGGCAGGGCCGTGCGCCGCGCCTCGCCCGGGGTGCCGCGCGGCGAGTCGTACCGGACGAGCGCGTCCCGTCCTCGACGTGTCGTCAACTCACCGCCCTCTCGCGGAGGCTACGGGCGCGGGCTCAGGCACTCCGGATCGCTCCCGGTGCCGAGGAGGGCGACCAGCGCGCGGGCGGCGGGGCTGGTGGCGCGGTCCGGCGGCAGCAGGGCGACGGTCTCGTACTCGGCCTCGCCCGTGCCCTTCAGCGGGAGGGCCGTGAGCGCGGGCCGCTTGTGCCGGAAGTGCCGGGGGACGACCGCGATCCCCAGGTTCTCGTCCACCAGGTCCAGCAGGCTGTGCACGTCGTTGACCTCCAGCGCCACCGTGCGCCGTACCCCGGCCGCGGCGAACGCGGCGTCGGTCGCACGGCGCGGTCCCCAGTCCGGATGGAAGTCGACGAAGACCTCACCGGCCAGCTCCTGCGGGGCGAGCGCGGCGCCCGCCGAGGCCAGCCGGTGCCCGGGATGGCACAGCACGGTCATCGGCTCGCTGGTGAGCGCCACCGAACGCAGCTGGTCGGAGTCGGCCCGGGTGCGGTAGGCGAAGGCCAGGTCCAGCCGGCCGGCGGCGACCTCCTCGGCCAGCGCGCCGGAACCGGCCTGCCGCAGCCGGATCTCCACATCCGGGTGCCGCCCCCGGAAGCCCGCCAGCAGCCGCGCCACGTGCACCCCGGCGATGCACTGCTCGGTGCCGAGCGCCAGCGTGCCGCGCAGCACGCCCTGCACCGCGGCCACCGCCTCGTGGGCCGAGCGCACCTGCGCCAGGATCCGCTCGGCCTCCCCCAGCAGCGCCCGGCCCGCCTCGGTGAGCGTCACCCGCCGGGTGGTCCGCACGAACAACGGCGCCCGCAACTCCCGCTCCAGCGCCCGGATCGACGCCGACAGCCCCGACTGGGACACCATCAGGCGCTCGGCCGCCCGGGTGAAATGCTGGTCCTCGGCGACCGCGACGAAGTGCTGGAGGTGGCGCAGTTCCATGATTGAGAAGCCTATCCGCTGAATTCCATCGGATTCTTCTGTTGGACCGCTGCCCGCGGGGCGGTGGAGAGTGGGAGCGGTCACCGCGGAGCCGATGCCTCCGCCGAACCCCCGGCCCGACCGTGTGTCCACCCCTGATGGAGTCGCGTTGTACACCGCACACCCCGACCGCTACGACGGCATGCCCTACCGGCGCACCGGACGCAGCGGACTGAAACTCCCCGCGCTGTCCCTCGGCCTGTGGCACAACTTCGGCCCGGACCGGCCCGTCGAGACCCAGCGGGCCATCCTGCGCCGCGCCTTCGACCTGGGCGTCACCCACTTCGACCTCGCCAACAACTACGGCCCGCCGCCCGGCGCCGCCGAGTCCGCGCTCGGCGAGGCGCTGCGGGCCGACTTCGCGCCGTACCGCGACGAGCTGGTCATCTCGACCAAGGCCGGCTACCTCATGTGGCCCGGCCCGTACGGCGAATGGGGCTCGCGCAAGTACCTGCTGTCCTCGCTGGACCAGAGCCTCGCGCGCATGGGCCTGGAGTACGTGGACATCTTCTACTCGCACCGCCCGGACCCGGACACTCCGCTGGAGGAGACGATGGGCGCCCTGCACTCGGCGGTGCGGCAGGGCAAGGCGCTGTACGTCGGCGTCTCCAACTACTCGGCGGAGCAGACCCGCGAGGCCGCCCGGATCCTCGCCGATCTCGGCACCCCGCTGCTCATCCACCAACCGCGCTACTCGATGCTCGACCGGCGCCCCGAGGACGGGGGCCTGCTCGACGCCCTGGACGAGCTGGGGATCGGCTCCATCGCCTACTCCCCGCTGGAGCAGGGCCTGCTCACCGGCCGCTATCTCGACGGCATCCCCGAGGACTCCCGGGCCGCGAGCGACAGCCCGTTCCTCAGCTCCGACGCGGTCACCGAGGACCTGGTCGCCCGGCTGCGCGCCCTGAACGAGATCGCGGCCTCCCGCGGGCAGACCCTCGCCCAGCTCGCCCTCGCCTGGGTGCTGCGCGGCGGCCGGGTCACCTCCGCGCTGGTCGGCGCGAGCAGCGCGCGCCAGGTCGAGGACAGCGTCGGCGCGATCCGGAACCTCGACTTCGACGCTGGGGAACTCGCCCGTATCGACGCGATCGTCAAGCCGTAGCCCCGCGGGGCGGGAGCGAGAGGGCCGCGCACCCGGACGTTCACGCGAGCGCCGATGGGCCCGCGCTCCAGACAACGGCCGGGGGCACCACCCGCCCGCACAGCGGGTGGCCCTGGGCGTCGGTGAGGGGGAGCCGGCCCACCAGGACACCGCGTCGGCGTGCCTCGGCGAGTACCTCCGGCGGGACCTCGGCGAGCATCAGTTTGGCGCGCCGGAACATCCGGGGTGCCTCCTGTGGCGGCCGGCTGCCGACCCAGGAGAGGTAGACGAAGCGCCCGCCGAGCCCGTTCTGCAGGTACGGGCCGCGCAGCTCGCCATCGGCGGTGAACGCGCAGGAAAGCGTCCATGTCGCCGTCGGCGCGTCGCCGGGCTGCGGATCGAGCAGCTCGGCGGGCCGGTCCGCGCGCTGGACGGCGACCTCGATTCCGCTGACCCCCGGGAAACCGGGCCCGGGCCCGCAGTCGCGGCCGGGCAGGGTGTGACCTTCGATGCGCAGGTGCATGGCGCCAGTGTGGACGACGCGGGGGAGGGGGACATCCCTTTCCGCCGGAAGCCGCAGGGCGCTCGGGGCCCCGCGCCGCCCTGCTGGCCTGCCTCGCCGCCGGCGCCCTCACCGCCGCCCTCGCCGTGGCCGGACGCCACCTCGCCACCGCGCTCGCGCTGACCGGCGGGAACGGTCGGTACGCCGCCGGGCGGGCGGGCCGGGGGAGTGTCAGGCGCCTTGCGGTACCCGGTCCAGGAAGCCCAGCACCCGACGGATCCGGCCCTCCTCGTCCAGAGTGACCACGTCGAAGCCGGCGACCGGTGCCGAGCCTTCCCCGGAGGCGGCACCCCCGGTCTCGCTCACCAGCTCCCAGCCGAAGCGTGCGGTGTCGTGGTGGCCGTCCACCGTGCCGAGCGGGCGGAAGACGAACCCCGGGAACTGCTCGTGGGCCGCGGCGATCACGGCCGCGATGCCCTCGTGGCCGCGGACGTCGGCGAGGGGGTCGGTGTAGCCGCCGTCCGCGGTCCACGCGGCGGCGACCGCCTTCTTCAGCGCCTCCGGCTCGGTGGCGTTCCAGGCCTCGAAGTAACGGGCGGCCGCGATCGTGTAACGGTCGGTGTTCACGGACATGCTGAATCAGCCTCCATCGAGGTCGTCCCTGCTGGTCGAAAGCCGGATCCGAGGTTCTCGCCGATCCGGTGTGACCACCATGCCGCAGGCCGGTGGAGCGGGTCGATTACCTCTCGGGTCATGCCCGGGGCGGCGCGCAGCCCGGTGCATTCCGGCCGGAAACGGGCACCGAATATGCCAGCAGGCTGGCCGGAAAGTCATGGTGACAGTGTTTCGGGAGGGGCGATACTCGAACATCAGGGCACTTCACCGCACAGGAGCCGCACGGGAAGCGAGCGCTTCGGCCGGCACACCAGCGAGGCGACGGGGGAGTGAGAGGTGCACGACGAATTCCTGTGCCATGTCACGGCGTACGGCATGTGCGACGGGCGGCGGATCGGCGTGCCGCTCGGCACGTACCGCGCGCCGACGCTCGCCCTCGCCCTGTGGTGGTTACGGGACCGCGCGTCCTGGATCGCCGAGCGGCTCGACCCCACCCCGCAGGACTCCGTCTTCCCCGCGGGCGCGCTGGTGCCGGTCGCCGAGACGGTCGCGGACGTGCCCTCCCTGCTGCGTGCCTGGTGCGCGGACGACGCCCGCCAGGAGCGGGTGGCCGACGAACTGGCGGGCGGCCGGCTGGTGCGGATCGCCGCCAGCGACGACACCACCGAGTACGAGCTGCTCGCCGAGTCCGTCGACGCCCTCCGGATGCAGCGCACCCTGCCCGCCCTCGTCGTTCCCGTCGCCTGACACGTGTCCACGCGTCCGGGCAACCTCGATGGAGAGGCCCGAACGGGGGCGTATCGGTGGAATTCTGGCCATGGTGGAGCGGTCGGTCGCCCCGGCGGCGCCGGAACTCGTCCTGGAGACCGACACGGGCTCCACGGTGATGAGCCCGGGCCGTGACTACCACGTCGGACGCGACCCGTTGAGCGACATCGTCCTCGACGATGCCCGGGTCTCGTGGCACCACGCCGTGCTGCGCTGCGACCACGACCACTGGACCCAGGCCGACCAGCACAGCACCAACGGCACCTATGCCGACGGCCGCCGGATCGAACGGTGGGACGTCCGCCCCGGCAGCGTGCTCCGCTTCGGCAGCCCCGCCCATGGCCCCCGCGCGGTGCCCGCCGGGGCCCCGCGCCCCGGCTCCGACCGGCCCTCCGCGGTGTCGCTGGCTGACCGGCACCTTCCGCAGCCCCACCAGCGTCCGTCCACCGCCCGCGCACCCGACAACGACCTCGTCGTGGGCGACCTGACCGTCTCGCGCCGGCACGCCGAACCGCGCGCCCGCCCGGAAGCCGAGCGCGGCCCGCCCCGGCCGCCGACGCCGTCTTCGCCCGCGCCCTCGCAAGCGACCGGACGAGCGGTACGACACCTGCCTCGGCTTCGTCGCCGCGCTGCGCGCCGCTCTGGCCGCGGCCACGGCCGGGACCGCGGGCGCGCCGACGTGCGAGGCCGCGACGGAGCGGGGCCGCACGGTGACCGACGTCCCGGGCCCGCCGCACTGGGCGGATCCGGTGTTCCGGGCCTGACACCGGTGTTCCGCGTCCCGGTGGGCCGTCTCAGGGCGGAGACGGCTCGTCGACCTCGCCACGGCGGCGCACCGGCAGGGCCAGCAGCCCGCCGACCAGTCCGGCGACCAGACCCCACAGCGCGCCCAGCCCCACCGCCTGCCAGAGCCGCGGCTTCAGCAGCACCTCGCCCGACAGACCGCCGCCGAGGTCGCCGATGCCGAGCAGGGACAGGCCGTAGTGCGCCGAGACGCGGCTCGCCAGACAGATCATCAGCACGGTGAGCGCCAGCGCGACGGCCAGGTGCACCGCGTGCTGCCACAGCCGCATCCGGGCCGGTGAGCGGACCGCCATCCAAAAGGCCACGGCGAGCAGCATGATCGCGTCCACGACCGGCAGCCACCACCAGCGGCCGTCGTAGCCGGTGAGCGAGCGCAGGTTCAGCGTGGAGACGTCCGGGGTGCGCAGCAGCACGTCCAGAACATGGGGCATGGGCAGCCCGAACGGCCCGTCCACGCGGCCGTACCAGGTCGCGCCCAGACCGATCGTGAAGGCCGGCCAGGCCAGATTGGGCAGGCCGAGCAGGATCAACGCGAAGGTCGCGGCGGCGTGCCCGCGAGAGGCCGCCGTGATCAGCGCGACGACGAAGCCGATGGCGACGTAGCCGACGAGCAGGACGACCATCGCGTGCGCCGCCGGACGCACCGACTCCTGGCAGCGCAGCAGCCGCCCCGGCAGCGGAGCCCCCCGCGCGACCAGCAGCGCCAGCAGCAGCACCCCGGCCAGCCACACCATCCCGAACACGACGGTCAGCGGCACGTCCGTGGTGAAGCCGACCTCCGGGGCGGCGTTGAACAGCCCGGCCAGGTCGCTGAGCGTGCCGCTGCCCACGTCGACGGCGAAGGTCTGCCGGGCACCGAGGGCCAGGCCGATCAGCACCAGCAGCCACAGCACCGCGAGCCGCGCGGCCCAGCCCGCCAGCTCCGCGGCCGAGGCCACCGCCCGGTGGCGCAGCGGGCGCAGAAAGCCCGCGCCGATCACCAGGGCACCGGCGAGCGTCACCGACAGCGGGAGCACCGTGAGTCCTGCGTGGCTCTGGGCCAGCGCCCCCGCGTTGCCGGACAGCTCGACGCTGCCGCCGACGGCCGTGGCCAGGGTCGCGGCCACCACCCGCGGGAACGCGCCGTCCGGCAGATCCGCCGCGCCGGCCGCCCACAGCCCCAGCGCCGCCACCAGCACCATGACGGCCAGCCCGGTCAGCACCGCGCCGAGCGCCTGGGCCCAGCCATGGCGGGCGACGGGCCGCGGGGAGACGGTCGGAGGGCTCACACCGTTCACGCTAAGCAGCGTCCGGCCGTCCCGCCCGTCGGCTTGCGACCGCCGCGACACTCCGACCCACAATGGGCTGAACGTGCCCCTGTAGGCACCTGTCGGGAGTTCGCGGTGCAAAGCCGCGCATCGCGACGGGGCGAAGTACGCGACGGGAAGAAGTGGTCGTCAGCGTCGAACCTCCGTCATCCGGCCGCCCCACCGGGCCGCTCTCCGGTCCGCTGTCGGGGTCCTCCGGCCCGTCCACCGGGCCCTCGGGCGGCGGCAGTGGATCCAGGGAGCCGCACGGGCCGTGGTGGAAGTCCGTCCCCCGCATGAGCGCCCTCGGCGCCGTCGTGGTCGCCGCCGTGGTGCTCGCCGTCGTCTTCACCCGTTCGGGCGGCGGCTCCTCCGGGAAGGGCGGTGAGGTCTTCCTCCAGGCGGCCGCCGTCGGCCAGGCCCCCTTCACGGCATCGACCGCCAGGCAGAGTTCGATGCCGCCGCCCTCCGCGGCCTCCGCCGCCCCCACCGGCCCGGCCACCACGGTGCAGGGTGTGCAGGGCGGGGCGCCCGGCCTGTACGGCGGCACCCGGGACGTCGCCGCCTGCGAGGTGGAGCAGCAGGTCAAGGCCCTCCAGGCGGACCAGGCCAAGACCAGGGCGTTCGCCTCCCTGGCCGGTGTCCAGCCGTCCGGGGTGCCCGCCTATCTGCGCGCGCTCACCCCGGTCCAGCTGCGCGTCGACACACGCGTCACCAACCACGGCTGCCGCGACCAGCTACCAGGCCGTCCTCCAGGCGGGCACCGCCGTGCTGATCGACAGCCACGGCGTGCCCCGGGTGCGCTGTGCCTGCGGCAACCCCCTGACCCCGCCCGTCGCCGAGAGTGCGCCCACGCTGGTGGGACCGCGCTGGCCGGCGTACCGGCCCTCGAACGTGGTCGTCGTGACGCCTGCGCCGACGGTGGTCGACGTCTTCGTGCTCTTCGACCCCCACCACGACGACTGGATCCAGCGCCCGCACGGCGACCAGGGCTGACGGCACGACGAGCACGCCAGGCCGCCGAAGGACCCCCACCCCTGGAGCCCGCCCCCGTCACCGTCCTCGTCGTGCCCGCCCGGCGCGGAGTCCTGCCCGTCACCGTCGGGCAAGCCGTCGTCGCCGAGCGCCTCCTCCTCGTCGTCGGCCTCGCCGCCCTCGCCCTCGCCCTCGCCCTCGCCGTCTTCCCCTTCCCCTTCCCCTTCCTCCTCGTCCCCCTCCTCTTCGCCGGCGCCGAGCACGCCCCCGTCCTCGCCCCCGCCGTCCTCCTCCCCGCCGGCGCCCTCCTCCGGCTCGCCGTCCTCCGCCGGACCCTCGTCGTCGGGGCCGAAGCCGGCAGGGTCGTCGCCGGGGTCGTCCCCGGCGAGGTCGTCGTCGGCCGCGTCCCCCGCCGCCGGTCAGTCGTCGGCGAGCCCGCCCGGAGGGTGACCATCGCCACTGTGCGCGTTCGGCGAACTCCGGGGGGACTGTCGGCGACGGCTCGGGGTATCAGAACCCGTGCAACAGGCGAACGGCCGGACCCGGCATTCGAGAGAGACAGCATGACCGAGTACGTGGGCGGGGATGTGATACCGACCGGTTTCGACGTCCCAGTGGAACCGCTGCGACGCGCGTCGCACTACACCGGCGAACCCGGCTCCATCGCCGAGGCACGCGCCTTCGCGGCCCGGTTCCTGGAGCAGCTGAGGACCGAGTGGTGTGCCACTTTCGACCGCGGCGCCGACGGTGAGCTGCTCCTGCTCGTCAGCGAGCTGGTCACCAACGCCGAACGGCACAGCAACGGGCCCTACATCCTGGAGCTGGAGGGGACGGACAGCGCGGTCACCGTATGCGTCTACGACAGCAGCTCCGCGCTGCCGCGCCGCTACCCCCGGGATCCCGCACGCGTCGGCCGTCACGGTCTGGAGATCGTCTACGCGCTGGCCACCGAGGTCACCGCCGAGCGCGTCCCCGTCGGCAAGCTGGTGCGGGCCCGCTTCACGCTGAGGCGCTGAGCACGCCGCGGGCGCCGGACCGATTCCCCTCAGGGCGCAATGCCGGGCTCTTGTCCCCGGGCCCCCGGCTTCTAGGCTGACGCTGGTGAGCAACCAGGTGAGCAACGAAGCCCGAGTGATCCCGCTGCGGCCCGCGCCCGCCCGCCCGCGGACCCCCGAGGCCGCCCCCCGGGGCCGCCCCGCCTCAGGGGACCGCCCGGAACGGCAGGACTCCGAACCCCTGGACGGCAAGGAGCCCCTGTGGCGGGATCTGGTCGGTGAGGTACTGCGGCGCGAGCGGCGGGCACAGGAGCGCACTCTGAAGGATGTTGCCGACGCCGCGCGGATCTCGCTGCCCTACCTCTCCGAGGTCGAGCGCGGCCGCAAGGAGGCATCCTCGGAGGTCCTCGCGGCCGCCGCGCACGCCCTCGGGCTGGGCCTCGGCGACCTGCTGTCGCTGGTCCACGGCGAGCTGACCCGGCGCACGAGCACACAGCCGAGCATCTCCCGCCGCCCGGCCGCCGCACCGCACCGGCCCTACAACGGCCTCTGCCTGGCCGCCTGACCGGCCGCCCGCGACCGCCGCGCCCGGCAGCCGGTCCCGCGCGGTCGCTGCCCTGGACGGCTCGGTCGGCCGGGCCCGCCTGCCGGTGGCGTGCGCCGGGCCGGCAGGGGGAGGGACGCGGCCCGGATTCCTCGCCCTTTCCCGCCGCCCGGCCGATGAGTTTCGGCGCGCGGGCCGGTCGGTACAGATGACCGCGTTCCCCGCCCAGGAGGTACTCATGACCACCGACGGTTTCACCACCTGCCTCTGGTTCGACGGCCAGGCCGAGGAGGCCGCCGAGTTCTACGTGTCGGTCTTCAAGAACTCGTCCCTCGGCCGGATCACCCGCCACACCGAGGCCGGACCCGGCCCGGCCGGATCCGTGCTGGTCGTCGAGTTCACCGCCAACGGCCAAAGGTTCATCGGGCTCAATGGCGGCCCCCAGTTCACGTTCAACGAGGCCATCTCCTTCCAGATCTTCTGCGCCGACCAGGACGAGATCGACTACTACTGGACCAGGCTCACCGAGAACGGCGGCGAGCCCGGCCCCTGCGGCTGGCTCAAGGACCGCTACGGCGTCTCCTGGCAGGTCGTCTACGACCGGATGGCCGACCTCCTGAACGACCCGGACCCGCGGAAGGCGGCCCGTGTCACCAGCGCGATGATGAGCATGGGCAAGCTGGACGTCGCCGCCCTGGAGCAGGCGCACGCGGGGGAGTAGCCGCTCATCCGGCCGCGGTGTCGGCGAGGATCTCGGCGATGACGTGCCGGGAGTTCTCGGCCAGCGCCGGGTTGGTGTGCTCGTAGTACGGCAGCTGGACGAGCGAGATCGACAGGGCCCAGCCGCGTCCGCGCGCCCACTGGGCGTCGTCGGCGCCGACGGCCGCGCGGAAGACGTCCCGGGCGGCGGCGGGCAGCAGGTTCCAGGCGACGATCAGGTCCACGGCCGGATCGCCGGCGCCCGCGCAGCCGAAGTCGATCACGGCGCTCAGCCGGTCGCCGTCGACCAGCACATTGCCGGGGGAGAGGTCCCCGTGGGCCCATACGGCCGGGCCGCGGTGGGCTGGTGCGGCCAGGGCCCGCTCCCAGCGGGCCGTGACCGCTGCGGTGTCGATCCGTCCGCGCAGCTCGGCGATCGCGGCGCGGGTCGGCTCGTCCCGGTCCCGCAGCGGACCGGGACGGTAACCGGCGGGCGCCTCCCGCGCGTCGATCCGGCGCAGGGCGCGGACGAACGCCCCGAGGTCGGCGGCGAGCCGCAGCGGCTGCGCGACGGCGCCCGCCACGGGGTTGCCTCCCTCCAGCCAGCGGTAGACGGACCACGGCCAGGGGAACTCCGTGTCCGGCTCGCCGATCCCGAGCGGCTCGGGCACGGCCACCGGCAGGTCGGGCCCGAGCCGGGGCAGCCAACGCTGCTCGTGGGCGACGTCCGCGACGGCGCCGGGCCGCCGGGGAAGCCGTACGACGAGATCGGCGCCCAGACGGAACATGGCGTTCTCGGTGCCGGACGACGCGAGGGGCCGTACCGGCAGACCGGCCCAGTGCGGAAAGCGGCGGACGACCAGCCGGCCGACCAGCGGGGTGTCGACGCGGAACTCGTCCGCGTGCATGCGCGGCGGTGGGGTGACGGCATCCATCGAGAACCCATCCCAGCCCCCCGGCGCCCCCGCTGTCGACCGGATTTCGCCTGCCGACCGGATACCCCCGCGGCCGACCGGCCGTCCGGATCAGACCCGGTCGGCCACGATCAGCAGATACTGGAAGCTGCCGTTGCGGTAGGCGTCCAGGAACGCGTCCTCGATGCCCGTCACCAGATGGTCGGCCTGCTTGCGCAGTTCCCAGTACGGGATCGTCGCCGCGGTCAGATCCTCCACATGGACCGGCACCAGCCGGTTCCTGGCCATCGCGCGGAAGTACTCCGACCTCGGATGGATGTCGCAGATGTAGTGCGCGTTGATCAGCGACACCTCACGCGAGGCCCTGCCGTAGGTGTCGTTGTAGCAGCCGGTGATCGTCACATAGCGCCCGCCGCGGCGCAGCAGCCGGGCGTGCTCGGCGAACAGCAGCTCCAGCTCGACGTACATCGTGGACTCGTTGTTCCACGAGGCGGCGTACGCCCCCGACTCGAAACCGGTGTCCAGCATGTTGCGGTGGTGGTAGCGCACCTTGTCGCCGACGCCCCGCTTGCGGGCCATCTCGTTGGCGAAGTCGCACTGCTTGGCCGAGATGGTGACCCCGTCGGCGTGGCAGCCGTAGCGCAGGTTCGCCACGATGCTGCCGCCGCCCCGGCCGCAACCGGCGTCGAAGACGCGGTCGGTGGGCGTGAGCGGACCGAGGTGGGAGGCCAGCAGCTCGGCCTGGGCGTGCTCCAGCCGGTGCAGCTCGCCGGTGATCCGCTCCTTGCGCAGCTCGGGATCGGGTTCGTCGAGCACCGACCGGTCGGCCTCACCGATGCCGTAGTGGTGGTGGTACAGGTCGTCGATCTTGCCGAGTTCGAGGTTGACCGGGTTCTCCTCGGCGTTCCAGTAGTCCGCGACTCGGTTCTGGTAGACGGACTGGGTCGGGACCGGGAGCGAGGTGGTCCGGGCGGGGGCGGTGGTCAACGATGACTCCTCTGGACACATGTGACGGCGTTGCGGAGAGGCTGATTCACCCGTGGGCGGGCGGATCACCAGTAGTCGGGCAGGTGGTAGCGGTTGGTGTTGGTGGCGTGCCACTCGTGGTTGCCGGAGACCCAGGCGGCCAGGCCCTCGGCGTAGCGCGCGATCAGGGGCGAGGTGGCGGAGAGGGCCGCCGACTCCTCCTCGAAGGCCTCCATGACCCGGTTGTGGATCCCGACGGACTTCAGATAGGCCGCTTTCAGCCCGCGCCGGTCGTTGGCCGCGACGACCTGCGGCAGATTGAGGTGGTCCGGGTCGCTCGCCAGCTCCTTGGTGAAGGAGTAGAGGTCGTTCACGATCGTCGTGGCGTTGCACGCCAGGGCCGTGATCCGCTGGATCTCCGGGCGGGCGTAGACCTGCTCGGGCAGCTCGTAGCCGTCCACCGCGTCGACCAGCGACAGACAGGGACGGAAGTTGTTGAACTGCCGCATCACGAGGTACTCCCAGACACGCGGCATGTACCGGGTCTGCATCCAGGCGGCCTCGGCGAGATACCCCATGTGCAGCCGGGCGATGTCGTGCACGAACCGGTCGGTCTGGCTGGGGGTGGCGAAGGTGGCGTAGTCCGCGAGGGCGTGGTGGTACGAGCGCAGCGGGCCGTCGGCCTGGATGCCCTCGCGCCACTCGGCCTCGAGTTCCGGGACGCCGTGGTAGGGGTCGAGCGCCGACTGCGCGATGATCAGCGGGCCGCCGAGGCCGAGCCGCGAACCGCCCCGGCCCTCGTCCTCCTCGCAGTAGCAGGAGTCCACGATGTTCTCGGCGAGCAGCAGCTTGCCGGCGGCGGTGAGCCGGTCCAGGTCGAGGCCGCCCGGATGCTGCAGGACGATGGCGCGGCCGGTCTGGAAGTCCGCGAAGTCCCCCGTCCAGGCCTCGGGGAACAGGTCCAGTTCCCGGGCCCAGGCCTCCAGCCGGCGGTCGATCTCGGCGGCCTTCTCCGGGTCGGCGGGCACGGCCGGCCGGTGGTGCAGGCCGGGGATCACGCCGGTGCGGCGGGCGGGGCGCAGGGCCTGGGCGATGTTCGGCGGCCCGGGCAGCGTGTAGGCGGTCGTGGGTGTGCTCATGGCGTGCTCCAGCCCGTCAGTCGGCGGTCCGGCCGAGCTGGACGTGCTCCAGGATCCCCGCCGCGTCGGGGACGAGGATGGCCATCGAGTAGTAGGCGGTGACGAGGTAGTTGATGACGGCCTGCTCGTTGATGCCCATGAAGCGGACGTTCAGACCCGGCTGGAACTCCTCCGGGATCCCCGTCTGGTAGAGGCCGATGACGCCCTGGTCGGCCTCGCCGGTGCGCATCGCGATGATGCTGGTGGTGTGGTCCTCGCTGATCGGGATCTTGCTGCACGGGTAGATCGGCACCCCGCGCCAGGCCGGCACCTCGTGCCCGTCGACGGTCGCGGTGCCGGGCACCAGGCCACGCCGGTTGCACTGCCGGAAGAACGCCGCGATCGCCTTCGGATGGGCGAGGAACACCTTGGTCTTGCGCCGCATCGACAGCAGCTCGTCCATGTCGTCCGGGGTCGGCGGCCCGGTGAAGGTGCTGATCCGCTGACCGTAGTCGACGTTGTGCAGGAGCCCGAACTCCCGGTTGTTGACCAGCTCCCACTCCTGGCGCTCGCGGATCTCCTCGACCGTCAGCCGCAGCTGCTGCTGGGTCTGGTCCATGGGGTCGTTGTAGAGATCGGCGATGCGGGTGTGCACCCGCAGCACGGTCTGCGTGAGCGACAACTCGTATTCGCGCGGGGAGAGTTCGTAGTCGACGAAGCCGCCCGGCAGGGTCGGCTCGCCGGTGTGGCCGGCCTGCACCGGCACCTCGGCCTCGCCCTTGCGGTTCGCGGGCCTGCGCTGCCGGTCGACGTACTCCTGGAGATGCGCGGCGAGGGACGGCGCCCGGCCGGTGACCTCCTGGACGGCCGCCCAGGGCAGCGCGAGCACCACGCCGGCGGTGTCGGCGCGTACCGAGGACAGCCACAGCGGGTCCGACTGGCCGACCGCCTCGTCGCCCATCTGGTCGCCCGCGGCGACGACCCCGGTGATCTCCTCGTCGCCGTACTTGCCGTTGGTGTAGCGGGTGAACCGGCCATGGACGACCAGGTACGCCTCCGTCACGGGCTGGCCGGCCTCGAACAGCACCTGCCCGGCGCGCACCTCGCGGGGCTGGAAGCGGCCCGCCAGCTCCCGGAGCACCTCGCCGTCGGGGTAGCCGCGCAGGATCGGCAGCTCGGTCAGCGTTTCCGGGATGACCCGGATGTCGTCGGCGCCGTTGTGCTCGAAGTGCACCCGGCCGCGCCCGGTGCGCAGCTGGAGTCGGCGGTTGACCCGGTAGGTGCCGCCCTTGACGTCCACCCAGGGCAGGGCCTTCAGCAGCCATCGGGAGGTGATGGCCTGCATCTGGGGTTCGGACTTGGTGGTCGTGGTGAGCTGGCGTGCCGCCCGGGTGCTCAGGCTGGTGAGCTGCTCGTCCGGGTCGGGGGCGGGCTCTTCGACGACGGAACCGGTGGCGCTGTCCGGTGTGGACACATTCCCTCCAGCAGGGCGGAACAGGGGGTGACGGGATCGAGCAGTGGTGTGCCAGTGGCGTTGGGCAGGCACCAGCCAAACAGGCCTGATGATCACCGGGTAAGGCGTGAAGAGGGGCGGTTGCGCGCGTGGGTTGTGCAAACCCGCCGTTTGTGTCAAACATGCGGCGCGCAGCACGCCAGCGCGCCGGTCCGCCGCCTCCGAAAGCGGGTTTCCCGGCCGCCCTTCACTCGCGCGGGTACCCGGACGCGCCTGGCGCGTGACTCCCGTGACGCGCCGCACGCCCGCGCCGCACGCCCGCGCCGCGCCCCGGCTGCCCTGCCTCCCCGTGCCTGCGGCGACCGCGTCGACCGTGACCGCCTCGGCCGTGACTGCTGCGACCGCGTCCGCCGGAGCTGCCCGGCGCCTCGGCCGGGACGGCGGGGGCTGCCAGGTCTTGACCGTGACCGCCCCGGCCGTGACCGCCCCGGCCGTAACGGCCGGGGCTGCCCGGCGCCTGGAGCGCCCCGCCTCGACGGTGACCGCTGAGACGGCGTCCGCTGCGGCTGCACCGCCTGGACCGCCCCGCCTCGGCTGCGACTGCCATGAGCGCCGCGCCTAGACCGCGAGGGCCAGGGCTGCCCGGTGCCTAGTCCGCCTCGCCTTGACCGCTGCCGCCTCGGCCGTGCCCGCTGCGACCGCGTCCGCCGCGGCCGCCCGACGACTGCCTCGACCCGGCCGCCCCGACCGCATCCCCTGCGCCGCTGGCCCCCCGCCCCGGCTTCCCCGTGCCCCAGCCTCCGTGCCCCCGCACCGGGCCCTCGTTGCCCCAGCCTCCGTGCCCCCGCCCCGGCTTCCTCGTGCCCCAGCCTCCGTGTCCCCGCACCGGGCCCCTGCGCCCCGGCCCCCAGCCCCCGCGCCTGGGCCGCCGTGCCCCGTGGCTTCGGCCGTTCGGCGCGCGGGGGGACGGCTGGATGGTTAGCGTGAGCAGCGGGGTGACAAGCGTGAGCTGTCGGGACATACCGCACCAGAAGGGTCGTCGACATGGCCGTGCAACCGGAGGGAACGCCCTGTTGGGCCGACGCGATGTTCAGTGACGTCGAGGGAGCCAAGCGCTTCTACGGCGACGTCCTCGGCTGGACCTTCGGCGAGTCGTCGTCGGAGTACGGCAACTACACCCAGGCCTACGTGGACGGAAAGGCGGTGGCCGCCGTCGTGCCGCCCATGCCCGGCCAGGAAGGGCAGTCGCAGTGGTGCCTGTACTTCGCCTCGCCGGACGCCGGTGCCACGGCGGGGAAGGTCCGCGACCACGGCGGCGAGGTGCTGATGGAGCCGATGCGGGTCGGGGACTTCGGCACCATGTGCCTGGCGCGGGAGCCCAGCGGGGCCGTCTTCGGCGTCTGGCAGGCGGGCGCCCACGAGGGCTTCGAGGCGACCGGGACGCCGGGCGCCTACTGCTGGGCCGAGGTCTTCACCCGGGAGCCGGAGAAGGCCGACACCTTCCTCTGCGCCGTCTTCCCGTACCGGATGAAGCAGATGGAGGACCACGCCGTCGACTTCCGGATGTTCGAGGTGGCCGGCAGCACCGTGCTCGGCCGCATGAGGATGACCGACGACTTCCCGCCCGAGGTGCCCTCGTACATCAACGTCTACTTCGCCGTCGACGACTGCGACCAGGCGGTCGAGCGCGCCGTCAAGCTCGGCGGCGTCCTCCGCTTCGGGCCGATGAGCAGCCCCTTCGGCCGGTTCGCGGCACTGAGCGATCCGCAGGGCGCGAACTTCTCGGTGATCGACGTCACGACCACCGAGGGGCAGATGCCGTCCGTCACGGATGTGTGAGGTCACGGCGGTGTGAGCGCGCGGGCGGGCGCAGGAGCGGCCGTCCGCCCCGCCGTGGCATGATCGTACGCATGCGTGAACGTGTGGTGGCCGCGTGCGACGGGGCTTCGAAGGGAAACCCGGGACCGGCCGGATGGGCGTGGGTGGTCTCGGACGACGACGAGCGGACCCCCGCCCGCTGGGAGGCCGGCCCGCTCGGCCGGGCCACCAACAACGTCGCCGAACTCACCGCCCTGGAGCGCCTGCTCACCGCCGTCGCGCCGGACGTGCCGCTGGAGATCCGGATGGACTCCCAGTACGCGATGAAGGCGGTCACCACCTGGCTGCCCGGCTGGAAGCGCAACGGCTGGAAGACCGCCGCCGGCAAGCCGGTCGCGAACCAGGACCTCGTCGTGCGCATCGACGCGCTGCTGGACGGCCGGTCGGTGCAGTTCCGCTACGTCCCCGCCCACCAGGTCGACGGCGACCCGCTGAACGACTTCGCCGACCGCGCCGCCAGCCAGGCCGCCTCCGCGCAGGAGAGCGCCGGCAGCGCGCTCGGCTCCCCGGAGCCGCCGCCCTCGCCCGACACCCCGAAGGCGGCGGCCCCGCGCAAGAGGGCGCCCCGCGGCACCGGCGGCGGCGCGGCCTCCCGCCCCACCGCCCGCACGATCAAGGCGAAGTTCCCCGGCCGTTGCCTGTGCGGCCGCTCCTACGCGGCGGGCGAGAAGATCGCCAAGAACACGCAGGGCTGGGGCCACCCGGAGTGCCGCACCGCCGAGGCCTGAGCGGCCCGCCCGGCATCTCCTCAGCTGTCGAAGGTGTAGAACTTCGTGTGGTCCAGCAGGTCCGCCGGGCGCACGTCGTTCCACGGCTTCATCGTCTCGTTCAGGTCGACGACGTCCGGCGTGCCGTCGGTCGGCACGTAGCCGGCCTCCGGGTGCCGGCGCTGCCACTCGGCCCACAGCTTGTCGACGTAGGCGTGGTGCAGCCAGAACACCGGGTCGTTGGGGGAGACCCCGGTGGCCATCTGGCCGCCGACCCAGACATGGACCCGGTTGTGCAGGTTGACTCCGCGCCACCCTTCCAGGTGGTTGCGGAATCCGTCCGAGGCGCTGTTGTACGGCGCCATGTCGTACGCCGGCAGTGCGAGCACCGACTCCACCTCCGCGCGGGTCGGCAGCTCGCGCACGGCCGTGCCGAGCGAGCGGCGCAGGAACGTACGGCCGTCCACCCGCACGCTGATCGGCCAGTCGCCGGCCGCGGCGGCGAACGGGCCGTCCATCACCCGGCCGTCGGTGCTGCGCCCGGTGCCGCCGAGGAAGTCCGGGGCCCACAGCGAGGCACGTATCGTGCGGTCGGTGCTCCAGTCCCAGTACGGCAGGGCGACCGAGGGGTCCACCGACTGCAGCGCCCGCTCGAAGTCGAGCAGGAATCTGCGGTGCCAGGGCAGGAAGGACGGGGAGCGGTGGCCGGTCCGCTCGCCGGTGTCGGTGTCCGACATGATGAACTCGTTGTGCGTGCGGACGAAGTCGTCGTAGCGTCCGCTGCGCTTGAGCTCGAGGACGGCGCGGACGAACCGCTTCTTCTCGTCGGCGGTGAGGGCGGCCTGGTTCTTGCGTACGGTCATGGTGCGCGATGCTCCGGAGTTCCTTGCGGTGGCGGTCAGTTGGCGGGGAACGGCAGCAGTGGCGCGCCCTGGAGCTCGTCCACGGCTGCCCGGGCGGCGGCGCGCGGGCCGGCCACCGGCGCGTAGTGGCTGACGATGCTGATATAGGTGCCGTCGGCGTTGCGCATCAGGTGCAGCGGGACGCCGTCGATCAACACCTCGAATCCGCCGCCGTGTTCGGCGTGGTGGCCGCCCGCGCCGGTCGGGCGGCCCTGTATGCGGCGGCCGTGGTAGACCTCGTCGAAGCTCTCCGGCGTCGGCATGGGGTGCATGTGGCCGGTGGCGGCCGAGGCGGTGGGGGCGACGACGCCGGCGGCGGTGGCCGTCGCGGCCAGGGCTGCCGCGGCGGTGAGCGCGCGGCGACGGCTGATGTCGGGCATGCGGTCCTCCTGGAGGGTGGTTCCGGTGGTGACGAGGCATGCCTATCGAGGCCCTGGGGAGCGGAAGAAATCTCCCGGAACCGGTTGGCTGTGATCCGGACAATTGACCACATGTCGTACAGTGTTGAACCAAGTTGATCTTGCCGCGGTCTCCGCCGAACCGTCCCGGAACGGGGAATTCCTTGCCGCCGGAGCCGCCTTTCCGATGATCTTTCTCGGGTTCCGGCTGTCCGAGTGGTGCTGCTCACCACGCCAAACTGACGCGATCGAAGGGTCCGTCCGCGCTGCTACCCTCCGGTGCCGTCCGAGCACGTTCAGTGAGTGACAGAGGTGTGTGCGTGAAGGTCGTCTGCGCCGGCGGCGGGCCCGCCGGTCTGTATCTCGCCATCCTGCTCAAGCGGCAGGACCCGTCCCACGACATCACCGTCCACGAGCGCAACCCCGAGGGGTCGACCTACGGCTGGGGCGTGACGTACTGGCGCGGCCTGCTCGACCGGCTCCAGGCGCACGATCCCGAATCGGCGCGGGCGATCGAGGACGCCTCCGTCCGCTGGAGCGACGGCGTCGCCCACGTCCGGGACGTGACGACCCGTCACCACGGCGACGAGGGCTTCGGCATCGGCCGCCACCGGCTGCTCGGCCTGCTCGCCGACCGGGCCCGCGCGCTGGGGGTGCGGCTGGAGTACGAGAGCGCACTGACCGAACCGCCCGCGGACGCCGACCTCGTCGTCGCGGCCGACGGTGTGCACAGCGCCCTGCGCACCCGGCGGGCCGAGGCCTTCGGCACCGAGACCGCATCGGGCCGCAACCACTACATCTGGCTCGGCACCACCAAGGTCTTCGACGCCTTCACCTTCGCCTTCACCGAGACCCCGCACGGCTGGATCTGGGCCTACGGCTACGGCTACAGCGGCCAGCACAGCACCTGCGTCGTCGAGTGCTCCCCGGAGACGTTCACCGGCCTCGGCCTGGACCGGGCGGACGAGGCGACGGGCATCGCGCTGCTGGAGGGACTCTTCGCGGACGTTCTCGACGGCCACCGGCTCATGGGCAGGCCCGGCGCCGGCTGGCTGAACTTCCGCACCCTCACCAACCGCACCTGGCGGCACGGCAATCTGGTGCTGCTCGGCGACGCCGCCCACACCACGCACTACTCCATCGGCGCCGGCACCACGCTCGCGCTGGAGGACGCGATCTGCCTCGCGGGTGCCCTGCGCACGCACCCCGCCCTGCCCGAGGCGCTCGCGGCCTACGAGCGCCGGCGCCTGTCCGAGCTGCTGTCCGCGCAGAGCGCCGCCCGCTACAGCGCCCGCTGGTACGAGAACCTGCCCCGCTACATCGACCTGCCCCCGCACCGGATGTTCGCCCTGCTCGGCCAGCGTCACTCGCCGCTGCTGCCGTACGTCCCGCCGCAGTTGTACTACGGCCTCGACAAGGCGGCCGGGCAGCTCCAGGTGCTGCGCCGGCTCAAGCGCTGGATCGGCCCCCGGGCGGCCCGCGCCCTGCACGCCCGGTCCACCGCCCGCCGGGGCTGAGCCGCCACCCGCCCCGGCACCCCGAACCCCCCACCCGCAAGGAGCCCCGCCCATGACCGTGCCCGGCACGTTCGACCACACCTGCGACGGCTACAGCGTGCGACGCGCCTACTGGCTGGCCCGCGCGTCCGATCTCGCCTACAAGGACGAGGCCACCATCGAGGCCCAGGCCGCGGCATGGGGCTTCGGGCAGGTGCGGCACCACCAGACCCGGTTCACGCCGCCGTTCCCGCTGCAGGACACCCAGGCCTACACCATGGCCGGCGAGAGGATGATCGTCACCGCGTTCCGCGGCACCGAGCCCCGGCAGATCAGGGACTGGCTCACCGACGCCTGCACCCCGCCCGTCACCGGCCCCGGCGGCAACGGCCACGTCCACCACGGCTTCGCCGAGGCCCTGCGCTCGGTGTACCCGGACGTCGCGGCCACCCTGAAGGAGCTGCGCACCGACGGACAGGCCCTGTACTTCACCGGACACAGCCTCGGCGGCGCCCTCGCCATGCTCGCCGGCGCCCGGATGTACCTGGAGGACCCGCACCTCGCGGCGGACGGCGTCTACACCTTCGGCCAGCCGCGGACCTGCGACCCGGTGCTCGCGGAGGCGTTCCACAAGGGGCTCGGCGGCCGGACGTACCGCTTCGTCAACAACAACGACATCGTGCCCCAGCTGCCGCCCGAGCCCGTCTTCACGCATGTCCGCGCCCTGTGCTACATCGACTCCAAGGGCAGGCTGCACGAGAGCATGCCGGTGTTCTCGGCCCTCACCGACCGGGTCGCGGGGATGGCCGCGGACGTCTTCGCGCCCGCGTCCGACGGCATCCGCGACCACTTCATGCACAACTACCTGGCGGCCCTGGAGAAGAACCTGGGCTGACCGGAGCCGGGCTCGAGGCCCGCGGAAAGCCATGGGTGAAACACCATCCACTCGTCAGGGTGAATGGTGTCTCACTGTTGCGCCCGACCGTGCCCGCCCCCGCCCCCGGGAGTGCCGACGGACCAGCCGGCCCCGATACCCCGGCCGCCCGCGCCCCCGCCCCGGCACCCGCGCTGCCTGAGCTACCCCCGCTCGCCGGCGCGTTAGCCGCGACCGTCTCCCGGACGGTCGCCGCGACCCTGCTCTGCGGCGCCGTCCTCACCCCGGTGCTCGGCCGGGCCGGGGACCTGTACGGCAGGAAGCGGGTGCTCACGACCGCGCTCGTGCTGATGACCGCCGGCTCGGCGCTGTGCGCCCTCTCCTCAGACATCGGCGTGCTCATCGCCGCCCGCGCGCTCCAGCGCGCCGCCGTCTGCGCGGTCCCGCTGTCGATCAGCATCCTGCGCGAGGATCCCGCGGGAGCGCCGGGGATCGGCCGTGGCGCTGAGGAGTTCCACGGTCGGCATCGGCGCCGCGCTCGCCGGACTCGGCGTCATGTACGGCATCGCCCGCGGCACGCATCTGCGCCAGGCCGCCGCCGGCCCCCTCGCCGAGCGCTACGGCCCTCCCGTCCAGGCCCGGTTGACCCCGGTCGGCTGACTCCGACCCCCTCGTCCGACCCGGTGAACGGGGCCTGCGCGGGCGGAAGGCCGTCAGCAGCCACCGGTCGTCACCGGACCGGTTCGGCGCGACGCCGTACAGCCGGACCGTGGTCGGTCCGCGACGGACGTACACGCCCGGAACGCCGGCCGCCGGCAGGGTCCGGCTGTTCCCGGTCGTCCCCTCGCTGATCGTCAGCGGCGACCGGCGGTGCGCACGGCCCCGGCACGGCACCCGCCGGCCGTGGCGCCGGGCCCGGTTCACGACCCGGCCGCGAGCGGTACCGGTACGGCGGCACGCGAACGCCCGGACGGGGAGCGGGAGTCGGTGGCAGGAAGTCAAGAAGGGCCGGTCCGCGCCCAGGCGCCAGGGCCGGGCGGGCCGTTCCGCGACCGGAGCGGCCCGTTCCGTGCGGCCGGCGCCGGATGACACACTGGCGCCATGGACGAACGCGAATTCGGCAGGTCGGGCCAGTGGGCCTCGGTGGTCGGTCTCGGCACCTGGCAGCTCGGCGCCGACTGGGGCGACGTGGACGACAAGGAGGCCCTGGCGGTCCTGGAGGCGGCGGCCGAGTCCGGGGTCACCTTCTTCGACACGGCCGACGTGTACGGCGACGGACGCAGCGAGGAGACCATCGCCTCCTTCCTGCGCGGCCGGCCCGATCTGCACGTGCTGATCGCCACCAAGATGGGCCGCCGGGTCGAGCAGATCCCCGAGAACTACGTCCTGGACAACTTCCGCGCCTGGAACGACCGCTCGCGCCGCAACCTCGGCGTCGACCGCGTCGACCTGGTCCAGCTGCACTGCCCGCCGACGCCCGTCTACTCCTGCGACGCGGTCTACGACGCGCTGGACACCCTGGTCGAGGAGGAGCGGATCGCCGCGTACGGGGTGAGCGTGGAGACCTGTGCCGAGGCCCTGACCGCGATCGAGCGGCCGAACGTGGCGAGCGTGCAGATCATCCTCAACCCGTTCCGCATGAAGCCCCTCGCCGAGGTGCTGCCCGCCGCCCGCGCGGCCGGCGTCGGCATCATCGCGCGCGTGCCGCTCGCCTCCGGGCTGCTGTCCGGGAAGTACACCAGGGACACGGTGTTCGCCGCCAACGACCACCGCACCTTCAACCGTCACGGCGAGGCCTTCGACCAGGGCGAGACGTTCTCCGGCGTCGACTACGACACCGGAGTGGCGGCGGCCGCGGAGTTCGCCGCGCTCGCGCCCGAGGGGTACACCCCGGCCCAGCTGGCCGTGCGCTGGATCGTCGAGCAGGAGGGCGTGACGACGGTGATCCCCGGCGCCCGCACGCCCGAGCAGGCCCGCGCCAACGCGGCCGCCGCCAAGCTGCCGCCCCTGCCCGAGGAGACCTTCACGGCGATCCGCGCGCTGTACGAGCGCCGCGTCAAGGACCAGGTCGAGCGGCGCTGGTAGCCACGGCCGGGCACCGATCGTTTGAACGAACGGCCGGACGGTTACCCGGGGCGCATGACGGAGGAAGGGCGACGGCGCAGCGGGCGGGACGAGACCGCGGAGGAGCGGGCCGACCGGATGTGGGGCGAACTCATCCAGGAGGTCCGCGTCGCCCAGACGGGCGTGCAGATCCTCTTCGGCTTCCTGCTGACCGTGGTCTTCTATCCGAAGTTCACCACGCTCCCGCACACCGACCAGGTCATCTACATCGTCACCGTCGTCCTGGGCGCCTGTACCACGGGCGCCCTGGTCGGCCCGGTCTCCCTGCACCGCCTGGTCTCCGGCCGCCGGGTCAAGCCGCGGGCGGTGCGGCTGGGATCCCGGCTGACGCTCGTCGGCCTGCTGCTGCTCCTCGCGACGATGACGTGCGCCCTGCTGCTGATCCTGCGCATCGCCCTGCACAACGGCGTCGTGCCGTACATCGTGGCGGCCGTCGTGGTCTGGTACCTGATCTGCTGGTTCGGGGTGCCGCTGTGGGCCCGCCGCCGGCACGCGACCGCGCCGCAGGAGCGGGTCGCGCCCCCGGGGCCGCCCGACCTCGGGGGCGGCGCCGGCTAGGGGCGGACGTACGGCCGGGTCATGATCTCCATGTTGTGCCCCGAGGGGTCTGCGAAGTACGCCCCGCGGCCGCCGAAGAGGCGGTTGATCCGCCCCGGTTCCCCGTGGTGGGGGTCGGCGTAGTAGGTGACGCCGAGCGCCTCCAGACGGGCGATCATGCCGTCGAACCCCTCCTCGGGCACGAGGAACGCGTAGTGCTGCGGCTGGACCGGCTCCTCGCGCTGTTCGTAGAAGTCGAGCGTGACCCCGTTGCCGAGGTCGACCGGGAGGAAGGGCCCGAAGGGGGCGCCGACCTCCAGGCCCAGGACGGCGGCGAGGAATTCGGCCGACAGCCGCCGGTCCCTCGCGAGGACGGCGGTGTGGTCGAGCCGCACGGTGCTCGTGTCGTGCTGTGCTGTGGTCCGCATGGGTGAAGGTGTCTTTCCGGGTGTCGGTACGCGCTGGCAGGCAGGAACACACGGAAGACGACGGCGGGCCTCTCGCCCGCCCCGCGCTCACGCCGAGGCCGGGACCCTCACTCGTGTATGGCCCATGGCCGACCCGGCAGTCACCCGGCCGACCCTAAGTGATCATGACCGGCCTGGTCCAGCCCACGTCCTCAGTCGCGCGGCCGGTCTGCGCTCGACCTCCGCAGCGCCGCGAGACAGGTGCCGATGGCCTGCTGGAGCTGCTCCAGGCGCTGGACCATGTCGTCCTCGTAGAAGTCCTGGGCGTCGTCGAAGGTCAGCTCCTCGAACGCCTTGGTGGCCTTCTGCAGGCTGCTGTAGAACTTGGTCCGCTTCTCCTGCACGCGCAGTTCCGGGTCGGTCTCGACCGCCTCGGCGACCAGCGACCTCATCGTGTCGTAGGCCTCCGTGGCCCACTCGCCGGTGTCCTCGCCCTCCTCCAGCTCGTCGATCAGCGACAGATGCCGCTCGGCCTCCTCGCGCAGCTCGGCGGGGGCCGGGGCGGTCTGCCCGGCCGGGGTCCTGATCTGCCCGGACTCGGCGATCTGGCGGACGTAGCCGATCCGGTCGGCGGCCCGGCTCTCGGTCGCGACGGCCTTCTTCAGGTCGTCGGTGCGTACGACGTCACGCGCCAGCTCGGCCTGCAGCTCGGGGTCCTCGCGGACCCGGTCCAGCAGGGCGGCACGGGCCGCGCGGGCGGTGGAGGGGTCGGCGAGGATCGCGGCACGCAGCGCGGTCGGGTTCTCGGCGACCTCCAGCGCCTTGGTGGGGCGGATGCCCTCGGCCTCGGCGGCCTCGGCGATCGCCGTGCCGCGCTCGGAGGCCGCGCTGTTGCGGGCGGCGTAGTAGCTCAACCACACGTCGGCGTCCGGAAGTTCCACGTCCTGGCCGGGCCGCAGGGCCTCGAAGTGCGGGACGAGTCCGTCGTCGGCGGCCCGGTCCCAGGCCTTGTAGTAGCGCATGACCCGCTCCGGGGAGCAGCCCGCGAGCTGCGCGAACTCCTTCGCCGACACCTTCGGCGTCTCACCGGCGGCCTGTCCGCCCGGCCGCACGCTGCGGGCCACCAGCAGCGCGAAGGCCCAGCCTCCGGTGCGCGCGTAGACGCCGAACTCCCGGGCGTCACGCGCCACCAGGTCGGACAGCGGCGCGGCGGCCGGGACGGACGTCCCGGATGTCCCGGACGCTTCGGACGTCTCTGACGGGTCGATGACCAGGGTCACGGATGACTCTCCTGCACGATCACTCAAGGGGCCGCGCCCGGGAGCGGGCGCGGACAGGAAAGCCTATCGGGACATACCGGCCGGCTGCGGCAGACCCGTGCGGCCACCGGGTCACGCGGTCAGCCCAGGGCCTCCCGCAGCGCGGGCAGCAGGGTCTTCGCCGACCAGTCGAGGTACTCCCGCTGCGCGTCGCCCCCGATCTGCACGAGCGCGACCTCCCCGAACCCGGCGTCGGCGTAGGCCCGTACGGCGTCCACGAAGGCGCCCGGGTCGTCGCCGCACGGGATCGCGGCGGCGACGTCGTCCTCGTCCACGAACTGGGTCGCGGCCTCGAAGGAGTCGGGGTGCGGCAGCTCTGCGTTCACCTTCCAGCCGAGGCCGAACCAGCGGAACTGGGAGTGGGCGCGCTTGATCGCGGTGTCCCGGTCGGGGTCGTAGCACACCGGGAGCTGGCCGACGCGGGGTTTGCCGCGGCCGCCGTGCCGGTCGAAGGCCTCCAGCAGCCCCGGCTTCGGCTCCGTCGCGATGACCAGGTCGGCGAGGTGCCCGGCCAGCTTGCAGGACTGCTCGCCGGAGACCGCGATCCCGAGGGGCGGCGGCCGGTCCGGCAGGTCCCACAGCCGGGCCGACTCGACGTCGTAGTGGGGTCCGTGGTGGGTGACGTGACCGCCCTCGAACAGCGCCCGGATGATCCCCACGGCCTCTTCGAGCATCTCGTGGCGCACGTCCACCGGCGGCCAGCCGCCGCCCACCACATGCTCGTTCAGGTTCTCACCGGCCCCCAGTCCGAGCCGGAACCGGCCCTCGGACAGCAGCTGCACGGTGGCCGCCTTCTGCGCCACGATCGCCGGGTGGTAGCGCAGGATCGGGCAGGTCACATATGTCATGAGCGGAATCCGCGAGGTGGCCTGGGCGGCCGCGCCCAGCACGCTCCACGCGTACGAGGCATGCCCCTGCGAACTCAGCCACGGAAAGTAGTGATCCGAGATCACGGAGAAGTCGAAGCCGGCCTCCTCGGCCCCCACCACGTGCTCCACCAGCTCCCGGGGGCCGGCCTGCTCGGTCATCATCGTGTATCCGATTCGCACCATGGAAGGCGGGTTTCCCGGCTCGGCCGGGGGAAACAGCCGCGGTACGGCGCGGGCGGGTTTCCCGGCTCGGCCGGGGGAAGCCGCCGCGGTACGGCGACCGGTGCCGCCGGTCAGCGGTCCGGCTCGCGGAACGTCGCCAGGAACGTCTTCAGCGCCAGCCGGTTCTCCGCGTCGTCCCAGGCCGTGGCCGCGGTGGTGAAGCGCAGCGAGAAGCCCCGGTGCCCGCCCAGCAGGAAGCCGCGTCCGAAGGTGTGGACCCGGGCGTCCCCGGTGCCCGCCAGCCACTCCAGGTCGGCGGCCCTGTGGCCGTGGTAGGTGGTGGCCCGTACGGCTCCTACGCGCCGGTAACCGTCGAGCCGCTCCAGGTGCGGTTCGACGTCGTCCCGCCACACCGCGACCGGGTCCGGCCCCACGCGTTCGCTGTAGGTGACGGCCAGCGTGGGGGAGGAGCCGCCCGCGCCGAACGTGATCCGGTAGGCGTCCGCGACCCGCGAGGTGACCAGCCGCCTCCAGCCGTCCGGCAGCGCCACCGAGAAGCCCTCCGGTGCGGTGTAGCGGTGATAGCCGGCGGGCAGGCCGGCGGCCGGCGTGCTCGCCGACGCGGTCGGCGCCGAAGCGGCGGCCGACGGGGCGGTGGCCGAGGCGGTGGGCCGTTCGGCCGGGGCGGACGAGGTGGCACGGGACGGCGCGTGCGCGGCGCCGGTGCCCGAGCCGGTGCCGGGCAGGTGGTGGGTGACGGCGAGGGCCGCGAGGGCGACGGCGATCACGGCCACCGCGCTGCCCGCTGCCAGCGCCCGTCCGCCCCGCTCCCGCCCGGCCAGCCGCAGGCGCGGGCGCGGCCCGCGCAGCCGGGGCAGGGGAGCCGTCGCCGCGCCCGCGCCGTCGTCCTCGTCCAGGGCCCGGGCCAGCGCCTCGCGGACCACCGGCCGGGGCAGCCGCTCCCGCGAGTTCTTCCGCAGCAGTCCCTGCACGGCCTGGGCGAGCGGGCCCGCGCGCAGCGGGGTGCGCAGCGGCAGCCGGTCCACCGCCTTCAGGGTGGCCTCGGGCCGGCCCCGGTCCCGGAACGGCGGCCGGCCCTCCACCATCTGGTACAGCAGCGCGCCCAGCGCCCACAGGTCGGCGGCCGGGCCGATCCGCTCGTCACGGGCCTGCTCCGGCGAGGCGTACGACGGTGCCGTGAGCCGTGGCACCAGGGTCGCCCCGGCCAGCCCGAACCCGGTGACGACGACCGGGCCGCCCTCCGGGACGAAGACCTGGCCGGGGCTCAGCTCCCCGTGGGTGATGCCCTCGTCGTGCGCGGCCTGGAGCACATCCAGCACCTCCAGGCCGATCCCGGCCGCCCGCGCGGGAGTGAACGTCCCCTCGCGGTCGAGGAGTTCGCTGAGCGGTGTGCCGTCGATCCACTCGGTGACCGTCCACAGCGCACCGGCCTCCACCACGGCGTCCACGACCGGGGCGACCCGGCCGGGGCGCAGCAGCTGCATGGTCTGCGAGGTGCGGATGACCCGGGAGGTGACGCGGTGCAGGGTGTCCTCTCCGCAGTCCTGCGGCAGCACGGTCCGGGCCACCAGCCGGGGCTGCTCGGCCGCCACGTCCTCGGCGTACCACCACAGCCGGTTCGTCTCGCGGGCGAAGACCTCCAGGAGCCGGTACCGTCCGGCGACCAACTCGTGTGCGGAGACGTGCGCCTCGACCATCGTCATCCCTCGCTGAGACCCCTGTGCCGTGTCTCCCAGGGGTACGCGGGGCGCGCGGGGGTGCGTTCAAAGAATTCCCGGATGCGCCCCCCTTTTTCGCAGGATTCCGGGAGCGCCCCGCTCGGCGGACTCCCGGACGCCCGCCGTGGCGCTCACCCCAGCCCGAACTCGTCGGCCCAGCCCATGAGTTCCCGGGGTGTGGTGTTGCCTCCGCACACCACCAGTCCGAGCCGGGCGCCCTCGCCGACCCGGGCCAGTACCTGCCGGGCCGCCGGAAGCAGACAGCCCGCGGCCGGCTCGGCCCAGACCTTGGCGTGGTCGGCCAGCTCCAGGCAGCCCCGCACGGCGTCCCGGTCCGGCACCACCAGTACCTCCTCGACCAGCGCGGACACATGGTCGTACGTCAGCTGGGACACGGAGGGCGCGCTGAGCGTGGTGACCACGGACGACAGCGGCACCGGCACCGGCCCGCCGGCCTTCAGCGCGCCGGACATCGCCTCGGCGCCCTCGGTCTCCACCCCCCACACCCGGACCCCGGGCCGCAGCGCGCGCAGGGCCGCCGCGACGCCGGCGATCAGTCCGCCCCCGCCGATGCTGACGAGCACGTCCGTCGGCGCGTCGGCGTCCGGCGCGTCCTCGGCGAGTTCCAGCCCGACCGTGCCCTGACCCGCGATCACGACGGGGTCGTCGAACGGGTGGACCAGGGTCAGCCCCTCGTCCCGCAGCAGCGTGACCAGCTCGAACGCGCTGTCCATACCGTCGGTCAGTCGCACCGACGCCCCGGCCTCCCCGGCGAGCGCGAGGGACCGCGCGGGCGCCGTCCGGGGCATCACCACGGTCGCCTTCACATCGAGGGCCGCCGCCATCACCGCGAGGGCGACGCCGTGGTTGCCGCCGCTGACCGCGACCACACCCGCCGCCCGCTCCGCCTCGCTCAGCGACAGCAGCTTCGCCGTGGCGCCGCGTGCCTTGAACGAGCCGGTGCGCTGCAGCAGTTCGAGCTTGGTGGTGACCGGGACGCCGAGCAGCGCGGTCAGACCCGGGCTCGGTACGGTCGGGGTCCGTACGACGTGTCCGGCGATCTTCTCCGCGGCGGCTTCGATGTCCGAGATGCCGATCAAGGTGCCTCACCCTTCCGGCGCGGGGTGGGAACCGCGCCCTTCGCACCCTGACCCGCGCGCAGCGGCCCGGTCAACACCGTTTCCCGAGCGGCCCGCTCCGCCTCACAGCTCCCGGCCCGCCAGCTGGTCCAGCAGCGTGAGCAGGTCCCTGGCGGCGCCGGGCGCGAGGGGCGCCGCGGCCAGGGCCGCCCGGGCGGCGGCCGAGTGCCGGCGGGCCTCGGCCAGGGCCGCCGCACGGCCGCCCGCCGCCTCGATCAGCGCGGCCGCCTCCGCGGCCCGCTCCGCACGGCCGAGCAGCTCGGGCAGCCGGCGGGCCGCCGGCGCGTCGAGGGCGGCCAGCACCGGGTAGGTCATCTTGCGCTCGCGCAGATCACCCCCCGCGGGCTTGCCCGTGACGGCCGGGTCGCCCCAGATGCCCAGCACGTCGTCGACCAGCTGGAAGGCGACGCCGAGCTGCCGCCCCGCGCGCTCCAGCACGCCGACCGTGGGCGCGGGCGCCCCGCCGAGCGCGGCACCCAGCCCGAGGGCGCAGCCGAGCAGCGCGCCCGTCTTGCCCTCGGCCATCGCCCGGTACTCCTCGGGGGTCACCCGCCGCGGACCGGTCCCCGGCCGGGTCGTGAACAGCAGGTCGTCGGCCTGCCCGCGCACCAGGTCGGCGAGGGCCGACGAGAGCAGCCGCAGGGCGCCGGGCCCCCGCGCCGCGCCCGCGAGGGTCTCCACCGCGAGGGCGAACAGGGCGTCCCCGGCCAGCACCGCCGGTCCCGTGCCGTACGCCTTCCAGACGGCCGGGCGGCGGCGCCGGGTCGCGTCGCCGTCCATGATGTCGTCGTGCAGCAGCGAGAAGGCGTGCACCAGTTCCACCGCGACCGCCGCCGGGATCCCGGCCCGGCCGTCGGCGCCGGCGGCCTCGGCGCCGAGCACGGCGAGCGCCTGCCGCACGCCCTTGCCGCCCGGCGCGGTCGCGGGCGCCCCGCCGACCTCGCACCAGCCGAAGGAGTACGCGGCCATCTCGGCCACCCAGGGGTGCAGCCCCGCCACCGCCTCCTGCAGCGCCGGCCGCACCAGGTCCCGGCAGCGCGTGAGGACGCCGAGCGCCGACGGCGGTGCCCCGACCGCCGTCACGGGTGCCGCGCTCACCGTACGGCCGCCGCGCCGAGACCGAACTCCTCCTGGGCCCGGGCCACCATCTCCCGGGCGTGCCTGAGCCCGCTGCGCTCCAGCGTCCGGGCCAGATCGGCGAGTTCGGCCGCCGTCTCGGCGCGGTCGCGGCCCAGCCGGGCCAGCGACTTGGCGAGCCCCAGCCGGGCCAGCGCCGTGCCGCGCGGCTCGCTCATGGCGCGGAACTCCCGGAGCGCCAGCTCGTACATCTCCCGCGCCTCGGCGTAACGCCCGGCCCGGTACAGGACGTTGCCGCG
This sequence comes from Streptomyces sp. NPDC104106, assembly GCF_055584345.1. Taxonomy (NCBI): domain Bacteria; kingdom Bacillati; phylum Actinomycetota; class Actinomycetes; order Kitasatosporales; family Streptomycetaceae; genus Streptomyces; species Streptomyces sp. NPDC104106. Next base: position 582,897 of record NZ_JBVJMF010000004.1, read on the forward strand.
CATCTTGTGGTTGTAGGCGAGCGCGCCGGACAGGTTCATGGCCCGGCAGCCGGCCTCCGCCCGGGACAGCAGCTCCAGCGCCCGCCCGGTGTCCTGGTCGCGCACCGAGAGGATGTCGGCGAGGCCGCGCAGCGCCCAGGCGTGCCCGCGCCGGTCCTCGGCCCGCTCGGCTATCCGCGCCGCCTCCTCGAACAACGCGTACGCCCGGTCGTAGTCCCCGGTGTTGCGGTGCATCTGCGCGATGCCCTCCAGCGCCCACACCGTGTGCCGGGCCTCCCCGCGCCGGCGGGCCTCGGCCAGCAGCTGCTCGTGCAGCCGGCCCACCGCCTCGTAGTCGCCCTGGATGCGGCCGGTCTCCGCGAGGCCCGCCAGCGAGTAGCCCCGGACCACGATGTCTCCGCCGCGCTCGCCGAGTTCGGCCGCGAGCGCGAGCAGCCGCCAGGCCAGCGGGAACGCGCCGCGCTGGCGGGCGAGGGTGCCGCCGCTCCACAGGGCCCACGCCATCGCGCCGGTGTCCCCGGCCGTACGGGCGGCGCGGTAACTCGCCTTCCAGGACCGGTCGGCGTCCTCGATCCGGCCCAGCCGCCGCTGCGCCTCGGCGACGGCGAGCCCGCAGCGGGCCGCCTCGGCGTGCTGTCCCGACCGCTCGGCCGCACGCAGCCGCTCGACGCCCTCGGCCAGTACGTCCACCAGCGAGGAGTTCACGGAAAGGGAGGTCAGGGCGCCCTGGTACTCCGGGGCGAAAGCCTTGCCGTACATAAGCACCTTTCTATACACACTATGTATACAGCTCGTGTATACATCCCGTGCATAGGGGTTCGGGAAATCGCCCCGGCCGGGGGACCGGGGCATGTCGGTCTGTTGTCGATCAAGACGCGCGTACGGCCAGGGGGGTTGCCCGTGCGACGCGGATCACGTGGTGACGGTGCGACCGCTCAGTGCTGCTGTGCCTTCTGCGGAGTCGCCTCGCTCGGGCGCACCACCACGTGGCCCTCGCCCTGGAGCATCAGCTGCACGGCCTCGCCCGAACCGCCGCGCAGCATCGAGCCGATGGACTGCGAGCGGTGCAGCGAGGTCTGCAGCCGCGCGGTCCAGCCGACCACCGCGTCCGTGTCCACGTACACCGGGGACCGTTCGGACACGGGGATGACCAGTGGATTGCCCTCGCAGACCAGCCCGAGCCGGCCCTGCCCGCTGAACACGCTGTTGAACAGGCCGCCGCCCGCGATGCCGGAGCCCTTGACCGTCCTGATCTCGTACGACAGCGAAGGGTCGAAGCAGAGGACGTTGCGCCCGCCCACGGTGAACTGGTCACCCGCTTCGACCTCGACGACGAAGCAGTTCTGCGCCTCGTGCGCGAACCACGCCTCGCCCTGCCCGCGCACCGCCATGAGGGGCAGCCCCTCACCGGTGACCGCACGCTTCAGCATGCCGCCGACGCCCTGCCCCTTGCGCTCGAACCTCAGGTCCCCCCGGTACGCGACCATCGCGCCCTGCCGGGCGTACATCTCGCCGCTCACCGCGTACCTGATGCACTTGGCGTTCTCGACGGACATGCCCGGCGCCAGGGCCGGCTGCACGACGTGCTCACTGGAAAAGAGATCACCCTTCATGTCGGGCATGGTGTCCCGGAAGCCATCATTCCGCCAAGATCACGCAATGTGCCCGGTCAGCCACCGGACAGCCGGGCCCAGGGCGTGCCCGGCCGGGAGCCCGCCGCGGCGGCGCGGTCCCCGGGCCGGGCGCCGTCGGGGCGTACGCGGTCGTGGAAGTCACGGGCCACCATGTCCGCGCGGTGCGCCTGCGCGGGCGCCGTGAGCCGCGGATCGACGGCCGGCGGCGGCAGCCCGGCGCGGCCGGGCTCGGCGTCGGTCGGCGAGAGCACCTCCGCGGCCGTAGGGGACAGTGCCGCGGCGGTCGGCGGCGCGGCCCACGGCGCGGTCCGGTACCGGTCGCCGGCGTCGGCGCGGGCCACGGCGGCGTGCCGGGACCGGGGATCGAGCAGGATCCGCCGGGCCCGCTCGGCTCCCAGGCCGTACTCCGCGAACTGCGCCGCTGAGCGCGGCCCGCAGACCAGGTGCTCGCCGGCGCCGATGCAGACGTACCCCGCACCGGTGATCCGCTGGTGCACCGAGACCCCGTCCCGCTCCTCGGCCCTGAGCCGCCCGGCGCGGGCGTGTGAGCGCGCCGCGGACATCAGCCGTGGATCGAGACCGACGCGCGGCGAACGGGCCTGCCGGCGGGCCGGGTCGGCCGGGCGGAGGCAGGTGCCGTCTCAGCGGTAGGCGGTTCCGGCGGCGGAGGTGAGGCCGATGCCCGGGCGTCGGTGGCTGCCCGGTCGCCGTCGTCGGTGACGTCCACCCCGAAGTCCCGCGCGAGCCCGGCCAACCCGTCCGCGTACCGCTGCCCGAGAGCCCGCGGCTGCCGGGCCCGCGGAGACAACCCGGCGAGCAGCAGCACGGTCTCCGCACCAGAGTTGCGTCGTCGTGAACCGGGCCACTGCCCGGCCGGCGCCGTCGTCGCCCCCGGGGCCGGGGAGCGGGCAGCCGCCCGAGCGGGGTGCCCGACCCGGCCGCGCCGACGGCGACGGCGACCCGGCAGGCACCGGCCCGCAGCCGCCCCGGCTCGATGGCCAGGGTGTCACCGAGCCGCCGTGTCCCGGCTGTCCGGGCTGGTTGTGGAACACGAGGTGTACGTCGTGTCGGGGAAAGCGCCGCGCGCGGGCGCAGGCGGGCTCCCGTACGCCCCTACCCCTTGGCCGCCTTCCCGCCCCTCCCGCAGAACGCCGACTCCAGCACGGCCCCCAGCGCACCCTGCACCTTCGCGTTGTTGGACGTGTTGGCGACTGCCGTGAGACTGCGCGCACCGTCCTTCGTGGCGAAGGCGTACGTGGAGTAGCCCTGCACGATGCCGGTGTGCCCGTACACGAAGACCCCGCACGACAGCGCGCGCCGGCGCAGCCCGAGCCCGTACGCGGTCGTACGGTCCACCGCGCTGAAGCTCTCCATCTCGGTGAGCCGCGCCGAGGACAGCAGCCTGCCGCCCAGCAACGCGGAGTAGAACGTGTCGAGATCGCGCGTGCTGGAGATGATCGCCCCGGCGCTCTGCGCCCACGAGACCGTCTGCTCGGTGGCGTCGACGAGCGGGGCGCCGGCCGCGTCCGGGGTGAGGTAGCCGCGGGCGTACCGGCCGGGGATCGTGGTCTGCGGGTGGACGTAGAACGTGTCGCGCAGCTTCAGCGGCTTGAAGACGCGGTCCTCGTACGCCGTCCGCACGGACTGACCGGTGAGCTTCTCGATGAGCATGCCGGCGATGACGAAGTTGGTGTTGGAGTAGGAGTAGGCGGCGCCGGGAGCGTTGGTGCGGGGCTTCTTCAGGGACAGGGCGACCAGCTGACGGTAGGTGAACACCTTGTTCCGCACCGCCTCGAAGCCGGAGACGCTGTCGGCGAACATGTCGTCGGTGTAGTCGTACAGCCCGCTGCGGTGGCTCAGCAGATGCCGGACGGTGATCCGGTCGTCGGGCAGGAGCCCCGGCAGATAGCGGTTGACCGGCGCGTCCAGCGACAGCCGGTGCTCGTCGGCGAGTTGGAGCAGGACGACGGTCGAGAAGGTCTTGGTGACACTGCCGACGCGGAACCGGTCGTCCGCGGTCAGGGCCCGCCGGGTGCTCCGGTCCGCGAGGCCGCGTGTCTCGCGGTAGGCCGTGCCGTGGTCGTCGATCCGCGCCATGGCCCCGGGCGCGCCCGCGTTCACCGCCGAGCGCAGCGCCGCGGCCACGCCCGCGGTGTCGGGCGCCGCGAGTGCCGGCGTCCTCGGTGCGTGCGGCTCGGCCGTCGCGGCCCGCGCCGGAGCCGCGAGGAGCGAGAGCGCGACCACGCCACCGAGGACCGCGCCCCGTCCTGCTGTTGCTGACACCATCCGGCACCCACTTTCGTCAGGGACGAGAACTGATACGTCATGAGATGAGACGTCCTTCACATTCCGGCCCCGCAACCTAGGGGATGGGCCGGGCGTCTCCACAGTCGACACACAGTTGGTCATCTGGTGATCACTCTGTGGCGGCCATTCGTAAAGGATTGCCATAGAAGGCAATGAAATCGATCATTCCGTCTTTACGTGGACATGACTGATCCGTAAGGGTAACCCGTTGGGGCCCGACCAGCCCCCGTGGCGCCGAACGGCGCCACGCCGCGGGGCGGTTGGCGATCCCGGCCGCCTTCGAACGAAGGAACCCTGATCAGTGCGTAGACCGCACATACGCAGCGTCGCCGTCGCCATCGCGGTGACGACCGCTGCCACGGGCCTGGCCGGTACGGCATTCGCGGGCCCCGACACGGGGGTGGAGCGGTCCACCGCGTCCGCCGGCACGAACGCCTCGGCGGTGGTGAAGGCGGCACGGACCGCGGCCTTCGCCCATGCCTTCGCGACCGGCGTCTCGCAGGGCGACGAACTGCACGCCCAGGACGTGATGATCGACCCCGAGGGCGCCCGGCACGTCCGCTTCGTCCGGACGCACGACGGCATGCCGGTCCTCGGCGGCGACCTCGTCGTCCACCTCGACCAGGCGCTGGCCTACACGGGCGTGACCCGCGCGGCCGACCACACCGTCAAGCCGGCCGCCGCACGGGCCAAGCTGACCGCGGCCCAGGCCGCCGCCAAGGCCGCGCAGGCCGCCCGCGGTGACGCGGGCAGCGCCCAGCTCGTGGTCGACGCCCGCGACGGTGCCTCCGCGCTCGCCTACCAGGTGACGGTGACCGACGGGCAGGGCACCACCAGCACGGTGGTCGTCGACGCCGTCACCGGCAAGGTGCGCAGCAACACCCCGGACAGCGACGAGTTCCTGTCCCCGAAGCTGCTCGCGGACCTGCGCGAGCACGGCGAGACCCTCGACCCCGCCACCGGCGCCGCCTCCGCCGCCCCCGCGGCCGGCCTGCTCGGCTCCGGCGTCGCCGGCGCCACGCGGTACCCGTCGCCCGCGAAGGGCACCGGCAAGACCCTTTTCGTGGGCAACGTCGGCCTCGCCACCACGGCCACCTCCAAGGGCCACTACCAGCTCAAGGACCCGAGCCGGTACGGCACCGAGACGCGCGACGCCAAGGGCACGTACACCGAGAAGTTCAGCGCGGGCGCGAAGTTCACCAGCACGACCGACGTGTGGGGCAACAACGCCACGAGCAACCGTGCCAGCGCCGCCGCGGACGCCCAGTACGGCATCACCGAGACCCTGGACTTCTACAAGAAGACCTTCGGGCGCAAGGGCATAGCCGACAACAGCAAGGCCGCCCAGGGCATGGTCCACTGGGGCAAGAAGGTCGCCAACGCCTTCTGGGACCCGGCCTGCACCTGCATGCTCTACGGCGACGGCGACGGCCAGACCTTCAAGAAGCCGCTGGTCGTCCTCGACGTCACCGGTCACGAGCTGACCCACGGCGTGGTGGACGCGACGGCCAAGCTTCAGCCGACCTACGTCGACTCAAGCGGCAACCAGTACGGCGAGCCGGGCGCGCTGAACGAGTCCCTCGCGGACATCTTCGGCTCGAACGTCGAGTTCTTCGCCAACAACAAGAACGACACGCCGGACTACCTGATCGGCGAGAAGCTGGGCCTCGCGCAGAAGTTCCTGCGCCGCCTGGACCACCCCTCGCTCGACAAGCTCGAGGGCACGATCGACTACTGGTCGCCGTCCACCTACTACACCGAGGTGCACGCCGGCTCCGGTGTCTCCTCGCACGCCTACTACCTCCTCGCCGAGGGCAGCGGCAAGAAGACCATCAACGGCGTCGCCTACGACTCGCCGACCTACGACCGCTCCGCGGTCAAGGGCATCGGCCGCGCCAAGGCCACCGCCATCTTCTACCGCGCGCTCACCCGCTACATGGTCTCCACGACCGACTTCCACGACGCGCGCGTCGCGACGCTGAAGGCGGCCAAGGACCTCTACGGCGCGAACAGCACCGAGTACCAGACGGTGGACAAGGCGTGGGCCGCGGTCAACGTCACCGCCGCCAACGCCCCGGCCGCCCGTCACTGACCCGGCCGCACCCCCGGATGCCCCGCCCCGCGCGGGGCATCCGCATGTCCAGGGCCGGACGACCGGACCCGGCCGCCGTCGTGGCGGCCACCTGTCGCATCTCGGCCAACTCCGCTGCCGCCACGTCCGATCGCTTCCCCCCGCCCGGTGACTGGTGCACCGTCGAGACCGTGAGCGTCCACGCCCCCCTCACGATCGGAGCCCGTCATGGACACCCCGGCCGGCAGACGCCGCTTCCCCGCCCGCACCGACCGCCGCCCCGGCGTACGGGCCGAGGTGCGCGCCCGCGGCGCCGGCGGGACCATGACGTGCGTGGGACACGCAGGCACGGACCGGACCGTCCGCGTACGGCCCGGCGAGTCCGCCACACTCCGGGGCCTCGCCCGGTGAGCGGCCGGACCGGACGCGGCTGCCGCGTCGTCGCCGCCCTGCTCACGGCCGTCGTCGGCCCGTCCCTGCCCGTCGCCCGGGCGGCCGAGGCCCGGCCGGCGGCCGCCCCGCACGCCTCCGGAGTCGTCACCTGGGCGGCCAGTGCCGACCGGCTGGGCGACGGCGTGGCGGACGAGGGCTACCGGCTCATCGTGCACACCAGTGCCGGCGGCACCGGCCTGCGCGTCCGCGTGACCAACGCCTTCGGCGACCGCCCGCTGATCCTGGACAGCGTCTGGGCCGGCCTGCGCGACCACGGCGCCGTGCTGCGCCACGGAAGCAACCGGCGGCTGACCTTCGGCGGCGCCCGCGCGGTCACCGTGCCGCCGGGTGCCGAGGCCTGGAGCGATCCGCTGCCGGGCACGCTGAGGCCCGGCACCGACCTCGCCGTCAGCCTGCACACCCCGGACGCGGCCGGCCCCGCCACCGGCCACGGCATGGCGCTGCAGACGTCGTACACCGGTCACGGCGACCACACCGCCGACGAGAGCGGTACCTCCTGGACGCGGAAGACGGGCTCCTGGTGGTACCTCGACGCCGTGTCCGTACGGCCGTCCCGCGCCGGCGTCGGGGCCGTGGCGGCGCTCGGCGACTCCATCACCGACGGCTGGCACTCCACCACCGACCGCGACCGCCGCTGGCCCGACTACCTCGCCCGGCGCCTGGCGTCCGCCCGCACCGACCTCAAGGGCGTCGCCGACGAGGGCATATCCGGCAACAAGGTCCTCGCCGACGGCGCCGGGCCAAGCGCCCTGCACCGGCTGGACCGGGACGTGCTGTCCCTGCCCGGGGTGCGCACCGTGTTCCTCTTCGAGGGCGTGAACGACATCAAGGCGCACACCGGTGTCACCGCGGCCGAACTCGTCGCCGGCTACCGGCAGCTCGCCCGGCGCGCGCACGCGGCCGGAAAGTGCGTCGTCGCCGCCACGGTCGGCCCGTTCAAGGGCTGGCCCGAATGGGACCCCGCCGCCGAGACCGTGCGCGAGCGGGTCAACCGCTACCTGCGCACCACGCACGACGTCGACGCCGTCACCGACTTCGACCGCGCCCTGCGCAGCCCCCACGACCCCGAGCGGATGCTGCCGCTCCTCGACGGCGGCGACCATCTGCACCCCGATGACAAGGGGATGCGGGCCATGGCCGACGCCATCGACCTCGCCCGCCTCGACTGCGGCCGCTGAGGCCGCCCGGCCCGCCGGCGGTTCAGCGCAGCGTCCGGGCCCAGTTCTCCGGCACCCGTCCCGCCGGGCCCGGCACCGGCTGGTCGGCGGGATGGCAGGCCGGCGGCGCGAGTTCGGGACCCGAGGCGTGCAGTTCGTCGGTGGCGAAGTTCCAGAACCACTCCTCGCCCGGCTCGAAGCTTCGGATCACCGGGTGCCCCGTGGCCCGGTAATGGGCGGTGGCGTGCTTGGCGGGGGAGTCGTCGCAACAGCCGATGTGGCCGCACCGCGCGCACCGGCGCAGATGGAACCACCACCCGCCCGACTCCTCGCACTCCACGCATCCGGTGCCGCTCGGCGGGACAGCCGGGTCGATCGCCTCGTCGGGGCCGTCGGTGCTCACAGCGTTACCTCCGCTTCCTCGGCGGGTGTCTCGGCGGTCAGCGGCAGCAGCACCTGGAACCGGGTGTCGCCGGGCGCGGAATCCACCCGCAGCGTGCCGTGGTGCTTGTTGACCACGATCCGCCACGAGATGTCCAGGCCCAGCCCGGTGCCCTCGCCGACCGGTTTGGTGGTGAAGAACGGGTCGAAGATCCGGTCCTTGATCTCCGGCGGTACCCCCGGCCCGGTGTCCCGGAACTCCACCAGCAGCCGCTCGTGGTCGAGCGCCGTGCGCACGGTCAGCGTGCCCGTGCCGCCAGCGCCGTTGATGGCGGAGACCGCGTTGTCGATGAGGTTCGTCCACACCTGGTTCAGCTCCGCCGGGTAGGCGGGCACCGGCGGGAGCGCACGGTCGTACTCCTTGACGACGCCGATCCCCGCGCCGAACTTGCCGGAGAGCATCAGCAGGGTGCTGTCGAGGAGTTCGTGCACGTCCACCACCCGGTACGGCGCCCGGTCCAGCTGCGAGTACTGCTTGGCCGCGTCCACGAGATGCGAGATCCGGGTGGTGGAGTCCTCGATCTCGTTCATCAACAGCTCGGTCTCGATGGTGTAGTTGAGCCAGCCGACCGCGCCGGGCAGGATCCCGGGATCGACCGCCGCCGCGACCTGCTCCAGCCAGTCGACGTCGAGCCCGGCCTGCACGAAGGCCGGGGCCAGCTGCCAGCCGTTGTCCATGCCGTGCTCCTCCAGCCAGTCGGACAGCAGGTCCTCGCGGTCGGCGGCCTCCAGCGGGCTGAGCACCGGCGCCTTCGCGACCCGCTCGGCGGTGCGCTCCTGCACCTCGATCAGGCTTGCCAACGCCTCCCGCGAGAACGGCCCTTCGGCGATCACGGCCAGTTTGTGCCGCATCTTCGCCACCCGTTCGCGCAGGGTGGCCGTGGCCCGTACGGCCGCCGCCGCGGGGTTGTTCAGCTCGTGCGTCAGCCCCGCCGACAGCGAGCCGAGCGCCAGCAGCCGCTCGCGCTGCCCGATCGCCGCCTGCGTGTTCTTCGAGCCGAAGAACAGCCCCTCCAGCAGGTGCACGGCCATCGGGAACCAGTCGGTCATGACCTCCGCGAAGACGTCCGCCGGGAGCACGAAGAACCGGGTCGGCTCCGTCACCCGCATCGAGTTGTTGTACACCTGGCGGACCCGGTCGCCGAGGTACGCCTGCATCGCGCCCGCGTACACCCCGCGCTGGGAGGTCCGGGCGACCTCCACGTCGTCGCCGCCGACCCGGCGCGACAGCACCACCGTGCCCTCGATCATCACGAAGAAGCAGGTCGCGGCGTCGCCCTCGGTGTAGACCGGGCCGGGCTCGAACAGCTCCACCCGGCCCCCGGTGCACAGCCGTCCCAGCTGTTCGGCGCTCAGCTTCTCGAAGAGGAACAGCGAGCCGATCTCCTTGGGACTGCACGGCATGATCCGACCGCTCATGACTGCTCCAGATCGTTCACGACTGTTCCAGATACCGGTGGACGAGCATCACGGCCATGGCGCCCTCGCCGACGGCGGACGCGACCCGCTTGGCGGACTCGGCCCGCGCGTCACCCGCCACGAACACCCCGGGCACGCTGGTCTCCAGGTGGTAGGGCGGCCGGTCCAGCTCCCAGCCGGCCGGCGGCCGCCCGTCGGGGCTCAGGTCCGGCCCGGCCAGGATGAACCCGCGCTCGTCGCGCAGCACCGCGTCGCCCAGCCAGTCGGTCAGCGGGGCGGCGCCGATGAACACGAACAGCCACTGGGCGTCGACCCGTTCGCTCTCCCCGCTCACCGTGTCCCGCAGCGTCAGCTGTTCCAGGTGGTCCGTGCCGTGGGCCGTGTCCACGACCGTGTGCGGGCGCACGAAGATGTTCGGCGCCTCGTCGATCTGCTGGATCAGGTAGTACGACATCGACGCCGACAGGTCCGGGCCGCGCACCAGCAGCGTCACCGACTTCGCGCCGCGCGACAGGTACATCGCCGCCTGGCCCGCCGAGTTGGCGCCGCCGACGATGTAGAGGTCCTGCCCCTGGCAGGCGGCGGCCTCGGTCAGGGCCGAGCCGTAGAACACCCCGCAGCCGGTCAGATCGGTGCAGCCGGCGGCCTGGAGCTGCCGGTACTGCACCCCGGTCGCGAGGATCACGCTGTGCGCGGCGATCGCCGTGCCGTCGGCGAAACGTACGACGCGGGCGGCGCCGTTGACCTCCAGCCCGGTCACCTCGCGCGCGGTCAGGATCTCGGCGCCGAACCTGGCCGCCTGCCGCCGCGCCCGGTCGGTGAGCTGGGCACCGGAGACGCCGTCGGGGAAGCCCAGGTAGTTCTCGATCCGGGAGCTCTGCCCGGCCTGTCCGCCGGTCGCCGACCGCTCCACCAGCACGGTCCGCAGACCCTCGGAGGCCCCGTACACGGCGGCACCGAGCCCGGCGGGCCCGCCGCCGATCACGATGAGGTCGTAGAAGTCGGCCGTCGGCGTCGTCGCCAGCCCCACCTGCGCGGCCAGTTCGGGCGCCTCCGGCTCGACCAGGGCGGTGCCGTCCGGGGTGACCACCAGCGGCAGCCGCTGCCCGTCCTGCCCGGCGGCGCTCAGCAGCCGCTGCCCCTCCGGCTCGTCCACCGAGTACCAGCGGTACGGCACCTGATTGCGGGCCAGGAACTCCCGCACGTCGGACGAGCGCGCCGACCACCGGTGCCCGACCACCTTCGTGCTGGGCACGGGCCGGTGGTCGCTGCACCGCCAGGCCTGCAGCAGATCGTCGAGCACCGGATAGAGCTTCTCCTCCGGCGGGTCCCACGGCTTGAGCAGATAGTGGTCGAGATCGACGACGTTGATCGCGTCGATCGCCGCGTTGGTGTCCGCGTACGCGGTCAGCAGCACCCGCCGGGCGCCCGGATACACGTCGAGCGCCTGCTCCAGGAACTCGATGCCGTTCATCTGCGGCATGCGGTAGTCGGCCAGGATCACCGCCACCAGGTCGCCGCGCAGCTTCAGCTCGCGCAGCGCCTGAAGCGCGGACTCGCCGGACTCCGCCCGCACGATCCGGTACGACTCGCCGTAGCGCCGCCGCAGATCGCGGGCGACGGCACGGGAGACCCCCGGGTCGTCGTCCACGGTCAGGATGACGGTCCGGCCTGCGTCGGCGGCCTGCGCCATACGTCTCCCACCCCGAGGGTTCCGTTTCCACGGCGCGGCGTCATCGGGACCGCCACACCGTTCCAGGCCATCGTATGTTCGATCGCCCCGGCCCGCCCCGGGACACCGCAACCGTGATCAGCCCGTCTGCCGCCGGCCGAGCACGCAGAACACGTTGCCCTCGGGGTCCGTGAGGACCACCCAGGGCTGTTCGCCCTGGCCGATGTCCGCGTGCCGGGCGCCGAGCGCGAGGAGGCGGTCCACCTCGGCGGCCTGGTCGTCCGGACGGAAGTCCAGGTGGAGGCGGTTCTTGCCGGACGCGCGCTGCGGGACCCGGAGGAAGAGCAACCCCGGCAGCCGGTCGGGCGCGGGCCGGATCTCGAACTCGTCGGCGGAGTCGTCCACCACCACCCAGCCGAGCGCCTCGGCCCACCAGCGGCCGAGCGCCACCGGGTCGGCCGCGTCCACGACCACCTGTTCCCATTCCAGAGTCATGGACGGCAGCGTAGTCAGCGGGCGGCGGCACGCCCGTTCGTTCTTCCGTGACCGCGTCCCGGACCGCTCCGAGCCGGGGGGCGTTCGCCGGGTGCCGGGGGTCCGGGAGATGATCGATGCCGAACGCACCGCGACGACGAGGAGGCCCGCGCATGGCACGCCCGATCACGGCAGGGGTGGACGGTTCCGAGGAGAGCCTCGCCGCGCTGGACTGGGCCGCCCGGGAGGCGGTACGGCGCGGGCTGCCCCTGCGGGTGGTGCACGCGTGGCGGTACACCGAACAGCTCGCCACGGCGGACCGCGGCACCCAGGAGGGGTGGGTGTCGCAGGGCGTCCGGGAGGCCGTGCGGGGCGTCGCCGAACGGCATCCCCGGCTCACCACGACCGTCGACGTCGTGGAGGGCGAGCCCGTGCACGCGCTGATCCGCGCGGCCGGTGAGGCCGAGATGCTGGTGCTGGGCTCGCGCGGCCACGGTCCCCTCGTCGGGTTCCTGCTCGGCGCCGTCGGCCAGCAGGTGATCGCCGAGGCGGGCCGGCCGGTGGTGCTCGTGCGCGCCGGGGACCAGCCGGCGGCCGAGGTCGCCGGGCGGGACGTCGTGGTCGGCCAGCAGGGCGACGCCGACGACAGCGCGGCCGCGCTGCGGTTCGCGTTCGAGACGGCGGCCGCGCGCGGTGCCACCGTCCGCGCCGTACGCGCGTGGACCCTGCCGCCGGTCTTCGCCTACAGCCCCGGTTCGCTCAAGCTGCTGGACGACGCGGGCGGCCTGGAGCCGCACGAGAGGGACGCGCTGAGCGAGGCCCTGCGGCCCTGGCGGGAGCGGTTCCCCGACGTGGCCGTGGCCGAGCAGGTCGAGATGGGCAGCGCGGGCCAGGTGCTGCTGTCGGCGGCCGCAGGGGCCCAGCTGATGGTGGTCGGGCGCCGGGCGCACCGTACGGCGGTGGGCGCGCGGATCGGCTCGGTGGCGCACGGGGTGCTGCACCACGCCGGGTGCCCGGTCGCCGTCGTCCCGCACGAGTGAGCTACTCGGGGCCGGCGGGTTCCAGGGTGGCCCGGGCCCTGGGCAGGACGTTCTCGATGTAGTCCTTGACGGCCGTGTCGAGACCGATGTCGTGCTGCGCGCGCTCCGACAGGTACCAGCGGTGTTCGAGGAGTTCGTGGTAGATCTCCGCCGGGTCCATGGAGCCGCGCAGCTCGGGCGGCACGGCTCGCACGGTGGGCCGGAACACGTCCCGCACCCAGCGGTGCGCGAGGACCTCGGGGCGGGCGGCATGGGGGTCCTCCCTGCTCGGGCGAAGCCGAGAGCTTGGGGGAGGGTCGCCCGGTGAGTAGTCGTCCTGGGTGGCCATCCAGCTCTCCAGGTCGTTCAGCAGTCGCCGCGCCTGGTTCTCCTCGGTGTCCAGGCCGGTCAGCCGCAGCAGCTGACGCTGGTGGTGGCCGGCGTCGACCACCTTGGGCACGAAGGTGACGGTGTCGCCGTTGGAGGAGTGCTCGATCTGCATCTCGGCCACGTCGAAGCCGAGGTCGTTCAGGCGGCGGATCCGGCGTTCGATGTAGTGGTACTTGCCCGCCGGGTACACCGAGGTGCGGGTCAGCTCCTGCCACAGCCCCTGGTACCGGGTGCAGATCTCGTGTCCGAAGTCCACCGGGTCGACCGACGGGTGCAGCGCGCCGGACGCTTCCAGGTCCAGCAGTTCGCCGCTGATGTTCACCCGGGCGAGATCGAGGTCGTACTCCCGCTGCCCGGGGCTCAGCCGCGGGTGCAGGTCGCCCGTCTCGGCGTCGACCAGGTAGGCGGCGTAGGCGCCCGCGTCCCGTCGGAACAGGGTGTTGGACAGCGAGCAGTCGCCCCAGGCGAACCCGGCCAGGTGCAGGCGGACCAGCAGCACGGCGAGGGCGTCCATCAGCCGGTGCATGGTCGCCGGGCGCATGGTCGTCTCGAACATCGAGCGGTACGGCATCGAGCCGCGCAGGTGCCGGGTGACCAGTGCGGGCTCCAGGGGTTCGCCGGAGGGGTCGGTGCGGCCGGTGACCACCGCGAGCGGGTCGACGGCGGGGATGCCGAGCCGGTCGAGGTCGCGCAGCAGCTCGTACTCGCGCAGCGCGGGCCGCTCGGCCAGCTCCTTGACGGCGATCACCTCGTCACCGGCGTGCGCGTACCGCACCACGTGCCGGGAGATGCCCCGGGGCAGCGGGACGAGGTACTCCTCGGGCCACTCCTCCAACGGCACGTCCCAGGGCAGGGCGAGCAGGAGCGCGGGGTGCTCGGGGTTCGTGGCACTGATCTGCAAGGCCATGCCACGAACCCTAAGGCCCCCCGGGCAAGTTCCAGGAGGCGGCTGCGGGGATCCGGGCCTGTGGGGATCCATCGGCCCCCGCCGGGTTCATCGACGGACGGGAGCCGGACGGTGGGCCGTGCCGGCCCGGGTCCGGCTGAGCCGTCGGCCGGCGGCCCTGGAGGTGGGGGCGTTGTGAGGGTTCGGGCGGGCCGTCGTCGGGTGGGGCGCGTGTCTGGGTGTGAAGGGTCGGGTGGCGGGTGCGGTGTGGTGCGTGCGTGGGCTGGGGCTGGGCCGTTGGCAGGCGGCTGTGGAGGTGCGGGCGTTGTGGGATGTCGAAGGTCGGGTGGCGGGCGCGGTGTGGTGCGTGCGTCGGCTGTGGCTGGGTCGTTGGCCAGCGGTGGCAGTGGTGCGCGCCGCGGGTCCGGTCGGCGGGCGGCAGGCGGGCCGCCCGCCTGCCGTGGGCTGCCCGCTGCTCGGCGCGGAGAGCGCGGTCCGTGCCGCCGGTGGCCCGTTCCTCGGCTTGGCCCGGCCCGCTCCGTATCGCCGGTGGTCTGCCCTTCGGCCTCTGACGGGCGGTCCGTGCCGGGGCGGCGTGCCTTCCGGTTTCGTACCGTCCGCTCGCAGCCCCGGCTGCCCCTTCCGCGTGGTTAGGAGGCGCGCTCCAGGGCCAGTTCGGCTGCGTGGCGCACCGGGCCGCGGTGGAGCGGTCCGTGTCCCGGCAGCAGGGTGTCCGCCTCCAGCTCGGCGATCAGCTTCAGGGAGGTGAGCGCCTCGGCGCGGTCGTGGTGGAAGAAGTCGGTCAGCAGCTGCGGGCCCGTGATCCGCGAGATCGCGTGCCCGCTGACCAGCGCGTCGCCGGAGATGACGACCCCCGCCTCGGGCAGGTGGTAGACGCAGTGGCCGTCGGTGTGGCCGGGGGTGTGCACCGGCACCGGGCGGCCGGGCAGATCCAGCGGGCCCTCGGCCGGGAACGGCTCGGGAGCGGTGACGGGGTGCTGCTCCATGCCGCCGACCCGGAGGGTGTGCACGGCCCAGGGCAGCACGCCCGGCCGCCAGATGTTGCGCACGACGTCGCCGACGGCGGCCTGCTGGAGGAAGTCCCGGCGCGCGTGGCCGACTTCGACGGGATGCAGATAGACCGGCGTGCCGTGAGTGGCGCGCAGATACTCGGCCGACCCCAGGTGGTCGTTGTGTGCGTGGGTGATCAGCACGGCGGCGACCGCCTCCGGTGAACTGCCCACCGCGGCAAGGGATTCCAGGACCCCCTGCCGGTCGCCGGGATAGCCGGTGTCCACGAGGGTGACGGCGTCACCGTCCTTGAGGATCACCCAGTTGACGTTGCTGCCGTGCACCAGATAGATGCCCTCGGCGACTTGGCTCACTTCTGCCCGCATGGTCTCTCCACCCCGGTGGCCGCTGGTCGTCGCGGCACAGCCAACCAGATGTGACACCGTCCGGCACAACCGGGTGCCCGGACGTCACCGTACGCCGTGCGGGCGGAACTGCACGCTGATACGCGGTCCCGTGGCCCGCGCGCTCTTGGGCACGCAGTGCTCCCACGTGCGCTGGCAGGAGCCGCCCATCACGATCAGATCGCCGTGCCCGAGCGGCCGCCGTACCGTCGCGCCGCCCCCGCCGGCGGGCCGCAGCAGCAGGTCGCGGGGCTCGCCGACGGAGAGGATCGCGACCATCGTGTTCTCGCGGGCGCCCCGCCCGATCCGGTCGCCGTGCCAGGCGACGCTGTCCCGGCCGTCGCGGTAGAAGCACAGCCCGGCCGTCGTGAACGGCTCGCCCAGCTCCCGCGCGTAGTGCCGGGACAGGGTGTCGCGCGCCTCGTCCAGCACCGGGTGGGGGAGCGGGTCACCGGCCGCGTAGAAGGCCAGCAGGCGAGGTACGGCCACGACGTTGTCGTACATCTTCCGGTGCTCGGCCCGCCACGGCACGTCCGCCGCCAGCCGCTCGAACAGGGCGTCGGCCCCGCTCAGCCAGCCCGGCAGCACGTCGATCCAGGCGCCGGCGCCCAGTTCGGTCCGGCGCAGCCCGTCCAGCGGGCCGAGCCGCAGCTCGTCGGTCTGGTCGAACAGGGAGCCCTGGAGGTGCGTGGACATGGGTCCAGCGTACTCCCGAATCGAAAGTGCGTTCCCATTTGATCGGGTGCTCGCGGTGCTTGATCGGGGCTTTCGATGCATCGATGTATCGGATACATTCGTGTATCGAAAGCCACGCGGGCGGCGGGAGGGTGATGGAGACGAGCGAGACGCCTCGGCGCGTCACCCGGCGCCGGGTCGCCACCCGGACCCGGCTGCTCGACGCCGCGTTCGAGGTGTTCGCGGCCAAGGGCTTCGGCCGGGTGTCGATCGAGGAGATCTGCGAGGCCGCCGGCTACAGCCGCGGCGCCTTCTACTCGAACTTCGCCACGCTGGACGAGCTGTTCTTCGCGCTCTACCGGGAACGCGCCGACCTCATCGCCGCCCAGGTCGCCGACGCCCTCGCCCAGGACGGACCCGGCCTCGACGTCCCGGCCTCCGTGGACCGGGTCACCGAAGTGCTGCTGCTCGACGTGGACTGGCTGCTGGTCAAGACCGACTTCCTCGTGCACGCCGCCCGCGACCCCGGCGTCGCCCGGCTCCTCCTCGACCACCGCACCCGGCTCCGCGAGGCCGTCGCCGACCGGCTCTTCCGGGCCCGCGGCCACACCGAACTGCCCGCCGTGCTCGGCGGCGCGGACGGCGCCGCGCACGCCGTGGTCGCCGCGTACGACGGCGTCACCACCCAACTGCTGCTGGACAAGGACGTCGAGGCCGCCCGGGCCTGGCTGAAGCAGCTGCTCACGGCGCTGCTCACCGACGGCAGCAGCACTCCCCGCACGAGCACCCCCTGAGCACCGTCAGGAAGGACACAGCCGCCATGGACGCGGACGTCATCGTCGTCGGAGCGGGCCTCGCCGGGCTCGTCGCCGCGCACGAGATCACCAGCCGGGGTCGCAGGGTGGCCCTGGTCGACCAGGAGAACGCCGCCAACCTCGGCGGCCAGGCGTTCTGGTCCTTCGGCGGGCTCTTCCTCGTCGACTCGCCGGAGCAGCGCCGCCTCGGCATCAAGGACTCCTTCGACCTCGCCTGGAACGACTGGCAGGGCAGCGCCCGGTTCGACCGGCTGGACGACGAGGACTCCTGGGCGGTGCGCTGGGCCCGCGCCTACGTCGAGTTCGCGGCCGGCGAGAAGCGCTCCTGGCTCCAGGGCCACGGCATCGAGCTGCTGCCGACGGTCGGCTGGGCCGAACGCGGCGACCTGAGGGCGGGCGGCCACGGCAACTCCGTGCCCCGCTTCCACATCGCGTGGGGCACCGGCACCGGCGTGGTCGAGCCGTTCGTGACGTACGCCCGCCGGGCCGCCCGGGACGGGCTGCTCACCTTCCACCACCGCCACCAGGTGGACGAGCTGGTCATCGGGGACGGCACGGCCCGCGGGGTGCGCGGCACGGTGCTCGCCGAGGACCGCTCGCCGCGCGGCGTGGCCTCCAACCGCGACCGCGTCGGCGACTTCGAACTCACCGCCCAGGCGGTCGTCGTCACCACCGGCGGCATCGGCGCCGACCACGACATCGTCCGCCGCTACTGGCCCGAACGGCTCGGCACGCCGCCCGCCGAGATGGTCACCGGCGTCCCGGCGTACGTCGACGGCCGCATGCTCGACATCAGCGCCGGCGCGGGCGTCCGGCTGGTCAACCGCGACCGCATGTGGCACTACACCGAGGGCCTGCAGAACTGGGACCCGATCTGGCCCGGCCACGGCATCCGCATCCTGCCGGGCCCGTCCTCCATCTGGCTGGACGCCCTCGGCCGCCGGCTGCCCGACCCCTGTCTGCCGGGCTACGACACCCTCAACACGCTCAAGTACCTGCGCACCACCGAGGACATCTCCGGGTACGACCACTCGTGGTTCGTCCTCACCCGGAAGATCATCGAGAAGGAGTTCGCGCTCTCCGGATCCGAGCAGAACCCTGACATCACCGCGAAGGACCGGGCCGGCGTGCTGCGCGACCGGCTGCTCGGCAAGGGCGCGCCCGCACCGGTGCAGGCGTTCGTCGACAAGGGCGCGGACTTCGTGACCGCCGGCGACCTGGAGCAACTGGTCGACAAGATGAACGCCCTCACCGGCAAGCCCCTGCTGGACGCGGCCGAGGTGCGCCGCCAGATCGAGGCCCGTGACCTGCAGATCGCCAACCCCTACAGCAAGGACTCCCAGGTCCAGGGCATCCGCAACGCCCGCCGCTACATCGGCGACCGCCTCGGCCGGGTCGCCGCTCCGCACCGCATCCTCGACCCGGCCGCGGGGCCCCTCATCGGCGTCCGGATGCACGTGCTGACCCGCAAGACCCTCGGCGGCATCCAGACCGACCTCGACTCCCGTGCCCTGGCCGCCGACGGCACCCCGATCGAGGGCCTGTACGCGGCGGGCGAAGTGGCCGGCTTCGGCGGCGGCGGCGTGCACGGCTACAACGCCCTGGAGGGCACCTTCCTCGGCGGCTGCCTGTTCTCCGGGCGAGCCGCGGGCCGCCACGCCGCCCGCCAGACAACCTGACACCGACCCCACGAGGGCGGCCGGTCACGACGGCAGCCCTGCACGGAGGCGGCGGTGGGCGGCGGCGGTCCTTCGCTACGGCCGCCCTGTACAGCGGTGGCTCTGTGCGGCGGAGGCGGTGTGCAGGCGGTGTGCGGCGGAGGGGTTGGACATTGGTGGCCCTGTGCGCCGGCTGCCGGGTCCGACGGCGTCCCGTACCACGGTGGCGCTTCTGGCGGCAGTCCCTCGCGGGCGACGTCCCGGCCGGCCCGCGCCCCCTCGTGCTGCGCCGCAGGCGTCGAACCACCCGCGCGGCGTCCTCGACGGCGGCAGCCCTCACGCGTACGCGCACCGGCCCCCGGATGCGGAGGGCGCCGTGGGCCCTACCCGGCGGCGCACTGCGGCGACCGGGTGCGACGCGGTGTGACGTGGCCTGAAGGAGAGAGGCACGACGGCCCGACCGCGCCTACTCTGGCGGCCAGACGATCACCGGCCACTCCCGAGGAGCCCCCGTGTCGCCCTCCCCGCCCTCCCGCAGACGTCCCGCCCGGCGCCGTACCGCGGTCCCGCGCCGCCGGGCGTTCCTCGTCCCCGTCGCCCTCGCGGCCGTCGTCGGCGCCGCCGCACCCGCGGTACCGGGCACGGCCGGAGCGCCCGGCGCGGGCGACCCCTACTTCCCGCTCAGCGGCAACGGCGGCTACCACGTACGGCACTACGACCTGGCGCTGCGCTACGACACCACGCGCCGGCACCTCGACGGCACGGCGGTCCTCAGCGCCCGCGCCACCCAGCGGCTGAGCCGCTTCGACCTCGACCTCGCGGGCCTGACCGTCACCGGCGTCACCGTCGACCGCACCCCGGCCGCCTTCCGCCGCTCGGGCCAGGAACTCGTCGTCACCCCGCGCCGCACCCTGCCCGCCGGCCGCGCGTTCCGCGTCGCCGTCACCTACCGGGGCACCCCGAAACCGGTCACCGACCCCGACGGCTCCGCGGACGGCTGGATCCCCACCGACGACGGCGCGTTCGTGGCGAGCGAGCCGCAGGGCGCGATGACCTGGTTCCCAGCCGACACCCACCCCAAGGACAAGTCCGCGTACGACATCACGATCACCGTCCCCGACGGCCGAACCGCCGTCTCCAATGGCGAACTGCTCTCCCGGCGCACCGCGCACGGGTGGACGACGTTCCACTGGCGCGAGACCCGTCCGATGGCCGCGTACCTGGCCACCGCCACCATCGGCGCCTTCCAGGTCCAGCGCTCGACCACCCCCGACGGCGTCCAGCTCTACACCGCCGTGGACCCGAGGGAGGCACGCGCCGCCGCGCCCGTGCTGAAGAAGCTGCCGGCCGTCCTCGCCTGGGCGAGCCGGCTGTTCGGGCCGTACCCGTTCCGGTCCGCCGGGGCGATCGTCGACCACGCCCGCAACGTCGGCTACGCGCTGGAGACCCAGACCCGGCCGCTGTACGACCGCGCACCCGACCTGAGCACCCTCGTCCACGAGAGCGCCCACCAGTGGTTCGGCGACTCCGTCTCGGTGACCACCTGGAAGGACATCTGGCTCAACGAGGGCTTCGCCACCTACGCCGAGTGGCTGTACGCCGAACAGCACGGCGGCGACAGCGCCCAGAAGACCTTCGACGGCCTCTACGCCACCCCGGCGGGCAAGACGCTGTGGGCCTACCCGCCCGGCGACCCCGGCAGCGGGAAGAACCTCTTCGGCCCACCCGTCTACGCGCGCGGCGCCATGACCCTGCACGAGCTGCGCAAGGCGGTCGGCGACCGGGACTTCTTCCGGATCCTGCGCGCCTGGGCGCAGCGGCACCGCTACGGGCACGGTACGACCGCGCAGTTCACGCGGCTGGCCGGGGACATCTCCGGCAAGCGGCTCGACCGGCTGTTCCACACCTGGCTGTTCAGCAAGGGAAGGCCGAACAAGGCCTGATCTCTCACGAGTTTCACCCGAGTGCCGGCCAAGGCCGGCGCCATGATCCATCGCAGAGCCGCCGTCGCGCTCCTCGCCTCCCCGCTGCTGCTCACCGGCTGCGGCGGAGCCGAGGCGAGCCGGCGCCGCACCCCGGCCCCCGCCGGGCGCCCACCGGCACCCCCAGGTCCAGGCGGAACAGGCCTCGCAGGGCCTACCCGGCCTCGGCCCCGCCCGGCAGGCCGCGATACCCGCGCACTGTGCGCAGACCGTCGTCGTCACCACCGCGGACGGCGCCCGCCCCGGCCGAGCGCACGGCTCGGGACGCGCTCACGGCCCTCGCCGGGCCCTGTCTGCACCAGGCTGGACGGCACCGAGGTCGTGCTCGCCGTCACCGACACGGGGACGGCCATCGCCACGGAGGAGCTGCCGCACGTCTTTGAGTGGTTCTGGCGCGCGGAGAAATGCCCCGGCCGCCGTACCGGCGCGGCGGGCCGGGTCTGCCGATCGTGCGCCCTCAGCGCGAGCGCGGCCGGGAGCGGGCGCGGCGGTGCAGCCTGCGCCGTTCCGTCTCGGTCGTACCGCCCCAGATGCCGGTGCTCTGGCCCGTCGCCAGCGCCCAGTCCAGGCACGGCTCCCGGGCCGGGCAGATCGCGCACACCTCCTTGGCCCGCTCGGCCTGCACCAGCGCGGGTCCGGTGGTGCCGACGGGGAAGAACAGGTCGGGGTCCACATGACGGCAGGCGGCGTGGTCGCGCCAATTGTCCATCGAAGTCTCCTGGATGGGTCTCCTGGACCGGATCGAAGCCGGGCCGTGCGTGCCGGTCGGACGCGGTGCTCAGGACTCGGGTGACCGGTGGGCGCGGCGGGAAACGGGGCGAGTGAGCCACAACCCCGGCCAACGGGACGGCAAACGGGGGCGGAGGGGCCGTACCTGCTCAACGGGAGGGGAGGCGGGGGCGGTTGGGCCGCGAGGCCGGGGGCGCCCGTGCCCGGCCGGGCACGGGGCGCGCGGAGTCGGGCGCGGCGACCGGACGGACGGTTCCGCCGCGCGGCGGTCCGGCCACCGTACTCCGGCCCCGCGCCGCCCGGCACCCTGTCGACGGACGGAAGAGCGGTCTCCGGACGTCAGCGGCGCAGCGCCTCGGCCGCCGTCGCGGTCACCGCGTCGGCCAGGGCGGCCAGCGCGGGGGAGTCCAGCTTCCACTGCTGCCAGTACAGCGTGACGTCCACCCACTGCGCGCGGGCCAGCAGCCGCAGCCGGCCCCCGGCGAGCAGCGGTCCGGCCTGGGCCTCGGGCACCAGGCCCCAGCCGAGGCCGGCCGCGACCGCGTCGGCGAACCCCTCGGAGGTGGGCACATAGTGCCGAAGGGGGCTCGCGGACCCCCGGCCCAGCCGGCGTACGAAGCCGTCCTGGAAGTCGTCCTTGCGGTCGAAGACCACGACCGGCGCCCCCGGCAGCAGCTCCGGCAACGGACCGGCCAGATGACGCGCGGCGAACTCGGGCGCGGCGACCGGCAGATAGCGCATCCGGCCGAGCGGGCGCACCGCGCAGCCCGGCACGGGCTCGGGCAGGGTGGTCACCGCCGCCATCACCAGCCCCTCGCGCAGCAGCGCCGCCGTGTGGTCCTCGTCCTCCCGGTGCAGCTCGAAGCAGAGACCCGCCGCCCGGGTCAGCGCCGGCAGGAACCAGGTCGCCAGCGAATCCGCGTTCACCGCGACCGACACCCGGGTCGGCTCCCCCGCGCCGCTGAGCCCCAGCTCGCCCCGGGCGTCCCGCTCCAGCCGCGCCAGCTGCCGGGCGAAGCGCACCAGCACCGCCCCGGACTCCGTGGGCCGCACCGGCTTGGTGCGTTGCAGCAGTACCCGGCCGGTGCGCTGTTCCAGCGCCTTGATCCGCTGGCTGACCGCCGACGGCGTCACGTGCAGCGCCGCCGCGGCCGCGTCGAAGGTGCCCTCGTCCACCACGGCGAGCAGGGTGCGGACCTGGTCCAGGGGAAGCTCAGCCATCACAAGCGCTAAGGGTACGTAAGAATCCTTAGCTGTACTTGCCGGAAGCCTCTCCCTAGCGTCGACGGCATGAACCACGCCCTGACCGCCGCGGCCGCCGGATTCGGCAGCGGACTCTCCCTGATCGTCGCCATCGGCGCCCAGAACGCCTTCGTCCTGCGACAGGGGGTGCGCCGGGACGCCGTCCTCGCCGTCGTCGGCATCTGCGCCCTGTCCGACGCGGTGCTCATCGCGCTCGGCGTCGGCGGGGTGGGGGCGGTGGTGGCGGCCTGGCCGGGCGCGGTCCGCGCGGTCGGGATCGTCGGCGGCGCCTTCCTGCTCTGCTACGGCGTCCTCGCCGCCCGGCGCGTGCTGCGGCCCGGAACCGGCCTGCGCGCCGCGGGCGAGGCGGCCGGCTCCCGGCGCCGGGCCGTGCTCACCTGTCTGGCCATGACCTGGCTGAACCCGCACGTCTACCTGGACACGGTGTTCCTGCTCGGCTCCCTCGCCGCGGGCCGGGGCGCGCAGCGCTGGACCTTCGGACTCGGCGCCGCGCTCGCCAGCCTGTGCTGGTTCACCGCGCTCGGCCTCGGCGCGCGGCTGCTCGGCCGCTTCCTGGCCCGGCCCGGCGCCTGGCGGGTGCTGGACGGCCTGGTGGCCGTCACGATGCTCGCGCTCGGCGCCTCGCTCCTGGCCGGATCCTGAGACAAGCCGGATCCTGGACACCCGCTCGGCGAAGATCCCCGCTGCTGGGATAGTCGGGTTCTCGAACGGAAAAGATGTAGCGAGCAATCAGGACACCCGTGGACACCAGCGAGACCAGCAGCACCGGAGACGACACCCCCACCGGCGCGGCGGCCCCGCCCCGCCGCGGCTGGCGCCGCTGGGGGATGGACACCCGTCCGCTGTCCATCCCCGCCTACCGGCGCCTGTGGACGTCGACCGTCGTCACCGCGGTGGGCAGCCAGCTCACCGCCGTCGCCGTGCCCAAGCAGATCTACGACATCACGCACTCCTCGGCCTGGGTCGGCTACGCGAGCCTGGCCGGCCTGGTGCCGATGGTGGCGTTCGCGCTGTGGGGCGGAGCGGTCGCCGACACCGTGGACCGCCGCAGGCTGCTGCTGGTCACCAACTCCGGCATCGCGGTGACCTCGCTGCTGTTCTGGGCACAGGCCGTCACGGGGCTGGACTCGGTCGTCGTACTGATGCTGCTGCTCGCGCTGCAGCAGGCGTTCTTCGGGCTCAACGCGCCCGCCCGCAACGCCTCGATCGCCCGGCTGGTCCCCGCCGAGGAGCTGCCCGCGGCAGGCGCGCTCGGCTCCACGGTGATGCAGACCGGCCTCGTCGCCGGCCCGCTGCTCGCCGGTGTGCTGATCCCGGTCATCGGGCTGCCGGAGCTGTACCTCATCGACGCGCTCGCGCTGTGCGTCACCGTCTGGGCCGTCTTCCGGCTGCCCGCGCTGCCGCCGCTCGGCGACGGCGCCGCCCGCCGGGCCGGGATACGCGAGATAGCCGAGGGCTTCCGGTACATCTCCCGGCACAAGGTGCTGCTGCTGTCCTTCCTCGCCGACATCGTCGCGATGGTGTTCGGCATGCCCCGCGCCCTCTTCCCGCAGCTGGCCGCGCAGACCTACCGCTCCTGGGGCGACGGACTCGCGCTCGGCGTGCTGTTCGCCGGCATCCCGGTCGGCGCGGTGCTCGGCGGCCTGTGCTCCGGGGTGTTCTCGCGGGCCCGGCGGCACGGCTGGATGGTGATCGGCGCCGTGGTGGGCTGGGGCGTGGCCGTCGCCGGGGCCGGGCTGAGCGGCAACCTGTGGGTGGCCATGGCCTTCCTCGCCCTGGCCGGCGTCGCCGACATGGTCTCGATGGTGTTCCGTGGCGCGATCCTGCTGTCCGCCGCGACCGACGAGATGCGGGGCCGGATGCAGGGCGTGTTCACGGTGGTCGTCGCGGGCGGACCCCGCCTCGCCGACGTCCTGCACGGCACCGCAGGATCCGCCTTCGGTCCCCGGGCGGCGGTGGCGGGCGGCGGCGCGCTGGTCGTCGTGGTGATGCCGGCCCTTGCCGCCGCGGTGCCCGCGCTGCGGCGGTACCGGATCTGAGGCTGCCGGGGCGCCCGACGGGCCCCGGTCACAGGAGGCCGGTGCGCCGCCGGATCGCGTACTGTTCCATCAGCTTGCCCCGGGTCGTCTCCAGGCGGCCCGCGAGGATCTCGGCCACGGTGCGCACCAGTGACAGCCCGAGCAGCGGGTCCTCCACGCACAGCGCGAGCACCGCGGGCCCGTCGAACTGGTAGGCGCGTACGTTGCTGAACGCGACCGCGCCGAAGTCCCACTCGTAGGGCGGGAACAGCCAGGACCAGCCGAGCAGGTCGCCCGCGCCGAGGGTCGCCACCATGACCCGCTGCCGGGAGGTGACCTGCGTGTCCAGGTGGACAGCGCCGGAGCGGATCACCCAGAACCGGTCGGCGGTGCCGCCCGCCTCGAAGATGCGGGTGTCCTCGGGGAAGGAGACCTCCTGGGCCAGCTCCATCAGGCGCTCGCGCTGCGCCTGGGGCAGGGCGGTGAGCAGTTTGATCGCTTTGGTCATGGCGCGGGGCTCCTCGCCGGCGGCGGTTCCGGGTGGTGATGTCCGTATGCCCATTTCAGCCGCTGCCACCGTCCGGGGCACCTCGAAGGGCGGGGTGCCGCGCGCCGGATCACCTGTCCGGTGGCGCGTACGGGCAGCGAAAAGCCCTGGCTGGACGGGGGAAACCAGCCAGGGCCGCTTGCGGTGACGCCCGGCGGAGGGGAAGGACGGCTCCGGTCCGCCCCGGCATCACGTATGTATGAACGATAAACCATCCGGTGTGGCGGTGCGCAATCCAGCAACGGGTCACGTGACCTGTTTCACCTTCGCGTCGGCGCCGGCGCCCGGCCGGGGCACGCCCAGCGGCCGGGCCAGACCCGAGACCGCGTCGTCCAGGCGCTGCAGATGGCGCAGCACCCGGTCGGTCACCCTGCCGTAGCGCGGGGTGCGCGGGGTGCCCGGCTCCAGCATCGAGGCGATACTCGGGCCGCTCTCCATCCCGGCCGCGGAGCGAGGGTCCGCGACGTGCCCGGCGATCACCTGGATGTTGTGCAGGATCCGGCGGCACGCCCCGCTCAGCCGGGGGTCCGCGGCTATCGACGGGTGCGTGGGCAGCAGTTCGGCCGTCGCGGCCAGCGACCGCGCGTGGTACGCGCACGTCTCCAGCAGTGCCACCACGTACCGGACGGTGTCCCGGCGCGAGCGCAGCGGGGTGATCGGATGCGTCAGCGGCTGGGTGGCCGCCCGCAGATCGGCCAGCGCCTGGTCCAGCTCACGGGCCTGCTCCACCAGATCGGCCCCCGCCCCGCCGCTCAGCTGGTCGACGGCGGCCCGGGTGACCCCCTCCAGCCGGTCCAGGACCTGCACGAGCAGTTCGTTGGTACGCCGGTCGGTGTGGATCGGCAGCACCACCGCCGCCGCGATCACCCCGCAGGCCGCGCCGAGCGCCGTCTCCTCGATCCGCAGCACCAGCACCGACAGGCTGTAGGTGTTGAGCAGCGTGTAGAGCAGCCCGAGCATCGCCGTGACGAAGAACGACATCAGCGTGTACGACAGCGGCGCCGTGTAGAACATCGCGAAGATGCACAGCAGGACCAGCGCGAACGCCGTCCACGTGTGGTGCCCGACGAGCACCGCCAGTCCCATACCGGCCACCACGCCGAGCACCGTACCCAGCAGCCGGCGGTAGCCCTTGACCAGGATCTCCCCGGTGGAGGCGGTGTTGATGAACACGATCCAGCAGGTCAGCACCGCCCAGTACCAGCGCTGGCTGGACAGCAGCTCACCGCCCGCGATCGCCAGCGAGGAGCCGACGGCCACCTGGACCGCGGCCCGTGTCGTGGGCCGGCGCAGCCCGGTCGGCGCCGGCTCCTCGGCCTCGCGCTCCTCACCGGCCTCGATCGCGGCGTCCTCCGCGTCCAGCTCCTCCCGCGAGCGGGTGGTCGCCGGACTGTCGTCGGACTCGTCCAGCGCCCCGTCCAGGGCGACCCGCAGGCCGAGTGCGGCGCGGGCGGCCTCGCCGAGGCCGCGGAAGGCGTCCTGTACGGCGGGGGAGGCCTTGGGCAGGTTCTCCTCGTCGCGGTAGCCGAGCAGCCGGTTGCGCAGGTGCGCGAGCGCGGTGCCCCGGGCCTCGCCGACCGGCCGCAGCATCAGCAGCCGCAGCGCCTGAAGGTCCCGGCGCAGCGCCTGCGTCGCCTCGTCCGGCACGGGCAGCACACCGCCCGACGGCAGCGGCGCGCCCGGCAGGTGCAGGGTGAGCGTGTCGGTCCGCTCGGCGCTGCGCGCGGTCAGCAGCAGCAGACCGAGCCGCTCGGCGGCGATCTCGGCGTCCGCGATCCGGCGCTGCAGCAGCCGCGCCACCGCCGGGTCGGAGGTGCCGTCCTCCAGCCGCCCCTGGATCATCAGCGCCGTCTCGTGCAGCCGGGCGGTGGCCGTGCGCAGATCCTGCAGGACCTTGTCCGTCTCCTCCGGGCCGGCGTCCAGCAACTGGGCCTGTACGGCGATCAGCTGGGCGAGCCGGGCGCGGAAGGCGCGCCGCAGCCGGTCCAGGGTGCCCGCCGGGGTCTGCGGCAGCAGCACGAACCGCGCGAGGGCGCTGCACGCGACCGCCGCGCAGATGACCCCGTACAGCGCGGGCAGCATGGGGGCGGTGGCGTGGACGAAGAGGGAGAGGAAGTAGATCTGGAAGCCGATCAGCCCCAGCGCCGTGCCCCGGTCGCCGAAGCGGCGGCCGTAGACGGCGCTGAAGATGAGGACGACGAAGAACAGGTCGCCGATGACGACCCGTTGGTTGAGCAGCGCGCCGAGCGAGACGGAGACCAGCGCCACCGGCAGGCCGAGCGCGAGCGTGACCGCCTGCTGGGCGCGCGACTTCTCCCGGATGGCGAAGGTCGACACCATCGCCGCCATGGCACCGGCGACCAGATGCGGCACCGGCACCCGCAGCGCGGCCAGCACGGCGAGCGTGAGGGCGATCGCGGTGACCGTGCGCAGCCCCGCGGTGAGCCGCAGCAGCCCGGGATCGGACGCCGCGAGCCGGTCCCACATCCGTACCCGTGCCGACCGTCCCGCTTCCCTCACGCCGCCGCGCTCTCTCCCGTGCCAGAAATCGATCTCCGTCCAGCATCGCACGACTGCCCGAACCCCCCCGCCCCCGGCCGGGGCCGCCGCCCCGGCGGGGACCGCCGACCGATGGGAGGGCAGCGGCGGCAGCGGTGGTCCGGTGCTCCGGGGCGGCTCAGCCCGTCGTGCCGGCTCCGCCCTCCACCCGGGCCCGCACCTGCTCCGGCGTCAGATACGAGTCCGTGTACTCGAAGTCCTTCAGCCGGGCGGGCCTGCGGGCCTGGAAGCCGGTGCGGACGAAGTCGTCGCCGGCGACCGCGTTCAGCAGCCAGTTGGTCATCACCCGGGTCTTGGCCACGTTGGTGCGCAGCGCCGACCAGTGGTAACCCCGGGCCACCACCTGGGCGGGCACCCCGCGCAGCTCCACGCCGAGCGGCTTGGACACGGCGTCCTTGCCGCCGAGGTCGACGACGAGACCGAGGTCCTTGTGCACGTACGGCGTCAGCGGCTCGCCCCGCAGGGTCGCGATCACGTTGTCGGCGACCTTCTTGCCCTGACGCATGGCGTGCTGCGCGGTGGGCGGACAGACCGCCCCCGACTCGTCCTTGGCCAGGTCGGGCACGGCGGCCGCGTCCCCCAGCGCGAACACCCCGTCGTGCCCCGGCACCGTCATCTCGCCGGTGACCGCCAGCCGGCCGCGCACCGTCTCCGCGCCGAGCGTGCCGATCAGCGGGCTCGCGACCACCCCGGCCGTCCAGATCAGGGTGTGCGTCGGCACCACCCGGCCGTCGGTGAAGGTGACCTCGTCGGGGCCGGCCTTCTCGATCGACACACCCAGCGAGACGTCGATCCCGCGCCGGCGCAGGATCTCCTGCGCGCTGCGCCCGAGCTTCTGGCCCAGCTCCGGCATCAGCCGTGGCGCGATGTCGATGAGGTGCCAGCGGATCAGACCGGGGTCCAGCCGCGGATAGCGCTGGACGGCGGCGTGGGTGAGCCGTTGCAGGCAGGCGGCGGTCTCGGTGCCGGCGTATCCGCCGCCCACCACCACGAACTGCAGCCGCCCGGCCCGCTCGACCGGATCGTCGCTGGCGTCGGCGAGGTCGAGCTGGGTGATGACGTGGTCGCGGATGTACGCGGCCTCGGCGAGGGTCTTCATCCCGAAGGCGTGGTCGGTCAGCCCCGGGATGTCGAAGGTGCGGGTCACGCTGCCCGGGGCCAGCACGAGGTAGTCGTACGGCTCGTTGACGACCTTGTCGGTGATGGTGCGCACGACGCACACCTTGGCCTTCAGGTCCACCCCGATCGCCCCGCCCGGAATGATCCGGGTGCGGTACCTCTTGCTGCGGCGCAGGCTGAGGGCGATCGACTGGGGGGTCAGCACACCCGAGGCGACCTGGGGCAGCAGCGGCAGATAGAGCTGGTAGGAGAACGGCGTCACCAGGGTGACGTCGGCCTCGTCGGGGGCGAGTTTCCGCTCCAGGCGGCGGACGCACTCGACTCCGGCGAAGCCGGCGCCAACCACCAGGATCCTGGGTCGTGTCACGGTGTTCATCCCTTTCTGCGGCTCCAGGCGGTCCGACTCGACGCCGTTCGCATGCCCTGGATCGCTGCGCGCACCACCTTCGATCCCACCGCGCACCGAGCCGTCCCGCCAGCCGGGCGCGGCAGGCAGACGAACGCGTGGCCATCAGCATGCACCTGCTCGGAGCCGAGTGACCGGTTGTCGCGCGGATAACCGTCACCAAAATCGGCGCAGGTCGGACGGTGTCCGCTCAGCGGAGGCCCGGCGTCCGCTCAGCGGAAGACGTCGTCCGGCTCGTCCCAGTCCGCGGGCTGCGGCACCCCGCGCGCGGCCCGCGAGCGCGCCAGGTACATCGCGTCGATCTCGGCGGCGTAGTGCCGCACGATCGCGTCGCGGCGCAGCTTCAACGACGGGGTGAGCAGCCCGTCCGCCGCGGCGAACGGCTCGGGAAGCACCCGGTGGACCCGGATGGACTCGGCGCGGGAGACGGTGCTGTTCGCGGCGGCCACCGCCCGCGCGATCTCCTCCCGCAGCGCGTTCTCCTCGCGGCTCTCCCGGCCGGGGCTGCCGCCCGGCAGCGCCAGGGAGGCCCGCCAGTGCGCGAGGAACTCCGGGTCCAGCGTGATCAGCGCGCCCACACAGGGCCGGCCGTCACCGAGCACGACGGCCTGGTGGACCAGCGGGTGCATGCGCAGCCGCTGCTCCAGCGGGGCCGGGGCGACGCTCTTGCCGCCGCTCGTGACGATGATGTCCTTCTTGCGGCCGGTGATCGTCAGATACCCCTCCCCGTCCAGCCGTCCGATGTCCCCGGTGGCCAGCCAGCCGCCGCGCAGCACCGCCCGGGTCGCAGCCTCGTCACCGACGTAGCCCTGGAACACCGACGGCCCGCGCACGAGGATCTCCCCGTCGTCGGCCACCCGGACGTCCGTGCCGGGCAGCGGCCGGCCCACGGTCCCGGACTTCGCCCGGCCGAGCGGCTGCATGGTGATCCCGCCCGAGGACTCGGTGAGTCCGTAGCCGTCGTTGACGACGATGCCCATCCCCTCGAAGAACAGGGTCAGTTCGCGGCTGAGCGAGGAGCCGCCGGAGGTGCCGCGCACCACCCGGCCGCCGAGCGCCGCACGCAGCCTGCGGTACACGGTCCGCTCGAACAGGGCGTGCTGCAGCCGCAGTTCCAGCCCGGGACCCGCACCGGTGCCCAGCCGCCGGCGCTCCTCGGCCGCGGCGAAGTCCCGCGCGGTCTGCGCGGCCCGCTCGAACAGGGCGCCCCGGCCCGCCTGTTCGGCCGTGCGCAGGAAGGTCTTGTACAGCTTCTCGAACACCGACGGCACGCCGTAGAGATACGTCGGCCGGAACGTGGCGAGCGCCGACGCCAGCGTGGCCGCGGCCGGCTCCGGCTCGTGCGCCATCAGGACTCCGCCGCGCACGCACATGAGCATGATCATGATGCCGTACACATGCGAGAACGGCAGGAAGGCCAGCACCGAGGGCTGCTCGCCCGGAGGCGCCGCGGTGTGCGCCCAGCCGGCCAGCAGGGTGTCGCAGGGGTAGGCGAGGCCCCCGTGGCTCAGCGCGCAGCCCTGGGGGCGGCCGGAGGTGCCCGAGGTGTAGACGACGGCCGCCGTGGCCTCCGGCAGCACGATCCGGCGCAGCGACTCCACGGTGGTGTACGGCACGGCCGCGCCCCGCTCGGCGAGTTCGGGCAGCGCGCCCGCGTCCAGCTGCCACACGTGGCGCAGCCGCGGCAGCCGCGTGCACACCGTGCCGACGGTCATGACGCCCTGCTCGTCCTCGACCACCACGGCCACACAGCCGGCGTCCCGCAGGATCCACTCGACCTGGTCGCGCGCGGAGGCCGGATGGATCGGCACCAGCTCCGCGCCCACGGCCCACAGCGCGTGGGCGAAGACGGTCCACTCGTAGCGGGTGCGGGCCATCACCGCCACCCGGTGGCCGGGCGAGATCCCGGCGGCGACCAGCCCCTTGGCCAGGTCGACCACCTCGTCGCGCAGTTCCGCCGCCGTCATCCGCTGCCAGACGGTGGCCGCGGGATCCGCGCGGTGGGCGAGCAGCGGCAGGGCGGGGTTGCGCTCCGCGATGTCGAAGACGCTGTCGGCGAGGCCGCCGGTGAGCGGCGGGCAGGCGGAGGGAGCGAGGGCGACGTCGCGCATGCGCTGCTCCTGGATGTGCAGAGGGTCACACCGCCGATCGGCTCTGTGGTCGGCGGTGCTCGAATGTAGCCGAGGCGTGGCCGTCCGGGGCAGGGAACGAAAGAAGTCGTGACCGGCCGATGACCCGGCCGTGTCCTGTCCGGTGCTGTGCGTGCCCGGTGTGATGCGTCCGCCGCCGCGGTGTTCAGCCCTGGGTGTGCCGCACGCACTCCGTGACGACCGCGCGCAGGCTGCCGGTGCGCTCCAGCATCCCGCGCTGCTCCCGCGCGCCCGTGCCCCGGGCCAGCAGCTCGCCGACGGCCTCCTCCACCACGGCCGCGTCCCCGCTGTCGGCGAGCGCCTCCCCGGTGTGCTCCAGCAGCGCGCGCACCACCTCGGGCGCGGGCCGGGGCCGCATCGTCACGGGGTCGAGCAGTTCCCGGTCCAGACCGGAGTGCGCGGCGTGCCAGGCGGCCAGCCGCAGCAGGCTCACACTGTGGCCGGCCGGCGCCCGGCCCGCCCGCCACTCCCGCGCGGCCGTCTCCACCAGGGCGCGGGCCAGCGCGGCGACGAGCACCGTGGTCTCCGCGCGCAGGCACACGTCCGCCACCCGGATCTCCACCGTCGGGTACTTCACGGACAGCCGCGCGTCGAAGTACACCATCCCGTGGTCGAGGATGGCACCGCTCGCCAGCATGTCCGCGACCTGCCGATGGTAGTGCGCGGGCGAGCCGAACAGCTCGGTCGGTCCCGCCGACGGACCGCGGCTCCACAGCCGGCTGCGGAAGCTGGCGTACCCGGTGTCCCGGCCCTGCCAGTACGGCGAGTTGGCGCTCAGCGCGCGCACCACAGGCAGCCAGGGCCGCAGCCGGTCGAGGACGGCGACCCCCTCCTCGTCGGACGCCACCGACACATGGGCGTGGCAGCCGCACACGAGCCAGTCCTGGGTGGCGATCCCGTACTGCCCGGCCATCCACCGGTACCGGTCGTCCGCGGTGAGCGCGCCGGTGACCGGCACCGGGCAGGTGGCCAGCGCGGCGACGGCGCAGCCGACCTCGCCGGCGAGCCGGGCCGCCTCCTTGCGGGAGCTGACGATCTCGGCGCCGAGGCCCGCCATCTCCGTGTGCGGACGCGTGGCGAGCTCCAGCATCTGCCCGAACAGCTCCGCCTGGAACATGTCCTGTCCGGGATCGTCCTGGACGGCCCGCGACAGGACGTCGGCCGAGAGCGCCTTCGGCTCGCCGCTGTCCGGATCGACCAGAAGGAGTTCCTCCTCCACACCGACAGTGCGCACGTGGGGCCGCCCTTCTGTTCAGACCGCGAGGGGCAGACGAAAGTCTGTACGACCCTGACTGCCCCTCGGGGGTCCGGCCGACTCCTGCGGGCTCACCGCACAGGCGTCAACCAGACAGTGGCGAGCGGCGGCAGCGCGAGCCGGAGGAACCCGTCCCGCGACCGCGCGAGCGCGCCGGGGAGCCCGGTGCCGGCACCGCTGCCGCCGTAGCGCGTGTCGTCCGTGTTCAGCGCCTCCTGCCAGGCCGGGAAGGCATCCGGAACCCACAGCCGGTAGTCGTGGCGGACGACCGGGGAGAAGTTCGAGACCGCCAGCAGCGCCGAGCCCTCGGCGTCGAACCGGAGGAACGCGAATACGTTGTCGTCCGCCGCGTCACACAGCACCCACTGGAAACCGCCCGGATCGGTGTCCCGCTGCCACAGCGCCGGCGTCGCCCGGTACGCCGTGTTCAGGTCCCGTACGAGATCCCGCACGCCCCGGTGGTCGCCCGCGGAGTGGTAGTCGTCGGCGAGCAGCCACCACTCCGGGCCGTGAGCCTCGGACCACTCCGCGCCCTGCGCGAACTCCTGCCCCATGAACAGCAGTTGCTTGCCCGGATGAGCCCACATGAAGCCGAGGTAGGCCCGGTGGTTGGCGCGCCGCTGCCACCAGTCGCCCGGCATCTTCGACACCAGAGCCTGCTTGCCGTGCACGACCTCGTCGTGCGAGATCGGCAGGATGTAGTTCTCGCTGTAGGCGTACACCATCGAGAACGTCATCTCGTTGTGGTGGTACTTGCGGTGCACCGGCTCCTTCCGCACGTACTCCAGCGAGTCGTGCATCCAGCCCATGTTCCACTTCAGCCCGAAGCCGAGCCCGCCGCTGTCCGTCGGCCGGGTCACCCCGTCCCACGCGGTCGACTCCTCGGCGATGGTGACGACCCCCGGGCAGCGCCGGTAGACGGTGGCGTTCATCTCCTGGAGGAAGGCGACCGCGTCCAGGTCCTCCCGCCCGCCGAAGACGTTGGGCTCCCACTGCCCGGAGTCCCGCGAGTAGTCCAGGTAGAGCATCGAGGCGACCGCGTCGACGCGCAGCCCGTCGATGTGGAACTCCTGGCACCAGTACACCGCGTTGGCGACGAGGAAGTTGCGCACCTCGGTCCGCCCGAAGTCGAACTCGTACGTCCCCCAGTCAGGATGCTCGGCCCGCCGCCAGTCCCCGGGCTCGTACAGCGGCTCCCCGTCGAACCGGGCCAGCGCCCAGTCGTCCTTCGGGAAGTGCGCCGGCACCCAGTCCATGATCACACCGATGCCGGCCCGGTGCAGCGCGTCCACCAGGTACTTGAAGTCGTCCGGCGAGCCGAGCCGGGGCGTGGGCGCGTAGTACGAGGTGACCTGGTACCCCCAGGACCCGCTGAAGGGGTGCCCGGCGACCGGCATCAGCTCCACATGCGTGAAGCCCAGGTCCTTGACGTACCCCGGCAGCTCGTCCGCGAGTTGACGGTACGTCAGACCGGGGCGCCAGGACGGAAGGTGCACCTCGTACACCGAGAACGGCGCACGGTGCACCGGCGTGTCGCCCCGGTGCGCCAGCCACTCGGCGTCACCCCACTCGTGGCGCGACACCGTCACGACGGAGGCCGTGTCCGGCGGCACCTCGGTGCACCGGGCCATCGGGTCGGCCTTGAGGAACCGGTGCCCGTGCCGGGAGGTGATCTCGAACTTGTACCGGGCGCCCTCGCCGATCCCGGGCAGGAACAGCTCCCACACGCCGGAGGCGCCGAGCGAGCGCATCGGATACTGCGTACCGTCCCAGTACGTGAAGTCCCCGGCCACCCGCACTCCCCGGGCGTTCGGCGCCCACACCGTGAAGCGGGTGCCGGCCACGCCCTGGTGCGTCATCGGCTCGGCGCCGAGCGCCTGCCACAGCTGCTCGTGCCGGCCCTCCCGGATCAGGTGCAGGTCCAGCTCGCCGAGCGCCGGCAGGAACCGGTACGGGTCGTGCACCACCTGCTCGGTGTCGTCGTACGCCACCAGCAGCGTGTACGACTCGGGGATCTCGGCGCAGGGCAGCACGGCCGCGAACAGGCCGCCGCCCTCCGACACGAGCGGGTGGCGCGTGCCGCCGGTCACGACGCTCACCGCGCGGGCGTTCGGGCGCAGTGCCCGGAACAGCGTGCCGCCCGGCACCGGATGGGCGCCGAGCAGGGAGTGCGGATCGTGATGGGCGCCGCCGAGCAGCCGGCCGCGCTCCGTTTCGTCGAGCGGGACGGCCGCGACCGGCGCGGGACCGGCGGCCTCGGGAAGCTGGGTGTCACGCAGAGCCATGTCGTCAGCCTCCCCACACGGCGAGCCGCTTGATCGCCGCCATCGGTACCGGCAGCCAGTCCGGCCGGTGTCTCGCCTCGTACAGCACCTCGTAGACCGCCCTGTCCGTCTCGTGCGCGCGCAGCAGCGCGTGCTTCTTGCGTGGATCCCAGCCCGCGCGGGCCGCGTAGCCCGCGCAGAACGCCTCCCGGCAGCGGCGCGCCCACTCGGGTCGCCAGGGGCGGCGCTGCCGGGCCGCGTAGTCGAAGGAGCGCAGCATCCCCGCCACGTCCCGCACCGGGGACTGCGGGGCCCGGCGCTCGGCCAGCGGCCGGGACGGCTCTCCCTCGAAGTCGATGACGAACCAGTCGCGGCCGGCCCGCAGCACCTGCCCGAGGTGCAGATCGCCGTGCACCCGTTGGGCGGGTGGCCCGGTGTCGCACGTGGCGAGCGCCCCGAACGCGGCCTTGAGTCCCGGCACGAAGGGCCGCAGGCCCGGTACGGCGTGCGCGGCCGCGTCCAGCCGCGCGCACATCGCGCGCGCCGTACGGCCGTTCTCGCCCGGCCCGGCCGGTCCGAACGCCTCGGCCAGCGCCAGGTGCACCTCGGCCGTCGCCCGGCCCAGCTCCCAGGCCTCGGCGGTGAAGTCCTCGCCCGCGCCGAGCGCGTGCAGGGCCAGTGTCCAGCCGTCGGTCGCGTCCGGCAGGAACGGCTGGAGCACCCCGAGCGTCGCCGGCTGCGGCGCGCTCGTCCCGAACCAGGCCACCGGCGCCGGCACCCTGGTGCAGCCCTGCGCGGCCAGTGCGGCCGACACCTCCAGGTCCGGGTTGACGCCCGGCTGGATCCGCCGGAAGACCTTCAGGATGTAGGCGTCGCCGTACACGAGCGAGGTGTTGGACTGCTCGGCGTCCAGCAGGCGCGGCGGCAGCCCGCCGGGCAGCTCGGCGCCCGGGGCGGCCTCGAACCGCAGCGGGCCCGCCGCGCCCGGGTGCCGCAGCCGCTCCAGCAGCAGATGTGCCGAGCGCGGGTCGTGCAGCGCGTCGTACACCGCGAGTCCGGCGAACGGCCCCTGCTCGGCCCGTCCGATGAACGCCCGCTCCAGGCGCGGGGCGACGTGCTCGCGCAGGCCGAGCAGCAGCTGGTAGCAGTCGCCCGGCAAAGGAGTGCCGCCGGGGGTGGGCACCGGCGCGTGCGAGGCGTGCACCAGCAGATGCAGGCACTTCGGGAACAGCTCGGTCACGTGCAGCACCGACAGGTCCGTGACGGGCCGGTCCTTGCCCGCGAACCAGCGCTGCCGCGGCAGCCACTCGCGCAGCAGCCCGCCGAGTGAGGCCAGCGGCCCGTCCAGGCCGGCCTCGGTTCTCGGCGGGACAGTGATGGTCTTCGGCATGACGCTCCTTTCCTCGGCGCCGGGCGTTCAGCGGCGGCCGATGCGGGAAGCGACTCGGGTGAGCCGGAACCAGTAGAAGCCGTGGCCCTGCAGGGTGAGCAGGTACGGCAGTTCACCGATGGCGGGAAACCGCACCCCGCCGATCAACTCGACGGGATGCCGGCCGTCGTAGGCCCGCAGATCGAGTTCGGTCGGCTGGGCGAAGCGCGAGAAGTTGTTGACGCACAGCACGAGGTCGTCGCCGTACTCGCGCAGGAAGGCGAGCACCGCGGGGTTGGACGACTGCAGTTCGGTGAAGGAGCCGAGCCCGAAGGCGGGGTTCTGCTTGCGGATCTCGATCATCCGCCGGGTCCAGTGCAGCAGCGACGACGGCGAGGACATCGAGGCCTCGACGTTGGTGACCTGGTAGCCGTAGACCGGATCCATGATCGTGGGCAGGTACAGGCGCCCCGGGTCCGACTTCGAGAAGCCGGCGTTGCGGTCGGGGGTCCACTGCATCGGGGTGCGCACGGCGTCGCGGTCGCCGAGCCAGATGTTGTCGCCCATGCCGATCTCGTCGCCGTAGTAGAGGATCGGCGAGCCGGGCAGGGACAGCAGGAGCGCGGTGAACAGCTCGATCTGGTTGCGGTCGTTGTCGAGCAGGGGCGCGAGGCGGCGGCGGATGCCGATGTTGGCGCGCATCCGCGGGTCCTTGGCGTACTCGGCCCACATGTAGTCGCGCTCCTCGTCGGTGACCATCTCCAGGGTCAGCTCGTCGTGGTTGCGCAGGAAGATGCCCCACTGGCAGCCGGAGGGAATCTCGGGTGTCTTGGCGAGGATCTCGGAGACCGGGTAGCGGGACTCGCGTCGTACGGCCATGAAGATGCGCGGCATCACGGGGAAGTGGAAGGCCATGTGGCACTCGTCGCCGCCGGTGGAGTAGTCGCCGAAGTAGTCGACCACGTCCTCCGGCCACTGGTTGGCCTCCGCCAGCAGCACCGTGTCCGGGTACATGGCGTCGATCTCCTTGCGCACCCGCCTGAGGAAGGCGTGCGTGGCCGGCAGGTTCTCGCAGTTGGTGCCCTCCTCGGCGTAGAGGTAGGGGACCGCGTCCAGCCGGAAGCCGTCGATGCCGAGGTCGAGCCAGAACCTCAGTGCGGCCAGGATCTCCTCCTGCACGGCCGGGTTCTCGTAGTTGAGGTCCGGCTGGTGCGAGAAGAAGCGGTGGAAGTAGTACTGGCCGCGCACCGGGTCGAAGGTCCAGTTGGACGCCTCGGTGTCGACGAAGATGATCCGCGCGTCCTCGTACCTCTTGTCGTCGTCGGCCCACATGTAGTAGTCGCCGTAGGGGCCGTCGGGGTTCTTGCGGGACTCCTGGAACCACGCGTGCTGGTCGCTGGTGTGGTTCATGACGAAGTCGATGATGACGCGCATGCCGCGCTGGTGGGCGGCGTCCACGAACTCCACGAAGTCGGCGAGGTCGCCGAACTCCGGGAGGACGGCCGTGTAGTCGGAGACGTCGTAACCGCCGTCCCTGAGCGGTGAGGTGAAGAACGGCGGCAGCCACAGGCAGTCCACGCCGAGCCACTGCAGATAGTCGAGCTTGGCGGTCAGACCCTTCAGGTCGCCGATGCCGTCGCCGTTGCTGTCCTGGAAGGAGCGGACCAGGACCTCGTAGAAGACGGCGCGTTTGAACCACTCCGGGTCCCGGTCCTTGGCGGGCGTGTCCTCGAACGTGTCGTGCACGGGTTCGTTGACGGTCATGACGCTGCGGGCCCTCCGTTCTGGGGCGTCGATCGCCCGGCGTGGAGCACGTGCGCCGGCGCGCTGCCGGGCGTCAGGCGCACGTAGTTGGTCCTGCCCCAGTGGTACGTCTCGCCCGTCAGTTCGTCGTGCACGGACAGAGCGGCGTCCCAGTCCAGGCCGAGTTGCGGCATGTCCAACGAGACCGTGGCCTCCTGGGTGTGATGCGGGTCGAGGTTGACGACCACGATGACCGTGTCCGTCCCCGTGCTCTTGCTGTAGGCGAGCACGGCGTCGTTGTCGGTCGGGTGGAAACGCAGATTCCGCAGGCGCTGTAGCGCGGGATGCCGGCGGCGGATGGCGTTCAGCCGGGTGAGGAGCGGTGCGATGCTGCGCCCCTCCCGCTCGGCGGCCGCCCAGTCCCGTCGCCTGAGCTGGTACTTCTCGGAGTCGAGGTACTCCTCACC
>NZ_JBVJMF010000005.1:0-48801 GCF_055584345.1 Streptomyces sp. NPDC104106
ACCCGCCCGGCGATGATGCACACCCTGGCCCAGATCGGCTTCCAGCAGTCGTACACCTACTTCACCTGGCGCAACACCAAGCAGGAACTCACGGAGTACATGCGTGAGTTGACGGGTGAGGCGGCCGCGTACATGCGGCCCAACTTCTTCGCCAACACCCCGGACATCCTGCACGCCTACCTCCAGCACGGCGGCCGTCCCGCCTTCGAGGTGCGGGCCGTGCTGGCCGCGACCCTCTCCCCCTCCTGGGGCATCTACAGCGGCTACGAGCTGTGCGAGAACACCCCGCTGAAGGAGGGCGGTGAGGAGTACCTCGACTCCGAGAAGTACCAGCTCAGGCGACGGGACTGGGCGGCCGCCGAGCGGGAGGGGCGCAGCATCGCACCGCTCCTCACGACGCTCAACCACATCCGGCGGCGCAGCCCCGCCCTGCGCCAACTGCGTGATCTGCACTTCCACCACGCCGACAAGGACGCGGTGATCGCCTACTCGAAGCGGAGCGGGTCGGACACGGTTCTCGTGGTCGCCAACCTCGACCCCCACCACACCCAGGAGGCAACGGTCTCGTTGGACATGCCGCGACTCGGCCTGGACTGGCACGAGTCCGTGCCGGTCCGCGACGAGCTGACCGGCGAGACCTATCACTGGGGCAGGGCCAACTACGTGCGTCTCGAACCGGGTGTCAGGCCCGCGCACGTCCTCAGCGTCCTGCGACCGTCCAACCCGCAGATCGGAGGGTCACCCACCACATGATCGTCAATGAGCCCGTTCCGGATACCTTCGAGGACACGCCCGCCAAGGACCGGGACCCGGAGTGGTTCAAACGCGCCGTCTTCTACGAGGTCCTGGTCCGCTCCTTCCAGGACAGCAACGGCGACGGCATCGGCGACCTGAAGGGTCTGACCGCCAAGCTCGACTATCTGCAGTGGCTCGGCGTGGACTGCCTGTGGCTGCCACCGTTCTTCAAGTCACCGCTCAGGGACGGCGGTTACGACGTCTCCGACTACACGGCCGTCCTCCCGGAGTTCGGCGACCTCGCCGACTTCGTGGAGTTCGTGGACGCCGCCCACCAGCGCGGCATGCGCGTCATCATCGACTTCGTCATGAACCACACCAGCGACCAGCACCCGTGGTTCCAGGAGTCGAGGCGCGACCCGGACGGCCCGTACGGCGACTACTACGTCTGGGCCGACGACGACAAGCAGTTCCCCGGCGCCCGGATCATCTTCGTCGACACCGAGGCCTCCAACTGGACGTACGACCCCGTACGCAAGCAGTACTACTGGCACCGCTTCTTCTCGCACCAGCCGGATCTGAACTACGAGAACCCGGCGGTGCAGGAGGAGATGATCTCCGCGCTGAAGTTCTGGCTGGATCTCGGCATCGACGGGTTCCGGCTGGACGCCGTGCCGTACCTGTACCAGCAGGAGGGCACCAACTGCGAGAACCTGCCGGCGACCCACGAGTTCCTGAAGCGGGTGCGCAAGGAGATCGACACCCAGTACCCGGACACGGTGCTGCTGGCGGAGGCCAACCAGTGGCCGGAGGACGTGGTCGACTACTTCGGCGACTACTCCACCGGCGGCGACGAGTGCCACATGGCCTTCCACTTCCCCGTGATGCCGCGCATCTTCATGGCCGTACGACGCGAGTCCCGCTACCCGGTCTCCGAGATCCTCGCCAAGACACCCGAGATCCCCTCCGGCTGCCAGTGGGGCATCTTCCTGCGCAACCACGACGAGCTGACCCTGGAGATGGTCACCGACGAGGAGCGCGACTACATGTGGGCCGAGTACGCCAAGGACCCGCGGATGCGCGCCAACATCGGCATCCGCCGCCGCCTCGCGCCCCTGCTCGACAACGACCGCAACCAGATCGAGCTGTTCACCGCGCTCCTGCTGTCCCTGCCCGGCTCGCCGATCCTCTACTACGGCGACGAGATCGGCATGGGCGACAACATCTGGCTCGGCGACCGCGACGCCGTGCGCACCCCGATGCAGTGGACCCCCGACCGCAACGCCGGCTTCTCGTCCAGCGACCCCGGACGGCTCTTCCTGCCGACGATCATGGATCCGGTCTACGGCTACCAGGTCACCAACGTGGAAGCCGCCATGTCCTCGCCGTCGTCGCTGCTGCACTGGACCCGGCGGATGATCGAGATCCGCAAGCAGAACCCCGCCTTCGGACTCGGCTCGTACAACGAACTGCAGTCGTCCAACCCGGCGGTGCTCGCCTTCCTGCGCGAGTACGAGGACGACCTCGTGCTGTGCGTGCACAACTTCTCGCGCTTCGCCCAGCCGACCGAGCTGGACCTGAGCCGGTTCAGCGGGCGGCACCCCGTGGAGCTGTTCGGCGGGGTCCGCTTCCCGGCGATCGGTTCGCTGCCGTACCTGCTCACCCTCGCGGGGCACGGCTTCTACTGGTTCCGGCTGCGCCGGGAGAACGCCTAGCGCGACCGCGCGGTTCCGGCCGGACGGGGCGGTGGCGCGTTTCCGCCGCCCCGCCCGGGGCACGCAACAGGAACACCCCCGACGCCCCCCGGGGAAAGGACGTGACGCCCATGGCGGAAACGGTCACCCCCAGCTCTCTCCTCGCCTGCCTCGACCCCCTGTTGCGCGCATGGCTGCCCAGGCAGCGCTGGTTCGCGGGCAAGGGTCTCCCCGTCACCGGGTTCACCCCGGTGGCCGTCACCGAACTGCTCCCGCCCGACGGCCGCCTCGGCCTCTACCACCTGCTGCTGCGGGTCAACCAGCCGGACCCGCACGGCCCCGGCGACTGCTACCAGTTCCTCATAGGCGTGCGCGAGGCGCTGCCGCCCCGGCTGGCGCCCGCGCTGATCGGACACGTGGACGAGGGCCCGCTCGCCGGACGCACGGTGTACGAGGCCCTGTACGACCCCCGGCCCGCCGAGGTGCTCCTGGAGGCCCTGCGCACCCAGGCCCGCATCGGCGGGCTGCGCTTCGAGCGGGACCAGCGCCAGGAGATCCGCACGGGTCTCGTGGCCCGGCTGATGACGTCAGAGCAGTCCAACTCCTCGGTCGTCTACGGCGATACGTTCATCCTGAAGCTGCTGCGCCGGGTCGTCCCCGG
Organism: Streptomyces sp. NPDC104106; assembly: GCF_055584345.1. Classification (NCBI taxonomy): domain Bacteria; kingdom Bacillati; phylum Actinomycetota; class Actinomycetes; order Kitasatosporales; family Streptomycetaceae; genus Streptomyces; species Streptomyces sp. NPDC104106. The sequence continues at coordinate 3,091 of NZ_JBVJMF010000005.1, forward strand.
GGTCAACCCCGACCTGGAGATACCGCTCGCGCTGGCCCGCGAGGGCTGCCCCCGGGTGCCGCCGCCGACCGCGTGGGCGCGCGCCGAGATCGGCGCGGAGCCGTACGTGCTCGCCGTGCTCCAGCCCTTCCTGCGCGGCGCGGCCGACGGCTGGGAGCTGGCGCTGCGCGAGCTGGCCAAGGGCGAGGACTTCGCCGCCGAGGCACGGGCGCTGGGCCGGGCCACCGCCGAGGTGCACACCGCGCTCGCCCGCGCCCTGCCGACGGTCACCCTCGGACACGCGCAGGTCAGGGCGCTCGCCGACGGCATGCGGGAGCGGCTGCGGGCGGCCGTACAGGCCGTACCGGCGCTGCGGCCGTACGGGAGCCGGCTGCGGCAGGCGTACGACGACCTGGACCGGCTCGGCGCCGAGGGGCACACCTGGACCGCCCAGCGGGTCCACGGCGATCTGCACCTGGGTCAGTGTCTGCGCGCGGCGGACGGGGACTGGTCGCTGATCGACTTCGAGGGGGAACCGGCCCGGCCGCTCGCCGAACGCCGCCTGCCGCAGCCGCCGGTGCGGGACATCGCCGGGATGCTGCGCTCCTTCGACTACGCGGCCCACTCGGTCCGGCCGCCCGCGCCGGACTGGGCGCGGGTGTGCCGGGCCGCCTACTGCACGGGGTACGCGCAGGTGGCGGGCCGCGACCCGCGCACCGAACCGGTGCTGCTGCGCGCCTGCGAGACCGACAAGGCGGTGTACGAGGCCTGCTACGAGGCCCGGCACCGGCCCGACTGGCTGCCCGTACCGCTCTCGGCGATCCACCGGCTCGCCGCGTGAAGACCAGGAGGCCCGTCCGTGACGCACCTGTCCCCCATGCCCGCCGGTCCCGGCCCCGCCGACCGTGACCGGCTCCTGCACGGCACCCACCACGATCCGCACTCCGTCCTGGGCGCCCGTCCCGTGCCCGGCGGGGTCGTCGTCCGGGCGTTCAGGCCGTACGCCCGGTCCGTCGCGGTCGTCGGCGACGGCCTGCGGGCGGAGCTGCACGACGACGGGGACGGCTTCTTCTCCGGTCTGCTCCCGCTGCCCGAACTCCCCCGCTACCGGCTGCTCGTGGAGTACGAGGGGACGGTCCTGGAGACCGAGGACGCCTACCGGTTCCCGCCCGCCCTGGGCGAGCTGGACCTGCATCTGATCACCGAGGGCCGGCACGAGGAGCTGTGGCGGGCGCTCGGCGCGCACGTCACCGTCCACGAGGGGGTGCCCGGGACCCGGTTCGCGGTGTGGGCGCCGGACGCGCGCGGGGTGCGGCTCGCGGGCGGCTTCAACTTCTGGGACGGCACCGGGCATCCGATGCGCTCGCTGGGCTCGTCCGGGGTGTGGGAGCTGTTCGTGCCGGGCATCGGCGAGGGCGAGCTGTACAAGTTCGAGATCACCCGCCCGGACGGCTCGCACACCCTGCGCGCCGATCCGCTGGCCCGCCGTACCGAGGCCCCGCCCGCGACCTCGTCGATCGTGACCGCCTCGCACCACACGTGGGGCGACGCCACGTGGCTGGCCCACCGGGGGGACACGCCCGCGCACCGGGCGCCGCTGTCGGTGTACGAGGTCCATCTGCCGTCCTGGCGGCCGGGACTGACCTACCGCGAGCTGGCGGAGGAACTGCCCGCGTACGTGCGGGAGATGGGCTTCACGCACGTGGAGCTGATGCCGGTCGCCGAGCACCCCTTCGGCGGCTCCTGGGGCTACCAGGTGACCGGCTTCTACGCGCCCACGGCCCGGCTCGGCACACCGGACGACTTCCGGTACCTGGTGGACCGGCTGCACCAGGCCGGGATCGGGGTGCTGATGGACTGGGTGCCGGCGCACTTCCCGCGCGACGACTGGGCGCTGGCCGCGTTCGACGGGCGGCCGCTGTACGAGCACCAGGATCCGCGGCGGGCCGCGCATCCCGACTGGGGGACGCTGGAGTTCGACTTCGGGCGCCGGGAGGTGCGCAACTTCCTGGTGGCGAACGCCGTGTACTGGTGCGAAGAGTTCCACATCGACGGGCTGCGCGTGGACGCGGTCGCCTCGATGCTGTACCTGGACTACTCGCGCGAGCCGGGCCAGTGGACGCCGAACGAGCACGGCGGGCGGGAGAACCTGGACGCGGTCGCCTTCCTCCAGGAGATGAACGCCACCGTCTACCGGCGCTGTCCGGGGGTCGTCACCATCGCCGAGGAGTCGACGGCCTGGGACGGCGTGACCCGGCCGACGGACAGCGGCGGGCTCGGCTTCGGGCTGAAGTGGAACATGGGCTGGATGCACGACTCGCTGGCGTACATGGCGCACGAACCGGTGCACCGCAGGTACCACCACCACGAGATGACGTTCTCGATGGTGTACGCGTACAGCGAGAACTACGTCCTGCCGATCTCCCACGACGAGGTGGTGCACGGCAAGCGGTCCCTGGTGTCGAAGATGCCGGGCGACTGGTGGCAGCAGCGGGCGAACCACCGGGCCTACCTCGGCTTCATGTGGGCCCATCCGGGCAAGCAACTGCTGTTCATGGGGCAGGAGTTCGCGCAGGGCGCGGAGTGGTCCGAGGCCCACGGCCCGGACTGGTGGCTGCTCGACCCGGCGTACGGCGCCGAGGCCGACCACCGGGGCGTGCGGGACCTGGTCCGGGACCTGAACACGCTCTACCGCGCGACGCCGGCGCTGTGGGAGCGGGACACCGACCCGGCGGGCTTCGAGTGGATCACCGGGGACGCGGCCGACGACAACGTCCTCGCGTTCCTGCGCCGGGCCGCCGACGGCACTGCGCTGCTCGCCGTCTGCCACTTCTCGCCGGTGGTCCGCCCCGACTACCGCCTCGGGGTCCCGGACGACGTACCGGCCTGGGCGCAGGTGCTGAACACCGACGCGGCGGCTTACGGCGGCAGCGGTGCCACGAGCCCGGACACGGTCAAGCCGGAGCCGCGGGGGGCCCATGGCCGCCCCGCGAGCATCCGGCTGACCCTGCCCCCGCTGGCTACGGTGTGGCTGCGGCCGGCGTGAGCGCCGCGGGCAGGTCGTCCGTGTACAGCACGCCCAGCCGCTGGGTGGCCCGGGTCAGGGCCACGTAGAGGTCGCTCGTGCCGTACCGGGCCGGTTCCACCACCAGGACCGAGTCGAACTCCAGGCCCTTGGACTGGCGGGGGTCGAGAAGGACGACACCCTGGGTGAGGTCCGGCTCGGTGCCGGCGGTGACACCGTCCAGGCGGGCGGCCAGCGCGCGGTGCAGCTCGCGCGGGGCGATCACCGCCAGGCGGCCCTCGGCCGGGGTGAGTTCGGCGACGGCCTTGGCGACCTCGCCGGGCAGGTCACCGTCGGCCCGGCGCGCCCAGGGGCGTACGCCCGTGGAGCGGACCGAGCTGGGCGGTTCGAAGTCCGGGTGCTCGGCGCGGACGACGGCCGCGGCCAGCTCCATGATCTCGGCCGGGGTGCGGTAGTTGACCCCGAGCCGGGTGTGCTCCCAGCGGTCCTCGACGTACGGCGCGAGGATGTCCGACCACGAGCCGCAACCGGCCGCCTCCGCCGTCTGGGCCGGGTCGCCGACCAGGGTCATCGAGCGGGTCGGGCTGCGCCGCATCAGCAGCCGCCAGGCCATCGGCGACAGCTCCTGCGCCTCGTCCACGATGATGTGCCCGAACGCCCAGGTGCGGTCGGCGGCGGCCCGCTCGGCGGCGCTGCGGTGGTCGGCCTCCTCCTGCCGCTCGGCGAAGCGCTCGGCGTCGATGATGTCGTGGGCCGAGAGGACTTCGGACGACTCCGGGTCGCTGTCCTCCTTGTCCTCGAACTCGTAGGTCCGGGAGGCGTACGACACGTCCAGCACGCCCTGCGCGTAGGCGATCTGGGTCTCGCGCTCGCGTTCGGCGCGCGCCCGCGCCAACCGGTCGTCCTCGCCGAGGAGTTCGGCCGCCTCGTCCAGCAGCGGCACGTCGGCGACGGTCCAGGCACGGGTCACGGGCCGGCGGATCGCGTCCGCGTCCGCCTCGGGCAGGTACCCCTCCGGCTCGGCGAGGAAGTCGGCGACGAGGCGCTGGGGGGTGATCCGGGGCCACAACCGGTCGACGGCGGACCAGACCTCGGGGTTCTCGGCGAGTTCGTCGCGGATCTGGGTGATGTCGGAGGCGTCGAGCAGGCTGCTGCCGTCGTAGGGGTCGGTGCCGACACGCTCGGCGTACAGCTCGGTGAGGGTGTTGAGGACGTACCCCTCGAAGTGCTCGCGGGCCACGTTGTGCGGCAGCTTCGCGGCGCGGGTGCGCTCGCGGGCGACCGCGACGAGACCGTCGTCGAGCATCAGCACCTCGCGGTCGTGCTCGATGGCGATCACCGGGTCGGGCAGGGCCTGCCGGTCGCGGACGACGGCGGCGAGCACGTCGGCCATGCCGGCGCGGCCCTTCACGGCGGCGGCCTCGGGAGTGTCGGCGGCGGTCGCCCTGACGCCGGGGAACAGCTCGCCGACCGTGGCGAGCAGCACGCCGGTCTCGCCGAGGGAGGGCAGCACCTCGCCGATGTAGCCGAGGAAGGCGGGGTTGGGGCCGACGATCAGCACGGCGCGGCGGGCCAGCAGTTCGCGGTGCTCGTAGAGGAGGTAGGCGGCGCGGTGCAGCGCCACCGCCGTCTTCCCCGTCCCCGGTCCGCCCTCGACCACCAGGACGCCTCGGTGGGGCGCCCGGATGATCTCGTCCTGCTCGGCCTGGATGGTCTGCACGATGTCGCTCATCCGGCCGGTGCGCGCCGAGTTCAGGGCGGCCAGCAGCACGGCGTCGCCGCTCGGGTCCTCGTACCCGGTGCGGGTCGGGTCGCCGAGGTCGAGGATCTCGTCGTGCAGGGACGTCACCCTCCGGCCCTCGGTGGCGATGTGCCGGCGGCGGCGCAGGCCCATCGGGGTGTGCCCGGTGGCCAGGTAGAAGGGGCGGGCGACGTCGGCGCGCCAGTCGATGAGCACCGGGGTGCGCTCGGCGTCGTCCTCGCGCAGGCCGATCCGTCCGATGTGGTGGGCGGCGCCGTCGGTCAGGTCGATCCGGCCGAAGCAGAGGGAGCCGTCCACGGCGTTCAGCGCGGCGAGCAGCCCCGAGCGCTCGGCGACCAGGATGTCCCGCTCCAGCCGGGCCTGCATGGGCTTGTCGCCCTGGGCGAGCGCGTCCGCGACCGAGGACTCGGTCTCGCCGCGCAGCACGTCCACGCGGGCGTACAGTCCGTCGATGAATTCCTGCTCGTGCCGCAATTCATCGTCCGGAAATTCACTGTTCGACACATCCGTGTTTGACAATTCCACTCCCGCCCGGATACACTGTGCTCGTTGAACTTCTTCACGGCTTCCCCGAAAGGAAGTCGTGAATCACCGAATATACGCACGGAAATCCCCCGAGCGCAATTGCTCAGGGGATTTTTTGTGGGCGGATGCGGCTCCGCTCGGGCTTTACAGCACGTCGGCCAGTTCCTCCAGCAGCCGCCGCTTGGGGCGCGCGCCCACCATCGCCTTCACCGGCTCACCGTCCCGGAACAGCATGAACGTCGGCATCGACAGCACCTTGTAGGCGTTCGTGGTCTCCGGATTGTGGTCCACGTCCAGCTGGACGACCTTCAGCCGGTCGCTCTCCTCGGCGGCGATGGCACTGAGCACCGGGGCCATCTGCCGGCACGGCGGGCACCAGTCGGCCGTGAACTCCACCAGGACCGGCAGCTCCGATCCCAGCACCTCCGTCGCGAAATCCGCGTCGCGGACCTCTGCCACGCCCTCCGCCTTCATCGCGGTCACCCTCCCAGTTCGCACACGGGTTCCGGACCCCCCGGAACCAGCGCCTCGGCGGCCAGCGCGTCACGCGCCTCCTCGGCCCGCGCCAGCTGCCCCGCGACCGTCTCCCGCACCGACCGCAGCTGCCCGATCAGCGCGTCCAGCTCCGCCAGCTTGCGCCGGTAGACCTGGAGCGAGGCCGGGCAGGAGTCGCCCTCCGGGTGCCCGGCGCGCAGGCACTCCACGAAGGGCCTCGTCTCCTCCAGGTCGAACCCGAAGTCCTGCAGCGTCCGGATCTGCGCCAGCAGCCGCAGATCGCCCTCGTCGTACGTGCGGTGTCCCTTGTCGTCGCGCCGGGCGGGCAGCAGCCCGCGCGACTCGTAGTAGCGCAGGGTGCGTGTCGTGGTCCCGGCCCGTGCGGCCAGCTCGCCGATTCGCATGCCTGCGACGGTAAGCCCTGACGTCGGCGTCAAGGCAAGACCGGGAGGTACGCAGGCACTGCGCGGATCGCCGCTCGTGCGTCCGCAGGAGCCGTGGGCCTTGCCCGTCGACGCCCTCGTACACATCGGTGGTCGCGCTTCCAGCTGTGGGTACCGAGGATCCGCCGCCTCTCCCACGCCCCGGCCGGCCGGTTCCGGCAGGCGCCCTAGACCATCACCCCGGCCGACTCCTCCACCTCCAGCAGGGAGGCGCTCTGGCGTTCCTCCTCGAAGGCCTTGCGGCCGCCGCGCAGGCCGAACAGGCGCTTGGCGACGGCGATGTACAGGACGGCCAGGATGTTGAGGACGAGGGTGGCGATCTTCAGGTAGCTGACCTTGTCGGTGAGTTCGTAGATCTCCAGGGGGAGGAACGCGGCCGTGGCGACCACCGTGAGGTATTCCGCCCAGCGCTTGGCGTACCACAGGCCCACCGCCTCGATCAGCTCGATCAGGGCGTAGGCCAGCGCCAGGCCGGCGACGACGAGCAGCGTGGAGTGCTTGTAGCCGAACGCCTTCTGGATCGAGCCGACCACGGGTGAGTGGTCGAGGTCGTAGTGGAAGTGCTGGAAGACCGGCCGGAAGACGTCCAGGTATTCGTTGAAGAGGCGGCGCACCGCGTCCTGGCTGTTGCTGAACTTCCACACGGCGATCGCGACCAGCACGATGAACACCCCGCGCACCAGCCGCTCGATCGCGAGGAAGCGCAGGATGAACAGGTCGCGCAGCACCTTGCCCCGCGGCACCAGCGGGGCGTCGGCCGCCGGGCCCGCGCCGTGCGGCTCGCCCAGCACGAAGTCACCGCAGCGCAGGCAGCGCCAGACGTCCCCGAGCGCGGTCTGCGCGTGCAGCCGCAGGCGCAGCCGGGGGTCGTCGGGCGCGTACGTCACGTGCCCCTTGCGCGCGCAGGTCCGCCGGTCCCAGTCGATCGTCATGTCCCCCGTGCCTCCACTTACGCGTTTTCCGACTTCTCGCATGTACGGACGCCACGCACGAACGTGCCGTTCCGGTTGGTCCGGAGCGGCACGTTAGCGGACGGGGGTAAGGAGTGGTCAGCGGGCCGCGCTGTCCGCCAGTTCCTCCTCCTCGGCCTTCGCCTGAGGCGCGGGGGCTTCACGGCGCGGCAGCAGGACGGCCACGACGACCGTGCCGATACCGAGGATGACCGCTCCGACCAGGCTGGTGTGCGCGACGGCGTCGGAGAACGAGGAGCCGACCGCGTGGGCCATCTGCCGGGCGCCGGCGGCGAGTTCGGCGGCCTGCTGCTTGAGCTGGGCGGCCTGCTGCGGGTTGGTGGCCCTGGCCGCCTGCGCGGCCAGCGCGTGCGCCTTGTCGCCGATTCCCTGGGCGACCGCGTATCCGGCGCCGACAGAGTCCTTCGCCGTGTCCAGCGCGCTCGCCGGGAGCTTGCTGCCCGCCGTGGCGTCGCCGAGGTGGTTGCCGTACGACGTGGCGAGCAGCGAGCCGAGGATGGCGATGCCGAGCGAGCCGCCCAGCTCCAGCGAGGTGTCGTTGACCGCGCCGCCGACGCCCAGTTCGGACTCCGGGAAGGCGCCCATGATGGCGTCGGTGCACGGCGAGAGCGCGAGGCCGATGGCGAGGCCCAGGATGATCAGGGGGGCGAGGAAGTCGGTGTACGTCGAGGCCGCGTCGACCCGGGTCAGCAGGGCGAGGGCGGTCGTGCCGCCGACCATGCCCGCGCTGACCGTCCACTTCATGCCGACGCGCGGGGTGAGCCAGCCGGTGAGGGCCGAGCCGACGAAGACCGCGCCGGCCAGCGGCAGCATCCGCACACCGGTCTGCAGGGCGTCGTAGCCGAGGACGAACTGCAAGTGCTGGGTGAGGTAGTAGAAGGCGCCGAAGACGGCGAGGAAGAACAGGGCGACGGCGAGGTTCGAGCCCGCGAAGCGGCGGTGCGCGAAGCGGCGGACGTCCAGGATCGGGCGCGGGTGGCGCAGCTCCCACAGGACGAAGGCCACCAGGCCGGCGCCCGCGACGACCGCGGCCGCGACGGCCTTGGCGTGCCAGCCGAAGTGCGGGCCCTCGATGATCATGTAGACGAGGGAGCCGGTCCAGACGACGGAGAGCAGGCCGCCCACGTAGTCGATGCGGTCGTGGTGGCCGGCCTTGGACGGCGGGACGAGCACGAAGGCGGCGACGATCGCGACGGCCGCGACGGGCACGTTGATCAGGAAGGTGGAGGACCAGCCGTGGTCGCGCAGCAGGGCGCCCGCGACGACGGGTCCGGCGGCGATGGCGAGGCCGGCCGTCGCCGTCCACAGCACGATGGCCTTGGCGCGCTCGGCGCGCGGGAAGGTCGCGGCGAGCAGGGAGAGGGTGGCGGGCATGATCAGCGCCGCGCCGACGCCCATCACGGCGCGGGCCGCGATGACGGTCGTGGAGCTGTCGGCGAGGTAGCCGAAGACCGCGCCGGCGCCGAAGACGACGAGGCCGAGGACGAGCGCGCCGCGCCGGCTGTACTTGTCGCCGATCGCGCCGAGGAGCAGCATCAGCGCGGCGTACGGGACGGTGTAGCCGTCGATCACCCATTGCAGGTCGGCGCTGGAGAGCCCGAGGTCCTTCGTCATGTCGGGCGCGGCGACGGTGAGGGCGGTGTTCGCCATCACGATGATCAGCAGGCTCAGGCAGAGCACGAGCAGTGCCCACCAGCGCCGGGCGTACGGGCGCTCCATCTTCTCGACCGGTTCGGTCATGACGAGTCGCATGGCAGGGGTCGCCTTCCTCGGTGACGCGACGAGACTTGCACAATGGCGTGCAATTGCACAACCATGTGCAATGTACGCCGCTGCACAGCGGTGTGCAAGTCGATGGAGGGCGTGCAGAATGACTGCCATGACCACGGGTAACAGCCGCGCCGACGCCAACCGGCGCCGCATCCTCGACGTCGCCCTCGCGGAACTGCTGCGCGATCCCGACGCCTCCATGGACCAGATCGCGCGCGCCGCGGGCGTCGTACGCCGGACGGTGTACGGCCACTTCCCCAGTCGTGAGGCGCTGATCAGCACACTCGTCGACGAGGCGGTGGGCGCGCTGGCGGAGGCGGACGCGACGGTGCGCGAGGGCGTGAGTGACCCGGCCGAGGCGGTGGCCCGCTCGGTGCTCGCGATCTGGGCGACCGCCGACCGCTACCGGCTGCTGATCGCCCTCGCCCAGCGCACGGTCACCGTCCAGGGCATCCGCGAACGCCTCGCGCCGCTGCGCGAGAACAAGATCCGCGTCCTGCAGCGGGGCCTGGACGAGGGCGTGTTCAGCTCACCGCTGCCCGCGCCGGCGCTCGCGTACGTGCAGGAGCAGATGATGTTCGCCGCGATGGAGGCGGTGAACGACGGCCTCCTCGCGGCACAGGAGGCGGGCCGCTCGGCCGCGGTCACGGTCCTGACCGCGGCGGGCGTGCCCGCCTCGACGGCCACCGCGCTGGTGGCCCGGGTGAGTGCGTAGACCTCCGCGGAGGCCTTCGCAGGAACCGTCGGAGAGAAGGAGGCCGGGCGGCTGAGGTACGGGGGAACCTCAGCCGCCCGGCGGCGGTCCCGGACGCCCGGCCCGGGTTCAGGCCGGGCCGGACATCCGGAGTATGGGTGGTGGGCGTCAGGCCTTGGCCAGCGCGCCTTCCTTCGCCTGCTGCGCGGGCACCTCGGTGACCGTCCCGTGGCCCTCGTCCATCAGCGTGGTCTCGTCGAACGGCAGCTCGCCGGCGAGCACCCGCCGCACCCGCTCCTTGTCGATCTCCTTGGTCCACGTGCCGACGAGCACGGTCGCCACCGCGTTGCCCGCGAAGTTGGTCAGCGCGCGGGCCTCGCTCATGAAGCGGTCGATGCCGACGATCAGGCCGACGCCGTCGACCAGCGCGGGCTTGTGCGACTGCAGGCCGCCGGCCAGGGTGGCGAGGCCGGCGCCGCTGACGCCCGCCGCGCCCTTGGACGCGAGCAGCAGGAACAGCAGCAGCGGGATCTGCTCGCCGATCGACATCGGCGTGCCCAGCGCGTCCGCGATGTACAGCGACGCCATGGTCATGTAGATCATCGTGCCGTCGAGGTTGAACGAGTAGCCGGTCGGCACGGTGATGCCGACGACCGGCTTGCTGACGCCCAGGTGCTCCATCTTCGCGATCAGCCGCGGCAGCGCGGACTCGGAGGAGGAGGTGGACAGGATCAGCAGGAACTCGCGGGCGAGGTACTTGCACAGCGAGAAGACGTTCACCCCCGCGACCATCCGCAGAACCGCGCCGAGCACCACGAAGACGAACAGGACGCACGTGACGTAGAAGCCCAGCATCAGCACGGCGAGGCTCTTGAGCGCATCGATGCCGGCGGAGCCGGTCACGGCCGCGATGGCGCCGAAGGCACCGACCGGAGCGAGCCACATCACCATCGACAGGATGCGGAAGACGAGCCGCTGGATGTGCTCGATGCCGCGCAGCACCGGCTGCCCGGCCGAGCCCATGGCCTGGAGCGCGAAGCCGGCGAGGAGGGCGATCAGCAGCGTCTGGAGGACCTCGCCCTGGGTGAAGGCGGCGACGAACGTGGTCGGGATGATCGACAGCACGAAGTCGACCGGCCCCAGCGCCTTGCTGTCCACCTGGGCGTGCCCGGTCTGCTTGAGCGCCTCGGTCAGGTGCAGCCCGTCACCGGGGTGGAGCACGTTGCCGACGACGAGCCCGATGGCGAGCGCGACCAGTGACATCACGAGGAAGTAGCCGAGGGCGATACCGCCGACGGCGCCGACCTTGGCGGCCTTGCGTACCGATCCGATGCCGAGGACGATCGTGCAGAAGATGATCGGCGAGATCATCATCTTGATCAGGTTCACGAAGCCGGTACCGAGCGGCTTCAGCTGGACGGCCGCATCGGGCCGGATGAGCCCCACGGCGATGCCGAGCACGACGGCCGCGATCACGGCGATGTACAGGTAGTGGGTGCGATCCCGCTTCACGCGGGGCACGGCTGGTGCCGTATCGGGGGTGCTGGCGGCCACGGCTGCCCTCCTTGACGTCTTCGTCGGCATCACCGGCGTGCGGCTCACGTCCGGGGGTTGTGGGGGATGCCGTGACTATCTCCCGGCCCTGTGAGGGCGGTCACCCTTCCGTTCATTTAGTTCACGCTTAACCGAGGGGGCACACTGCTGACATGCGCGTTCCGTCCCTCCCCCGACCTCGCAGCCTGGCGGGCCAGCTGTTCGCCGTGCAGGCCGTGCTGATCGCGCTGGTCGTGGCCGGGTACGCGCTGTTCACCTACGTCAGCGACCGGCAGCAGGCCCAGGACGCGGCGCGGCGCCAGGTCGTCGCGGTGGCCCGGTCGATCGCGGACGCCCCCTCGGTCCGCTCGGCGATCCACACCGCCGACCCCTCCACCGCGCTGGAGCCGTACGCCCTCCAGGTCACGCGGGACGCGGACGTCGACTTCGTGACGATCATGAACACGGACGGCATCCGCTGGACCCACCCCGACCCGACCCAGATCGGCAAGCGCTTCCTCGGCCGTATCGACCCCGCCCTGCGCGGTCACACCTTCACCGAGACCTACACCGGCACGCTCGGCCCCTCCGTGCGCGCGGTGACCCCGGTGGAGGAGGACGGCCGGGTGATCGGCCTGGTCAGCGCCGGGATCAAGGTGGAGGCGATCAGCGCCCGGGTGCAGGGGCAGGTCACGGCGCTGCTCGGAGTGGCCGGCGGCACCCTGCTGCTGGGCGCGGTCGGCACGTACGTCGTCAACGCCCGGCTGCGCCGCCACACCCACGGCATGAACGCCACCGAGCTGAGCCGCATGCACGACTACCACCAGGCGGCGCTGCACGCGGTGCGCGAGGGGCTGCTGATGCTGGACGGGCAGTACAGGGTGGCGCTGATCAACGACGGCGGACGGGAACTGCTGGGCGTCGGGCCCGAGGACGAGGTGATCGGCCGCTCGGTCGCGGACCTGGACCTGCCCGGCCCGCTGACCGGCGCGCTGCTGTCGTCGGAGCCGAGGGTGGACGAGGTCCACCTCACCGCGTCCCGGGTCCTGGTGGTGAACACCTCCCCGGTGTCCGGCGGCGAGCGCCGCGGCACGGTCGTGACGCTCCGCGACGTCACCGAACTCCAGGCGCTGACGGGCGAGCTGGACTCCGAGCGCGGCTTCACCCAGGCCCTGCGCTCCCAGGCGCACGAGGCCGCGGGCCGCCTGCACACCGTGGTCTCCCTGATCGAGCTGGGCCGGGCCGAGGAGGCGGTGGAGTTCGCTACGGCGGAGCTGGAGCTGGCGCAGGCCCTCACCGACCAGGTGGTGGCGGCGGTGAGCGAGCCGGTCCTTGCCGCCCTGCTGCTGGGCAAGACGGCCCAGGCCAACGAGCGGGGCGTGGAGCTGGTGGTCTCCCCGGACAGCCGCCTGGACGACGGTCTGCTCCCGGAGGGCCTGTCGTCCCGGGACCTGGTCACGATCCTCGGCAACCTCATCGACAACGCGGTGGACGCGGCGCAGGGCAGCGCCGGGGCACGGGTGACGGTCACGGCGTACGCCTCGGACAGCGAGGTGGTGCTGAAGGTGAGCGACACCGGCCCCGGTGTCGACCCCGCCCATACGGACCTGGTATTCCAGCGGGGGTTCTCCACCAAGCCGGCCGGGCCCGGCGGGCGGGGGCTCGGGCTGGCCCTGGTCCGGCAGGCGGTGGCCCGCCACGAGGGCACTCTGACCGTGGTGGCAGGCGAAGAGGGCGGAGCGGTGTTCGAGGTGCGGTTGCCGACGCGCCCGGCTTCCCCGGTGCCGGGAGGCGACGCGAGATGACGCAGACACCGGCGATCAGGGTCCTGGTCGTCGAGGACGACCCGGTGGCCGCCGACGCGCATGTGCTCTACGTCGGCCGGGTGCCGGGCTTCGTCGCGGTCGGCAAGGCGCACACGGGCGCGGAGGCACGCCGGATCATGGACCGCACGGCGGTGGACCTGCTCCTGCTCGACCTGCACCTCCCGGACGTGCACGGCCTGCAGTTCGCCCGCTCCCTGCGCGCGGCCGGCCACCACGCGGACGTCATCGCGGTGACGTCGGCGCGGGACCTCGCGGTGGTCCGGGAGGGCGTCTCCCTGGGCGTCGTCCAGTACGTCCTGAAGCCGTTCACGTTCGCCACGCTCCGCGACCGACTCGTCCGCTACGCCGAGTTCCACGCGGCGGCCGGCGAGGCCAGCGGCCAGGACGAGGTCGACCGCGCCCTCGCGACCCTGCGCGCGCCCTCGCCCGCGGCCCTCCCGAAGGGCCTGAGCGCGCCGACCCTGGAGCGCGTGACGGGAGCCCTGCGCGAGGCACCGGAGGGACTCACGGCGGCGGCGCTGGCCGAATCGGTGGGGATCTCCCGGATCACCGCCCGGCGGTACCTGGAACACCTGGTGGATGCGGGCCGCGCCGCCCGCAGCCCGCTGTACGGGCAGGTGGGACGGCCGGAGCTGGTGTACCGGTGGGTGGTGCGGGGGCGGTGAGGGCGCGGGTGCGGCCGGAGCGCCGCGGGCACCGATCCCGCGCACATCCATTGACCTGACTAGACCACCGCTCTTACCTTCACACGGCAACCACCCGAGGCCACCCCCACGTGCGCCCGCAGGAGGTCATGCCCGTGCGCCCCACCGCCGCCCTCTCCGCCCTCCTCACCGCCGCCCTCGCCGCAACGGCCCTCACGGCCTGCGGGAGCGGATCCGGAAGCAGTCCGAACACGGTCAAGGTGTCCTACAAGCAGTCGACCGACAACTCGGTGAAGGTGATGGACACCTACCTCGCCGGCATCAAGAAGGAGTTCGAGAAGAAGTACCCGGGGAAAAAGGTGGAGTTCGTGCCCGTCAAGGCCCCGGACTCGGAGTACTACACCAAGGTCCAGCAGATGATGCGCTCGCCGAGGACCGCGCCGGACCTGGTCTACGAGGACACCTTCCTCATCAACTCCGACATCACCAGCGGGTACCTGAAGCCTCTCGACCCCTATCTCGCGAAGTGGCCGGACTGGAGGCGGTTCGTCGCGACCGCCAAGGCGTCGGCGCGGGGCGAGGACGGCAAGACGTACGGCGTGCCCGACGGGACGGACACGCGCGGGCTGTGGTTCGACAAGCGGGTCTTCGCGAAGGCCGGGCTTCCCCCGAACTGGCAGCCGAAGGACTGGAACGACATCCTCGCCGCCGCCCGGACCATCAAGCGGAAGGCGCCGGGCGTGGTCCCGCTCAACGTCTACACCGGCAAGCCCGCCGGTGAGCGGGCCGCCATGCAGGGCATGGAGATGCTGCTGTACGGCACCGGGGACGGGACGTCCGATCCGCTGTACGACAGCGCCGGCAAGAAGTGGATCGCGGGAAGCCGGGGATTCACCGACTCGCTGAGGTTCCTCGAGACCGTCTACAGGGAGAAGCTCGGGCCCGACGTGTCCGACGCCCTCGATCCCAACTACGCCACCACCGTCGCGGGCGAGCTGCTCCCCCAGGGCAAGCTCGGCATCGACCTCGACGGCTCCTGGCTGCCGCAGACCTGGCTGCCGGGCAGCGGGCGGGAGTGGCCCGACTGGTCCCGGCGACTCGGGCTCGCGTACATGCCCACCCAGGCCGGCCAGGCGCCCGGCAAGGTGAGCATGTCGGGCGGCTGGACGTGGGCGATCCCGGCCAGGGCGGCCCACCCCGACCTCGCCTTCGACTTCATCAGGACGATGCAGACGGAGGCGAACGCCAAGAAGTGGTACATCGCCAACTCGGGGATCTCCGTGCGCAAGGACGTCGCCGCCGACCCCTCGTACGCCACCGCCCAGCCCGGCATCAGGTTCTTCACGGACCTGGTGGCCACGACCCACTACCGGCCCGCCTATCCGGCGTATCCGAAGGTGTCGACCGCCATCCAGGAGGCCATGGAGAGTGTGACCACCGGTGACTCGTCGGCCGAGAAGGCGGCGAGTACGTACGACTCGGCACTCAAGGACGTCACCGGCGGCCAAGTGGTCCAGAGGTGAAGCGGTACCGCCGGGCCGCCCGCGCACTCCCCCTCACCCCCGCCGTCGTCCTGATCCTGCTCTTCCTCGCCGGGCCCATCGCCTACTGCGTCTACATCGCCTTCACGGACCTGCAGTTGACGGGACAGGCGCACGCCTCGTTCGTCGGGTTCGACAATTTCCGGCGGGCCTTGCGGGACAGCGAGTTCGTCAACGCCGTATGGCTGACCCTCGTGTTCACCGTGCTGTCCTCGCTCGTCGGGCAGAACACCCTGGGGCTCGCCCTCGCGGCGCTGATGAAGCGGGCCTCGAAGCCGGTGCGGACGCTCACCGGAGGGGTGGTCGTGACCGCCTGGGTGCTGCCGGAAGTCGTCGCGGGGTTTTTGCTCTACGCCTTCTTCCGGCGGGAGGGGACGCTCAACGCCATCCTCGACTGGCTCCATCTCCCGCGCCAGAACTGGCTTTTCACGCTCCCCATCCTCGCCGTGTCCTTCGCCAACGTCTGGCGCGGCACGGCGTTCTCGATGCTCGTCTACTCCGCCGCGCTGGACGAGATACCCGCCGAGATCGCGGAGGCCGCCGAGGTCGACGGGGCCGGCGGGTGGCGGCGGATGTGGCACATCACGCTGCCGATGATCCGCCGGTCCATCGCCACCAACCTCATGCTCAACACCCTCCAGACGCTGTCGGTCTTCGGGCTGATCTGGGTGATGACCCGGGGCGGGCCGGGCAACAAGAGCCAGACCCTGCCCCTCTTCATGTACGAACAGGCCTTCCAGAACAGCATGATCGGGTACGGCACCGCCGTCGCGCTGCTCCTGCTGCTGGTCGGGTCGCTGTTCTCCGTCGTCTATCTGCGTCTGCTGCGAACGGAGGTGTGACCCGGCCATGCCCCGCAAGCGCACCTCGCGCCGGCTCGCCGCCGACACGGCCCTGCTGCTCGTTGCCGTGGCCTTCGCCCTGCCCCTCGCCTGGGTCGTGCTGTCCGCCGTGGACCCGCACGCCGGCCTGCGCGTCCGCGTCCCGGACGGGCTCACGACGGCCAACTTCCGGGCCGTGCTGACCCCGGACATCACCTACACCCCGCTGCTCAACAGCCTGGTCCTGTGCGGCGGGGCGACCGCGCTGACCGTCGGCTGCGCCGCCCTCGCCGCCTACCCGCTCTCCCGCTTCCGCTCCCGTCTGAACCGACCGTTTCTCCTCACGATCCTGTTCGCGACGAGCCTGCCGATCACCGCGATCATGGTGCCGGTGTACGCGCTGTTCGTGCGGGTGAACCTCATCGACACCATGCAGGGCACGATCTTCTTCTTCACCGCCTCCCAACTCCCCTTCGCCGTCTGGCTGATGAAGAACTTCATGGACGGTGTGCCGAGGGAGCTGGAGGAGGCGGCCTGGACGGACGGGGCGTCCTCGCCGCAGTCGCTGCTGCGGATCGTGCTGCCGTTGATGGGGTCGGGACTCGCCGTCGTCACCGTGTTCTCGTTCGTGATGATGTGGGGGAACTTCTTCGTCCCCTTCATGCTCCTGCTCAGCCCGGACCAGATGCCGGCGTCGGTCAGCATCAACGACTTCTTCGGCAACCGGGGCATGGTGGCGTACGGCCAGCTCGCCGCCTTCTCGGTGATCTACTCGACGCCGGTGATCCTGCTGTACGTGCTGGTGGCCCGCAGACTGGGCGGCGGGTTCGCGCTGGGCGGGGCGGTCAAGGGGTAGCCGGAAGGGGTGTTCCGTCCGTTACATACCGAACGGCCGGAACTGTACGTTCCCACAACCTGTGATCCTGTCCGAACAGACCGTAGCCAGCCGGGAGCGGCGCCTTTAGCTTGTGCGAGGTGCGCCAACCCTCAGCTCCTCCGTTCAACGCCCTCGCCGCCCGCAGGCTGCGTGCCGGGCTCGGCATGGGTCCCGAGCATGTCGCCTACGGCATGCGGGCCTCGTACGGGCTGCCGTACGTCACACCCGATCTCGTGATCGCCTGGGAGCGCGGCACCGCCTCCCCGAGCAGCCCCGAACTCACCGCTCTCGCGGGCGTGCTGTGGTGTTCTCCGGGAGAACTCATCGGCCGGCCCCGCACGCTGCGCGAGCATCGCATCGCGCGCGGGATCGCGCCGGAGGACGTGGCCCGGGCCGTCGGGACGGACCTGTCCGCGTATCTGCGGATGGAGGAGAGCGGGCGGTGGCGGGGCAACGAGCGCCAGTCGGCCGCGCTGGCCGAGGTGCTCGGCCTCGCCCTGCCCGACTTCGTGACCGCCACGGGCCGCGAGGAGCGGCTCGCCGAGCTGCTGCACAGCGCGGTGACCACGCGCTGGCAGGCCTACGTGCGGCCGGTGCTGAAGCTGGCCCCGCTGGACAAGGACGTCCTGGAGGCGGTCCTGCAGACACTGCACCAGGACTATCAGGGCCGCATGGCCGCCACCCTCAGCTGGGGCGGCGGCAGCAGCGGTGCCAGCGAGTCCGGCAGGGAGTTCCTCGACCGGATCGTCGAGAACTTCTGGACGGCCGTGGCCGAAAGGACGGCCTAGAAGACCGACTCCGCCTCGTCCATCCGGTCCTTCGGCACCGTCTTCAGCTCGGTGACCGCCTGGGCGAGCGGCACCATCTGGATGTCGGTGCCGCGCAGCGCGGTCATGTTGCCGAACTCGCCGCGGTGGGCGGCCTCGATCGCGTGCCAGCCGAAGCGGGTGGCGAGGACGCGGTCGTAGGCCGTCGGCACGCCGCCGCGCTGGACGTGGCCGAGGATGACCGGCTTGGCCTCCTTGCCGAGGCGCCGCTCCAGCTCGTAGGCGAGTGCCGTGCCGATGCCCTGGAAGCGCTCGTGGCCGTACTGGTCGATCTCGCCCTTGCCGTAGTCCATGGTGCCCTCGGCCGGGTGGGCACCCTCGGCGACGCAGATGACGGCGAACTTCTTGCCGCGGGCGAAGCGCTCCTCCACCATCTTGACCAGGTCGGCGGGGTCGAAGGGGCGCTCGGGAAGGCAGATGCCGTGGGCACCGGCGGCCATGCCGGACTCCAGGGCGATCCAGCCGGCGTGCCGGCCCATGACCTCGACGACCATCACGCGCTGGTGGGACTCGGCGGTCGTCTTCAGGCGGTCCATGGCCTCCGTGGCCACGCCGACGGCGGTGTCGAAGCCGAAGGTGCGGTCGGTGGAGGAGATGTCGTTGTCGATCGTCTTCGGCACGCCGACGACCGGCAGGCCCGCGTCGGAGAGCATGCGGGCCGCGGTCAGCGTGCCCTCGCCCCCGATCGGGATCAGCGCGTCGATGCCGAACTCCTCGACCATGTCGGTGGCCCGCTCACAGGCCTCGCGCAGCCGGTCGCGCTCCAGCCGGGAGGAGCCGAGGATGGTGCCGCCACGGGCCAGGATGCCGCTGACGGCGTCCAGGTCGAGGGTGCGGTAGTGGCGGTCGAGCAGGCCGCGGTAGCCGTCCTCGAAGCCGATGACCTCGTCGCCGTACGTCGTCACGGCGCGGTGCACGACCGAACGGATCACGGCGTTCAGGCCGGGGCAGTCGCCGCCTGCGGTGAGAACTCCGATGCGCATCGTGCTGTGTCTCCTGCTCGCTGTCGGTGCGGGTGAGCCAGTGCCGATTGTTCCACGTTCGCCGGGGCACTGAGCCGCTTGACGGGCGCTTTATCCGGCGCCAGGGGTATTGTCAAGAGGGTTCCGCTCACCTTGGTGGGCGATTTTTGTGCCGCCGAGGCGACAAACACGACATGAGGAACGGAGTGGACGCGTGACGCGCAGCGTGTACGTGACCGGGATCGACCGCGGTGACGGCCGCCAGGTCGTGGAGCTGGGAGTCATGGAGCTGCTGACCCGGCAGGTCGACCGGGTGGGGGTGTTCCGTCCGCTCGTCCACGACGGACCCGATCGGCTGTTCGAGTTGCTGCGGGCCCGCTACCGGCTGTCCCAGGACCCGGTGACCGTCTACGGCATGGACTACCAGGAGGCGTCCGCGCTCCAGGCCGAGCAGGGCACCGACGAGCTGGTCTCGGCGCTGGTGGACCGCTTCCACCGGGTGGCCCGGGACTACGACGTCGTCCTCGTCCTCGGCACCGACTTCGCCGACACCCAGCTGCCCGACGAGCTGTCCCTGAACGCCCGCCTGGCCAACGAGTTCGGGGCCTCCGTGATCCCCGTGGTGGGCGGCCGCAAGCAGACCGCCGAGTCCGTGCTCGCCGAGACCCGCAACGCCTACCGCGCCTACGACGGCCTCGGCTGCGACGTGCTCGCCATGGTCGCCAACCGGGTGGCCCGCGAGGACCGCGACGAGATCGCCGAGCGGCTGGCGAACCGGCTGGCGGTGCCCTGCTACGTCGTCCCCGACGAGCCCGCGCTGTCCGCGCCGACCGTCTCCCAGATCGCCCACGCCCTCGACGCCAGGGTCCTGCTCGGCGACGACTCGGGCCTCGCCCGCGACGCGCTCGACTTCGTCTTCGGCGGCGCGATGCTGCCGAACCTGCTCGGCGCCCTGACCCCGGGCTGCCTGGTCGTCACCCCGGGCGACCGCGCCGACCTGGTCGTCGGCTCGCTGGCCGCGCACAGCGCCGGCACGCCGCCGATCGCCGGCGTGCTGCTGACCCTGAACGAGGTGCCGCGCGACGAGATCCTCACCCTCGCCGCGCGCCTCGCCCCGGGCACCCCGGTGCTGTCCGTGAGCGGCAACAGCTTCCCCACCGCCGAGCAGCTGTTCTCGCTGGAGGGCAAGCTGAACGCGGCCACCCCGCGCAAGGCCGAGACCGCGCTCGGGCTGTTCGAGCGGTACGCCGACACCGCCGAGCTGGCCGCGCGCGTGAGCGCCCCCAGCACCGACCGGGTCACCCCGATGATGTTCGAACACAAGCTGCTGGAGCAGGCCCGCTCGGACAGGCGCCGGATCGTGCTGCCGGAGGGCACCGAGGAGCGGGTGCTGCACGCGGCCGGGGTGCTGCTGCGCCGGGGCGTGTGCGACCTGACCCTGCTCGGCCCCGAGGACCGGATCCGCAAGAAGGCCGCCGACCTCGGCATCGACCTCGGCGGCACCCGGCTGATCGACCCGGCCACGAGCGAGCTGCGCGACGGCTTCGCCGAGAAGTACGCCCAGCTGCGCGCCCACAAGGGCGTGACGGTCGAGCTGGCCTACGACGTCGTGTCGGACGTGAACTACTTCGGCACCCTGATGGTCCAGGAGGGCCTGGCCGACGGCATGGTCTCCGGCTCGGTGCACTCCACGGCCGCGACCATCCGGCCCGCCTTCGAGATCATCAAGACCAAGCCCGAGTCGTCGATCGTCTCGTCCGTGTTCTTCATGTGCCTGGCCGACAAGGTGCTGGTCTACGGCGACTGCGCGGTCAACCCGGACCCGAACGCGCAGGCGCTCGCGGACATCGCCATCCAGTCGGCGGCCACGGCCGCGCAGTTCGGCGTGGAGCCCCGGATCGCGATGCTGTCGTACTCCACCGGTACGTCCGGCTCGGGCGCCGACGTCGACAAGGTGCGCGAGGCGACCGAGCTGGCCCGCTCGCGCCGGCCCGACCTGAAGATCGAGGGGCCGATCCAGTACGACGCGGCCGTCGAGCCGTCCGTCGCAGCCACCAAGCTGCCGGACTCCGACGTCGCCGGCCAGGCGACGGTCCTGATCTTCCCGGACCTCAACACCGGCAACAACACCTACAAGGCCGTGCAGCGCTCGGCCGGCGCGATCGCCGTCGGCCCGGTCCTGCAGGGTCTGCGCAAGCCGGTCAACGACCTGTCCCGGGGCGCGCTCGTCCAGGACATCGTCAACACCGTCGCCATCACCGCGATCCAGGCCCAGACCCACTGAACACAGAGAGCGTCCGAATCACCGTGGCAGAGAATCTCGCGGCGAGCCGCGTCCTCGTCCTCAACTCCGGCTCCTCGTCGGTGAAGTACCAGCTGCTCGACATGAGCGACTCCAGCCGGCTGGCCGCCGGCCTGGTGGAGCGCATCGGCGAGCAGACCTCCCGGCTCAGGCACACCTGCCTCACCACCGGGGACACCCGCGAGCACAGCGGGCCCATCGCCGACCACGACGCCGCGCTGAAGGCGGTCGCCGCCGAGCTGGGCCAGGACGGCCTCGGCCTGGACTCGCCGGAACTGGCCGCCATCGGGCACCGGGTGGTGCACGGCGGGATGTTCTTCACCGAGCCGACCGTCGTCGACGACGAGGTGATCGCCGAGATCGAACGGCTGATCCCGGTCGCCCCGCTGCACAACCCGGCCAACCTCACCGGCATCCGCACCGCGCGGGCGCTGCGCCCCGACCTGCCCCAGGTCGCCGTCTTCGACACCGCGTTCCACACGACGATGCCGGAGTCCGCCGCACGCTACGCGATCGACCCGAAGATCGCGGACCGCCACCGCATCCGCCGCTACGGCTTCCACGGCACCTCGCACGCGTACGTCTCCCGCGAGACCGCGCGGCTGCTGGGCAAGGACCCCTCCGAGGTGAACGTGATCGTGCTGCACCTCGGCAACGGCGCCTCGGCCTCCGCGGTCGAGAAGGGCCGCTGCGTGGACACCTCCATGGGGCTGACGCCGTTGGAGGGGCTCGTGATGGGCACGCGCTCCGGCGATCTGGATCCGGCCGTCATCTTCCATTTGGCACGCGTTGGCGGAATGTCCATGGACGAGATCGACACTCTTCTCAACAAGAGGAGCGGTCTGTTCGGCCTGTGCGGGGACAACGACATGCGCGAGATCCGCCGCCGGATCGACGAGGGCGAGGAAGATGCCGCACTCGCCTTCGACATTTACATTCACCGGCTCAAGAAGTACATCGGCGCCTATTACGCCGTCCTGGGCACGGTGGACGCGGTCGCGTTCACGGCGGGTGTCGGCGAGAACGCGGCGCCGGTGCGCGAGGCCGCGATCGCGGGCCTGGAGGCACTGGGCCTGGCGGTCGACCCGGCACTGAACGCGGTGCGAGCGGACGAGGCCAGGCTGATCTCTCCGAAGGATGCGCGTGTCGCGGTCGCGGTGGTGCCGACGGATGAGGAACTGGAGATCGCGACCCAGACCTACGCACTGGTCGGAAAGAACAACTGAATAGCACCTGAGCGGTGTGGCACTCATTTGTATCTTCCGCCAGACGGAATATTCCGTAGCGAAACAAACCGATAGGATCGCCCCATGCGCCGTTCGAAAATCGTCTGTACTCTCGGCCCCGCGGTCGACTCCCACGAGATGCTCGTCGCCATGATCGAGGCGGGCATGAATGTGGCCCGGTTCAACTTCAGCCACGGCTCCCACGCCGAGCACCAGGCGCGGTACGACCGCGTCCGGGCGGCGGCCAAGGAGACCGGCCGGGCCATCGGTGTCCTCGCCGACCTGCAGGGCCCGAAGATCCGTCTGGAGACCTTCGCCGAGGGCCCGGTCGAGTTGGAGCGCGGTGACGAGTTCGTCATCACGACCGAGGACGTCCCGGGCGACAAGCACATCTGCGGTACGACGTACAAGGGGCTGCCGGGCGACGTCTCGCGCGGTGACCAGGTCCTGATCAACGACGGCAACGTCGAGCTGAAGGTCCTCGACGTCGAGGGCCCGCGGGTCAAGACGATCGTCATCGAGGGCGGTGTCGTCTCCGACCACAAGGGCATCAACCTGCCCGGCGCGGCCGTCAACGTGCCCGCGCTGAGCGAGAAGGACGTCGAGGACCTCCGCTTCGCCCTCCGCATGGGCTGCGACATGGTCGCGCTGTCCTTCGTCCGCGACGCCAAGGACGTCCAGGACGTGCACCGCGTCATGGACGAGGAGGGCCGCCGGGTCCCGGTCATCGCCAAGGTGGAGAAGCCGCAGGCGGTGCAGAACATGGAGGACGTCGTGATGGCGTTCGACGGTGTGATGGTCGCCCGCGGTGACCTCGCCGTCGAGTACCCGCTCGAAAAGGTCCCCATGGTGCAGAAGCGCCTGATCGAGCTGTGCCGGCGCAACGCCAAGCCGGTGATCGTGGCGACCCAGATGATGGAGTCGATGATCACCAACTCCCGCCCGACCCGCGCCGAGGCCTCCGACGTGGCCAACGCGATCCTGGACGGCGCGGACGCGGTCATGCTCTCCGCCGAGTCCAGCGTGGGCGCCTACCCGGTCGAGACGGTCAAGACGATGTCGAAGATCGTCCGCGCGGCCGAGGAGGAGCTGCTCTCCAAGGGCCTGCAGCCCCTCGTCCCCGGCAAGAAGCCGCGCACGCAGGGCGGTTCGGTGGCCCGCGCGGCCTGCGAGATCGCCGACTTCCTCGGCGGCCGGGGCCTGATCGCCTTCACCCAGTCCGGTGACACCGCGCGCCGGCTGTCCCGCTACCGCGCGGTCCAGCCGATCATCGCCTTCACCACGGACGAGGGCACCCGCAACCAGCTCACCCTCAGCTGGGGCGTGGAGCCGCACGTCGTGCCGTTCGTCAACTCCACCGACGAGATGGTCGACCTGGTGGACCAGGAGGTCGCCAAGCTGGGCCGCTTCGACGCGGGCGACACCGTGATCATCACGGCCGGCTCGCCCCCCGGCGTCCCCGGCACCACCAACATGCTGCGCGTCCACCACCTGGGCACCGACGGCAACTGACCGGCGCCGCGACGCGGTTCCACGCGTGGAGGGCGCCCCCCCTGCGGCAGGGGGGCGCCCTCCGCGCGCCCAGCGGCTGCTCAGCGGGCGGTGCTCCCACTGTCTGCCGCAACCACGCGTTGCCGCCCGGTTCCGGATGGGCGCCGGTGACCAGCCGTACGGCCTCGGCCTTCGCCCCCGTCACCGCGGGCCTGAAGCTCTCGCGCCGCGTGGTCCGGCAGCAGGGCGAGGTCGGCCACGGGCTCTCCCCGCAGCCGCACGCCGAAGTACACGCCGTGGACGACGAGCCGCAGGTCGGCTTTGAAGTACCGCAGGCAGAAGTCCGAGGCCGTCAGATCCGCATCCGGCGGCTGCCGGTGCGGTGACCAGGAGTCGTCGTCGGCGCGCGGCTCGAAGGAGAAGCCCGCGGCCTTCGGACAGTTGGTGGCGTTCTTGTGGGAGGCGCGCGGAACAGGACTGTGCCCCGCCGAGTCGGTGTTCGGCGGGGCACAGTCCCTTCGCGGCTCCCGAACTGGCTTGTGCGACCGGTCAGTCGGTCGTGTAGACGTGCATGCCGGGCACGTGCAGGTTGCCGCCGAACTGGGCCGCCTGGACGACCTTCACGTTGGTGAAGTAGATCAGCGGGATGTTCAGCGGGGGCGGGCTGTCGGGGGTGAAGGTCAGCGGGATCAGGCCGAAGAGGTTGCCCGAGATGCTCTCGGTGTACATCGTCGTCGTGCCACCCCGGATGGTGGACGTCGATCCCTTGGCCGCCTGCACGTGGTAGGTCTTGCCGGACAGCTTGTCCTTCACCGTCTGGTGCAGGTCGCCGATGTCCGTGCCGTCGGAGATGACGTACTTCAGCACCTTCTTGGTGGTGCCGGACGCCGTCCTCACCTCCACGATGCCCTGGTAGTCGGCACCCTTGAGCAGCAGCGAGCTGGCGCTCAGGTACCACGGGTCGTCCGCCACCGGCACGGGGTTGTCGACGCCGCGGGCGTCGGTCGTGGCCGCCGGGCAGTCCCCCGCCGGCGCGCTGGAGCCGGCGGACGGGCTCGGGGTCGCCGACGCGGTCGCGTCCTTGGCGGCCTTGGTCGTGTCGCCGACCGTCTTGGACACCGTGCCGGTGGTGTTCTTCACCGTGTCCCCGACCGTCTTGCCGGCGGCGGAGACGGTGTCGGTGAGCTTGGAACCGGACGAGGCGGACGCGGAGTCCGGCGTGGCCGAGGCCTTCGGGGACGCGCTCGCCGACGGGGTCGCGGACGGCGTCGGGCTCGCGGAGGAGCCACCGGAGTCCTTGGTGCCGCCGAGCAGGCCGCCGAGCGTGTCGCCGATGGAGCCCAGCAGACCGCCGCCGCTCTTCGACGCGGACGGCGACGGCGAGGCCGTGGCACCCGGGCCCGAGGAGCCCGAGTCGGAGGAGCCGGAGCCGGAGGACGCGCTCGGCTTCGGGGTGGCCTGGTCGCCGGAGCCCGAGCCCGAACCCGAACCCGACGAAGAGGACGTGTCCGAACCCTTGCCGTCCTGCGTGCCCTTGGTGCTCTTGGCGTCCGCGCTCGCCGAGGGCGAGGGCGACGGCGTGGCCGAGCCGGACGGGCTCGCCGAGGCGGACGGCGTCGGCGTGGCCGAACCGTCCTTGCCGCCCAGCTGCTTGACGCAGTCCTTGTACTCGTCGGCCGTCAGGCTCTTGGAGGTGGTCGACGGGGACGGGCTGCCGCCGCTGTCGGCGATCGCCAGCGTGGACGTGAAGCCCATGCCCATCAGCACCGCGGTCGGCATCGCCACGGAGGCGATCGCCTTGCCGGCCGGCATGTGGAACCTGGTGAACAACGGCTTTCTGGGGGCCGCGTGGTGGGGTCCGGTTCTCGCGCGGGCCTCGTCCGCATCGGCCTCGCGGGTCACCTCGTCAGCCGGCACTGTGCCTCCCGTTCGCCCCGTTGGCCGGGTTCGTTCCTGACAGGTCGTTCGGCTCCCCCATCGCGTCCCCGTACGGCTCCCGCAGCGCGGCGGCCTGCGGCGCGCCGCCCTCGCCCGGGGCCTCCTGTGCCGGCGGCTGCGGCTGCGGCGGGGCGCCCGGCGCCCAGGCCACGGCCATCGCCCCGCCGATCAGCGAGAACAGGAAGCCGACGATGAAGCCGCCGATGTTCGACATCGGGATGGACACCAGCGCCAGCAGGATCGACGCGACGCCCGCGAAGACCCGGACGTGCTGCTGGAACCAGAGGGTGATGCCGAGCACGATGAGCAGCACACCGATGATCAGGGAGCTGGAGCCGCCGGGGGTCCCCATCGTCATCGTGAGGTGGCCCAGCTGCAGGTGCGCGTACGGGAAGTACAGGATGAGAAAGCCGCCGACGACGACGAACAGTCCGGCCCAGAACGGACGGGTGCCCCGCCAGGCGCGGAACTGCTGCTTCCGGCGGGTGAACTGGCCGGGTGCGGCGGCAGGGGTCTCGGCGCTCATGGAAAACAGCTCCCTGGTGCGGCGTTGCTGTGGTGGTGGTGCGATGGTGCGGTGCACCGCGTGTGAAGAACGTGGGCGGAAGATGGGCGGGCGGGGGTGCCATCGGCCCCCCCGCCCGTCACCGAGTGCTCAGTAGCACTCCTTGGCATCCGTCGAGATCGACATGTGCAGACCGCTGAGCTTGAAGGTTCCGGCGGTGGTGGCCCACGCCGTCTGCTTCACGCCGGTCAGGGAGGCGTGGTCCGCCTCCTGGGCGAACCCGTAGGGGTTCGTCTTGTCGCCCTGCTTGATCCCCGGACCCTTGTGCGAGTCGGCGGCGGCGACACCGATGTTGATGTTGGTGAACGTCGCGTCGGCGCTGAGGTCGTCGAGGTCGATGTACAGCTTGCTGGCCTCGACCGGCTTGCTGCCACCCGCCTTGAGGATCAGGCTGACCTTGCCGAAGACCGGGACGTCCGGGGTGACCACGGACTGGCACAGGTTGGTGATGGTCGCGTCGTTGAACCCCGAGACCGCCACCGGGTGGACCGTCTGCTTACCCGCGAGGGTGTACCCCGAGTCGACGGCGCCGTACTGGACGAAGCCGTTGCCTTCGAGCGAGTCGGCCGTCACCTTGAACTGCTGACCCGACACGCTGAACGACGCGGCCAGAGCGCCCTGCGCGAGGGCGACACCTATCGCGGCCGTCGCGGCGACGCTGGGCACCATGACCACAGCGAACCGCTTCCATCTGGTCCCGCCACGCACCTGGGACTCCATATTTCCTCCTTCTCGGACGTACATCTCCTGGCCCGGAGCGCCGTGGTGGACGGCTCGGCCGGACAGGGATGGGAGAAGTGCTACGTCCTCGGAAGGGGAGCGCCCGCGCTCGGCGGCGCGAACCGCGCCCGAATCACCGGCGATCACCCCCGAGCGACAACCACTGGTCGCGCCTGACACGCATCACGCACAACCTTGCTGGACAGGCTTCACCGGCCGGCGAAGACCCCCCTGCCCAAGAGCCGGCGCCACTGCCGTCGGCTCTGCTCGGTGGGGACCCAGAGTCTCCCGTGACCCGACCGGCTGTCGGGGTACGGGAATGGACCGAGCGTCGCCGATCGTGGTGCATTCTCGGCCTGGGCACAAGGGGCTTCGTTACTGGGTAGTAACGGCGGGATAACCGGAGGACGACCGACCGGTCTCGGAGCGCGACGCACTGTCGCAACTCCGGGCAGAGCAAAGCCGTTGATCTCTGGACCAAACCAGACAGATCAACGGCTTTGATTTACTCCGAGTAACAGCCGGAGCGATTACCAAGATTTGGCAAAGCGCGACCGTCCTGACGTCTCGTCGCCAAATCTTTCACCCCGGCATCACAAGCCGTGGCGTTTAGCGACTGGTCAGAACAGGGCCCGCGCCAGCGCCCGGCGCGCCCCCACCACACGCGGGTCCTCGGGGCCCACGACCTCGAACAGCTCCAGCAGCCGCAGCCGCACCTTGTCGCGCTCGTCGCCCGCCGTGCGGCTCACGGTGTCGATCAGCCGCCCGAAGGCGTCCTCGACATGCCCGCCGACCAGGTCCAGGTCGGCCGCGGCGATCTGCGCGTCGGCGTCGGCCGGCTTGCCGGCGGCCTCCTGGCGCACCTTCTGCGGATCGAAGCCCTGCACCCGCTGGAGCAACTCGGCCTGCGCGAGGCCCAGTTTGGCCTCCGGGTGACCCGGGTCGTCGGCCAGCACGTTCTTGTAGGCCTGGATGGCCCCGCCCAGGTCGCCGGCGTCCAGGGCGTCGGCGGCGGCGTTCAGCGCCGCGTCGTACGGCCCCGCCTGCTCCGGTGCGGGAGCCTGGCCCGGCTCGGCGTCCGGGTCGACGGCCAGGCCGGTGATCCCGAACCGCTGCTCGGCGACCTGCACCAGCTGGTCCAGCGTCTCGCGGATCTGCGGCTCGCCGGCCGCGCCCTGGAACAGCGGCAGCGCCTGGCCCGCGACGACAGCGAACACCGCCGGGATGCCCTGGATCCCGAACTGCTGCATCAGCATCTGGTTGGCGTCGACGTCGATCTTGGCGAGGAGGATGCGCCCGTTGTACTCGACGGCCAGCCGCTCCAGGACCGGGCTCAGCTGCTTGCAGGGCTGACACCACTCGGCCCAGAAGTCGATGACGACCGGCACCTCGGCGGAGCGCTGCAGGACCTCGCTCTCGAAGTTCGCCTCATCGACGTCGATGACGAGATCGGCCGGGGCGACGGCCCCCGGGCCGCCCCGCCGGGCGGCCTCCGCGCGCGCCTGCTCGGCCTTGGCCTTGGCCTCCTGGGCGGCCTTCACCGCGGCGAGGTCGACGACTCCGCTCATGGACATGTTCCGTGGCTGCATGCGTCTATCCTCCCCCGTCACCGCGCCGGAATGAAAAAGTCGTGCGCCGGGGCGCCGGGTCCCCACCCCACGCCTCGGGGAACGCGCCCGCGTACGTCCGTCACGGGCTGCCTCCACGCGCTTTCGCTACGAGTCGTAGCGTAATGCCATGGGGACCCCGCGCGACACCACCCCCCGGTGATCTCCCTCACGGCATCACAGGACCCGCCCGTTATGGTCGGGGGATGCAGAGCCGCACCCCCGCCAGCCGTACCGGGCGCCCGCGCAGCGCCACCGCGGACGCCGCGATCCTGGCCGCGACCAGGGAGGCGCTGGTGGAGCTGGGCTGGTCCAAGCTCACCCTGGGAGACGTGGCGACCCGGGCGGGGGTTGCGAAGACGACCCTCTACCGCCGCTGGGCCGGCAAGAACGAACTCGTGGTCGACGCGGTGGCCGAACTCTTCGACGAACTGGAACTGCCCGACCGCGGCAGCCTGGCCGCCGACATCGAGGGCGTCGTCCTGCAGTTCGCGGCGATCCTCGCCCGCCCGGAGGCCAGGAGCGGCCTGATGGCGGCCGTCGCCGAGGCCACCCGCGACGACGCCCTGCGCGAACGCATCCGCGCCTCCATCGTGGAGCGCCAGATGCGCCTGGTCCTCCAGGGCCGCGCCCGCGCGCAGGAGCGGGGCGAACTCCCCCCGGAACCGGATCCGCGGGAGGCCGCCCGCACCGTGGACCTCATCTTCGACGTGGTGGCGGGCGCGGTGGTCCACCGCACCCTGGTCAGCGGCAAGGCGGCGGACGAGGAGTGGGTGCGCGGTTTCACGCGCCTGCTGCTGCTGGGGCTGACCTCGTCCGCCTGAGGGCGCTCAGAAGCCGGGAGGCTCCGTGTACACCCCCCACTCGTCCCGCAGCACCCCGCAGATCTCGCCCAGCGTCGCCTCGGCCCGTACGGCGTCCAGCATCGGCTCGATCATGTTCGCCCCGGAGCGGGCGGCCGCCAGCATGGCGTCCAGCGCGCAGCGCACCGCGGACTCGTCCCGCGCCGCCTTCCGGGCGGCGAGCACCCGCACCTGCTCCCGCTCCACCTCGTGGCTGACCCGGAGGATCTCCAGGTCCCCGGTGACGGACCCGGTGTGGACGTTGACGCCGACGACCCTCTTGTCGCCCTTCTCCAGCGCCTGCTGGTAGCGGAAGGCGGACTCGGCGATCTCGCCGGTGAACCAGCCGTCCTCGATCCCGCGCAGGATGCCGGAGGTGATCGGCCCGATCGGGTGCCGGCCGTCCGGGTGGGCCCGCAGGCCCCGCTCCCGGATCTGCTCGAAGATCTTCTCGGCGTCGGCCTCGATCCGGTCGGTGAGCTGCTCGACGTACCACGAACCGCCCAGCGGGTCGGCCACGTTGGCGACGCCGGTCTCCTCCATCAGCACCTGCTGGGTGCGCAGCGCGATCTCGGCCGCCTGCTCGCTCGGCAGGGCGAGGGTCTCGTCCAGGGCGTTGGTGTGCAGCGAGTTGGTCCCGCCGAGCACGGCGGCCAGCGCCTCCACGGCCGTGCGGACCACGTTGTTGTACGGCTGCTGCGCGGTCAGCGAGACCCCCGCGGTCTGCGTGTGGAAGCGCAGCCACTGCGCCTTGTCGCTCCGCGCGCCGTAGACGTCCCGCATCCAGCGGGCCCAGATCCTGCGCGCCGCGCGGAACTTGGCGATCTCCTCGAAGAAGTCCACGTGCGCGTCGAAGAAGAAGGACAGGCCGGGCGCGAACACGTCGACGTCCAGGCCGCGGCTGAGGCCCAGCTCCACGTACCCGAAGCCGTCCGCGAGCGTGTACGCCAGCTCCTGGGCGGCCGTCGCGCCCGCCTCGCGGATGTGGTAGCCGGAGACGGACAGCGGCTTGTAGGCGGGGATGCCGGCCGCGCAGTACTCCATCAGGTCGCCGATCAGGCGCAGATGCGGCTCGGGCTGGAAGAGCCACTCCTTCTGCGCGATGTACTCCTTGAAGATGTCGGTCTGGAGCGTGCCGTTGAGGACCGCCGGGTCGACGCCCTGGCGCTCGGCGGCGACCAGGTACATACAGAAGACGGGGACGGCGGGCCCGCTGATGGTCATGGAGGTCGTGACGTCCCCGAGGGGGATGTCCTTGAACAGGACCTCCATGTCGGCGGCCGAGTCGATGGCGACCCCGCAGTGCCCGACCTCGCCGAGCGAGCGCGGGTCGTCGGAGTCGCGGCCCATCAGCGTCGGCATGTCGAAGGCCACCGAGAGCCCGCCGCCGCCGGCGGCCAGGATCATCTTGTAGCGCTCGTTGGTCTGCTCGGCGTTGCCGAACCCGGCGAACTGGCGGATCGTCCAGGTACGCCCCCGGTAGCCGGTGGGGTGCAGGCCGCGGGTGAAGGGGTACTCCCCGGGCCAGCCGATCCGCTCGAATCCGTCGTACGTGTCACCCGGCCGTGGTCCGTACACCGGCTCCACGGGATCGCCGGAGAGCGTAGTGAAGTCTGCCTCGCGCGTGCGCGCGGCGTCGTAGCGGGCCTGCCAGCGCCGGCGGCCTTCCTCGATGGCGTGAGCGTCCATACCCACGAATTTACTTGGACGTCCTAGTAAATGTCGATGGCTGACCGCCGCACGGCACTCGTACGACGGTGGGGCCGGGGGCGCTACGCCTTGGCGACGGCCGGGGCCGGGTCGGCGACCTTGGCCTCCAGCTCGCGGCTGATCCTGCGCTCGACGAAGAAGGCGGCGGTGGGGATCGTGCCCGCGAGCAGCACCCACAGCTGCCGGCCGACCGGCATCTTGGCCTTGGAGCCCAGGTCGAAGGCGACGACGAGGTAGACGACGTACAGCCAGCCGTGGGTGATGGCGACGACGCGCGTGACGTCGGCGGCACCGCTGATGTCCAGCCCGTACTTCGCGATCATGCTCAGGCACAGCAGCACCAGCAGGACACCGGTGGTGTAGGCCATGACGCGGTAGCGGGTCAGCACGCTCTTCTTCATGGAGTCGAGCGTAACCACCCGTTCCGGGAGATCTTGGCCGGGGTCGGTCAGTCGTCCTCGAAGTCGCCCGCGGCGATCCGCAGCGGGCGCAGCATGGCGAAGATCTCCCGGCACTCCTCCGCGTCGTACACCCCGAGCCCGAAGTCCATGGCCATCAGGTCGCGGGTGGCCGCGTCGACCACCTCGCGGCCCTTGTCGGTGATCACGGCGAGGGTGCCGCGGCCGTCGTTGGGGTTGGGCCGGCGGGCCACCAGACCGGACTTCACCAGCCGGTCCACGGTGTTCGTCACGGACGTGGGGTGCACCATGAGCCGCTCGCCGATCTTGGACATCGGCAGCTCGCCGGCCTTGGAGAAGGTGAGCAGCACCAGGGCCTCGTAGCGCGCGAAGGTCAGTCCGTACGGCTTGACCACGGCGTCCACCTCGGCGAGCAGGATCTGCTGGGCCCGCATGATCGAGGTGATCGCGGCCATGGCGGGCACGTTTCCCCAGTGCTGCTTCCAGTGCTCGTCGGCACGGGCGATGGGGTCGAAGGGAAGACTGAGAGGCTTCGGCACGTCATCAGACCCTACCGGCCGGTCATATGCCGGGCAGCCCTGTCTCGGCTTTCGGTCGCCCGGACCGCCAGGGCGAGGCCGCAGCAGCACAGCACGCCGAGGACACCGGCCCCCGTCACGGCGGCCCGCACCCCCACCGCCTGCGCCGCCACCCCGGCCAGCGCCATGCCCGCGCCCTGGACGGTCATCAGGCCCGCGCTGAGCACGGTCATGGCCCGCCCGCGCCGTTCCTCGGGCACGGCCCGCACGAACCACTGGTCAAGGCCCAGGGTGTACGCCGACCCGGCCCCCGAGAGCAGCAGGAGCAGCAGGGACGCGACGAGCCCGGGGCGCAGCGCGAAGCCCAGGTAGGGCAGCAGGGTCAGGCACAGCAGCGGGAGCGCGAGGCGTTCGCGGGTCGCGGGCGCGAGGCGCGCCCCGGCGAACAGCTCCCCGGCCACCGTGCCGACGGGCAGCGCGCACATCAGCAGCCCGAGCCCCGCGGATCCGCTGCCGAGCGCGTCGGCGTACGGCGCGGCCAGCGCCTCGGGGACGACGGAGAACGCGGCGGGCAGCCAGAAGACGAGCAGCAGGACCCGGATCCGCCGGTCGGCGGCCGGCCTGCGCGGGCCCACCGGGGCGTCGGCGCGGGTGCGGGTGCGGACGGGCCGGTGCCGGGTGCCGCAGCGCAGGAGGGTGGCGGAGGCGAGGAAGGTGGTCACGGTGATCAGCAGGGCGTGCCGGGGCGTCAGGACGGTCAGGAGCAGCCCGCCGAGGCCGTAGCCGACGAGCAGCGCGCTCTGGGCGACGATCCGCAGCAGGGAGCGGCCGAGCACGAACAGGTCGCCGCCGCCGAGGACGTCGGCGAGGGTGGCCATGCGGGTGCCGGTGAAGACGGGGGAGACGACGGCGAGGCAGCAGCGCAGCGCGAGCAGGCCGCCGATCCCGGTGCCCGGGACCGTCATCACGGCCACGCAGCCCGCGCACACCAGGTCGCAGGCGACGAGCACCCGGCGGGCCGGGAGGCGGTCGGCGAGGGGCGCGAGCAGGGTGCCGCCGAGGGCGTACGGCAGGAAGCCGAGCGCGAAGGTGAGCGCGCTCAGCAGGGGTGAGCGGGTGAGGTCGTAGACGAGGACGGACAGGGCGATCTCGCTGACGATCACGCCGAGCATGGACAGCACGTGGGCGGCGAAGACGGCCCGGAACTCGGGCACGGCGAAGACACGGCCGTAGCCGGCGGGCGCCGGGGCCGTCTGCGGTGGTGCGGACATGCCGGGAGCGTGGCGGAGGGCGGACGGAAGGCCGTAGATTTTCGGCTCCAGCCGAATCTTCGCGCCTTTTCGGGAGGTGGCCCGTGCCCTCACGGCTGCACTTCGGCGACACGGACTTCCTGCGCTGCCGGTTCGCGATCTCGCCGATGTGGGAGACGCAGGAGGCCGTGCGCACCCTGAAGCGACCGGACCGGCACGGCTATCACGCACCCTGGCTGCGCCGGATCCGTGCGGCTGCGGCCGGGCTGGACCTGGCGCCGCTGTGGCTGCTGATGCCGCGCCGGGGCCACAGCCCGGACTGGCTGGGGCCGCCGCCGATCGGCCCGGCGGCGGCCTTCGAGGAGGAGATCGCGGCCGTGCGGGCCTCGGACCCGGCGGCGGCACGCGAGGACACCGCCCTGTCGCTGGCCTGCACACCGGGCGCGCTGCGGTCGCCGCGGGGCCGGGCCTGGCTGGCGGATCCGGCCCGGATGATCGCGGAGCTGGCGGACGCCGTCGAGGAGGCGTGGCGGGTGCTGGTCGAGCCGGACTGGCCCCGGCTGCGGGCGCTGCTGGAGGCGGACGTGGCCTTCCACTCCCGGCGCCTGGCCGAGGTGGGGCTCGGCAGGCTGCTGCCGGAGCTGGACCGCAGGCTGTCCTGGGACGGCCGCACGCTCACGCTGGCACTGCACGGCGAGTACGCCCGCGACCTCGCCGGTCAGGGCCTGGTGCTGATGCCGAGCGCGTTCTCCTGGCCGGACGTCGTCACCGGCTTCGAGCCGCCGTGGCAGCCCACGCTGGTCTATCCGGCGCGGGGGCTGGCGGGGCTGTGGACGGAGCCGGCCGGGCGGGCGCCCGCGGCGCTGGTACGGCTCCTGGGCGCCAACCGGGCCGCCGTGCTGACCGCCCTGGACGAACCCGCCGCCACCACGGCACTGGCCCACCGCCTGGGCCTCGCCCCGTCATCGGTGTCCTCGCACCTGACGACCCTGCGCGACGCCGGACTGCTGACGGCACGCCGGTACGGCCACCAGGTGCTGTACGAAAGGACACCGCTGGGCGTCGCGCTGACCTCGGGCGGCTGACCCCGCACCCCGACGAACGGCGGGCCGCCGGGGTGCGGCCGGGCGGCCACGCCGACCGCGCGGGCCGTACCGGCGCGGGCACGCCCGTACAGCCATCAGACGCCGTACGAGAAGACACCCTTGCGCGTCACGCCCGCCTCCGGCGGCTGACTCCCGCGCCCGACGACGGCGGCACGCGCGCAACGACGGGCCGCCGGGGTGCGGGCGAGCGGTGCCGTGAACAGGGCGAGGGACAGGGCGACGACCAGCAGCAGCGGACACAGGTAGGCCACGGTGTCCGCGAGCGGCCCGAACAGCCGCAGCAGCGACTCCAGCCCGAGCCCGGTCGAGCACACGGTGACGACGAGCGCGCGGACCAGCAGCTCCGCGATCCAGTTGGCGAGGGCCCGCTCGGGGGTGATGCCGCGCTCCAGCCAGAGCCGCAGCCGGTCGAGGGACCAGGCGGTGGCCCAGACCGTCAGCGGCCGCAGCACGAGCCGGTCGGCGACCGAGCCGACGGCTCCACGGCAGGGGTGGTCGCAGCCGATGACGACGCGTACGCCATGGGCGTCGGCCGCGCAGGCGGGGCCGGACACGGCGGGGAGCAGCAGCACGGGCCGGGTGGGGCGCAGGTCCCAGCGCCGCCGCGTGTCGCGGTCCTGGGTGTGCACCCACAGCGTGTCAAGGTCGGCGCGGATGTGTGTCTCTATGCCGAGACTCATGGTGTTCCCCCAGGTCCGAACGTGCTCCGCATGATCGATCAGAGCATCGGGAGGGGAACGTACAACGCTGTGGGCGGCCGCTCAAAAACGGGGCGGGCTAGCCGGCCAGGTGGCGTTCGACGGTCTCGACCTTGGAGGTCAGACCGTCGGTCACACCGGGGCGGATGTCGGCCTTGAGGACGAGCGACACGCGCGGGGCACGCTCCTCCACGGCGGCGACGGCACGCCTGACGACGTCCATGACCTCGTCCCACTCGCCCTCGATCGAGGTGAACATGGCGTCCGTGCGGTTGGGCAGCCCCGACTCGCGGACCACGCGGACGGCGTCGGCGACGTACTCCCCCACGTCCTCGCCGACGCCCAGGGGCGTCACGGAAAAGGCGACGATCATGCGCCCACGACCCCTTCCTTGCGGGCGCGGGCGGCGATGACCTCGTCCTCGGCGGCGCGCTTGAGCTTGCGCTCGGCGAAGAAGCCGCCGGTGGGCAGCACGGACAGCACGAAGTAGAAGGCGGCGGTCTTCAGCGGCCACTTGGTGCGGTTCCAGGCGTCCGCCCAGAAGATCACGTAGAGGATGAAGAGGACGCCGTGGATCCCGCCCATGACGGGGACCGCGTTGAAGTCCGTGGTCCGCTTCAGCACCGAGCAGACCAGCAGGATCAGGAAGGACACGGCTTCTGGGGCCGAGACCAGGCGGAGGCGGCGGAGGGCGGTGGCGGTCTTGATGTCCACAGGTCACCTTCGGTGGGGAGTCGTCGACGCTTTGTGAATACGTGCACAAACGTTGCCCCATTGTGGCAAACGGCGGCCCTAGGGGTCCGCTCAGGGTCGGTGTCCACCTGTGGGCCCTGGTCCCTCCACCCGCGCCGCCGCTACGTTCACTGCGTGGCGATGTTCCGACTTCAAGGCAGCAGGGTGCTCGCCGTCGACATGACCGGGGACGCCGTGAAGGCGAAGAACGGCTCGATGGTCGCGTACGACGGGCAGATGTCCTTCAAGAAGCTGACCGGTGGCGGCGAGGGTCTGCGGGGGATGGTGACCCGCAGGCTCACCGGCGAGCAGATGACGGTGATGGAGGTGAAGGGGCAGGGGACGTGCTGGTTCGCGGACCGCGCGTCGCAGATCAACCTCGTGAACCTCACGGGGGACAAGCTGTACGTGGAGTCGAGCAACCTGCTGGCGACCGACGCCGCGCTGCGCACCGGGACGACCTTCACGGGGCTGCGCGGCGCCTCGCAGGGCAACGGGCTGTTCACGACGACGGTCGAGGGGCACGGGCAGGCGGCGCTGCTGTCGGACGGGCCGGCGGTGGTGCTGCGGGTCAGCCCGCAGTACCCGCTGATCGTGGACCCGGGCGCGTACATCGCGCACCAGGGCAACGTCCGGCAGTCCTTCCAGTCCGGTGTGACGTTCCGCACCTTCCTCGGGGAGGGCGGCGGCGAGGCGTTCCAGATCCGGTTCGAGGGCGACGGGCTGGTCTACGTGCAGCCGAGCGAGCGGAACACGATCGCGGGGGATCTGTAGAGATGGCGTTCCGGGAGATCAACTCCAAGATGGTCGAGGCGACCGTGCTGCCGGGGCAGCGGCTGTTCAGCCAGCGCGGGGCGATGCTCGCCTACCGCGGGGACGTGTCCTTCACTCCGAACATCCAGGGCGGCCAGGGCGGGCTGATGTCCATGCTCGGGCGCCGGGTGACGGGCGAGGCGACCCCGCTGATGACGGTCGAGGGCAGCGGCACCGTGTTCTTCGGGCACGGCGGCCATCACGTCCACGTCATCCACCTCACCGGCGACACCCTGTACGTCGAGGCGGACCGGCTGCTCGCCTTCGAGGGCACGCTGCGCCAGGGGACGATGTTCATGGGCTCGCAGGGCGGGGTCATGGGCCTGGTCCGGGGGCAGGTGACCGGGCAGGGCCTGTTCACGACCACGCTGCAGGGACAGGGCTCGGTCGCCGTGATGGCGCACGGCGGCGTCTTCGAGGTCCCGATCACCCCGCAGCGCCCGGTCCACGTCGATCCGCAGGCCTACGTCGCCCACCACGGCGAGGTCCGCAACAGGCTGTCGGCGGCGCTGGGGTGGCGCGAGATGGTGGGCCGGGGCTCCGGCGAGGCGTTCCAGCTGGAGCTGAGCGGCAGTGGCACGGTGTTCGTCCAGGCGTCGGAAGAGAAGCTATGAGCGGCTACGGAACCGCGGGCACCGGCCCGGTCGTGTACGACCCGATGACGCTGCCCGCCGACGACAACGTGAACGCGTACACGTTCTGCGTGGAGCTGAAGAGCGGGCAGTGGTTCCTGCAGAAGGGGAAGATGATCGCCTACTACGGGGCGATCGAGTTCAACGGCATCGGGCACGGGCGACTCGACCGACTTGTCCGCACCTCGTTCCATTCGCCACTGCACGCGAGCGACTGGGTCGTGGCCGAGGGCTCGGGCAGGATGCTGCTCGCCGACCGGGCCTTCGACGTCAATTCGTACGACCTGGACGACGGGAACCTGACCATTCGCGCGGGCAACCTGCTCGCTTTTCAGCCAAGTCTCGCGTTGAAGCAATCGATCGTGCCGGGTTTTCTGACCCTTATCGGAACCGGAAAGTTTGTCGCCGCATCTAACGGTCCGGTGGTGTTCGTGGAACCTCCGATCCGGGTCGACCCGCAGGCGCTCGTCGGGTGGGCCGACTGCCCGTCCCCGTGCCATCACTACGACCACGGGTACCTGACGGGCGTACTGGGCGGTCTACGTGCGATGACGGGCTTCGGCGGCGTCTCCGGCGAGGAGCACCAGTTCGAGTTCGTGGGCGCCGGGACGGTGCTGCTGCAGTCCTCGGAGAGCCTCATGGACGAGGCGGCGACAGGGGTTGTCCCGTCCGAACCGGGGGTACCCGGGGGTGGCACTCCGGGGCCGGGCGGACACGGTCCGCAACCGTCCGGGGCACCGCGCCTTCCCGGACAGCTGGGTGACCTCCAGCGTCGCTTCGGGCTGTGAGCGGTAGTCTGCGGAGTGTGACGTCGAACGCGTGCGCACTGTCACACCATCCAAAGTAGTTCGGAATTCAACTTCTTAGGTAGACTTCATTCATGGAGACCGAGACGGCCACGCGCTGGCTGACCGATGCGGAGCAGTGCGCCTGGCGCACCCACCTGGAGGTCAACAGGCTGTTGACGTACCAGTTGGAGAAGGATCTGCAGCCGTTCGGCCTGACGATGAACGACTACGAGATTCTCGTGAACCTGTCCGAGTCGGACGACGTACGGATGCGGATGAGCGACCTCGCCTCGGCGACGCTCCAGTCCAAGAGCCGGCTCTCCCACCAGATCACACGCATGGAGAACGCGAACCTGGTCCGCCGGGAGAACTGCGAGTCCGACCGCCGCGGGCTGTACGCGGTGCTGACCGAGCACGGCATGGAGACGATGAAGAAGGTGGCGCCACATCATGTCGCCTCCGTGCGACGGCACTTCATCGATCTGCTGTCGCCGGAGGCACTGACGGAGCTGGACAAGGCCCTCAAGCCGATCGCCGAGCACCTCAGAGGGCAGCGGGGGCGTCCCTGAGCCTGCCGCCGAGGGTCGCCGCGGCGCTGACCAGCGCCGCGGCGCCCGCCAGGGCGAAGCACACTCCCAGCGGGAGACGGCCGATCAGCAGGCCCGCCACCAGCGCACCTCCCGAACTCCCCGCGTTCACCGCCGTGTTGACCCAGGCACCGGCCTGCGTACGGCCGCCCTCGGGCGCCGACTCGTCGGCCAGGAGGTACGCCGTCGTCAGGGCCGGGGCGATGAACGCCCCGGCGAGCGCCATGGCGGCGGTGAGGGTCCACAGGTCCGGTGCCAGGCCCGCCGCGACCACCGTCAGCCCCAGGCCCACGGCGAAGCCGCACAGCCGTACCCGTGCCGGGACGCGCCACCGCACCGCCCCGGCCACCAGCCCGCCCACCGCGCTGCCCGCCGACAGGGCGCCCAGCACCCACGGGACCAGGGCGGTGTCGTAGGAGCGCTGGGTGGCGAAGGCCATCACCAGCAGTTCCACGCCGCTCAGGGCGAGCCCGGTACCGGCGGCCACGGCGACCGGGGCCAGCAGCCCGAAGAGGGCGCCGGACCTCTGCCGGGGTACGGCGGGGCGGGGGCCCGGCAGCCCCGGGGACGTGACGAAGACACAGGTGCCGCCCACGTTCAGCAGCGCGCTCAGCAGGATGCCGCCGGCCGGCGGGGCCACCCCGGCCAGCCCGCCGACCAGCACCGGGCCGGAGACGTACAGCAGCTCCTCGGCGACCCCGTCCAGGCTGTAGGCGCGGGCCAGCATGTCCGGGTGCGGGGCCAGTTCGGCCCACACCGCGCGCATCGTCGGACCGAGCGGCGGCGCACAGGCGCCCGCGAGCGCGGCGGCCACGGCGACGAGCGCCGCCGGCGCGCCGGGGCGCCAGGTGAGCGCGGCCAGGGCGCACAGCGCGGCGCCGTACAGGACCGCCATCGGCGGCAGGGCCCGGCGGGGGCCGTGGCGGTCGATCAGGGCGGCCCGCACGGGCATCAGGAAGACCGTGGTGGCCCCGAAGAGGGACATCACGGCACCGCAGACGGCGTAGGAGCCGGTGGAGCGGGTGACGGACAGCAGCACGGCCAGGGAGACCGTGCCGTAGGACAGACGGGCCACCAGGGCGGAGGCGAAGGCGCGCCGGGCATGGGGCAGGCGCAGGACGGCAGCGTACGTGGGCCGCGCGGGGGCGTGCGTGGGCATGCGGAGGTTCCTCGGGGCGAGGCGGAAGAGGGACACCGAAGGACGCGGGGCCGGTCGGTCGACACGGCCTCGCGGTCCGGGTGCGCGCTCTACGCCAAGGAGAGGAACATGTCCCCCAAGTTAGCAGCGGGGACGGGGGGTTGGCGATCGGTCAGCCCTGTGTCAGACCCGTGACCAGTTCGTCCGCCGCGCGGTACGGATCCAGCTCGCCCGCGACGATGCGCTCCGCGAGGGCGCTGAGGCGGCGGTCGCCGTGCAGGTCGCCGATGCGTTCGCGCAGAGCCGTGACCGCGATGGTCTCCACCTCGCGGGCGGCGCGGGCCCGCCGGCGCTCGGCGAGGACGCCGCGCTCCTCCATCCACGCCCGGTGCTTCTCCAGGGCCTCCACGACCTCGTCCACGCCCTGCGCGCGAGCCGCGACCGTCTTCACGATGGGCGGACGCCAGTCGCCGGGGGCGCGGGCCTCGCCGAGGCCCAGCATGTGGTTCAGCTCACGGGCCGTGGCGTCCGCGCCGTCACGGTCGGCCTTGTTGACGACGTAGACGTCGCCGATCTCCAGGATGCCCGCCTTCGCCGCCTGGATGCCGTCGCCCATGCCCGGGGCCAGCAGCACCACGCTGGTGTCCGCCTGGGAGGCGATCTCGACCTCCGACTGGCCGACGCCGACCGTCTCGACCAGGATCACGTCGCATCCCGCCGCGTCGAGGACGCGGATGGCCTGGGGGGCCGCCCAGGCCAGACCGCCGAGGTGGCCGCGTGTGGCCATCGAGCGGATGTAGACCCCGGGGTCGGAGGCGTGGTCCGACATGCGGACACGGTCGCCGAGCAGGGCGCCGCCGGAGAACGGCGAGGACGGGTCGACGGCCAGGACGCCGACCCGCCTGCCCTGCTTGCGGTACGCCGCGACCAGGGCGGAGGTGGAGGTCGACTTGCCGACGCCCGGTGAGCCGGTCAGGCCCACCACATAGGCGTTGCCGGTCAGCGGGGCCAGGGCCGCCATGACCTCCCTGAGCTGCGGGGACGCCCCCTCCACCAGGGAGATCAGGCGGGCCACGGCACGCGGCCGGCCTTCCCTGGCCTGGGCCACCAGAGAGGAGACGTCCTGCATCACACAGCTCCGTTCACTTCAGCGACGTAACGTCAGCGGCGAAAAAGGGGGGGCTCAGGCCTTCGGTACCCGCACGATCAGCGCGTCACCCTGGCCGCCGCCACCGCACAGCGCGGCCGCGCCGACGCCGCCGCCGCGCCGCTTGAGTTCCAGGGCCAGGTGGAGCACGAGCCGGGCGCCGGACATGCCGATCGGGTGGCCCAGGGCGATGGCGCCGCCGTTGACGTTCACCTTTTCCGTGGACACGCCGAGGTCCTTCATTGACTGCACGGCGACGGCGGCGAAGGCCTCGTTGATCTCGATCAGATCGAGGTCGGCGACCTGAAGGCCGTCCTTCTTCAGGGCGTGCAGGATGGCGTTCGACGGCTGCGACTGCAGGCTGTTGTCCGGGCCGGCCACGTTGCCGTGCGCGCCGATCTCGGCGAGCCACTCCAGGCCCAGTTCCTCGGCCTTGGCCTTGCTCATCACGACCACGGCCGCCGCGCCGTCCGAGATCTGCGAGGAGGTGCCGGCCGTGATCGTGCCGTCCTTCGTGAAGGCCGGGCGCAGCTTGCCCAGGGACTCCACAGTGGTGTCGGCGCGGATGCCCTCGTCCTTGCTGAACAGGACCGGGTCGCCCTTGCGCTGCGGGATCTCGACCGGGGTGATCTCGGCCTCGAAGACGCCGTTCTTCTGCGCGGCGGCGGCCCGCTGGTGGGACAGGGCGGCGACCTCGTCCTGCGCGGCGCGCCCGATGCCGAGGCGGGTGTTGTGCCTCTCGGTGGACTCGCCCATCGGGACGTTGTCCCACGGGTCGGTCAGGCCGTCGTAGGCCATCGCGTCGAGCATCTCGACCGCGCCGTACTTGAAGCCGTCGCGGGACTTCGGCAGCAGGTGGGGGGCGTTGGTCATGGACTCCTGGCCGCCGGCCACCACGATGTCGAACTCGCCGGCGCGGATGAGCTGGTCGGCGAGCGCGATGGCGTCGAGACCGGACAGGCACACCTTGTTGACGGTGAGCGCCGGGACGTTCATCGGGATGCCGGCCTTGACCGCCGCCTGGCGCGCCGGGATCTGCCCGGCGCCGGCCTGGAGCACCTGGCCCATGATCACGTACTGGACCTGGTCGCCGCCGATGCCCGCACGGTCGAGGGCGGCCTTGATCGCGAAGCCGCCGAGGTCGGCCGCGGAGAAGGACTTGAGGGAGCCCAGCAGTCGTCCCATGGGCGTGCGCGCGCCCGCGACGATCACAGAGCTGGTCGTTCCAGAAGGCATGAGCTGCGATCCCCTTACCGGCCTGCGCGGCCGAGGAGTGAACGAGGGTTTACTTCGAATGTACTGAGTGGCACTCCGTGCCGTCATCGGCCTGTCAGTGTGATCGCGCGCACGTTGCGTAACCATGCGCCGGGCGCTGCACTGAATCCATGCTGACGCGAATCGACCACATCGGGATCGCCTGCCACGACCTCGACGCCACCGTCGAGTTCTACCGGGCGACATACGGCTTCGAGGTGTTCCACACCGAGGTCAACGAGGAGCAGGGCGTGCGCGAGGCCATGCTCAAGATCAACGAGACGTCGGACGGCGGCGCCTCCTACCTCCAGCTGCTGGAACCGACCCGCGAGGACTCGGCGGTCGGCAAGTGGCTGGCGAAGAACGGGGAGGGCGTCCACCACATCGCCTTCGGCACCGCGGACGTCGACGGCGACGCCGAGGAGATCCGCGGCAAGGGCGTGCGGGTGCTCTACCAGGAGCCGCGGATCGGCTCCATGGGGTCGCGGATCACCTTCCTGCACCCCAAGGATTGCCACGGCGTCCTGACAGAACTGGTCACTTCGGCCCCTGTTGAGAACCCTGAGCACTGACTGCCGTACATAAGGGCCGGTAGGGTTGGGGGCGGTCGTCCGCCGAACGCGGAGGACGGCCGCATGCCGGGGTCCGGGTTTTCGGGGGACGAGCGTCGGGGCAGCAGCCCGTGCTCCGCCGTTGATCTGACACCATTGCCCGGGGGCCCCGTTCGGCGGTTGGACGGAGCTCGTTGCAGAAGCTGACCAGGGGACGGATGGGACCGCGCAGTGCGGGGCTACGAGAGCCAGGAGCGAGAGCCGGCGGCTGACGTCGACCACCTCTCTCGGTTCGAGGCCGAGATGAAGCGGCTGAGGACCGAGCGCGAGAAGGCGATCCAGCACGCCGAGGACCTCGGCTACCAGGTCGAGGTGCTGCGCGCCAAGCTGCACGAGGCGCGCCGCACCCTCATGACCCGGCCCGCCTTCGACGGCGGTGACATCGGCTATCAGGCCGAGCAGTTGCTGCGCAACGCCCAGATGCAGGCCGACCAGCTGCGTCAGGACGCGGAGCGGGAGCTGAGCCAGGCCCGCGCGCAGACCCAGCGCATCCTCCAGGAGCACGCCGAGCAGGCCGCCCGGCTCCAGGCGGAGCTGCACCAGGAGGCGGTGACCCGGCGCCAGCAGCTCGACCAGGAGCTGGCCGAGCGCCGTGCCACGGTCGAGTCGCACGTCAACGAGAACGTGGCCTGGGCGGAGCAGCTGCGCGCCCGCACCGAGCAGCAGGCCCGCCGGCTGCTGGACGAGTCGCGTACGGAGGCCGAGCAGGCGCTGGCCGCCGCCCGCGCGGAGGCCGAGCGGCTGACCCGGGAGGCCCGCGAGCGGCTGCAGAGCGACGCCGAGACGGCCCGGGCGGAGGCCGAGCAGCTCCTGCGCCGCGCCCGTGCGGACGCCGAGCGGCTGCTGAACGCCGCCTCCACGCAGGCCCAGGAGGCCACCGACCACGCCGAGCAGCTGCGCACCGACGCGGCCGGCGAGTCGGACGCCGCCCGCCGGCAGGCCGCCGAGCTGAGCCGGGCCGCCGAGGAGCGGATGGCCGCGGCCGAGGAGGCGCTGCGCAAGGCGCAGACCGAGGCCGAGAAGCTGGTCAGCGAGGCCGAGCAGGCCGCGGCCAAGGCCCTGTCGAGCGCCGAGGCCGCGGGCGAGGCGCGTACGCGGACGGCGAAGGAGCAGGTCGCCCGGCTGGTCGAAGAGGCCACCAAGGAGGCCGAGAACACCCGCTCCGAGGCCGAGCAGCTGGTCGCGGACGCCCGCGCCGAGGCCGAGAAGATCGTCGCCGAGGCCGCCGAGAAGGCCCGCACGATCACCGCCGAGGAGACGGCGTCCCAGCTGTCCAAGGCGGCCAGGACCGCGGAGGACGTCCTCACCAAGGCGTCCGAGGAGGCCAAGCGGACCACCAGGGCCGCCGCCGAGGAGGCCGAGCGGATCCGCACCGAGGCCGAGGCCGAGGCGGACCGGCTGCGCGCCGAGGCGCACGACATCGCCGAGCAGCTCAAGGGCGCGGCGAAGGACGACACCAAGGAGTACCGCGCCAAGACGGTCGAGCTGCAGGAGGAGGCCCGCCGGCTGCGCGGCGAGGCCGAGCAGCTGCGCGCCGACGCGGTCGCGGAGGGTGAGTCGATCCGCGCCGAGGCCCGCCGGGAGGCGGTCGCGCAGATCGAGGAGGGCGCCAAGTCCGCCGAGGAGCTGCTGGCCAAGGCCAAGGCGGACGCCGACGAGCTGCGCAAGA
Source organism: Streptomyces sp. NPDC104106 (assembly GCF_055584345.1). Classification (NCBI taxonomy): domain Bacteria; kingdom Bacillati; phylum Actinomycetota; class Actinomycetes; order Kitasatosporales; family Streptomycetaceae; genus Streptomyces; species Streptomyces sp. NPDC104106. The sequence continues at coordinate 47,549 of NZ_JBVJMF010000005.1, forward strand.
GCGCGACCACCGACAGCGAGAAGGTCCGCACCGAGGCCATCGAGCGGGCCACCTCCCTGCGCCGGCAGGCCGAGGAGACCCTGGAGCGCACCCGCAAGGAGGCCGAGCGGCTGCGTGCCGAGGCCGACGAGCAGGCCGAGGCGGTGCGCGCGGACGCCGAGACCGCCGCGCGCGAGCTGCGCGAGGAGACCGAGCGCGCCGTCGAGGCCCGCCGCGCCGAGGCCGCCGAGGAGCTGACCCGGCTGCAGTCGGAGGCGCAGGAGCGCCTGGAGTCCGCCGAGCGGGCCCTCGGCGAGGCCCGCGAGGAGGCGTCCCGGATCCGCCGGGAGGCCACCGAGGAGTCCGAGCGGCTGCGCGCCGAGGCGGCCGAGCGGATCCGTACGCTCCAGCAGCAGGCCGAGGCCGAGGCCGAGCGGCTGCGGACCGAGGCCGCGTCCGACGCGTCCGCCTCCCGCGCCGAGGGCGAGGCCGTCGCCGTACGGCTGCGCTCCGAGGCGGCCGCCGAGGCGGAACGGCTGCGGACCGAGGCGCAGGAGACCGCCGACCGGGTGCGCGCGGAGGCGCAGGCCGCGGCCGAGCGGCTCGCCGCCGAGGCGTCCGAGACGCTGGCCGCCGCGCAGGAGGAGGCCGCCCGGCGCCGCCGCGAGGCCGAGGAGACCCTCGGTTCGGCCCGCGAGGAGGCCGACCAGGAGCGGCTGCGCGCCCGCGAGCAGAGCGAGGAGCTGCTGGCCTCCGCCCGCAGGCGGGTCGAGGAGGCGCAGGCCGAGGCGACCCGCCTGGTGACGGAGGCGGACCGGCGCGCCACCGAGATGGTCTCCGCCGCCGAGCAGCACGCCCAGCAGGTCCGGGACTCGGTCGCGGGGCTGCACGAGCAGGCGCAGGAGGAGATCGCCGGGCTGCGCTCGGCCGCCGAGCACGTGGCGGAGCGTACGCGGCGGGAGGCCGAGGAGGAGGCGGACCGGGTCCGCGCCGACGCCTACGCCGAGCGGGAGCGGGCGAGCGAGGACGCCTCGCGGATCCGGCGCGAGGTGGGCGAGGAGACCGAGGCCGCCAAGGCGCTGGCGGAGCGTACGGTCGCGGAGGCGATCGCGGAGGCCGAGCGGCTGCGCACGGACGCCGGCGAGTACGCGCAGCGGGTGCGCACGGAGGCCTCGGACGCGCTGGCCGAGGCCGACCAGGCCGCGTCCCGGACCCGGGCGGACGCCCGCTCGGACGCCAACCGCATCCGCTCCGAGGCCGCCACCCAGGCCGAC